>NZ_SKFB01000064.1:0-11764 GCF_004344885.1 Lysobacter sp. N42
CGTCGACCTGGAGCCCGAGGCCGCGCAGGATGCGCTCCACATCGGCGTCGGACACACGCTGGCCCAGCACGCCCGCCCGGCGCAGGCGCGTCCGCCGCAGGGGCCGGCGCCGGTCGCCGGCACCGACTACGTCGAGATCCCGGGCGGCACGCCCTTCGAGCCCGCCGCCGGCACGATCGAGGTCGTCGAGGTGTTCGGCTACACCTGCCCGCACTGCGCCTCCTTCGAGCCGCTGCTGCAGGGCTGGAAGGCGCAGCAGCCGGCCGATGTGAAGGTCGTGCCGGTGGCGGCGCCCTTCGGCGGCTACTGGGTGCCCTATGCCAAGGCCTACTACGCGGCCGAGTCGCTGGGCCTGGTCGGCAAGACCCACCAGGCGATGTTCAACGCCCTGCACGTCGAGCGCTCGCTGTCGATCCAGCCGCCCTCGAGCAACGAGGAGATCGCGGCGTTCTATGCCCGGCACGGCGCCAACGCCCAGCAGTTCGCCAGCACGATGGAAAGCTTCAGCGTCAACGCCAAGCTCAAGCGCGCGATGCAGTTCATCACCCGCAGCGGCGTGGACTCCACGCCCACGCTGGTGGTGGCCGGCAAGTACCGCGTGACCGGCAAGTCGCTGGACGACACGCTGCGCATCGCCGAGCACCTGATCGCCCGCGAGCGCGCGGCCGCACCCGCCGCTCCCGCGGCGGCGCCAGCGGCGAACGGGTGACCCCAGGCGCTCGATGGCGGAACGCCGCCTCAAGCTGCTGAGCGCGAACATCCAGGCCGGCTCCAGCACGCGCGGCTACGGCGACTACATCGCGCGCAGCTGGTCGCACGTGCTGCCGGCCGGCAACAAGCGGGGCAGCCTCGACGCGATCGCGAGGCTGGCCGGCACGCACGACATCGTGGGCCTGAACGAGAGCGACCCGGGCTCGCTGCGCTCGGGCTTCGTCTGCCAGACCCACTACCTGGCCCAGCGCGGCGGCTTTCCCTACTGGAGCCACCAGCCCAACCGCCGCGTGGGCGGGGTGGCCTCCAGTGCCAACGGCATCCTCTCCAAGCTCGAGCCGCGCGAGGTGCACGACCACCCGCTGCCGGGCCGGCTCGGCGGGCGTGGCGTGCTGCTGGCGAGCTTCGGCGACGCCGAGGACGCGCTGCTGATCGCGGTCGCCCACCTCTCGCTCGGCGCCGCCTCCCGCGCCTCGCAGCTTTCCTTCATCGCCGAGCTGCTGCACGGTCGCTCGCATGCGGTGCTGATGGGCGACTTCAACTGCACCATCGAGCAGCCCGAGATGCAGCAGCTGTTCAAGCGGACCCGGCTGCAGCCGCCCGCCTGCCAGGTGCCCACGTTCCCGAGCTGGGCGCCGCAGCGCGCCATCGACCACATCCTCATCGGCGACGGCCTGCGCAGCGGCGAGGCCTGTGCCGTGCCCGCCGCCTTCTCCGACCATCTCGGGGTGTCGGTGGACCTCGAAGTCCCCGAGCGCTGCCTCCAGTAGCCGCCGGCGCCCGTCCGCCGGCGCGCCTGAAGCGTCCTGCAACAACCGCGGCGCGCCTGCAGCCGATTCACGCATCCCGCACACGTGCGGTCCGAAGAATCGGCTCACGGGGGATCGCCAATGGCTACCGCATCGCTGCTGGTCGTGGAAGACAACCGGGAGATCCGGAAGTCCCTGCGCGATCTGTTCACGCTGGAAGGTTTCGCGGTGGAGGAGGCGGGCAATGGCCGGGAGGCGCTGGAGCGGCTCGACGCGGGCTCGCATCCGTCGATGATCGTGCTCGACCTGGTCATGCCGGTGATGGACGGCTGGGAGTTCCTGCGCCAGATGCGCGCACGGCCCGAGCGCGACACGCCCGTCGTCGTACTGACCTCGCTGGCCTACGACGCCGACACGCGGGGCCTGCGCGAACGCTACGGCGTGGACGTGCTGGACAAGTCCACGGAAGTGGTGCGGCTGATGGAGATCGCGCGGATGCATCGGGCGGCGCTGGACACCTAGGCGCCCTGCCGGCGTGCGTCACCCTTCAACGAGAGAGCGGCCGGGGGATACCCCGGCCGCTCCGTGGAGCCCTGCAACGCCGCCGTCAGAACCGCAGATCGGCACGTACGTACCAGAAGCCGCCACCGGGCAGATCGTAGGTCGAGCCGTCGAAGCTGTTGAGATTGCACGAGAGGCAGACCGGCGGATCCTTGCCAAAGACGTTGTTCATGCCGGCGAGCAGCTGCAGCCCACGCATCCAGTCGATCTTGTAGCCCACCTGCACGTCGTGGAACGTGGTCGCGCCCAGGCGGTTCTGGCCGGTGGCGGGATCGTTGCGGCAGATCGGGAAGCCCGCGGCGTCGCCGCAGTCTTCGGTGAGCTCGCTGATGTGGCGCGCTGTCCAGGAGGCGGTCCAGTTGCCCTTCTGCCAGGCCAGCGTGGCATTGGACGTCCACTCCGGAATCGAGCGTGTGACCGGGTCGCTCACCAGTCGGCCCGGCTCGAGGGGTTGCAGCGAGCCATCGGCGCTGGTCGCCTCGTAGCGCGTGACCCACGTGTTCTGCCAGGTGAATTCGAAGTTGCCGATCGGCGTTTCAGGCAGGACCCAGAACACGTCGAAGTCCCAGCCGTCGGTTTTGATCGAATCGAAGTTGCCGAGGAAGTTGGCGAACGTGTCGATGTTTCCGGTGGTTGGATTACGCGTGATACCGCCGCAGTAGCGCGGATCCAGGGATTCCACGCAGAGGTCGAGCTGGGTCTGCGGGTCGGTGGCTTGGATCGCGCCCTCGATCGCGTGGCGGTAGAAGGTGGCCTCGATGTCGACGCGGCGCGCGATCGCCGTGTTCTCCAGGATCGACGGTGACCAGACGAACCCGGCCGAGAAGCTGCGCGAACGCTCGGGCTCGAGCAGCGGGTTGCCGCCTGTTTCGACGCCAATCTGCGGGTCGAACTGTCGCGCACCCACGGGGACACCCAGCGTGCGGCAGTTGGCGGCGTTGCCCGTGGGGGCCGCACCGTCCACGCTGATCAGGCAGGGGTCGGTGATGTTCGCATCGAAGCGCGTGCCGCTGGCGTAGAGCTCGCCGATGGTCGGGGCGCGGAAGCCTTCGGCGTACGTACTGCGCAGCAGGAACTCGTCGGCGAGCTGCCAGCGCAGGCCGATCTTCGGGACGAACTCGCCACCGAAGGTCGAGTAGTCCGAATAGCGCCCGGCGAGGTTCAGGTCGAGCTTCTTGCCGAATGCCGAATCGGCCAGCAACGGAACATTGAGCTCGAGGTAGACCTCGTTGACGTCGTACTCGCCTGCGGTCGGCAGCGACGGCACGCCGTTGTATTCGCCGCGTACCGTCTGCGGATCGGGGTCGTAGGAGCCTTCGTACTTGCGGTACTCGTAGCCGGTGGCGAAGGACAGCGCGCCGGCCGGCAGGTCGAAGACCTCGCCCGAGAGGTTGGCGGTCGCCAGCGTCAGCTTGTTCTCGCTGCGGTCGCGGAACACCGGCGAGATGAAGGCCAGCATGTCCGGCGTGATCGTGTTGAAGCCGAAGATGTCCAGCGGCACGCAGCCCGGGGTCGCCGCGCAGGTGGCGGTGGGGCCGAGGGCGATGGCGATGTTGCGCGCGTTGTAGCTGCCGCGGTTCTCCTGCTCGGCCTCGTTGCGGCCGTGCGCGAGGTTGGCGTCCCAGAACCACGTCCCGCTGCCGACCTCGAACGAGCTCTCGATGCCGGTGCCGAGATAGGTGGTGTCGACCTCCTGCTCGAATAGGCGCGGACCGCCCTCGATCGGACGCCGCCTGATCGTGGAGATGTTGGTCGAGTCCAGCTGGATGCCGAACGGGTTGAACGGGTGGTTGGCGGGAATGACGATGTTCGCGGTGAAGGGCGAACCGGCGCCCGGACCGAGGTCGATGGGCTCCGGCGCGGCCCGGTTGAGCGAGGTGCGGCGGTTCACCAGCGCACGCGTGTACCAGTTCGTGGTCGGCGAGAGTTCCAGGCGGAACTGGCCGAAGATGCCGGCGCGCTCGTTGGGGGTGAGCAGCAGGTTGAAGGGTGCGTAGTTGAACGCGTCGCGCGAGCCCAGCCAGCAGCGGAAGCCGTCGGGGCGGTCGGCCCCGCCCGCGCACGGTGGCAGGCCGGGCGTATAGGTCGGGTTCGAGAGCGTGGGATCGGTGGTGAGGTCGTAACGGACCCCGTTGCGTGGATCGGTGAACACGAAGCGTCCGCCGGGCACGCGCGAGGAGCCCAGCGCGAGCCCCGTACCGAACACCGGTAGACGCGTGCGTTCGCGATCGGACGAGGAGACCTTCTCCTGGTCCTGGTAGCTCGCGCCGACGAACCAGCTCGCGCTTCCGCTGGAGCCACCCCAGGCGATGTCGACGCCCTTGGTCGCGCCGTCGCCCGGCTCGTACTCGCCGTAGTTCACCGATAGCTGCGCGCCGTCGAAGTTGCGCCGCGTGATGATGTTGACGACGCCCGCGATCGCGTCGGAGCCGTACAGCGAGGAGGCGCCGTCCTCCAGCACCTCGATGCGCTCGACGACCGCCAGGGGAATGGTGTTGAGGTCCACCGCCGAGCCCACGCCCGATGCGGAGGACTCGTTGACCCAGCGCTGGCCGTCGACCAGCACCAGCGTGCGCTTGGTGCCCAGGTGGCGCAGGTTGACCGTGGTGGCACCGGCGCCCGCGCCGCCGCCGTCCGGCGGGAAGCCGTCGTTGCCGGAGGCGTTGCGGGTGCGGTTGAAGCCCGAACCCGCGCCGGTGATCTGCTGCAGCACGTCGCCGACCGAGGTCAGGCCGGTGCGCTCGATGTCCTCGCGCGTGACGACCTGGACGGGGACCTGATCCTCGACATCCGCCTTCTTGATGCGCGAACCGGTAACGGTGACCGAGTCGAGCTGGCGGGCGTCGGTACCGGGCTCGTCGGCCTCCTGCGCGGCAGCAAGGCCGGGGGCGACGAGGAGCAGGGACAGCTGGATGGCTTTCGCCAGGGGCTGGTGGCGGAACGCTTTCATGTTTCTCTCTCCGTAAGTATGCACAAGCAGGCCCGCCGCTCTCCTGATTCCCGCGGCGTCAACCGGTTTGTAAACGTTCCATGAACCCGCCACAAGGGCCGCCCTGAAGTTTTCCGGCAGCCGGCCGATAGCGTCAGCCCCCTGCCACCAGCGACAGGGCGACGGCGACCAGGAAGCCCGCGAACACGCGTTTGAGATGGGCACCGCTGAGCCGGTGCGCCAGCCGCGTGCCCCAGGGCGCGGCCAGCACCGAGGCCAGCGCCACGCCAACCGCGGCGGGCAGGTACACATAGCCCCAGGCATGCGCGCCGAGCGCGCCGGCCGGCGGGTGCAGCGCATAGCCGAGCGCGCTGCCCAGCCCGATCGCGACGCCGCAGGCCGAGGACGTGCCGACCGCCCGCACCGGCGCCACCCCGCGCCAGACCAGCAGCGGCACGGTCATGCTGCCGCCGCCGATGCCGACGATGGCCGACACCGCGCCGATGCCGGTGCCGGCCGCGGTCATGCCCGGCCCGCGCGGGACGATGCCCTCGGCCTGCTCGCGCGCCCTCGACAGCATCAGCTGCGCCGCCGCGACCAGGCAGTAGGCAGCCACCAGCCAGCGCAGCACGTCGCCGTCGATACGCACCGCCACCGCACTGCCGAGCCAGCCGCCGGCGAGCAGGCCCGGCACCATCCAGGCCACCGTCGGCCAGAGCACCGAGCCCCGGCGTGCATGCGCGCGGGCCGACGCCATCGCGGTGAGCACGATGCTCGCCAGCGAACTGGCCAGCGCGGCGTGCATGGCCATCTCCGGCGCAACGCCCACCTGCGGCAGAAGCCATGCCAGCGCGGCCACCAGCACGAGACCGCCGCCCACGCCGAGCAGCCCGGCCAGCACGCCGGCGACGATGCCGAGAACGGGAAAGGCCAGCCATTCGACGGGCATCGGGGACTCCGCGGAAAAGCGGCTAGCCTGCCTGCGCGCCGCCGCGGTTGCACGGCCCGCGTCACCACGGCGCGTTCAGATGCGCTGGCTATAGTCGGCCGATGCGCCCGTCCCTGCTGCTCGCCGCCGCCCTCGCCACGACCACGCCCGCCTGCGCGCAGATCGCGCCCTCGCCCGCGGCGCAGGCGACGCCGTCGCCGGTCGCGCCGGCCCCCGTGGCAACCGCGCGCCGGGCGCCCGACGCGCGCCTGCCGCGCGTGCGCGAGGCCATCGCCGCGGCCGAACGCGGCGCCTTCGACGCCGCGGCCTACGCCGACCTCGCCGACCATCCGCTGTTTCCCTGGGTCGAGTACGCCGACCTGCGCCGGCAGCTTTCGAGCCTGCCGCGCGAGCGCGCCGACGCGTTCCTGCAGCGCCATCGCAACGATGCCGTCGGTGCACGCTTCGCCCGCGAATGGATCGCCGAGGCCGCGCGCCGCCAGGACTGGCCGGCCGTGCTGGCCGCATGGCGCGCCGATATCGACGACACCGGCCTGCGCTGCGCGCAGCTCGCGGCGCAGGCCGCCACGGGCCGCTTAACGCCGCAGTGGACGGTGGATGCGCAGGCGCTCTGGCGCGGCGCAGGCGAATCGCTGCCCACGCAGTGCGACGCGGTGTTCGCCGCGCTCGATGCACGCGGCGCGCTGACCCCCGCGCTGCGCTGGGAGCGCCTGGAGAAGGCCGCGGAAGCCTGGCAGCCGGCGGTCATGCGCGCCGCCGCGCGCGGCCTGCCGGCGGACGAGGCGGCGCTGGCGCAGGACTACGCCGCCTTCGTCGAGGCCGTGCACGACCGCGCGCTCGCCTGGCCGAAGACCGAGCGCAGCCGCCGCATCGCCATGCACGGGCTGGCGCGGCTGGCCAAGTCCATCCCCGGCAGCGCGCAGGTACAGCTGGCGAAGTTCGGCCCCGCGCTCGGCTTCACCGAAGTCGAGCGTGGCCGCGTGCTCTACCAGGCTGCGCTGCAGGCCGCCGGCCAGTTCGACGACGACGCCTGGCAGCACATCAGCGCGGTGCCCGAGTCGGCCTTCGACGAGCGCCTGCACGAATGGCGCGTGCGCATCGCGCTGGTGCGCGAGGACTGGCCGGCCGCGCTCGCCGCCATCCGCCGCATGGGCGAGAAGCAGCGCGCGGATTCGAAGTACGCCTATTTCGAGGGGCGCCTGGCCGAGAAGCTGGGCGATGCGGCCGGCGCGCGCCGTGCCTGGGCGGAAGCGGCGAAGAAGCCCGAGTTCCACGGCTTCCTGGCCGCCGACCGCATCGACGCGCCCTACGCGCTCTGCCCCTGGATTCCGGGCGAGTCGGCCGCCGCCCGCGCGCCGGTCGAGAACGAGCCGGCGTTCCGGCGCGCCATGGGCCTGTACGCCATCGACCGCGTGGCCTGGGCCACGGCCGAGTGGAACGACGCGCTCGCGCGGCTGGGCGCGGCGCACAGGCCCATGGCGGTCAGGATCGCGCAGGAGCACGGCTGGCTGGACCGCGCGGTGTTCTCGCTGGGCAAGGACAATCCCGAGGAACTGCGCCTCTACACGCTCCGCTTCCCGCTGGACTTCGATGCGGTGATCCGGCGCGAAGCCGCGCGCAACCGGCTCGACCCCGCCTTCGTGGCCGCGGAGATCCGCGCCGAGAGCATCTTCAACCGCGTCGCACGCTCCAGTGCCAACGCGATCGGCCTGATGCAGGTGGTGCCCGCGACCGGCGCGGCGGTCGCGCAGCGCATCGGGATTCCCTGGAACGGCGAGTCGACCCTGCTGGATCCCGAAGCCAACATCGCGATCGGCACCGCCTACCTGCGCCAGCTCTACGACGGCTTCGGCGAAGGCCGCAGCTACTACACCATCGCCGGCTACAACGCGGGCCCGGCCCCGCTGTCGCGCTGGAAGTCGCTGCGCGGCCATTTCGAGCCCGACATCTTCATTGAGACCATCAGCTACAAGGAAACGCGCGACTACGTCTCGCGCGTGCTCGCCTTCAGCGTGATCTACGACTGGCGCTTGAACGGAGACGCCGCGCGCGTCTCCGACCGCATGGTCGGCATCACCGGCGGCCCCCGCAAGCGCTTCGCCTGTCCACTCGCGGCCACGCCGGCCGCGCCGCCGCCGATCAAGCCCCCGCCGGCCAAACGCCCTTCCCGGCGCGGCTGAAAGCTGCTGCACTTGCGTCCCCGCCAACAGAGGCACGCGCCATGGGACTGCTCGACACGATGCTCGGCCATGCCGGCGAGAAGGACGTCGCCGACCTGAAGGATGATCTCGCCCCGCTGCTCGCGCCCGGCGAAGCCATGCAGCGCGCCTTCGGCTTCGTGCGCGACCTCATGGTCTTCACCGACCGCCGGCTGCTGCTGGTCAACAAGCAGGGGCTGACCGGCAGCAAGGTCGAGTACCTGAGCCTTCCGTACCGCGCGATCGTCATGTACTCGCTGGAGACGGCGGGGCATTTCGACCTCGATGCCGAACTCAAGCTGTGGGTGTCCGGCCAGCCCGCCCCGCTCTCGTACGTGCTCGGCCGCAGCTCGGGGGCGACCGACATCGTCGCCATCCTTGCCCAGCACGTGCGCTGAGGCGATGCGCGTCTATCTCGTCGGCGGCGCGGTGCGCGATCCCCTGCTCGGCCTGCCGGCGGGCGACCGCGACTTCGTCGTCGTCGGCGCCACGCCGCAGGCGATGCTCGACGCCGGCTTCAGGGCGGTGGGGCGCGACTTCCCGGTCTTCCTGCACCCGGCCACCGGCGAGGAGTACGCGCTGGCGCGAACCGAGCGCAAGTCCGGGCGCGGCTACCGCGGCTTCGTGGTCGACGCCGATCCCTCGGTGACGCTGGAGGAGGACCTGGCGCGGCGCGACTTCACCATCAACGCGATCGCGCGCGAGGTGCGCGCGGACGGCAGCCTCGGCGATCCCGTCGACCCGCTCGGCGGCGTGCGCGATCTCGAGGCGCGCGTGCTGCGGCACGTCGGCCCGGCCTTCGTCGAGGATCCGCTGCGCGTGCTGCGCGCCGCGCGCTTCATGGCGCGGCTGGCGCCGATGGGCTTTGCGGTCGCGCCGGAGACGATGGACCTGATGCGCGGGATGGCCGCGTCCGGCGAACTGGCCGAGCTCACGCCCGAGCGCGTCTGGCAGGAGTTGCGGCGCGCACTGGCCAGCGCCCGCCCGTCGGCCTTCCTGCGCACGCTGCGCGACTGCGGCGCGCTCGCGGCGGTGCTGCCGGAAGTCGATGCGCTTTATGGCGTGCCGCAGCGCGCCGAATACCACCCGGAAGTCGACACCGGCGTGCACGTCGAGATGGTCTGCGACATGGCCTCGCGCCTTGCGCCCGGCGACGACCTGATCGGCTTCGCCGCGCTGGTGCACGACCTCGGCAAGGCACGCACGCCCGGGCACGTGCTGCCCAGGCACATCGGCCACGAACAGGCCGGCGTACCGCCCGTGCGCGAGGTCTGCGATCGCCTGAAGGTGCCCACCGCACATCGCCAGCTCGCCGTGATGGCCTGCCGCGAGCACCTGAATGTGCACCGCTTCGCCGACCTGCGCGCCGGCACCGTGCACGACCTGCTGCAGCGCTGCGACGGTTTCCGAAGGCCCGAACGCATCGCGCAGCTCGCGCTGGTCTGCGAGGCCGACAAGCGCGGGCGCCTTGGCCTCGAGGACCAGCCCTATCCGCCGCGGGACGCCCTGCTTCAGGCCCTGGAGGCGGCGCGCGCGGTACGCGTCGACATGCTTCCCGCAGGGCTCGAGGGCCCGGCGCTGGGCGAAGCCCTGCGCATGGCGCGCATCGACGCGATCGCCCGCGCGACGGGCAAGAAGCGCTAGGACGAGTCGACAACCCTCGATGCCGTCATGCCCGCGGACGCGGGGCATCCGTCAACGTTGGCCTCTTCGACGCTTCCTGCCACGCAATTTCGTAGCCCGGGTAAGCGCAGCGCACCCGGGGCCGGCACGCGCCGGTACGCGCGCGGCGGCCGCACCCGCGCTCCTGTCCCGCGGGTGCGGCCCGCGGCCTCATCCGGGCTGCGCGGGCCACCGGCCACCGCCAGGGCGCCCGACAGCCGGATCCACGCCGCCGGCGCCACCTGCGACACTCGGCTTCCACCCGCACCGAGCACCCCGCATGCGACGCGTCACCGGCATAGGCGGCATCTTCTTCAAGTCCCGCGATCCCAAGGCCCTGGGCGAGTGGTACCGCCGGCACCTGGGCATCGACGTGCTCGACTGGGGCGGCGCGGCCTTCCGCTGGGGCACGCCGGAAAACCCCTCGGGCACCACCATCTGGAGCCCGTTCGCGGCCGATACCGGCTACTTCGCCCCCGGCACTGCATCCTTCATGGTCAATTACCGCGTCGACGACCTGCACGCCCTGCTGGCGGTGCTGCGCGAGGAAGGCTGCGACGTCGAGGACCGCGTCGAGGAGTCCGAGTACGGCAGGTTCGGCTGGGTGATCGACCCCGAAGGCAACAAGCTCGAGCTCTGGCAGCCTCCCGAAGGCCAGTGACCCGGACCGCGCCGGCGCTCGGTCGTGCGTCGGCGGGCGGGCGTACGACCTAGCGCGAATGCACCGGCCGGTGCGCACGCACCGCCATGACCACGCCCAGGCCCGCCAGCAGCGACACCGCCGACGTGCCGCCATAGCTCAGCAGCGGCATGGGCACGCCGACCACCGGCAGCAGGCCGGCGATCATCCCGCCGTTGACCACGACGTAGACGCAGAAAGCCAGCCCCAGTGCGCCGGCCAGCAGGCGCGAATAGCCATCCCGGGCCTCGCTGGCGATCCACAGGCAGCGCCCGATCACGAACAGGTAGAGGGCGAGGACGGTGACCACGCCGACCCAGCCGAACTCCTCGGCGAGCACGGCGAAGATGAAGTCGGTGGTGTGCTCGGGCAGGTAGTTGAGGTGCGACTGCGAACCCTGCAGCCAGCCCTTGCCGGTGAAGCCGCCGCCGCCGATGGCGATCTTGCTCTGGATGATGTTCCAGCCCTCGCCCAGCGGGTCGCGCTCAGGGTCGAGGAAGGTCAGCACGCGCGCCTTCTGGTAGGGGCGCAGCAGGAACATCCAGGCCACCGGTGCGATCGCCGCCACCGCGCCGGCCGCCGCGGCGAACCACCACCACGACAGCCCGGCCAGGTACAGCGCGAACGCACCCGACAGCGCGACCAGCATGGCGGTGCCGAAGTCGGGCTGCTTGAGGATGAGCAGCGTCGGCAGGCCGATGATGACGCCCGCGGCGAGCACGACCGGAAGGCGCGGGGGCAGCGGGCTGCGGTTGAGGTACCAGGCCACCATCATCGGCAACGAGAGCTTGAGCAGCTCGGCGGGCTGGAAATAGAAGACGCCCAGGTCGATCCAGTGGTTGCCGTGCTTGCCGGCACCGATGAACAGCACCGCCACCAGCGGCACGAGGGAGGCGGCGTAGACGTAGGGCGTCCAGTTGCGCAGCTGGGTGGGGGGCATGCGCGAAAGCGCCCACATCGCGGCCAGGCCGACGCCGTAGCGCGCGGCCTGTGCGATGGCCATCGAGGTCGATTCGTCGGATGCGCTGTAGAGCACGGCGACGCCGATCACCATGAGCGCACCGAGCGCCGCCAGCAGCGGCAGGTCGAGCGTGCGCGTGAAGCGCAGCAGCATGTCCAGCAGCCAGCGCAGCAGCACGTTCATGGCCGGGGCTCCGGGCTGGCGGGCTGCGGCCGCTCCGGCGTACCCGCGGGCGGCGGCTGCGATGCCGCTTGCGACCGGGGCTCGCCCTGCCCCGGCACCGGCGGTCGCAACCGAGTAGCTGCCGACATCGAGGGGCAACGCGGTGAGCTGGCGGGGCTTTCCACCCGCCACAGGCACCGCGT
>NZ_SKFB01000065.1:0-11265 GCF_004344885.1 Lysobacter sp. N42
GTCCTTGCGCGGCATCTTGGCCACGCGCACGGACAGGTCGAGGATGCGGCGCTCGTGCTCCTTCACCTTGGCCACCGGTTCGCAGGTGTCCAGGCGCATCTCGCAGGCCTGCGCGGCCGTCGGGCTGCGGCCATCGAGGGCGGTGGTGCGCAACGGCGCGCAGCGCGGCGCGGGCTCGGCGCTGTCGCCGTAGTAGCGCTCGCCGTCCCAGGTCCGGCAGGCATGCAGGGGCGGCGCCGGGGCCGCGGCGAGCTCGACGATGGCCGGTGCGGCAGCGACGGGCGCCGGCGCCGACAGCGTGCCCGGTGCGGCCGGGGCTGCGGCGGGCGGCGCAGCCGGGGCCGGCGGCGGCGCCGGTGCTCGCGGCGCCTCCAGCACGCGGCGCTGCTCGCGCGTGCCCTTGGGGCAGCGCTGCCCGTTCTGCAGCATGACCGAGCCGTCGGCGGCGACGCAGCGGTAGATGACCACGTCCTGCGCGGCGGCGCGCGGCACCGGCGCCGCCAGCCACAGGGCCGCGGCGATGGCGGTCGTCACCGGCAGTGCGCGCAGGCCGCCAGGCGCGCCGGTCACCGCCCGCACTCCGCGGCCAGGCGCGCATCGATGCCGCGCTGTTCGCGCACGATGGCCTCGCGCTCGCTCTGCAGCGCGCTGTTGTAGCGGCGGTCGAGCGCATCGCGCCGGTCCCGCAGCCGCGCACAGGCTTCGGCGGCCGGCAGCGGGTGGCAGACGTCGCGGATCCAGGTCCCCGCCGGCGGATAGGCCGTCGCCGGGCCGACCACCGTTCCGGGCACGCGCCACTGGCGCCCGCCTTCGATGCGAATGCGCGTGCCGCCCTCGCGGTGGTCCAGGCGCCCGTGGTAGCCGCCGTGGACCTGCGGGGCGACGACGACGGGATAGCCCAGCGTCCACAGCGGCACCCAGCGCGGATTGCCCTCGGGCGATTCGCTGGTGTAGCGCTCGCCGTCGGGCGTGGTGCATTCGTAGGTCGGGCGCGGCGGGGTGACGTAGACCACGCGCGGCAGCACCGGCGCGGCGTCCACCGTCGCGCGGGCGGGCGCGGGCCGCGGCGCGGTGGCGACCTCGCGCCGTGGCGGCGGGTCGGTGGGTCGCAGCATCGACCGCACCTGCTGGCGTTCGCCCTTGCGGCAGGGCGAGTCGCGCAGGCTCAGGCGGCCCGACGCGTCGGTGCAGCGGTAGATGGTGACCTGCGCCTGCGCCGCCGCCGGCGGCGTCCACGCCGGGCTCAGCGCGAGCGGCAGGGCCAGGAGGGCGGCGCGCGGGCTCATGGGTACATCTTGCGCGCGCGACGCGCCACGGCGAAGCGAAGGCGCGGCCCGGCGTCGGGCGGTTCAGCGGCGGGACGGTGGCGCGCGGCTACTCGCGCAGCACCTCGCCGGTGCGCGCGTCGCGGATCGCCGTCGGCGCCGCCAGGCCGCCGGTCTCGCCCTCGCACACGCCGTCCACCAGCGCCAGCAGGGCGGGCGAGAGCCCCTCGCGCCGGAACGCAGGCGGCTCGCCGGTGAGGTTGGCGCTGGTGGAGACGATCGGCCCTCCCAACGCGCGGCACAGCGCGGCCACCACCGGGTGCGCGCTCACCCGTACCGCGATGCTGTCGCGGCCGCCCGTGACCCAGGCCGGCACCGCGGCGCTCGCCGGCACCACCCAGGTGTTCGGGCCGGGCCAGGACGCGAGCACGGCCTCGCGGCGCGCATCGGGCAGGGCGTCCCAGTCGACCACCGCCGCCAGTTGGGCGACCTCGGCCGCGACGAGGATCAGGCCCTTCTCGACCGGCCGCCGCTTGATCGCCAGCAGCCGGTGGACGGCCTCGCCGTCGAAGGGGATGCAGCCCAGGCCCCAGACCGCCTCGGTCGGGTAGGCGAGCACCCCGCCGCGGATCAGCAGGGCGACGGCCGACGGGACGTTGAGCTCAGAAGCGTTCATCGGACGGGCGGAAATGCGGCGGTTGCAGGATCAGAACGGCGCGTCGTCGTCGGCCGCGCGCGCAGTGGCGCGCGTGGCGGGCGCCTTTCCGGTGGCGGCCTTCTTCGCCGCCACCTTCTTGGCCGCGGTCTTCTTCGCGGTCGCCTTCCTGGTGGACGCCTTCTTCGCCACGGTCTTCTTGGCCGCCGCCTTCTTCGCGACCTTGCGCGCAGGCGCCGCATCGGCCGTCTTCTTCGCCGCGACCTTCTTGGTCGCCTTCTTCGCGAAGCGGGCACGCACCGGCTTGCCGGTGGCTTCCAGCAGCTGCTGGGCTTCCTCCAGCGTGAGCGAGGCCGGGTCGCGGTCCTTGGGGATGCGGCCGTTCATGCGCCCGTCCGACAGGTACGGCCCGAAGCGCCCGTTGAGCACCTGCACGTCGAACCCGTCCCACTGCTTGATGACGCGGTTGCGGGCGATCTCCTCCTTCTGCTCGATCAGCTCGACCGCGCGCTCGAAGGAGATGCTGTAGGGATCGTCCTCCTTGGCCAGCGAGGCATAGGTCGAGCCGCGCTTGGCGAAGGCGCCGAAGCGCCCGATGCCCACCGTCACCTTCTCGCCATTGCTCTCGCCCAGCGTGCGCGGCAGGCCGAACAGCTCCAGCGCCTCCTCCAGCGAGATCGAGTAGATGCTCTGGCCGGGTTTCAGCGAGGCGAACTGCGGCTTCTCCTCTTCCTCGCTGGTGCCGATCTGCACCAGCGGGCCGAACTTGCCGATGCGCGCGCTGACCTGGCGGCCGGTCTTGGGGTCGGTGCCGAGCACGCGCACGGAGCCGGCATCGGTGCGGTCGATGTTGTCCTTCTTGTCGTCCACGAGCTGCTTGAACGACTTCCAGAACCGCTCCATCAGCGGCACCCATTCCTCCTCGCCGCGGCTCACCGCATCGAGCTCGTCCTCGAGCTTGGCGGTGAAGTCGTAGTCGACGTAGCGGGTGAAGTGCGCGGACAGGAACTTGCTCACCGCGCGGCCCACGTCGGTCGGGCGGAAGCGGCGGTTCTCGAGCTCGACGTACTTGCGCGCCTGCAGGGTGGAGATGATCGAGGCGTAGGTGGACGGCCGGCCGATGCCGTACTCCTCCAGCGCCTTCACCAGCGAGGCCTCCGAATAGCGCGGCGGCGGCTCGGTGAAATGCTGGTCGGCCACGACGCGGTTGAGCGGCAGGCGCTCGCCCGGCTTCATCGCCGGCAGCTTGCGGCCTTCCTCGTCGTCCTCCGCGCTCTTCGTGTCCTTGCCTTCCTCGTAGACGGCCAGGAAGCCCGGGTCGACCACCGTGGTGCCCGACACGCGGAAGCTGTGCTCGCTGCCCGCGGCCAGGTCCACGCTCACGGTATTGAGCGTGGCCGGCACCATCTGCGAGGCCACCGCGCGCTTCCAGATCAGCTCGTACAGCCGGCGCTCGTCGTCGGGCAGGAACTTCGCCACCGACGCCGGTGTGCGCAGCGCCGAGCTCGGGCGGATCGCCTCGTGCGCTTCCTGCGCGTTCTTGGATTTCGTGGTGTAGACGTTGGGCTTGTCCGGCACCGCCCGCGTGCCGAAGTCGCGCGCGATCACGTCGCGGATCTCGGCGATGGCGTCCTGCGAGAGGTTCACCGAGTCGGTACGCATGTAGGTAATGAGGCCGACGGTGCCTTCCGGCCCCAGCGGTAAACCTTCATAGAGCTTCTGCGCGACCTGCATGGTGCGGCGCGTGGTGAAGCCGAGCTTGCGCGCGGCCTCCTGCTGCAAGGTCGACGTGATGAACGGCGGCGAGGGGCGGCGCTTGCGCTCCTTGCTGGTGACGTCGGTGACCTGCAGCATGCCGTTCGCGTCGCGCACGATGCGCTCGCGCGCGGCGTGCGCGTCAGTTTCATTCGTCAGCGTGAACTGCTCGACCTTCTTCCCGTCGAGCCTGGTGAGTTTGGCGTCGAACTGCTGCGACGGATGCGCGACCTCGGCCTCGATCGTCCAGTACTCGCGCGCGACGAAGGCTTCGATCTCCTCCTCGCGCTCGACGATCATCCGCAGCGCCGGCGACTGCACGCGCCCGGCGGAAAGTCCGCGCTGCACCTTGCGCCACAGCACCGGCGACAGATTGAAGCCGACCAGGTAATCCAGCGCGCGGCGCGCCTGCTGCGCGTCCACCAGCGGCTCGGCGATGGCGCGCGGCTTCGTCATGGCCTCCTTGATCGCGCGCGGCGTGATCTCGGTGAACACCACGCGCTCGAGCGGCTTGTCCTTCAGCAGGCCGCGCTCTTTCAGGATCTCGGCGATGTGCCAGCTGATCGCCTCGCCCTCGCGGTCCGGGTCGGTCGCCAGATACAGGTGGTCGGCCTGCCTGGCCGCCTTGGCGATGGCGTCGACGTGCTTCTCGTTCTTGTCGATCAGCTCGTAGCGCATGGCGAAGCCGTGCTCGGGATCGACCGCGCCCTCCTTGGGGACCAGGTCGCGCACGTGGCCGTACGACGCCAGGACGGTGAAGTCCTTGCCCAGGTACTTGTTGATCGTCTTGGCCTTGGCGGGCGATTCGACGATGAGGAGGTTCTTGGCCATGGCGGCTCCGTGGGGCGCCATCCCCGGTCGCGAAGGCTGCGCGACCGGGCGGGAGGTGGCGTGAAGGAAATCGGGAAAAACCGGGGCGGAAAAGCGGCGACGCCCGCGGATGGCTCCGCGGGCGACCCCGAGCGCGGTGCGCTCATTCCTTATTTAGTGTCGCCATACCGCGGCCGCGGCTGTCAAGCCGCGGGCGGCAGGTCAGCTGCTGGCGCCGAGGATGCCGGCCCCGATGGCGATCGCGAACACGCCGACAAGCAGCAGCGCGTACAGCACCAGCACCACGATGGACGCGGTGTTCAGCTCCTCGCGCTGCAGGTGGCCGGTGGCGGTGTAGGCGTGCTGGTCGACCACCACCGTGTCGCAGATGAGGTCGTGCAGGGCCTGCCGGCGCTCGGTGACCGCGGTCATGATCGCCGAGGCCAGCGCGCCCAGGCCGCAGGTCAGGGCGAAGGTCGCGGCCATGGCCACGTAGCGCAGCGCCGCGCGCCAGAAGCCCACGGGGCTGCCGTCGCCGCGCACCAGCTTCACGTCGGCCATGCGCTTGCCCAGCGTGGCCTGCCAGGACGAGGACTGCATCCACCCGAAGTACAGCGCCGGCACGCCCAGCATCACGCCGTAGATGCCGGCCATCATGCCCAGGCCCAGGCCGGCGGAGGCGTCCGGGCCCAGTCCGGAAAGGCCGGCCATGCCCACGCCCATCACCATCACCAACGGGATCAGCAGGGCATAGGAGAGGATGGTGGTGGCGAAGCTGTCGACGATGCTGGCCGCGAAGCGCTTGAGAAAGCCCGCATAGACCACGCGGCCGCCCTGCACCACCCCCGGCGCCATGGCGACGGCCGCCGACGGCGCGGCGTAGGGCGAGCGCGGCTCGGCCATCGCGTACGGGTTGACGCCCTCGCGTGCGGCCAGGGCCGGGTCCACGGGCGCGGGTGCCGCGAAGCGGGCGGGCCCGCCGCGGCCGAGGACCTCGTCCATCACCTCCCGCCAGGGCTTCCAGTCCGGCATGCCCTCGCGCCAGACCAGCACCTCCGGCGCGAGCTGGCCGTTGTCGTGCAGCAGGGCGAGGTCGGCGGCGGCGACCGGGCCGAGGCGGTTGCGCTGGGTGTCGCTGTAGTACCAGGCGGTCATGGCGTGCTCGTGTCAGGTCCGGTGCCGCGGCAGGCGGCGGAACGGTAGTTGCGCGGCAGGTCGCCGCCGGTGCAGTCCCAGGCACCCCCGGCAGCAGGCGGGGCCACATGGACGATGGTGCTGCCATCGACCTTGGGGTCGACGCCCTGGATGGCGATCTCGAAGGCGCAGCGCCCGTCCTCCAGCCGGCCCACGCGCACGCCCTGGGCGGCCTCGCCTTCCAGCCCGGCTTCCAGCGGTTCCTCCGGGCAGCGCCCCAAGGCCTCGCGGGCGCGCTCGGTGCCCATGCGCAGCGCGGCCTCGCGCGGGGCGAGGTAACCGGCCAGCTTCGCGCGCACGGTGTACTCCCGGTAGGCCGGCAGCGCGATGGCGGCCAGGATGGCGGTCATCGGCACGGCGAGCACGCCCACCACGATCAGCGCGACCAGGCAGCCGCTCATGCGCCGGCGCTGCGGCGCGGCGTGGCCAGCGCCGTAGGCGGCGTCCGCGTAGCCGGCAGCCATCGGCGCCATCGCGACGGCGGGCGCGGCCGGCAGCGGCGGTGGCAGCGAGGCGTCGGGCGTGACCGAGAACAGGTCGACCTCGTCGGCCACCCGCTCCAGCGGCTGCCATTCGCGCAGGCCCTCGCGCCAGACCAGCGTGTCGCGCTGGATGCGGCGTTCCCTGTAACGGCGGCGAAGCTCGTCGGCCGACAACGGCCCGATCCGCCCCTCCCCGGGGGCGTGGTAGAACCAGCTCAAGTTGATTTCCCCGGAAGACAGGCGACGCCGTCGCCCCTCCCCGGGCAACGGCCGCTCTAATGTACCGGCTCGGGCTCGTCCTCGGACACCTGCGTCTGCATCCAGGCGTACGCGGCCTCGCTGCCCGGCTGGCCGAACAGCGCCATCAGCACCACCCACTTGAGGTCGTCCAGGTCGATGGCGTCCTGCTCCAGCGCCAGCGCGCGGTCGAGCACCAGCTCGCGCTGGCTGGCATCGATCACCCCGTGCTGCTCGAGGAACATCAGGAAGCCGCGGGCCTCCACGTCCAGGCGCTCGAGCTCGTCGCCGCCGTAGATGCGCACCGGCCCGTTCGCGCGGGCGTGCGCCACCGCCGGGCGCTGGCGCGCCAGCGCGTCCAGCCAGTCGAAGGCCTTGTGGATCTCGGCATGCGAGAACCCGGCCTCGGCCAGCTCGGCGAGCAGGGCATGGCTGCGCAGCGTCTCGCCGTCGCCCATCCGCTCCGCGTCGGCGTCCAGCAGGTGCTCGAACAGGAACAGCAGGACGTCGAGGATGTTCTCTTTCATGGCCCCGTCCCCTGTTGCGGTGCGGCGCGCGCGGCGCCCGGCAGGCGGTCCCTCGCGACACGTTCAGCCCAGCCGCACGTAGCGGCCGTGCTCGCGGGCGATGCGCCCGTCGAGCTCCATGGCCAGCAGCATGGGGGACAGCTCCAGCAGCGTCAATCCGGTGCGCTCGGCGAGTTCGTCCATATCCGTGGGGTCAAAGCCCATGGCCTGCCACAGCATCTGGTGGGCGGCCGGCATGTCGGCAGGGGCCTCGGCCGCCGCCGCGGGCCCGTCCGGGCACAGGCGCTCCAGGGCGCGCCGGGCCTCGATCGCGGCGTCCTGCGCCAGGGCCTCGACCACCTCCGCCGGCGTCTCGACCAGCGTCGCGCCCTCGCGGATCAGGCGATGGCAGCCGCGGGCCAGCGGGTTGCGAATCGAGCCGGGAAGCGCGAAGACCTCGCGCCCGGCCTCCGCCGCCAGGCGCGCGGTGATCAGCGCGCCGGAACGCTCGGCGGCCTCGATCACCACCGTGCCCAGGCAGAGCGCGGCCAGCAGCCGGTTGCGCGAGGGGAAGTGCTCGCGCCGCGGCCGCGTGCCCGGCGGGTGTTCGCTGACCAGCAGGCCGCGGTCGGCCAGGCGCGCATGGAGGGCGGTGTTGTCCAGCGGGTAGACCACGTCGGGGCCGGTGCCCAGTACCGCGAAGGTGGGCCCGCCGGCGTCCAGCACCGCGGCATGCGCGGCCGCATCGATGCCCGCCGCCATCCCGCTGCCGACCACGAACCCGGCCTGCGCGAAGGCGCGGGCGAACTCCGCGGCGTGCTGGACGCCGCCGGGGGTGGGGGCGCGACTGCCGACCACCGCGATCGACGGGCGCCACAGCAGGCTCGCGTCGCCGGCGACGAACAGCGCCAGCGGCGGGCCGGGCGCCTGCGCAAGCGCCGGCGGGTAGTCGGTACCGGTGCAGGCCAGCACCGAATGGCCGGGTTCGGCGAGCCAGGCCTCGAGCCGCCCGGCCAGCCCATCGGGCGGCGCGCGCAGGAAGGCGGCCTGCGACGGGGTGAGCTGGCAGGCACGCCAGAGCGCGCGGTCGGCGAGCGCCTCGGCCGGGTCCGGCGCCTGTTCCAGCAGGCGCCGGCGCGGGGCGACGGGGCCACCCGCGGCGGCGAGCAGGGCGAGGGCGAGCACGGGATCCATGCCGCCAGCGTCGCCCGGAAACGACGACGGCGCCCTCGGGCGCCGTCGCGTGAAGCGGTCGGAAAAAGCCCGAGGGCTCAGTAGGCCGCGTCCGGATGCTTGAGTTCGTAGCCGACGCGGGTGGGGCGGATGCCGTCCATGACCAGGGCGTAGCTGACCTTGTCGAAGGTGCGGAACACCATCAGGTGGCCGGAGAACTCGTCGGGCAGGCGCACGCGGTGGGCGCGCCCGACGCTGGTCGGGTCGCGCTCGCCGCCGACCTTCACCGTGTCGGCCGCCGTCTGGCCCATGCGCCAGGCCGAGAACACCGTCCCGTTGTCGACGCCGTCACGCGCGCCCACCGACAGCGCCACCACGTCGCGCGGGCCGCCGGCAGTGAGCATGTCGGTCACCGCGATCACGCGGGCGCGGCCGTAGTCGAACTGCGCCTTGGGCGGGTGCGGGAAGAACTGCAGGTCGTAGGGCTGGGCCTCGACCGGCACCAGCCGGTCACCGACGCGGATCTCGCGGCCGAACCCGTCCATCACCAGGGTGGCGGCCTCGATGCCGCCCACCGCGCCGCGGCTGATCGTGCCCACGCCCTGCTGCATCAGCTCGTAGCCCAGGATCTCGCTGCCCTTGCGCGGCACCAGCATGCTGGACCAGAGCGGGTCGACGCCGGCCACCGCATCGAGGTTGGTGCCGGCGATGCGGCCGCCGCGGAAGTCGAGGTCGGCCTTGGTGAAGATGTCGCAGCACTGCGTGCGGTCGATGCGGCCGTAGCGGAAGGTCGGGCGCACCACCGCGTAGCGCGTGCCGGGCTGTGCGTTGTCCAGGCCCTTGACGTAGACGACCTGGCCGCCGGTGGCGCGCAGGCGGTCCTCCTCGAGGCCGACCACGTGCGGCAGCTGCTCGAACGAATCGACCACGCGCAGGTTCTTCAGGAAGGGCTCGACGTCGGCCAGCGGCACGCCCGTCACCGGCGCCTCGGTGCGCGGGCCGGGCTGTACGGCCACGCGGTCGAGGTAGGCCAGCGAGATCACGTCGCCCGGGTAGATCAGGTGCGGGTTGCGGATCTGCGGATTGGCCTGCCAGATCTCGGGCCACAGCCACGGGCGCTTGAGGAAGCGGCCGGCGATGTCCCACAGCGTGTCGCCACGCTTGACCGTGTAGGTGTCCGGATGGCCGTCGCGGAAGTCCTGCGAGACGGCGTAGGCGGCGACGGTCAGCAGCGCGGCGGCTGCGACCGCGCGGAGCGGTTTGATCATGTCCATGGACCTGGTTCCCCGACAGGCGGGCCCAACAGAGGGGCTGGGGCACTATAGCCCACGCTCCGGCGACGATGGCAACGCCCCGCGGGCGGTAGAATGCCGGCCCGTCTTGCGGTTGTGACGGCTGCCCCCATTTCCTTTCGCATGCCCCTGGGGCATGCCTGCCGCCGGTCCGCGCGCGGCACTCTCTGGTGATCCGCCATGGCCCAGCTCGAAATCCTCGAATTCCCCGACCCCCGCCTGCGGACGGTCGCCAGGCCGGTCGACCCGGCGCAGGTGACCACGCCGGAGTTCCAGTCGCTGCTCGGCGACATGTTCGAGACCATGTACGAGGCCCCGGGCATCGGCCTGGCCGCCAGCCAGGTGGACGTGCACCAGCGCTTCATGGTCATCGACGTCTCCGAGGACCGCAGCCAGCCGCTGGTCTTCGTGAACCCCGAGATCCTCGAGCGCGATGGCGAGCAGGTCTACCAGGAAGGCTGCCTCTCGGTGCCGGGCATCTTCGCCGACGTCACCCGCGCCAATTCGATCAGGGTGCGCGCGATCGGCCGCGACGGTGCGCCCTTCGAGATGCAGGCCGACGGTCTGCTGGCGGTCTGCATCCAGCACGAGATGGACCACCTCGCCGGCAAGCTGTTCGTCGACTACCTCTCCCCGCTCAAGCGCGAGATGGTGCGCAAGAAGCTGGCCAAGCGGCAGCGGCAGTCGGCGTGAGGAGCCGGCATTCGGCATTCGGGATTCGGGATTCGGGATTCGGGATTCGTAAATCGCATGCGCCCTCCCTGGCCTCGTCGAGTGCGTGCGACCTTGCCGTGAGATGCGCGGCTTCTGCGAATCCCTAGTCCCCAATCCCGAATCACGGCTCCCATGAGAATCGTCTTCGCCGGTACCCCCGAATTCGCCGTGCCCTGCCTGCGCGCCGCGGCCAACGTGGGCGAGGTCGTGGGCGTGTACACGCAGCCCGACCGCCCGGCCGGGCGTGGGCGCGGGCTCACGCCGTCGCCGGTCAAGAAGGAGGCGCTGCTGCGCGGCTTTCCGGTGCTGCAGCCGGAGAACTTCCGCTCGCGCGAGTCGAAGGACGCGCTGCGCGCATTGCGGCCGGACGTGATGGTGGTGGTGGCCTACGGGCTGATCTTGCCGCAGTCGGTGCTCGACATCCCGGTGGAAGGCTGCTGGAACGTGCATGCCTCGCTGCTGCCGCGCTGGCGCGGCGCCGCGCCGATCCAGCGCGCGATCGAGGCTGGCGACGCCGAGACCGGCGTCTGCCTGATGCGCATGGAGCGCGGGCTCGACACCGGCCCGGTGCTGCTGTCGCAGTCCACGCCCATCGGCGCCGACGAGACCGGCGGCCAGCTGCACGACCGCCTCGCCGCGCTCGGCGCGCAGGTGCTCGCCGACGGCCTGGCGCTGCTGCGCGCGGGCATCCGGCCCGTGCCGCAGCCGCAACCGGCCGAGGGCGTGACCTACGCGCACAAGCTGGACAAGCAGGAGGCGCGGCTGGACTGGTCGCAGCCGGCCGCCGTGCTCGCCAACAAGGTGCGCGCGTTCAATCCCTGGCCCATGGCCGAGGCGCAGCTGGCCGGCGAGCGCGTGCGCGTGCACGGCGCGGTCGCATTGGACGAGGTGCACGACGCGAGCCCCGGCTGCGTGCTGCGTGCGACGCGCGAGGGCATCGACATCGCCTGCGGGCGCGGCGTGCTGCGCGTGCGCCTGCTGCAGCGCGAGGGCGGGCGCGCGATCACCGCCGCGGACTTCCTCAACGCGCGCCAGGATCTGCGCGTCGCATGAGGCCTGGCGCGGCAGGCGCGGTTTCTGCGTCGGGCGTGGATGCGGGCGCTGCCCCGCGGCCCGCGCGGGGCTTGCCGCCCGCGGACGGCGCGGGGCGTCCGGGCGCCCGTCCCCGCGCTTGGGCTGGAC
>NZ_SKFB01000066.1:0-11198 GCF_004344885.1 Lysobacter sp. N42
CCAGCTGCGCGCCGACCTCATCCAGGCCCTCATGTGCCAGGGCGAAATCCCCGTGCGGGCGCTGGAACGGCGGTACGACATCGCCTTCGACCAGTACTTCGGCGCGAGCCTTGAGCGCCTGCGGCCGCTGGAGGCCGATGGTCTCGTGAGGCGGGAGCAGGACCGCATCGTCGCCACGCCGCAGGGGCGACTGCTGCTGCGCAACCTCGCCATGTGCTTCGACGCCTACCTGGGACAGGCCTCCGGCGCCCGGCCCCGCTTTTCCAAAGCGATCTGAAACAGTCCCGGACCCCGCGCCAACCGGCGGCGGCCCCGCCCCCGACAAGCGCCCCTGGACCGGCCGCAGGGCGCTGCAGCCGCTTGCCGGAAGGGCCGATGGGCGTTGCATGTCCTTGATTTCCATACCCCTGCCGCTCGGCGTCGAGGCAGGGGACGTGACTTGATCCGGATCAAGTCCGTGGTGAAGGCCATGTCGACAATGCACGCGTGGCAAAGAATCCCTCCCTTCAGGTCCATCCCATGACCGTTCTCGACACCTCCGTCGCCGCGGCCGCCGATACCGCACGCGCGGCGCCCGTCGCCAAGCCCGCGGCGGCGACCTACAACGACCGCGTGGTCCTGCAGTTCTCCGTGGCGACGGTGCTCTGGGGCATCGTCGGCATGGCGGTCGGCGCGTTCATCGCCGCCCAGCTGTACTGGCCCTCGCTCGGCTTCGACCTTCCCTGGCTGAGCTACGGGCGCCTGCGCCCGCTGCACACCAACGCGGTGATCTTCGCCTTCGGCGGCTCCGCGCTGATGGCCACCAGCCTGCACGTGGTGCAGCGCACCTGCGGCGTGCGCCTGCTCTCCGACAAGCTGGCCTCGTTCGTGTTCTGGGGCTGGCAGGCGGTGATCCTCGCGGCCGCGATCACGCTTCCGCTGGGCCTCACACAGGGCAAGGAGTACGCCGAGCTCGAGTGGCCCATCGACCTGCTGATCACCGTGGTGTGGGTGGCCTACGCCGTGCTGTTCTTCGGCACGATCATGAAGCGCGCCAACAAGCACATCTACGTGGCCAACTGGTTCTACGGCAGCTTCATCATCGCCGTGGCGCTGCTGCACATCGTCAACAACCTGGCGATCCCGGCCGGCGCGTTCAAGTCGTACCCGATCTACTCGGGCGCGGTCGACGCGATGGTGCAGTGGTGGTACGGCCACAACGCCGTGGGCTTCTTCCTGACCGCCGGCTTCCTCGGGATGATGTACTACTTCGTGCCGAAGCAGGCAGGCCGCCCCGTCTACTCGTACCGCCTGTCGATCGTGCACTTCTGGGCGCTGATCGCGGTCTACATGTGGGCCGGCCCGCACCACCTGCAGTACACCGCGCTGCCGGACTGGGCGCAGTCGCTGGGCATGGTGTTCTCGCTGATCCTGCTGGCGCCCTCGTGGGGCGGCGCGATCAACGGCGTGATGACGCTGTCGGGCGTGTGGCACAAGCTGCGCACCGATCCGATCCTCAAGTTCCTCATCGTCTCGCTCAGCTTCTACATGATGAGCACGTTCGAGGGGCCGATGATGTCGATCAAGACGGTCAACTCGCTCTCCCACTACACCGACTGGACCATCGGCCACGTGCACGCCGGCGCGCTGGGCTGGGTGGCGATGATCTCGGTGGGCTCGATCTACGCGCTGCTGCCCAAGCTCGTCGGCCGCGACCAGATGTACTCGGTCAAGGCCATCGACACCCACTTCTGGCTGCACACCATCGGCGTGGTGTTCTACATCGCCTCGATGTGGATCGCCGGCGTGATGCAGGGCCTGATGTGGCGCGCCACGAACGCCGACGGCACGCTGACCTACAGCTTCGTCGAGTCCCTCAACGCCACCTATCCGTACTACCTGGTGCGCCTGGGCGGCGGCCTGCTCGTGGTGGCCGGCATGCTGCTGATGGGCTGGAACGTGCTGAAGACGCTGTCCCCGGAGCGCAAGCCCGCCGCCGCGCAGCCGCTGCCCGCCGCCGCGCGCGCCTGAGGATCACGACATGAGCAAGTCACACGAGAAAGTCGAGAAGAACGTCGGCCTGATGGCCGTGCTGATCGCGGTGGTCGTCTCCTTCGGCGGCCTGGCCGAGATCGTCCCGCTGATGAACCAGGCCGAGGCCATCGAGCCGCTGCCGGGCGTCAAGCCCTACCCCGCGCTGCAGCTGGCCGGCCGCGACGTCTACATCCGCGAGGGCTGCTACAACTGCCATTCGCAGATGGTGCGCACGCTGCGCTTCGAGACCGAGCGCTACGGCCACTACTCGCTGGCCGGCGAGTCGGTGTACGACCGCCCCTTCCAGTGGGGCTCCAAGCGCACCGGGCCGGACCTGGCGCGCGTCGGCGGCCGCTACTCGGACGACTGGCACCGCGTGCACCTGATCAACCCGCGCGACGTGGTGCCCGAGTCGAACATGCCCGGCTTCCCCTACCTGGCCGACGCGCCGGTGGACGGCGTGCAGGTCACGCGCAGCATGAAGGCGCTCAAGGCGCTGGGCGATCCGTACACGCAGGCCGAGATCGACAGCGCGGCCAAGGACGTCGAGGGCAAGACCGAACTGGACGCCGTGGTCGCCTACCTGCAGGCGCTCGGCAAGAACGCGCCGCGCGGAGGCTGAGCCATGGTCTCGGGAATCGTGACCGCGATCCTGCTGGTGCTGTTCATCGCCGGCTGGGTCTGGCTGTGGCGTCCGTCGCGCAAGGCGGAGCTCGATGCGGCAGCGAAGCTGCCACTCAATGAAGACGGGGAGGACGCTCGATGAGCGCCGGATGGACATGGTTCGTGATCGCGCTGGTGGCACTCAACATCGCCGGCTGCGTATGGCTCCTGTGGTGGACGGCGCGTCGCCGGCCGGGCGATCCCGCGCCGACCGACACCAGCCACGTGTGGGACGATGACCTCACCGAGTACAACAAGCCGTTGCCGCGGTGGTGGATCAACCTGTTCTACATCACCATCGTGTTCTCGATCGCCTATATCGCCTGGTACGGTGGCCTGGGCAGCATCGACGGCATGGGCAAGTGGTCGTCGGCGCAGGAGCACGCGGCGGAAAAGTCGAAGCAGGACGCCCGCCTCAAGGAGACGTTCGCGCCCTTCGACGGCCAGCCGATCTCGGTGCTGGCGAGCAACGACCGCGCGCTATCGCTCGGCCGCTCGATCTTCAACAACACCTGCGCCACCTGCCACGGTTCGGCGGCGCAGGGTGCGATCGGCTACCCCGACCTCACCGACGACATCTGGCACTGGGGCGGCGAGCCCGACCAGGTGCTGCAGACGGTGCTCGACGGCCGCGAGGGCGTGATGCCCGAGTGGGGCAAGGTGCTGCGCGGCATGGGCGGCGAGAACGCGGTCGACTACGTGGCCAACTACGTGCTGGCGCTGGGCGATGCGAAGGCGATGGAGAACAACTACCTCGCCGCGCAGGGCAAGAAGCTCTACGACGGCGTCTGCGTGGCCTGCCACAGCGCCGATGGCACCGGCAACCCCGCCATGGGCGCGCCGGACCTGACCGACGACTACTGGATGTACGGCGACAGCAAGGAGTCGATCGTCCAGACCATCGAGAAGGGCCGCCACGGCGTGATGCCGGCGCACCGCGAGCTGCTCGGCGAGACGCGCGCCCGCCTGGTCGCCGCCTACGTCTGGTCGCTGTCCAACCCCGCCAAGCCCGGCGCGGCCTCCACCGCCGCCACCGCCGGCCGCTGAGGAGCCCGCGATGTCGAAGCCGCAGCCCGTGTTCGACCACCCGCCGCGCCCGATGGCGCAGCGGGTGGGCGCGATCCTCTGGCCGAGCTTCTTCGCGGCCGGCGTGTGCACGATGGTGTTCTTCGCGCACGTCGACCCCCTGCAGCTGCGGGACATGACGTTCCCGCAGCTGCCGCTGAGCCGTGAACTCGGCTACAGCCTGGGCTTTTTCATGTTCTGGGCCGCCACCGCGGCCTCCAGCCTCTTCACCTGGATCCTGCTGCGGCCTGCAAGCCGCTTCAACCGCCCGCTCCCCCCGGGACCGCAATGAACCGTCAGATTCCGCTGGAAGTCGTCGAGGCGCCGCCCTCGCTCTACGTCAGCGAAAAGAAGGTCTATCCGCGTGCCGTCGCCGGCCGGCTCAACTCGCTGCGCACGGCGGCGGTGGTCTGGCTGCTGGGCATGTTCTACCTGTTCCCGTGGCTTCGCTGGGATGGCCGCCAGGCGGTGCTGTTCGACCTGCCCGCGCGCAAGTTCCACGTCTTCGGCCTGACCTTCTGGCCGCAGGACTTCCTGTTCCTGGCGCTGCTGCTGATCATCGCCGCGCTCGCACTGTTCTTCTTCACCGCGCTGGCCGGGCGCCTGTGGTGCGGCTACGCCTGCCCGCAGACGGTGTGGACGGAAGTCTTCCTGTGGATGGAGAAGTGGACCGAGGGCGACCGTGGCAAGCGCATGAAGCTCGACGCCGGCCCCTGGACGCGCGAGAAGGTGCTGCGCAAGGGCGCCAAGCACGCGCTGTGGGCGGTGTTCGCGCTGTGGACGGGCTTCACGTTCGTCGGCTTCTTCACGCCCATCACCGACCTCGGCGCGCGCCTGGTGCCCTTCGACTGGGGCGGCTGGGAAACGTTCTGGGTGCTGTTCTACGCCCTGGCCACCTGGGGCAACGCGGGCTTCCTGCGCGAGCAGGTCTGCAAGTACATGTGCCCCTACGCGCGCTTCCAGAGCGCGATGTTCGACCGCAACACCCTGATCATCGCCTATGACCCGATGCGCGGCGAGCCGCGCGGACCGCGCAAGCGCGGCCTCGCCAGCGCGCTCGAGCGCGCCCGCGGCCTGCTGGACAAGGTCACCGCGCACGACTACGTCTTCCGCGCCGCCCAGCACCCCACCGCCGCCGCGGCGCTCGCCGGCGCGCAAGGCACGATCACTTTCGCCGGCGCGGGCGTGGTGGCCGAGCCGCTGCCCAAGTTCGCCCCCGACCAGCTGGGCGACTGCATCGACTGCACCATCTGCGTACAGGTCTGCCCCACCGGCATCGACATCCGCAACGGCCTGCAGTACGAGTGCATCGCCTGCGGGGCCTGCATCGACGCCTGCGACGACGTCATGGGCAAGATGGGGTATCCGAAGGGCCTGATCCGCTACTCCACGCAGAACGCGATCGACGGCAAGCCCACCCGCGTGCTGCGCCCGCGCATCCTCGTGTACGGCAGCCTGCTGCTGGGCCTGTGCTTGGCCTGGGCCTGGGGCGTGACCCACCGCGACCCGCTCATCGTCGAGGCCCTGCGCGACCGCAACGCGCTGTACCGGGTGGTCGAGGACGGCGCGGAGAACAGCTACACGCTCAAGCTGGTCAACAAGACCGACGCCCCGGCGCGCTACAGCATCCGCATCGAGTCCGACACCAGGGGCCTCGCGCTGCGCGGCGTGCAGCCGGTGGTGGAGCTCGCGCCGCAGCAGGTGCTGTCGCTGCCGGCCACCGTGCACGCGCCGGCCAGCGTGAAGGGCCGCCACGCGATGCGCTTCGTGGTGGACTCGGCCGACGGTTCCGTGCGTGAATCCGTCGACAGCAGCTTCTTCGGACCGCAATGACGCAGGGCAAGCGCGCCGGCTGGCGCAATCCCATGCTCTGGCTGGTATGGGGCATTCCCGCCGCCTCCATCATCGCCGGCATCGGCCTGGTGATCGTCGCCGTGCGCCAGCCCAACGACGCCATTCCGGACAAGGTGCGCCGCACCGCGCAGATCCAGGTGGCCGACCTCGGCCCGGACGAGCGGGCGCGCACGCTGCGCCTGCGCGCGCTGCTTCGCGCGGAGGACGGCGTCGTGGAGGCCCTGCCGGTTGCGGGAGATTTCGACCGCGCACGTCCGCTGGTAGCCACGCTGCGCCATCCCGCCCGCGAGGCGGAGGACCGGCGCATCGAACTGGCACCTACCGAGCTCGGCTGGCGCGCGGGCGCCGACGTCGACCTCACGCACGACTGGAACGTCGAGCTCGCGCCCGCCGACGGGCGCTGGCGCCTGCTCGGCCGCCTGCCGAAGGGACAGCACGCGGTGGCGCTGCAGCCAGCCCTGCAGGCGCCCTGACCGCGATCCGGCGCGCACGCGCCTTCGCGGCGACCTCCGCCCATGGATTCCCCCACCGTCCCCCTCGGCTGTTTCCACTGCGGCGAGCCCCTGCCCGCGCGGCCCGCGCAGGTCGAGCTCGACGGCGCCATGCGCGCCTTCTGCTGCGACGGCTGCGCCGCGGCCGCACGCTGGATCCGCGAGTCTGGCCTCGACGACTACTACCGCCTGCGCAGCGACACGGCCTCGAAGGTCGGAACCGACGCCGTCGACTATTCGGTCTGGGACCGCGAGGACGTGCTGGAAGGCCATGCCCGCGAGGTGGACGGCGGCCGCGAGATCACCGTGCTCACCGACGGCATGCGCTGCGCCGCCTGCGCCTGGCTGATCGACCGCGCGCTCGCGCGCGAGGCGGGCGTGGTGGACGTGGGCGCGAACGCGGTCACCGGCCGCATCCGCGTGGCGTGGGATCCGCAGGCCGCGCCGCTCTCGCGCGTGCTCGCGCGGCTGGCCTCGCTGGGCTACAAGCCGTACCTCGCCGGCGGCGACGCCGACGAGCAGGCGCGCCGCCGCGAGCGCCGGCGCTCGCTGCTGCGCCTGGGCATCGCCAGCCTGGGCGCGATGCAGGCCATGATGTTCGGCGAGGCGCTGTACCTCGACACCGAGGGCAGCATGCCCATCGCCACGCGCGACTTCCTGCGCTGGATCACCTTCCTGGTCTCCACGCCGGTGGTGTTCTACGCGGGCTGGCCCTTCATCGAAGGCGCCTGGCGCGAGCTGAAGCTGCGTCGCCTGGGCATGGACGTGCTGGTCAGCACGTCGACGCTGCTGGCCTACTTCGCCAGCGTCTACGAGACCGTCGCCGGCGGCGTGCACGTCTGGTACGACGCCGCGGTGATGTTCGTCTTCCTGCTGCTGGCGGCGCGCACGCTGGAGGAACGCGCGCGGCGCGCGGCGAACGCGCAGGTCGATGCCCTGGCCCGCGCCCGCCCGGTGCTCGCCACGCGCGAGCGTGAGGACGGCGCGCGCGAGACCGTGCCCGCCGCGGCGCTGCGCGTGGGCGACGTCGCGCACGTGGCCGCCGGTGAACCGGTACCCGCCGACGGCATGCTGCTCGACGCGCCCGCGCGCTTCGAGGAGGCGCTGCTCACCGGCGAGCCCGAGGCCGTCGAACGCCAGCCGGGCGACGCGGTCTACGCCGGCACGATCTGCCGCGAGCAGCCCGCGCGCCTGCGCATCACCCGCATCGGCGCGGACACCCGGCTGTCGGAGCTGTCGCGGCTGGTCGAGCAGGCCCAGGCGCATCGCCCGCGGCTGGCGCAGGCCGCCGACCGCATCGCGGGCGTTTTCGTCGTCGCGATGCTGGCGGTGGCCGCCGTCACGTACTTCGCCTGGCGCCTGCACCAGCCCGAGCGCGCGCTGGAAGTGACGCTGGCGGTACTGGCGATCTCCTGCCCCTGCGCGCTCTCGCTGTCGATTCCCGCCGCGCTGGCCGCGGTGCACGGTGCGCTCGCCCGCATCGGCCTGCTGGCGGCCAAGCCCGACGCGCTCGACCGCCTGGCGCGCGCGACGGACGTGGTCTTCGACAAGACCGGCACGCTCACCGACGGCCGGCCCGCGCTGGGCGCGGTCGAGGCCTTCGACGGGTTCGATCCCGGCCGCGCCTTGCGCATCGCCGCGGCGCTGGAATCGGGCAGCACGCATCCGCTCGCGGCCGCCTTCGCGCAGGTGCGCGACGCCCCCGTGGCGGCCGGCGTGAAGCTGGTCCCCGCCCAGGGCCTGTCCGGCGAGGTCGAGGGCGTGCCGTGGCGGCTGGGCCGCGCCGGTTTCGCCGCCGCGCGCGAGGACGACGACGCGCTCTGGCTGGGCGACGGCACGCGTGCCGTGGCGCGCTTCGCGATCCGCGAAGCCCTGCGTCCCGACGCCCGCGAAGCGCTGGACCGCCTGCGCGCGCAGGGCCTGCGCCTGCACCTGGCGAGCGGCGACGCCCCGTCCCGGGTCGATCGCGCCGCGGCCGAGCTCGGCATCGACGCCGTGCGCGCCCGGCAGACCCCCGAGGACAAGCTGGCCTACGCCCGCGCCCTGCAGGCCGAGGGGCGGGTGGTGGCGATGGTGGGCGACGGCCTCAACGACGCGCCGGTGCTGGCCGGCGCCGACGTCTCCATCGCCATCGGCTCCGGCGCCGCGCTCGCCCAGCGCGCGGCCGACCTCGTGCTGGCCTCGCATTCGCTGCTGCGCCTGGCACAGGCGGTCGAGCTGTCGCACCGCACGCGGCGCGTGATCCGGCAAAACCTCGCCTGGGCGCTGGGCTACAACGTGCTCGCCCTTCCGGCGGCGGTCATGGGGCACGTGCCACCATGGCTGGCCGCGCTGGGCATGGCGATCTCCTCGCTCACGGTCACGCTCAACGCGCTCAGGCTGACCCGGAGGCCCGCGTGAACATCCTGCTGCTGCTCATCCCGCTGAGCCTCGTGCTGCTGGTCGCGGCCATCTGGGCCTTCTGGCGCGCGGTCAAGGGCGGCCAGTTCGAGGACCTGGACACCCCGGCCATCGACATCCTGCGCGACGATCCGCCGCGCCCGCCCCGCGATGCCGATTGACTGGATCACCCTCGGCGCCGCGCTGCTCACCGGGCTGGTGGGGAGCGGCCACTGCGCGGTGATGTGCGGCGGCATCGCCACCGGCTTTTCCGCGATGGCGCCGAACGCGGGCTGGCGCTACGTGGTCGAGCCCAACCTCGGGCGCGTGCTGGGCTATGCCGGTGCCGGTGCGATCGCGGGAGGCGTCGGGCACGCCATCGTCGACGTCGCCTCCCTGCCCTGGCTGCCCACTGCTCTGCGCGTGGCGACGGGACTGGTCCTGCTGCTGGTCGGCCTGCGGCTGGTGCTTCCGGAAACCAGGACGGGCGCCGCCAGCCTGCAGGGCGGCCTGTGGTCGCTGCTGCGGCCGCTCCAACGCCGCCTGCTGCCCGCCAACACCTCCGGCAAGCGCCTGGCCCTCGGCGCGCTCTGGGGCTGGATGCCCTGCGGCATGAGCACCGCGCTCCTCACCGCCGCCTGGATGCAGGCCAGCGCGAAGAACGGCGCATTGACGATGGCCGCCTTCGGCCTCGGCACGCTGCCGGTGATGCTGCCGCTGACGTGGTCGGGCATGCACGTGGGCCGACGCCTGCTGCGCGGCAACGCGCGCCGCGTGCTGGGCGCCATCGTCGCGCTGGCGGGGGTGCTCACCATGGCCGCGCCCTGGCTCATGGGCGTGCCGGGGCTGCATGACGTGCTCGTCGCGCTGGGTTGCGTTCCGCGGCACTGAAGCCGGCGGTGGGCCGGCGCCGTCGTCCCGGGCGGATCGGCCCGCCGGGGCCGCGAACCGGCAGGGAGGCTCTCCGGGCGACGTCAGGCGCGTGCGCGCGAGCGGGACTCGCCCGCGTTGTCCGCACCATGCGCCAGGCGCTGCAGCTCGGCCATGTCGAGGATCTCCACGCGACGGCCGTGCACGGCGATCACGCCGTCCTCCTGCAGGCGGGTGAATCCGCGGCTCACCGTCTCCAGCGCAAGGCCGAGAAAGCGCGCGATGTCCTCGCGGCTCATCGGCAGGCGGATCAGCTGCCCGTTCTCGCCGATCGTCTGCAGGCGCTCGGACAGGCCATGCAGGAACAGCGCGATCCGCTCGTTGGCCTGCCGGCGCACGAGGATCTCGCGGTGGTCCTGGTCGCGGCCCAGACTCTGGCCGATGACGCGCATCAGCTGCCGCTGCAGGCCGGGGATGCGCGATGCCACGTCGGAGAGTTCGGAGAACGGCACCTCGCAGACGTTCGCGCGCGTGAGCGCCACGGCCTCCACGCGGTGCTCGCCGGTGCCCAACGCGTCCAACCCGATCAGCTCGCCCGGCAGGTGGAAGCCGATGACCTGCTCGTCGCCGGCCTCCGTCACCAGTACCGTTTTGAACGCGCCATCGCGCGCCACGAACACCGAATCCAGCGCGTCGCCCTGCCGGAACAGGCGCTCGCCGCCTTCCACCGGCCGCTTGCGCTTGACGATGTCCTCCAGCATCTGCAGTTCCTCGCGGCCGATGCCGGCCGGCAGGCAGAGCTGCTGGAGGGTGCAGCTTGCACAGCCGCGTCGCAGGGTGATCAGGTCGAGGGTCGCTGCGCTCATCGGGACGTCGGCACGAAGGTCGGACTCAGGTTAGCCGCCCGCTGCTGAGTGCGACATGATGCGCCGCACGACATCGACCGGAGCGGGCTGCACGCGGCCCGGCGCGGGTCGGCCGCCGCCGGTGTGCATGCACCCGGCGCGCCATTGTCCCCCGACTGCCGCTCCTGGGCGCGGCTTTCGCGGCCCGCGGCCCGCCCATGGGTGGAACGCAGCATCCGATGCTCCGTACGCACCGGGATGGCCGGCGAGGACCGGCACCGGCGTTTCGCGGCAGGGCGTCCCGAGAGACCTTGCGCGCGGCGGCGTCCTGCCGGACGCAGGCCGGTCAGCGCGCGACCGCCACGCGGCGGCATTCGCGCACGGTGTCCCCGGGATGGACGACGACCCTCGCGCCCTCGCGCAGGCCGTCGAGGATCTCGGCGCGGTCCTCGCCGACGTGGCCGACGCGCACGTGGCGCAGGCGCGCCCGGCCGCCCTCGACGGCGTAGACCGCCCAGCGGCCGCCGTCGCGGAACAGTGCCGCGAGCGGCAGCGACGGCACGGAGGCCCCTCGCCAGACGACGAATCGCGCATCCACGCGGTAGCCGTCGCCGAGTGCGACCGGCGGCGCGCCGACCAGCCGCACGACCACCGGCACCCGTTGCTCCTCCACGCCCAGCGCCGACACCTTGACGAATGCGCCCGGCTCCACGCGCGCCACCACACCCTCCAGCGCGCGCGGGCCGCCCCAGTTCGCCAGCTGCACGCGCGTTCCCGGCGCGATGCGCACGGCATCGGCGGTCAGTACGTCGACGACGACCTCCAGGTCGCGCAGGTCCCCGATCTCCAGCAGCGGCTGGCCCGCCACGACGGTGGCCTCGCTTTCCGCGAGGCGCCTGACCACGCGGCCCGCCACCGGCGCCTCGACGATGATGCGGCGCGCGTCCGCACCGGCCGCGCCCTGCAACGCGATCACCGCGCGCGCGGCGCGCTCGCGTGCCTGCGCCGCGGCCAGCCG
>NZ_SKFB01000067.1:0-10167 GCF_004344885.1 Lysobacter sp. N42
GGATTCCTCGCCTACCTGGATCATCTGCAGCGCCAGGCGGGCGCTCGAGCATCCGGTGCTGCTGGTCACCGGCGGCCCCGGAACCGGCAAGACCACGACCGTCGCCCGCGTGCTGGTGCTGCTCGCCGCGCAGGCGCGCGCACGCGGCGCGCCGATGCCGCGCATCGCGCTCGCCGCGCCGACCGGCCGCGCCGCCGACCGCATGGCCGGCAGCGTGCGCCGTGTGCGCGATGCGCTGCGTGCCGACGGCATTGCCGCCGCGCTCTGCGACGCGCTGCCCGCGCAGGCCGCCACGCTGCACCGCCTGCTGGGCCTCGCCCCGGGGCGCACGGGTGCGCGCTTCGACGCGAAGTCCCCACTGCCGGTGGACGTGCTGGTGGTCGACGAGGCCTCGATGGTCGACCTGCCGCTGATGTGCAAGCTCGCCGAGGCACTGCCCACCGGCGCGCGCCTCATCCTGCTCGGCGACCGCGACCAGCTGCCGTCGGTGGAGGCGGGCGACGTGCTCGCCGCACTCGCCGATGCCGCGGATGCACCGCCGTCCGACGCGGCGCCGCTCGCGGGCCGGCGCGTGCACCTCGTGCGTGGCTGGCGCCAGACCGATGCGCTGGTGCTCGAGCCCGTGGCCGATGCCGTGCGTCGCGGCGATGCAGCTGCCACGCTTGCGTCTCTGCGCGAAGGCACGCCCGGCGTGCGCTTCCACGAGGACGCACCCGATCCGCTGGCCTTCCGCGATGCGCTGCTCGGCCCGTGGCGCGAGTTGCGCAAGGTGCACGATGCGCGCGCGGCGCTCGACCTGGCGAACCGCGTGCGCGTGCTCACCGCCCTGCGCGAGGGGCCGCAGGGCGCGGCCACGCTCAATGCGCGCATCGAGCTCGCGCTCGCCGGCCCGCATCGCGAGGCTTACTTCCACGGCCGCCTGCTGCTGGTCACCGAGAACGACGCGCGGCGCGAGCTGTTCAACGGCGACGTCGGCGTGTGCCTGCGCGGCGAGGGGGGCGTGCCGCTCGCCTGGTTCGATGGCCCCGACGGCCCGCGCGCCTTCCATCCCGCCGCGCTGCCCGCGCACACCAGCGCCTTCGCGATGACCGTGCACAAGGCCCAGGGTTCCGAGTTCGACGCCGTCTGGTTGCAGCTGCCGATGGCGGACACTCGCGTACTCTCGCGCGAGCTGGTCTACACCGCGCTGACCCGCGCACGCAGCGCGCTGCACGTGCTCGGCCCGGCGGCGGTGATCGAGGCCGCACTGGCGCGGCATGCGCAGCGCGTCTCGGGCCTGGCCCGGCGGCTGGGTGCGGCACCACCCGCGTAGCCTGACCCCCGCTGCCCTGCGCGACCGGCGAGGGCCCGGATGAACCGGCCGCACCGGTGCCGATGTGCGAGGCCACACCGGCGCACCACGCCGGCGCCGACCGGCGCGATGCACTGCAGGCGCCCGCCACGAGCAGGCACCGCCGTGCATGCGTGTCCGCCCGCGCGTGCGTCCCGCAAGCGGCGTTAAGCGACCGTTCGCGCGTACGCCGCACGTCTTCACGGCTGCTGTACCCGACGCTGCCTACGGTGGTTCGACCGCGGCCGCCCCGGCACGCGGCCCAGGAATCACGGAGTCCACGATGAGCGACGTCAAGAAGGATCACAGCATCGGTGCAGGCACGGGTGCGGTGGCAGGCGCGGTGGCCGGTGCCGCGATCGGTTCGGCGGCCGGCCCGGTCGGCAGCCTGGTCGGCGCGGTCGCCGGCGGCGTGGTCGGCGCGAAGGCCGGCGATTCGATCGCCGAGGCGGTCAACCCGACCGAGTACGAAGACCACTTCAAGAAGACCTACAACACCCGCGAGTACTACAAGCCCGACCGCGACTGGAACGACTACCAGCCGGCCTACAAGTACGGCTACGAGACCTATCCGAAGTACCGCGGCCGCGGCTTCGAGGAAGTGGAGTCCGACCTCGAGCGCAACTGGGACAAGACCCGCGCCAACTCGCGCCTGGCCTGGAGCGAGGCACGCGGCGCCGTTCGCGACGGCTGGCACCACATCGAGCGCGCCCTCCCCGGCGACCTCGACAAGGATGGGCGCTGAGCGATCGCTTACGCGGCACTGCCGCGTGATCGCTCAGCGCGCCCGCCGCCCTGCGGCGGGCCGGACCGGTGGCGATCGCTTACGCGGCACTGCCGCGTGATCGCTCAGCGCGCCCGCCGCCCTGCGGCGGGCCGGACCGGTGGCGATCGCTTACGCGGCACTGCCGCATGATCGCCCAGCCGGAATCCACCGCGCCGCCCTCCGGCGACGCGGTGGGTGCCGCATCCACAACCCGGTAGCGACTCGACCGTGACGCGACATCCGGCCTGCGGAGGGCCGGATCGCCACGCCCCGGGGCGACCTGGTCGCCAGGCACCACCTGCTGCGACGGCTACCCGCAGCCCCGAAGGCCGGGAAACCGGCCTTCGTGCTGCCCGGATGCAGCCCACCGCGCACCGCAGCATCCCAACCGCGCGCGGCAGGGCCGGCACGGGCGCTGCGCTACGATGCGCTCCCCGCGCCGCCGCGAGCCCGCCATGGCCCAGTCCGACAAGCCCTCCCGCGAAGAGGCCGAAGCCGCCGTCCGCACCCTGCTGCGCTGGGCCGGCGACGACCCCGCGCGCGAAGGCCTGCTCGACACGCCGCGCCGCGTGGTGGACGCCTATGCCGACTGGTTCGCCGGCTACGCCACCGATCCCGAAGCCTATCTGCAGCGCACCTTCGAGGAGGTGGCCGGCTACGACGAGATGGTGGTGCTGCGCGACATCGAGTTCGAGAGCCACTGCGAGCACCACATGGCGCCGATCATCGGCCGCGCGCACGTGGGCTACCTGCCCAACGGCAAGGTGGTGGGCATCAGCAAGCTCGCGCGCGTGGTGGACGCCTACGCGCGCCGCTTCCAGGTGCAGGAGAAGCTGACCGCGCAGATCGCCGAGGTCATCAACCGCGTGCTGCAGCCGCGCGGCGTGGGCGTGGTGGTCGAGGCCAGCCACGAATGCATGACCACCCGCGGCGTGCACAAGCGCGCCGTGTCGATGACCACGTCCACCCTGCTGGGCAGCTTCCGCGAGGACGCGCGCACGCGCGCCGAGTTCCTCGAGTTCATCCGCGGCAGGCGCTGAGCACGGCGACGCGAGCGTGGGCGGACATCGCCTTCGCACGCGGGCTGCAGTGCGCGCATGAGACCGGTTCGGATCGTCACTAACCCGCGCCGAGGATGGCCGCGGCCACGCGGTCGATGTCGTCGGGCGTGACGTGCAGGTGGGGTGCGAGGCGGAACACGCCGTCGCGCTCGATGCAGACGATGCGCTCGCGGGCGAAGGCCTCGCGCAGCGCCGCCAGACGCGCGGCCGGCGGCGCCAGCCCCAGCAGGTGGGGCGAGCGCGGCGTCACGCACCAGTCGCCCAGGCCCGCGGCCACGAGCGTGGCCTGCAGGCGCGCGAGCAGCATGTCCAGGCGCGCGGCGATGGCCGCCGGCGTCCACTCCAGCACCTGCGACAGCGCGGCCTCGGTGATCGCCAGGCGCAGCGGCTCGGCGACCTCGCCGCCATCCAGGCGCCGCGCGCCCGGGCGCCAGGGCGGCGCCGCGTCGACCTCGAAGCGCCAGACTTGCGCAGGCATGCGGCCCTGCCAGTGCTGCTCCAGCGGCTGCACGCGCTCGCGCCAGTCGGCATCCACCCACAGCGCGCACAGGCCCTTGCCCGCCAGCCACCACTTGTAGCCCACGCTCATGGCGAAGGCCGGCCGCCAGCGGGCGACGTCGCAGGGCAGCACGCCCAGGCTCTGGCTGAGGTCGAGCACCACCGGCACGCCGGCCTCGCGCGCACGGGTGGCCACGCGGTCGAGATCGAGCCGGCGGCCGTCGCGCCAGTGCGATTCCGACAGCACCAGCAGGGCGACGTCGCCGCGTTCGAGCAGGGCGAGGAAGCCGGAGGTCGCCTCGCGCCGGTCCACCGCCACCAGGTGCGCGCCGGTCGCGGCGCAGCGCGCCTGCCAGGGCAGCAGCGCCGAGGGGAACTCGCCGTCGACGATGCCGATGCGATCCCCGGCGCGCAGCGGCCAGTTCGCCGCCACCGTCGACATCGCATGCGCCACCGAGGGCACCAGCGCCACGCCCGCGGGTGCGGCGCGGTGGCCGGCATCGAACAGGCGCGAGGCCAGCCCGCGCACGCGTTCGATCCAGGCCTCCCAGTCGTCCCAGGCCAGCTGCCACGGCCTGGCGCCGTCGGCCCAGGCCGCCTGCAGCGCTGCGTCCACCGTGCGCAGGCGCGGCGCGTTGGAGGCGGTGTCCAGATAGATCGCATCGCCGGCCGGTACGAAGGCGGTGCGCGGGTCGTCGGGCAGGGGCATGCGCTCCACTCTAGCCAGTGCACCGGCTGGCGTGGCGTGACCCGTCACGGGGCCGTCGCGAGCGCTGCCCGAGGCTGTCGGCCATGGGACTGTCGCTGCCCCCTCCTGCTGCCTCCGCGCCGCCGGCACCGGCCTGCGCGTCGCCCGCCGCGCGCTACGCCGCCGTGCGCGCGCGTAGCCGCGAGCTGGCCGCGCCGATCTCGGCCGAGGACGCGATGGTGCAGTCCATGCCCGATGCCAGCCCCACCAAGTGGCATCTCGCCCACACCACCTGGTTCTTCGAGACCTTCGTGCTCGGGCAACTGCCGGGTTACCGCCCGGTCGAGGCGCGCTGGCAGCTGCTGTTCAACAGCTACTACCAGGCGGTGGGGCCGCAGCACGTGCGCGCGCGCCGCGGCGTGCTCTCGCGCCCCACGCTGGCGCAGGTGCTCGACTACCGCGAGCGCATCGACGCCCGCATGCAGGACGCGTTCGCCCGCGACGAACTCCACGAAGGCCTCATGCAACGCGTGGAGCTGGGCCTGCAGCACGAGCAGCAGCACCAGGAACTGCTGCTCACCGACATCCTGCACGCGTTCTGGAGCAATCCGCTCAGGCCGGCCTACCGCGAGGACCTGCCCGCCACCCGCGGTCGCGCGGGCACGCTGGGCTGGCAGCGTTTCGACGAGGCCGTGGTCGAGGCCGGCGCGCCGCGCTGGCCGGCGTCGCCGGGCTTCGCCTTCGACCTCGAATCCCCGCGCCATCGCGTGCTCGTCGGCGCGTTCGCGCTCGCCACGCGCCCGGTCACCTGCGGCGAGTACCGCGAGTTCGTCCGCGACGGCGGCTACCACGACGCCTCGCTCTGGCTGAGCGAAGCCTGGAACCTGCTGAAGAAGCATCCGCGCGAGCGCCCGCTGTACTGGATCGACGACGAGACCTGCTTCGGCCTGGGCGGCGTGCGCCCCATCGACGCGCAGGCGCCGGTGTCGCAGCTGTCCTACTACGAGGCCGATGCCTTCGCGCGCTGGGCCGGCGCGCGCCTGCCCACCGAGTTCGAATGGGAGCGTGCCGCCGCCTCGTTGCCGGTGGACGGCAACTTCGTCGAGCGCGGCCTGCTGCAGCCGGCCGCGCACGAAGGCAGCGGGCTGCGGCAGATGTTCGGCGACGTCTGGGAGTGGACCTCGAGCGCGTACTCGCCGTACCCGGGCTTTCGCCCGTTCGACGGCGCGCTGGGCGAATACAACGGCAAGTTCATGGTCGGCCAGTGGGTGCTGCGCGGCGGCAGCTGCGCGAGCCCGCAGGGCCACCTGCGCGCCAGCTACCGCAACTTCTTCCCGCCTTCGGCGCGCTGGCAGTTCTCCGGCCTGCGGCTGGCCAAGGACATCGCATGAACAGCTTGGCCCGCCACGCGCTGCATCGCCCGGCGCCGCCGGTGCTGCTCGACCTCTGCCCCACGCCCGACGACCTGCGCGGCGACGTGATCGCGGGGCTGTCGTCGGATCCGAAGACGCTGCCGTCGAAATACTTCTACGACGCGCGCGGCTCGCAGCTGTTCGAGGAGATCACCCGCCAGCCCGAGTACGACCTCACCCGCACCGAGATCGCGCTGCTGCAGGCCTCGATGCGCGATATCCGCGAGGCGGTGGGCGCGGAGGCGCACGTGGTCGAGTACGGGTCGGGGAGCGGGCGCAAGACGCAGCTGCTGCTCGGCGGGCTCGACTCGGCGGTGGCCTACACGCCGGTGGAGATCTCGCGCGAGATGCTGCTCGAATCCACGCAGCGCCTGGCCTATGCCTTTCCCGAGGTGCAGATGCTGCCGGTCTGCGCGGACTTCACCCGGCCGGTGCCGATCCCGCCGCCGCTGCAGCCCGCCGCGCGCAGGCTCGCCTTCTTCCCCGGCTCCACCCTGGGCAACTTCGACGAAGCCGCATCCGTCGAGCTGCTCGCGGCCATGCGCGAGACCATCGGCGACGACGGCCGCGCGCTGATCGGCATCGACCTGCTCAAGGACGTGGCGGAGATGGAAGCGGCCTACAACGACGCCGCCGGCGTCACCGCCGCGTTCACGCTGAACCTGCTGGCGCGCATCAACCGCGAGGCGGGCGCCGACTTCGACCGCCGCCGCTTCGCGCACCGCGCGGTGTTCTCGCCCGAACGCAGCCGCATCGAAACCTCCATCGTCAGCCGCTGCGCGCAGGTGGTGCACGTGGCCGGACAGGCCTTCCATCTCGACGCGGGCGAGCCCATCCACGTCGAGATCTCCCACAAGTACACCGATGCGCATTTCGACGCGCTCGCCGCCGCGGCGGGGCTGCGCGTGGCGCACCGCTGGAACGCGCCCGCCGACCGCTTCGGCCTGCGCCTGCTGGAACCTGCATGAACGACGACGTCCTCGACTGCCTGATCATCGGCGCCGGCCCCGGCGGGCTGACCTGCGCCACGTACCTGGTCCGCTACCACCGCCGCATCCTGGTGGTCGACGCCGGCAAGAGCCGCGCGCGCTGGATTCCCACCAGCCACAACGCGCCGGGCTTCCCGCGCGGCATCCACGGCGACACGCTGCTCGCGCAGCAGCGCGAGCAGGCGGTGGGCTACGGCGCGACCATCGAGGACGGCTGCATCGCGCAGCTGGGCAAGGACGGCGACGTCTTCGAAGCCGCGGCCGCCGACGGCCGCCGCTGGCGCGCGCGCTTCGTGATCCTCGCCACCGGCATCGAGGACGTGATGCCGCCCCTGGCCGGGCTGGAGGAAGGCATCGCCGCCGGTGCGGTGCGCCTGTGCCCGGTCTGCGACGGCTACGAGGCCAGCGACGGCCGCGTGGCGATCTACGCGCCGCTGGACGAGGGCATCGGGCATGCGCTGTTTCTGCGCACGTTCTCCGAGAACGTGAGCCTGCTGGCCAGCGACGATGCACCGGCGTCGGAGGACACCACCCGTAAGGCCTTCGACGCCGGGGTGGCCGTGTATCCGCGCCCGGCGCGGCTGGCCTTCGAGAACGGCAAGAGCGTGGCGGAGTTCGACGACGGGCGCCGCGAGGTCTTCGACACCCTGTATCCCACGCTGGGCAGCCGCCCGCACTCGGACCTGGCCGCGCAACTGGGCGCCAGGCTCGACGCGCAGGGCGAGATCGAGGTCGACGAGCGCCAGCAGACCAGCGTGGACGGCCTGTATGCCGTGGGCGACGTGGTCAGCGCGTTGAACCAGATCGCGGTTGCCGTGGGGCATGCGGCCATCGCCGCCACCGCCGTGCACAACCGTCTGCCGCGCAACTGGCGCGAGCGCGCCGAGCTGCAGGCCGACACCGCGCAGGCCCTGCCCAGCCCGCCGGGCACGCAGGCCGCGGCGACGCCGGGCCGGCGCGACGCCGCCGCGCCCTGAGCGACGCGGGCACCGTCCCGGCGTCGATGCCGGTCCGCCGCATGGCCGGCGGGCGGTAGACTCGCGGCCCGTTTGCCCCCGATCGGTCTTCCGTGCCCGCCACCGCACCCGCCGGCGCCGCGCGCCGCGCCGCGCTCGCCTTCATCTTCGTCACCGTGCTCATCGACGTGCTGGCGTTCGGGCTGATCATTCCCGTGCTGCCGCACCTGGTCGAATCCTTCGTGGGCGGCGACACCGAGCAGGCCGCCTACTGGATCGGCATCTTCGGCACCGTGTTCGCGGCCATCCAGTTCCTCACCGCGCCGGTGCAGGGCGCGCTGTCCGATCGCTTCGGGCGGCGCCCGGTGATCCTGCTGTCCTGCCTGGGGCTGGGGCTGGACTTCGTCTTCATGGCGCTGGCGCCCTCGCTGGCCTGGCTGATGGTGGGCCGCATCATCTCGGCGATCACCTCGGCCAGCTTCACCACCGCCAATGCCTACATCGCCGACGTCACCGCGCCGGAAAACCGTGCGAAGAGCTACGGCATGATCGGCGCGGCCTTCGGCCTGGGCTTCATCGTCGGGCCGCTGATGGGCGGCGTGCTGGGCGACATCGACCACCGCCTGCCGTTCTGGGCCGCGGCCGTGCTGGCGCTGGCGAACTTCCTCTACGGGCTGTTCGTGCTGCCCGAGTCGCTGCCCAAGGAAAAGCGCACGCCGAGGTTCGACTGGTCGCATGCGCGGCCGCTGGGCTCGGTGCACCTGCTGCGGCGTTACCCGGCGATCTGGGGCCTGGCCGCGGTGGTGCTGCTGGCGAACATGGCGCACTACGTCTACCCGAGCACGTTCGTGCTGTTCGGCGCCGAGCGCTATGGCTGGGGGGAGAAGGAGGTGGGCTACGTGCTGGCGCTGGTCGGCGTGCTCAGCGTGATCGTCAACGCCGTGCTGGTGGGCCGCGTGGTGAAGCGCCTGGGCGAGCGGCGCACGCTGCTGCTGGGGCTGGCCTGCGGCGTGTTCGGCTTCGGCGTGTACGCCTTTGCCACCGCGCCCTGGGTGTTCCTCGCGGCCATGCCGGTGAGCGCGCTGTGGGCGCTGGCGCAGCCGGCCACGCAGGCGCTGATCACGCGCGAGGTGGGCCCGGAAGTGCAGGGCCGCATGCAGGGCGCGATCATGAGCCTGGTCAGCCTGGCGGGCATCGTGGCGCCCGCGCTCTTTGCCGGCACCTTCGGCTGGTTCATCGGGAAGAACGCGCCCGTCTACCAGCCCGGTGCGGCCTTCCTGCTCGCGGCGCTGGTGCTGGGTGGCGCGCTCCTGATCGCCATCGCCCGCGCGCCGCGTCCGGCACCCACCGCGGGCTGAACCGCCGCGCGCGTTTGCCGCGTCATTGACGCGGGGCTGCGGATGCTCGGCGATCCATGGTCGCCGTCCTCGCTCCCGTTCCCGCCGAGAACCTGCACGCCGCGAGGCAGGCGGGGCTGGTCTACGTCTGCGACACGGAGCCCGGCATCCGCCGCGAGAAGAAGGGCGATGGCTTCGCCTACCGGCATCCGGACGGCAGCCCGGTGACGGACGAGGCCACCCTGGCGCGCATCCGCGCACTGGCCATTCCCCCCGCCTATACCGACGTGTGGATCTGCCCCGATCCGCAGGGCCACCTGCAGGCCACCGGGCGCGACGCGAAGGGCCGCAAGCAGTACCGCTACCACGCGGACTGGGCCAGCGTGCGCGGCGACGGCAAGTTCGAGCGCATCGTCGCCTTCGGCGAGGCGCTGCCCAGGCTCCGGCGCCGGCTCGCGCGCGACCTGCGCCTGCCGGGCTTTCCGCGCGGGAAGGTGCTGGCCATCGTGGTCTCGGTGATGGCGCGCACGCTGATCCGCGTGGGCAACGACTGCTACGCGCGCAGCAACCGCTCCTTCGGCCTGACCACGCTGCGCAACCGCCACGTCGGTTTCCTGCGCGGCGGCCGCGCGAGGTTCCGCTTCCGCGGCAAGTCCGGGCTCGAGCACGAGATCGTGCTCGACGATGCGCAGCTGGTGAAGCTGATGAAGCATTGCCAGCAGCTGCCCGGGCAGTCGCTGTTCCAGTACGTCGACGACGCCGGCGCCGTGCAGCCGGTCGGCTCGGCGCAGGTCAACGACTACCTGCGCGAGGCCATGGGCGAGGCCTTCACCGCCAAGGACTTCCGCACCTGGGGCGGCACGCTGGCGGCGATCGAACGCTTCGCGGCCATCCCGCCACCGGAAGAGGCCAGCGAACGCGCGCTCGCCGCGGTCGAGAAGGCGGTGGTGGGCGAGGTGGCGCAACTGCTGGGCAATACGCCGGCGGTCTGCCGCAAGGCCTATGTCGACCCGGCGGTATTCGCCGCCTGGCGCAGCGGGCGGCTGCAGCAGGCCTGCGCGGGCGCGCGCAACGCGCGTGGCTGGGAACGCGCGGCGCTGGCCTTCCTGCGCGGCGCCCGGCGCGAGGCC
>NZ_SKFB01000068.1:0-9995 GCF_004344885.1 Lysobacter sp. N42
GGTCGACGGGGCGGCGCAGCCCGAGGCCGCCGCGACGCAGCCGGCCGGCGCCGACGGCAAGCGCGCGCCGCGTGCCGAGACCCGCGCTCCGCGCACGCAGCCGACCTCGCCGCGCGCGAAGGCCGAGCTCGAAGCGACCCAGGCCGCACCGGCCCGGCCCGGCCTGCTGCATCGCGTCGCGCGGGGACTGAAGTCGCTGATCACGCGGGCCCCGCGCAGCCAGCACTGAGGCGCGGTTGGCCGTGCTTGCGACGCCGCCTGCGGGCGGCGTCGTCGTATCCGGCTCCGCGACAGGCCAGGGCGCCGCCCGTTCCAGCCCGGCGCGCCGCGCGGTGCGGGCCACGCGCGATGGATCGGTCGCGGCGAATGGCGCCAGGCCGATGGACCCGTGCAAGGGCGACTCCACGTGACCCGGCAGTCGGCGACCCGGCACGTGGCCTGCAGTCGCGCGTCGGGCGCAGGTGGACCATCTGCGATACTGCCTCGCATGACCGTCCTGCGTTTCGACAACGTCGCCAAGACCTATGGCGGGCGCATCGCGCTGGCCGACGTGAGCTTCTCCGTCGACGCCGGCGAGATGCTGTTCGTTACCGGCCACTCCGGCGCCGGCAAGAGCACGCTGCTGCGCCTGGTCCACCTCACCGAGCGTCCCTCGCGCGGCACCGTGGTGTTCAGGGAGCGCAACCTGGCCAAGGTGCGCGGCCGCCGCGTGGCGCTGCACCGCCGCGAGCTGGGCGTGGTGTTCCAGGACCATCGCCTGCTGGGCGACCGCAACGTGGCGGACAACGTGGGCCTGCCGCTGCTGCTGCGCGGCATGCACCGGGCGGAGATCGCCAAGCGCGTGCGTTCCACGCTGGAGAAGGTCGGGCTGGCCGACCGCGAGCGCGCGCTGCCCTCGCAGCTTTCGGCCGGCGAACAGCAGCGCGTGGGCATCGCCCGCGCGGTGGTGGCCGAGCCGGCGCTGCTGGTGGCCGACGAGCCCACGGGCAACCTCGACCCCGCGCTGTCCACCGAGATCATGACCCTGCTTGAGTCGCTGACCGCGCGCGGCACCACGGTGATGGTGGCCAGCCACGACCTCGCGCTGGTGCGCCGCATGCGCAAGCGCGTGCTGGTGCTGCACGAAGGGCGCCTGGCCGACGACATCGCGGGCGAGGAGGTGGCGGCATGAGCACGCCGGCCCGGACGCGCGCCGCCCGGCCGCCGCGCACGCGCTCGCGGCTGGGCAGCTGGCTCGACCACCACGTCTTCAGCCTCGTGGCCAGCCTTGGACGCATGGCGCGCAAGCCCTGGGCGACCGGGCTCACCGTCGGCGTCATGGCCATCGCGCTCGCGCTGCCGCTCGGGCTCTGGGCGGTGCTGGAGAACCTGTCGCAGTTCACCGGCGACGTGCAGGCCTCGCGCCAGGTGAGCGTCTACCTCGTGCCCGGGCAGCCGCTCGAGCGCGCGCAGGCGCTCGCCGGGCAGTTGCGTGCGCGTGCCGACGTGGCCGGCGTGGACGTGCGCAGTGCCGACGAGGGCCTGGCCGAGCTGCGTCGCCACGGCGGGCTGGCCGAGGCCGCGGATGCGCTGGGGGAGAACCCGCTGCCGCACCTGCTGCGGGTGACGCCGCGCGGCGACGATGCGGCGCTGGCGGCATCGCTGGAAGGGCTGCCCGGCGTGGATGCGGTGCAGCACGACGCGGCGTGGCGGCAGCGCCTGGCGCGCTGGCTCACGCTGGGCCAGCGCATCGCCTGGGTACTGGCCGCCATGCTGGGGCTGGGGGCGCTGCTCGTCGTCGGCAATACCGTGCGGCTGGACATCCAGTCGCGGCGCGAGGAGATCGACGTGCTGCAACTGCTCGGCGCGACCGATGGCTTCATCCGTCGCCCGTTCCTCTACCTCGGCGCCTGCTACGGCCTGCTCGCCGGCGCGCTCGCACTGGGCCTGCTGACCGCGGCCGACCTCGCGCTGCGCGAGCCGGTGGCCGAGCTCGCACGCAGCTACGGCAGCGCATTCCGCCTGCAGGGCTTTGATGCGATGCGGGCAGCCGTCGCAGTTCTGGGCGCCGGGGTGATCGGCTGGCTTGGCGCGGGGCTGGTGGCCGGTCACTATCTCCGCCAGACCCGCTCCACCGGCCGATGATGTGAGCATGGAAAGCCCCGAGCTGCGCCACCTGTCCGCCGATGCCGCGCGCATCATGGTGGTCGACGGGTCGAAGCTGGTGCGCAAGCTCATCATCGACGTGCTCGCGCGCGAGGTGCCGGGCGTGGAGATCGTGGCCTGCGACGGCATCGCGCAGGCACGGCAGGCGCTGGAGGCCGGTGCGGTCGACCTCGTCACCACCGCGCTCACGCTGCCCGACGGCGACGGCCTGGCGCTGGCGCGCACGGTCCGCGCGGCCTCCGGCCAGAAGTACGTGCCGGTGATCGTGATCTCGGGCAATGCGCAGGAACACCTCGAATCGCGGCTGTTCACCGAGGACGTCACCGACTACTTCGACAAGTCGCTGGGACAGGCCGCGCTCGCCACCTTCATCCGCGGCTACGTGCATCCCGAACCGATCGCCGGTGCGCGCGTGCTGTACGTGGAGGACAGCAAGGTCGTCGCGCTGGCGACCAAGCGCATGCTGGAAAAGCATGGGCTGAAGGTGCTGCACTTCATCGGCGTCGAGGAGGCGCTGGAGTACCTGGAGCAGCACCGCGGGCAGGACGACGTCGGGGCGGACCTGGTGCTCACCGACGTCTACCTCAAGGGCGAGCTGTCGGGCCACGACCTCCTCGGGCGCCTGCGCGTGCATTTCGGCTACGGCAAGCGCCGCCTGCCGGTGCTGGTGATGACCGGCGACGCCAATCCCGACAACCAGAGCGAGCTGCTGCGGGCGGGTGCGAATGACCTGGTGCTCAAGCCCATCGAGGAGCGCCTGCTGGTGACCAAGACGCTGTTCCAGCTGCGGCTGGCGCGCCTGCCCGAGCGCGGCGCGGTGGCCTCCTGATCCCGTAGCCGGCTCGCGGCGGAACCCGCTGCGCAGTGGCGAATGCGCACACTGCGCCGCCGCCATCTGCGACCATCGCCGCATGACTGACGATCGCATCCGGCTGGAAGCCTCCTGGAAGGCCCGCGTCGGCGAGTACCTGCTGCGCGAGGACATGCAGGCCCTCGCCGCCTTCCTGCGCGAACGTCGTGCCGCCGGCGTGCCGGTGTATCCGCCGGCGCGCGAGATCTTCGCCGCCTTCGACGCCACGCCTTTCGACGCGGTGAAGGTGGTGGTCCTCGGCCAGGATCCCTATCACGGCCCGGGCCAGGCCCACGGGCTCGCCTTCTCGGTCCGCCCCGGCGTGCCGGTGCCGCCTTCGCTGCTCAACATCTATGCCGAGCTGCAGCGCGACCTCGGCATCCCGCGCGCCGATCACGGCTGCCTGCTGCCCTGGGCCGCGCGTGGCGTCCTCCTGCTCAATGCCGTACTGACGGTGGAGGCCGGGCGCGCAGGCTCGCACCAGGGCAAGGGCTGGGAAGGCTTCACCGACCACGTGGTGGACGTGCTGGCCAACCAGCGCGAAGGCCTCGTGTTCCTGCTCTGGGGCAGCTACGCGCAGGCCAAGGGCAAGCGCATCGACCCGCGCCGCCACCGCGTGCTCAAGGCGCCGCATCCCTCGCCCCTGTCGGCCCATCGCGGCTTCATCGGCTGCCGGCATTTCTCCCAGGCGAACGAGTACCTCGCAAGGCGCGGGGCATCGCCCGTGGACTGGACGTTGCCTCCTGCCGATCGGCTGGGATCCGAGGAAAAGGTTCGAGCCACGGATCGACACGGATGAATACGGATGGGGCGCGCTATTGCGGCAGCGACGCAACCAATCCGCGTGTCTCCGTGTCGATCCGTGGCTGAACATCGCTTCTGAACCCCGGCGACTGCCGGCGGACGTCACTGCCAAGCGGCTGCAATCGTATGCAGCGGTATCTTCATCCCGCGCGCCGTACGCTTCGACGTCCAGTCGATCCGAGCCGCCATGAGCCCCACGCCCGCCTCGCTGCTAACGATCTTCGGCGCCACCGGCGACCTCGCGCAGCGCATGCTCCTGCCCTCGCTGCTGGCCCTGCAGCGCGACGGCCTGCTGCCGCCCGGCCTGCGCATCCTCGGCACGGCACGCAGCGAGATCGACGCGGCCAGCTTCCGCGATGCCACCGCGCAGGCCATCGAACGCTTCATGCCCGTGGCCGATCGCGACGAGGCGGCGCTGCGCGGCCTGCTCGATCGCCTCGACTACGTACCCGCCGCGCTGGGCGACGCCGCCTCGTTCGGGTGCCTGGCCGAGCGCGTGCGCGCGCTGCGCGGCGGCGGCGACGTGGTCTACCACCTGTCCACCGCGCCGCGGCTGTACGGCGGCATCTGCACCATGCTCGACGCGCAGGGGCTCGCCGGGCCCGGCACGCGCGTGATGCTGGAAAAGCCGATCGGCCACGACCTCGCCAGCGCCGACGCCATCAACGACGGCGTGGCGCAGGTGTTCGAGGAGGCGCGCATCTACCGCGTCGACCATTACCTCGGCAAGGAAGGCGTGCAGAACCTGCTCGCGCTGCGCTTCGGCAATGCGCTCTTCGAGCCGATCTGGAACGCACGCCACATCGAGCAGGTGCAGATCACCGTGGCCGAGACGGTCGGCGTGGAGGGCCGCGGCGACTACTACGACGACTACGGTGCCATGCGCGACATGCTGCAGAACCACCTGCTGCAGCTGCTGTGCCTGACCGCGATGGAACCGCCTTCGCAGTTCGATCCCTCGGCCGTGCGCAACGAGAAGGTCAAGGTGCTGCGCTCGCTGCGGCCGATCGGCCGCAACGAGGTCGCGCAGGAGACGGTGGCTGGCCAGTACGCCGCGGGCGCGATCGACGGCCGCGCGGTGCCCGGCTACCTCGACGAACTCGGCCGCGCCAGCCGCACCGAAACGTTCGTGGCGATCCGCGCGCACATCGACAACTGGCGCTGGGCGCGCGTGCCGTTCTACCTGCGCACCGGCAAGCGCATGCCGCGGCGCTGGACCGAGATCTACCTGCAGCTGCGCGGCGTGCCGCATTCGATCTTCCCCGGCGCGCGCGTGGAGCCCAATGCGCTGGTGATCCGCCTGCAGCCGGAAGAGCGCATCGAGCTGCAGCTGATGAGCAAGACCCCGGGCCTGGACCGCGGCGGCGTGCAGCTCTCGCGCGTGGCGCTGGACCTGGACATGCACGAGGAATTCGCCACGCATCGCCGCCGGCTCGCCTACGAGCGCCTGTACCTGGACGCGATCGAAGGCAATGGGACGCTGTTCGTCCGCCGCGACGAGACCGAGGCCGCCTGGCAGTGGGTCGATGCGATCCACGACGGCTGGCGCGCGCAGGGCCTGGCGCCGAAACCGTATCCCGCGGGCACCTGGGGCCCGGGCAGCACGGTGACGCTGGCCGAGCGCCACGGGCACAGCTGGCGGGAGTAGGGCATGGCCTGGGTCGAGCACAGCTACCCCAACGCCGGCGCGCTTGCCGGGGCGCTCGCGGCCGAGCTCGTGCATGCCACGCGGGAGGCGGTCGGGCTGCGCGGGTCGGCGCTGCTGTCGCTGGCAGGCGGGCGCACGCCGCTGCCCGCCTACCGCGAGCTCGCGCTGCAGCCGCTGCCATGGCCACGCGTGACGCTGATGCCGGGCGACGACCGCTGCGTGCCCCATGACCATGCGGCGTCCAACGTCCGCGAACTGCGAGAACTCTTCGCGGCGGCGCCGGGTATCGGTATCCAGTCGCTGACGACGCCGGACGGCGATGCCGACCTCTCCGAGGCGCATGCGCGCGCCATGCTGGGCGCATACCGCGACACGCCTTTCGACGTCACCGTGCTCGGCATGGGCAGCGATGCGCACACCGCCTCGCTGTTTCCGAACGCGCAGCAGCTGGCGACCGCGCTGGACCCGGCCTGCACGCTCGAGGCCCTGCGCATTGATCCCGATCCGCTTCCTCCCGAAGCGCCGTTCCCGCGCATCTCGCTGACCGCCGCCCGGCTGCTGCGAAGCCGCGCGCTGCACCTGGTGGTCACCGGGCAGGCCAAGCGCGCGGTGCTCGAGCAGGCGTACGCATCGCCCGACCCGGTGCGCCGGCCGGTCGCCGCGATCCTGCATGCGCCCGGCGCACGCGTCCACGTCCACTGGAGCCCGTAGATGCCGCTGCATCCCGTCATCGAACGCGTCACCGCGCGCATCGCCGAGCGCAGCGCGATCCCGCGCGCCGCGTACCTGGCGCGGATGGAGTCGATGCGCAGGGACGGCCCGGCGCGCACCGCGCTGGGGTGCGGCAACCTCGCGCACGGTTTCGCCGCGACCGGCCCCGACAAGCCCTTCCTGCGCGGCAGGACCGGCGCCAACATCGCCATCGTCACCAGCTACAACGACATGCTCTCGGCGCACCAGCCGTTCGAGCAGTACCCCGCGCTGATCCGCGCCATCGCGCGGGCCAACGGCGGCAGCGCGCAGGTCGCCGGCGGCGTGCCCGCGATGTGCGACGGCGTGACCCAGGGGCGCTTCGGGATGGAGCTGTCGCTGTTCTCGCGCGACGCGGTGGCCCTGTCGACCGCCGTCGCGCTCAGCCACGACATGTTCGACGGCATGCTGCTGCTGGGCATCTGCGACAAGATCGTGCCGGGGCTGCTGATCGGCGCGCTGTCCTTCGGCCACCTGCCGTGCATCCTCGTGCCGGCCGGCCCGATGCCCTCGGGCATTCCGAACAAGGAGAAGGCCGCGGTGCGCCAGCGCCATGCGCAGGGGCTGGCGTCTGATGAGGAGCTGCTCGACGCGGAGGCCGCGAGCTACCACTCGCCGGGCACCTGCACGTTCTACGGCACGGCGAACTCCAACCAGATGCTGATGGAGGTGATGGGCCTGCACATGCCCGGCACCGCCTTCGTCAACCCGAACACCGCCCTGCGCGATGCGCTCACCGTGGCCGCGGCCGAGCGCGTGCTGCGCATCACCGCGCTGGGCGATGCATACGCGCCGCTGGCGCGGCAGGTCGACGAGCGCGCGATCGTCAACGCGATGGTCGGCCTCGCGGCCACCGGCGGCTCCACCAACCATGCGATCCACCTGGTCGCGATCGCGCGCGCGGCCGGGCTGCGCATCGACTGGGACGACCTCGACGAGCTCTCGCGCGCCGCGCCGCTGCTCGCACGCATCTACCCCAACGGCAGTGCGGACGTGAACCAGTTCGAGGGCGCCGGCGGCCTCGCGTTCGTCATCCGCGAGCTGCTCGACGGCGGGCTGCTGCACGACATTCCCGCCGTGCACGGCGGCAGGCTGCGCGACCAGGCCCGGCAGCCCTGGCTCGACGGCACGACGCTGCGCTGGCGCGATCCGCCGGCCGCCACGCGCGATCCGTCCATCGTTCGTCCGCTGGCCGAGCCCTTCGACGCCGAGGGCGGGCTGCGCCGCCTGCAGGGCAACCTGGGCCGCGCGATCGTCAAGATCTCCGCCGTCGCCCCCGAGCGCCGCCGCATCACCGCGCCCGCGCGCATCTTCGAAACGCAGGAAGCGCTGCTCGATGCGTTCCGCGCGGGGCTGCTCGAAGGCGATTTCGTGGCGGTGGTGCGCGGGCAGGGGCCGAAGGCCAACGGCATGCCGGAGCTGCACAAGCTCACGCCCACGCTTTCGGTGCTGCAGGAGCGCGGGCAGAAGGTCGCGCTGCTGACCGACGGGCGCATGTCCGGCGCGTCCGGGACCGTGCTGGCCGCGATCCACCTCACGCCGGAAGCGGCCGACGGCGGGCCGATCGCGCGTCTGCGCGCCGGCGACATGATCCGCATTGATTCCGATGCCGGCGCGATGGATGTGCTCGTGGATTCGGGCGAGTGGGCCGCGCGCGAGCCGCACCTGCCGAACCTGGCGGCCAGCCGCACCGGCATGGGCCGCGAACTGTTCGCGCTCATGCGCGCGCAGGTGGGCAGCGCGGAGGAAGGCGCCTGCGCGCTGCTCGACGCGAGCGACCGGGAGCTTGGCGCATGAGCCAGCCGCTGCTGGTCGCCGACATCGGCGGCACCAACGCGCGCTTCGCATTGACCGACCTGGATGGCGTGACGCCGCAGCTGCATCACGTGCAGTCGCTGCCCGCCGCCGAATACGCCAGCCTGCAGCACGCGGCCGAGCACTACTTCCGGCTCGTCGGCCTGCGCCCGGCGCATGCGGCGATCGCGGTGGCCTGCCCGGTCGGCACCGACGAGATCCGCCTGACCAACCGCGCCTGGTCCTTCTCGCGACGCGAGCTCGAGCGTGCGCTGGGCCTGCAGCGCCTGCTCATGCTCAACGACTTCGGCGCCGTGGCCTGGGCGGTGCCCGCGCTGCAGGCCGGCGACGCCGTGCATCTGCATGGGCCGGCGACGCTGCCGCTCGCGCCGCCGGTCACCGTGATCGGGCCGGGCACCGGCCTGGGCGTCGCGCTGCTGGTGGGCGGCGCGGCGCGCGGCTGGCAGGTCGTGGAAACCGAAGGCGGGCATGCGACGTTCGCGCCCGTGGTCGAGGAAGAGCGCCTGATCGCACGCTGGCTGGATTCGCTGCACGGGCGCACGTCCAACGAACGCGTGCTCTGCGGCACCGGGCTGGCGCAGATCGACGCGGTGATCCGGCAGCCGGACCGGCCCGCGGGCGTCGCGCCCATGCTGCGCGATCCGGCGGACGTGGTCGCGCTGGCGCTGGAAGGCCACGATGTTGCCGCGCGGCGGGCGCTCGCCCGCTTCTGCGCGATCCTGGGCGGCGTCTGCGGCGACGCCGCGCTCATGCACGGCGCACGCAGCGTGATGATCGCGGGCGGCATCGTGCCGCGCTTCGTGCCCTTCCTGCGCTCGAGCGCCTTCCGCGAGCGTTTCCTCGCCAAGGGGCGCTTTGCCGCCTATCTCGAGAACGTGGCCATCCACGTCATCACCCATCCGCAGCCGGGCCTGCTGGGCGCGGCGGTCGCGCTGCGCTCGGAGCTGGAGTCGTCGCCATGATCTGGACGCCGGAGACCCGCGCGGCGCGCGTGGATTCGATCCTTTCGCAGGCGCCGGTGCTGCCGGTGCTGGCCATCGAGCGCGTGGAGGACGCCGTCCCGCTGGCGCGCAGCCTCGTCGACGCCGGCCTGCCGGTACTCGAGGTCACGCTGCGCACGCCGTGCGCGCTGGACGCGATGGCGGCGATCGTGCGCGAGGTGCCCGGGGCGGTGGTCGGCGCCGGCACGGTCCTGCGTGCGGAGGACTTCCGCGCCGTGGAGGACACCGGCGCGGTGTTCGCGATCGCCCCCGGCGCCACCGCCAGGCTCTACGAGGCGGCCGAACTCACCGCGCTCGCCTTCGTCCCGGCGATCGCCACCGCCAGCGAACTGATGGCCGGCATGGAGCAGGGCTATCGGCGATTCAAGTTCTTCCCGGCCGAGGCCGCGGGAGGCATCGTGGCGCTCAGGGGCTTGGCCGGGCCGTTCGCGGACGTGCGCTTCTGCCCGACCGGCGGCATCGACGCCGCCAGGGCGCCGGGCTACCTCGCGCTGCGCAACGTGATGACCGTGGGCGGCTCCTGGATGGTGCCGGCGGATGCGCTGGCCGCGCGCGACTGGGCGCGCATTGGTGCGCTTGCGCGCGAGGCGGCGTCGCTGCGCACGGGCTGACCGCATGGCGCATTGACGCAGACCGCGCGGCGCGTCATGCCGCGTCGGCCGCCGCGCGCGGCACTGCCATGAGGCGGCTCGCGGCAAGCGCGAAGGCGACGGTGAGCAGCAGCGTCACGAACATCAGGTGGATGTAGTGCGGCGGCGGCGCCAGCAGGCCGCGTGCGGCCAACGGTGGCCAGCCGAAGGTGAAGAAGGCATACAGCAGGCTGCCGAAGACCAGCGCCCAGCGCCCAGCGCACCGCGCGCGCATTGGCGCCCTAGGGCCTGTTAACACTATCGCAACGATTCGACGATCAGTGCGAAGTGGATGAAGGCCGCGAACATGACGTCGAGCTTGTCGAAGCGGCTGAAGATGCGGCGGAACCCTT
>NZ_SKFB01000069.1:0-9656 GCF_004344885.1 Lysobacter sp. N42
CCCGCCGAACCATCAGTCCGTCCGAGTGAGCCGCCCATCTTACAGCACTTTCGATCACTGTCAACACCTTGTGATCGATTTTCTTGCTGCGCCCCGCCGTTTGATTTCATGGCCGCCGAGGGCGTCGGCGTCATCAGCTGGGTCGGCCATTATGTCGGCACTCGCCGCCGTTGTGAAGCCCCCGTGAGAAGAATTTTCGAAAGATTCAGCCAACGAGACGGATCCGCGCGAAGTTGCGCTTGCCCACCGCGAGCACGCCTTCGAAACCGGCCGTAAACACGCGCTGGGGATCCTCGAAGACTTCGCCGTCGATGCGCACGGCGCGCTCCCTGAGCTTGCGGCTGGCCTCGGAGTTGCTGGGCGTAAGGCCGGCGGCGGTCAGCAGCGCCGCGATGCGCAGCCCTTCGGCCGGTACGGCGACCTCGGTCAGCGGCAGCTGCGAGATGTCGCCCTCGCCGCGGACCGCGGCGTTCCAGCCGGCGATGGCCTGCTCGGCAGCCACCGCCCCGTGGAAGCGTGCGGCGAGCTCGCGGGCGAGGCGAAGCTTGAGGTCGCGCGGGTTGAGGGCGCCCGAATCGATGTCGGCGCGCAGGCGCTGCGCCTCGGCGATCGAGATCTCGAAGCTCAGCAGCTCGATCCAGCGCCACATGAGCTCGTCGCCGATCTTCATGGCCTTGGTGACGATGTCGATCGCCGGCTCGTTGATGCCGATGTAGTTGCCCAGCGACTTGCTCATCTTCTGCACGCCGTCCAGGCCTTCGAGCAGGGGCATGGTCAGCACGATCTGCGGCGGCTGGCCGTAGTGCTCCTGCAGGCCACGACCCATGAGCAGGTTGAACTTCTGGTCGGTGCCGCCGAGCTCGACGTCGGCCTTCAGCGCGACCGAGTCATAGCCCTGCACGAGCGGATAGAGGAATTCGTGGATGGCGATGGACTGGTGCGCGGCGAAGCGCTTGGAGAAGTCGTCGCGCTCGAGCATGCGCGCCACGGTGTGCTGCGCGGCGAGCCTGACCATGTCGGCGGCCGACATCTGCCCGAACCACTCGGAGTTGAAGCGCACCTCGGTGCGTTCGCGGTCGAGCACCTTGAAGACCTGGTCGGCATAGGTTTCGGCGTTCGCCAGCACGTCCTCGCGCGTGAGCGGCTTGCGCGTGGCGTTCTTGCCGGTGGGGTCGCCGATCATTCCGGTGAAGTCGCCGATCAGGAAGATCACCTGGTGGCCGAGGTCCTGGAACTGCCGCATCTTGTTGAGCAGCACGGTGTGGCCCAGGTGCAGGTCGGGGGCGGTCGGGTCGAAGCCGGCCTTGACGCGCAGCGGGCGGCCCGATTCCAGCCGCCTGGCCAGCTCCTCGGGCTTGAGGATCTCGTCCGCGCCGCGCGTGATCAGGTCGATGAGGTCGTTCTGGGACATGTCGTGTCTCGCGACCCTGCGCGACTCGCGACCCGGGTCGTCAAATAAGTTAAACGATCGTAAAAAACGCCTTGACGAAAAAAACTAGGCGCATCAATGGTTTGACGCACAGAGTTGGCGTGACTATTTTACGGTCGTGACGGGGCCTACACGGCCTCCGGGGGAACCAGCATGACAGACACCGCCTCGGCGCGCCGCGCGCGCCTGGATGCCCTTCGCGAAGCCGTGCTGCATCGGCCGGTCGCGGCGCAGGAGGGCACGGGGTTCAACGGCCGCTGGACGCGTCGGCAGTGGGCGCACGCCAGCCTGTTCGCGATGGGCGCGATGCTCGTCGCCGCGATCGTGCCGGGCTTCGACCGGCCGGTGGTCACCCGCGACAACGTGCCGGTGCCGCGCCATTCGATGGCGCTGACGCTGCCGCCGCTGCCGATCGCGCGCGCGCAGGGCGCCAGTGGCGAGAACTGGCAGATCGTGACGGTCAGCCGCGGCGACACGCTGGCGTCGATCTTCGACGAGTTCGACATCCCGGCCGGCATGCGCGAGAAGGTGCTCGCGCATCCGAGCGTGAAGCAGGACCTGCGCCGCCTGAAGCCGGGCATGGAGCTGGCCTTCGACCTCGCCGCGAACGGGCAGCTGCGTACCTTCCGCTTCGACCGCGACGACAGCCACCGCATCGAACTCCTGGTCGCCGGCGACAGCATCAAGGAGAAGGTGACGGTGCGTCCGGTGGAGACGCGCACCGTCGTCATCAGCGGCAAGGTGGGCAGCTCGCTGTACCGCTCGGCGCGCAAGCTCGGGCTGACGAGCCAGCACGTCAACACGCTGACCGACGAGATGTTCAAGTACGACATCGACTTCAACGACGACGTCGGCGCGAACGACCGCTTCTCGGTCGTGGTCGAGCAGACGTGGCGCGAGGGCGAGCTGGTGCGCACCGGCCCGGTGCTGGCCGCGACCTTCACCACCGGCGACAAGCTGCACTCGGCCTTCCGCTTCACCCGCAACGGCAAGCCGGAGTTCTTCACGGCCGACGGGCGCTCGCTGAAGAAGAGCTTCATCCGCATGCCGATCCCGTACGCGCGCCTGACCTCCGGCTTCGGTGCGCGCCGCCATCCGGTGCTGGGCCGCATGCGCATGCACAAGGGCGTGGACTACGCCGCCGGCACCGGCACGCCGATCATGGCCGCCGGCGATGCGCGGGTGAAGTTCGTCGGCTGGAAGGGCGGCTACGGCCGCGCGGTCATGCTCGACCACGGCCGCGGCTACACCACGCTGTATGCGCACATGTCGCGCTTCGGCAACGTCAAGCCGGGCCAGCGCATCGCGCAGGGCACGGTGATCGGCTACGTGGGTTCGTCGGGCATGTCGACCGGCCCGCACCTGCACTACGAATTCCAGATCAACGGCGTGCACCGCAACCCGCTGAGCGTGACGATGCCGCCGCCGGAGCCGCTGTCGGGCGCCGCGCTGGCGCAGTTCCGCCAGCAGACGCGCGTGGCGCTGGCGCGCATCCGCGAGGTCGAGAACATCATCTACGCCGCCGACGAGCTGCCCGCCAGCCGCAACGTCGCCAGGGCCGACGGCAAGAAGACCGTGCGCAACCGCTCCTGATGGGCGGCCAGGCGCGGGCCGACGGGCTGTACGTCGGCCTGATATCCGGAACGAGCGCGGACGGGATCGACGCCGCGCTCGTTCGCTTTTCCGAGCACGGGACGCACACCCGTTGCGAGGTGCTGCACGCGCTGACGCATCCCTGGCAGCCGGCCCTGCGTGCGCGGCTGGTCGAGCTGGGCCAGGGCGGGGAAGCCACCTCGCTGGACGAGATGGGCACGCTGGACGTGCGGGTGGCCGAAACCTTCGCCGAGGCGACGCGTGCGCTGCTGCACGCCGCGGGCGTCGGCGCGGGCGAGGTACAGGCGATCGGTTCGCACGGACAGACCGTGCGGCATCGCCCCGCCGGCGCGGCCGGCGACGGGCGCGCGCCGTTCTCCTGGCAGCTGGGCGATCCGAGCGTGCTCGTCGAGCGCACCGGCATCACCACCGTGGCCGACTTCCGGCGGCGCGACATCGCCGCCGGCGGCCATGGCGCGCCGCTGGTGCCGGCCTTCCATGCCGCGGTGCTGCGCGAGGCCGGCGAGGACCGTGCCGTGCTCAACCTCGGCGGCATCGCCAACTACACGCTGCTGCCCTCGCACGGCCCCGTGCGCGGCTTCGACACCGGGCCGGCGAACGCGTTGATGGACGCCTGGTGCCTGCGACATACCGGCGCGCCCTTCGACTGCGACGGCGCGCTCGCCGCGCAGGGTGAAGTGGACGAGGCCCTGCTCGCGCGCCTGCTGGCCGAACCCTGGTTCGCGCTGCCGCCGCCCAAGAGCAGCGGGCGCGAGCAGTTCCACCTGGGCTGGGTCGATGCGCACCTGGCCGGCAGCGAACGCGTCGAGGACGTGCAGGCGACGCTGCTGGAGCTGACCGCGCGCACCGTGGTCGATGCGCTGCTGGCGCAGCAGCCGTCGACCTCGCGTGCGCTGCTCTGCGGCGGCGGCGTGCGCAACGCGGCGCTGGTGGCGCGCATCGGGCAGCTGCTGCCGGATTGCCGCATCGAGTCGACCGACGCGCACGGCCTGGACGCGGATTTCGTCGAGGCCACGGCCTTCGCATGGCTCGCGCGGCAGACCCTGCTGGGGCGGCCCGGGAACCTGCCGTCGGCGACGGGGGCGGCGGGATGGCGGGTGCTGGGGGCGGTGTACCCCGTGTGAGGCGCACGGCCGGACGCGGCGCGGCGGCCATCGATGCACCGACACACCAGGCCCGCACTGCGCGCGGCGTCGCGTCTCCTCGCCCGGCCTGCCCCGCGATCAGGCAGGCGGCGGCATGGCCGGTGGCCTTGCCCGACGCACGAGCGCCAGGCAAAGCAGCAGGACCGGGATGCCGAACAGCGCCGTCACGATGAAGAAGCGCGCATACCCGTCGAGCAGCGTGGTTCCTGCGGACAGGGCCTCGACCGTGGCACCCGAGAAGCCCTTGATGAACTTTCCGGGCAGCGCGTAGAACGAACTGAGCAGCGCGTACTGCGTCGCGGTGTAGCCGACGTTGGTGAGCGAGGACATGTACGCCACCAGGGCGGTGCCGGCGAAGCCGGTCGCGAAGTTGTCGATGACCATGGCCGTGGCGAAGGCCGAGGGGTCCGGCCCCTGGTAGGCCAACCAGGCAAAGGCGATGTTCGAGCCCGGGCCCAGCACCGCGCCGGCCAGCAGCGTGGCCACGTAGCCGAAGCGGAGCGCGAACAGGCCGGCCGCGGCGATGCCGACGACGGATGCGACCAGCCCGATCGTTCCGCGCACCGTGCCGACAACCTCCTTGTCGATTCCAAGGTCGCTGTAGAACGGGTTGGCCATGGGGCCCATGAAGAAATCCGGCAGCCGGTAGAGGCTGATGGCGAGCAGCATCAGCAGCGCCCAGCGGCCGTGGTCGCGGAAGAAGGCGATGAAGGGGCCCAGGATGGCGTCGAAGAGCCCGCGTCCGGTGAGCAGCGAACCGGTCGCGGCCGTCGGGGCATGGCGCAGGGGTTCGCGCGCCCAGAACGTCGCCAGCAGGCCCAGGCCCATCGCGCCCGCCATCAACAGGTATGAGGGCGCCCAGCCGAGCCTGGCGGCGAGGATGAGGATCAGGGCGTCGGTCACCAGCAGGGCCGCGCGGTAACCGAGCTGGTAGCCCGAGCTCAGGAGTGCGAGCTCCTCGCCCTTTTCCGAACTCTCGATCCGCCATGCATCGACCACGATGTCCTGCGTGGCCGAGGCGAAGGCGGCGACCAGGGCCAGCCCCACGAACGCACCGAGCCCGCCTTCGGGCCGCACGACGGCCATGCCGAGCAGCGCGATGCCTACCGCGAGCTGCGCCAGCGCCATCCAGCCACGACGGCGGCCCAGCCAGCGGCCCAGCAGCGGTGCATCGACCTTGTCGATGACGGGCGCCCACAGGAACTTGAAGGAATAGGCCAGGCCCACCCACGAAGCGAAGCCGATGGTGGCGAGCTCGATGCCGACGTCGCGCAACCAGTAGCCCATCGTGTTGCCGACGAGCATGAAAGGCAGGCCCGACGAGAAGCCCAGCAGCAGCATCACCGCGACCTTGGGCTGGCCGAGGTTGCGGAGCACCTGCTTCCAGCCGGGTCGCTTGGGCGATTCGGTCATCGGGTCCAGTCCTTCAGGTCGTAGTCGACGATGTAAGGGGCATGGTCGGAGAAGCGCGGCTCGCGGTGCGTCTCGCAATGGACGATCGCGTCGCGCAGGTTGGGGGTGACCAGCTGGTAATCGATGCGCCAGCCTACGTTCTTCGCGCGCGCCTGTCCGCGGTTGCTCCACCAGGTGTACTCGGCGCATTCATCGGGCTTGGCCACGCGGAAGCTGTCGAGCCAGCCCAGGTCGCCGGCGCAGGGCGAGCCGTCGCCGTGGGTGTCGGCGATCAGGCCGTTGAGCCAGGCGCGCTCGTGCGGCAGGCAGCCGGTCTGCTTCTGGTTGGAGCTCCAGTTGGTGATGTCGCGGCGGGAACGCACGATGTTCCAGTCCCCGCAGACGATGTAGCGGCGGCCGCTCGCCAGCCACTCGCGCAGGATGGGCTGGAACCAGGCCATCACCGATTCCTTGAAGCCCTGCCGCAGCTCGCCGGTGGTGCCGGAGGGCACGTAGACCGAGACGATCGAGAGGTCGCCGAAGCGCGCCTCGATGAAGCGGCCCTCCTCGTCGAAGGCGTCCCAGCCCAGGCCCGAGCGGATCTCGTCGGGCTCGCGGCGGGTGTAGATGGCGACGCCGCTGTAGCCCTTCTTCGTGCTGGCATCGCGGAAGTAGGCGTGGAAGCCGTCGGGCAGCAGCGCGGGCAGGCGCAGCTGGTCCTCCTGGGCCTTGGTCTCCTGCACGCAGAGCACGTCGGCGTCGCGTTCGCGCAGCCAGTCGAGGAAGCCCTTGCGGGCGGCGGAACGCCAGCCGTTGGCGTTGAAGCTGATGACGCGCATCGGTTCGGGATTCGGGATTCGGGATTCGGGATTCGGGATTCGGGATTCGGGATTGGGGGTTCGGGATTCGAAGAGCGGGTCCGTGCAGACGGCGCCGCGGCGGGCCGGGCCCGCGGACGGGCTACCCTATCCGCGGCACGCCGCTTTGGCGAATCCCGAACCCGCATCCCGACGCCCTGCCACCATGACCTACCGCACCCGTTTCCTCGAGCTCGCGCTGCGCGTGGACGCCCTGCGCTTCGGCGAGTTCACGCTCAAGTCCGGGCGGGTGAGCCCGTACTTCTTCAACGCCGGGCGTTTCGACTCCGGCGCCGCCCTGGCCGAGCTGGCCGGCTGCTACGCCGATGCGCTCGACGCCGAGGGCATCGCCTTCGACCTGCTCTTCGGCCCGGCCTACAAGGGCATTCCGCTGGCCACCGCACTGGCCTGCGAGTTCGCGCGCCGCGGCCGCGACCTGCCCGTGGCCTTCAACCGCAAGGAAGCCAAGGCGCACGGCGAGGGCGGCGTGCTGATCGGCGCGCCGCTGGCCGGGCGCCGGGTGCTGATCGTCGACGACGTCATCACCGCCGGTACCGCCGTGCGCGAGTCGCTGGCGCAGATCGCGGCCGCGGGCGGCACCGCGGCCGGCATCGTCATCGCGCTCGACCGCCAGGAGGCCGTGGATCCGTCGCGCTCCCGACGCTCGGCGGCACAAACTGTCGCGCAGGAGCACGGCCTGCCGGTGATCGCGGTGGCACGGCTGGAAGACCTGCTGGCGATGGCGGCCGGCGGCGTGCTGCAGGCCGAGCGTGAGCGGCTGCTGGCATACCGTGACGCCTATGGCTGCACCTGAGTCAGGCTGGCGTGATACTTGCTTGACTGCCAGCCGACCGCACCGCCGTCCGGAGCCCGCATGTCCCGCACCCGCCTGCTGACCGCCGCCCTGCTGCTGGGCCTGGCCCCGCTGGCCACGGCGCAGAAGGCCGAGGCGCCGGCCAAGAAGCTGTACTGCTGGAACGAGGGCGGCCGGAAGGTGTGCGGGGATGCGCTGCCGGCCACGGCGGTGGACTCGGCGCGGACGGAGATCAATCCGCGCAGCGGCCTGCCGACCGCGCGCGTCGACCGGGCCCTGACCCCGGAGGAACGGGCCGCCGCCGAGGCTGCCGCCCGCGCCGAGCAGGAAGAGCAAGCCGCGGCGGAGGCCGAGATGCGCCGCGTCATGGCGATGGTGCACTCGTTCGACAGCGAGGACGCCCTGCGGCGCGCCTTCGACAACCGCATCGCGCTCAACCGCGATTCGGTCAAGACCGCGCAGATGGGCATCGCCGGCATCCGGGTGATCCTGGTCGACCTGCTGCGCCGTGCCGGCGAGGCGGAGCTGGCGCAGCGCCCCGTGCCGAAGAAGCTGGCCGACGACATCCGCACGCAGCATGCGCAGCTGCGGCAGCAGCAGGCGGCGCTTGCACGGCTGCAACGAAGCGGCGAGGCGATCCGCGCGCAGCTCGAGGAAGCCGTCGCGCGCTACCGCGAACTGCGCATGCCCGGGGCCGCGCCGGTGCTGCCGGCGGGCTGAGCCCCCGCCGCGACGGCCCGGGCACCGCCCCGGCGACCGGCCGGCCGCCGGGCATTCGCGGCCCTGTACGCCCCGGTGGAAACGCGGGCGCCCGGCCCGCGGTCGCGCCGCGCGCCGAGGCCGCGTCTTAGAACGGCAGTTCGAGATCCGGCTGCAGCAGGTGGATCTGCTCGCGGAAGGCGTACTGGATGCGCGCCAGCGCGTCGGCGGAATCGGCGTCGAAGCGCATCACCAGCACCGGCGTGGTGTTGGACGCGCGCACCAGGCCCCAGCCGTCGGGGAAGTCCACGCGCAGGCCGTCGATGGTCGACAACCGCGCACCTTCGAACTTCGCGTTCTCGCGGAAGCGCTCGACGAAGGCGTGCGGGTTGCCGGCAGGCGCGTCGACCTTGATCTCCGGCGTGGACACGCCGTTGGGCAGCGCGGCCAGCGTCTCGCCCGGCGTGGCCGGGGCGGCGGCGAGGATCTCCAGCAGGCGCGCGGCGGCGTAGATGCCGTCGTCGAAGCCGTACCAGCGCTCCTTGAAGAAGAAGTGGCCGCTCATCTCGCCGGCCAGTTCCGCATCGGTCTCGCGCATCTTCGCCTTGATCAGCGAATGGCCCGTCTTCCACATGAGCGGGCTGCCGCCATGGCGCAGGATGTGGCCCGGCAGGCGCCCGGTGCACTTGACGTCGAACAGGATCACCGCGCCGGGGTTGCGCTCGAGCACGTCGGCGGCGAACAGCATCAGCAGGCGGTCGGGGAAGATGTTCTCGCCCTCGCGCGTCACCACGCCCAGGCGGTCGCCGTCGCCGTCGAAGGCGATGCCGAGGTCGGCGTCCAGCCGCTGCACCATCTGCACGAGGTCGGTGAGGTTGTGCGGCTCGCTGGGGTCAGGGTGGTGGTTGGGGAAGGTGCCGTCGATGTCGCAGTACAGCGGGATGACTTCCGCGCCGATGGCCTCCAGCACGCGCGGGCCGATCTCGCCGGCCACGCCGTTGCCGGCATCGACCACGACCTTGAGCGGGCGGTCGATCTGGATGTCGGAGGCGATGCGCTGGACGTAGTCCTCGGCGATGTCGCGCTGCTCCAGGGTGCCCGGCGACGGCGCGGCGTGCAGGCGGTCGTCGGCGATGCGCGCGTACAGGTCCATGATCGCATCACCCGAGAGCGTCTCGCCGCCGACGACCACCTTGAAGCCGTTGTAGTCGGGTGGGTTGTGGCTGCCGGTCACCGAGACGCAGGAGCCCGCGCGCAGGTGGTAGGCGCCGAAGTAGGTGACCGGCGTGGGCGCCATGCCGATGTCGACCACGTTGCGGCCGGCGCGGCGCAGGCCGGTGACCAGGCCGTCGGTGAGCGCGGGGCCGGAGAGCCGGCCGTCGCGGCCGACCACGATGTCGCGCAGGCCCTGCTCGTGCATCACGGTGCCGATGGCCTGGCCGATCAGTTCCGCGATGCCGGCGTCCAGGCTCTGGCCGACGATGCCGCGGATGTCGTAGGCGCGGAAGATGCCGCGGTCCAGCGCCAGGCGCGCCACCACGGCTTCCGGCGTGGCCGCCGGCACCGGCGGCGGTTCGCTGGGGCGGACCACGTCGGCGAGCGTGGGCGCATCTTCGACGGCGTCGACCGGGCCACCTGCCGCGCGGCGTCGTGCGCTGCAGGCCTATGCCGCCCTGATGCTGCTGGTGGTGGCGGTGAGTTACATC
>NZ_SKFB01000007.1:0-141513 GCF_004344885.1 Lysobacter sp. N42
GGCTCGTCGCAACCGCGCCGCGGCGCGAACGCCCGGCTGCCGTCCCGCGGGCGGATTCGGGCCGCGCTGCCACGGCGTCCGTCGCCGAAGCGGCGCTGCTGGCCGCCCCGTCCGGCAATCCCTTCAATCTCGCCGCTGGCGAAGCGCTCACGGCGCGCCCGTGGCCGCGCGCGACGCTGGGCGGCGGCTCCGGGGCGTTCACCGCCCGCTATGGCGTCGCCGGCGACAGTGCGGGCGAGCGCCCGTCGTTCTACCCCTTCGAGCCCCGCCCGCAGGGCGAGCCGGAGCAGGTGCCTGCGCCCTGACCCGGGCGGGCACGCCGCCACAACCCGATTTCCGTGAGGCCGATTCGATGAACCGACCCATGCGTACCCTCGTCCTGGTGGGCGCCATCGCGATGGCGCTGCCCGTGGCCTGCACGGCGCAGCAGCCCGCGCACGTCGCGCCGCTGCCCGTGCCCTCCACCGCGCCGCCGGCGGTGCCGATGGTGAGCGGCCTGCCGGACTTCACCAACCTCGTGCAGCAGGTGGGCCCGGCCGTGGTCAACATCAGCGCCGAGATCGGCTCGCGCCGGGTCGCCAATCCGCGCGGGCAGCTGCCCGACGACGAGCGCATCCCCGAGTTCTTCCGCCGCTTCTTCGGCGAGGACATGCCGTTTCCCGGCATGCCCGACGGCGGCCCGCGCGGCCTGTCGCAGGGCACGGGCTTCCTGATCTCCGACGACGGCTACATCCTCACCAACCACCACGTCGTCGCCAACGCCACGCAGGTGACCGTCCGCCTGTCGGACCGCCGCGAGTTCCAGGCGAAGCTGGTGGGCAGCGACGAGCAGTCCGACGTCGCCCTGCTCAAGATCGAGGGCCGCGGCCTGCCGGCCCTGCGCACCGCCACGCAGCCGGTCAAGCCCGGGCAGTGGGTGGTCGCCATCGGCTCGCCGTTCGGGCTCGAGCATTCGGTCACGGCGGGCATCGTGAGCGCCGTGGGGCGCGCCACCGGGACGCAGCAGTACGTTCCCTTCATCCAGACCGACGTCGCCATCAACCGCGGCAACTCGGGCGGCCCGCTGCTCAACACGCGCGGCGAGGTGGTCGGCATCAATTCGCAGATCTTCTCGAACTCCGGCGGCTACATGGGCGTGAGCTTCGCGATCCCGATCGACCTCGCGGTGTCGGTGACCAACCAGTTGCGCACCACCGGTCGCGTGCAGCGCGGCCTGCTGGGCGTGGGCGTGGAGCCGGTGGACGCCGAGGATGCGCGCGGCTTCGGGCTGCCCGACACGCTGGGCGCGCTGGTGAACGCGGTGCAGCCCGGTGGCGCGGCGGACAAGGCCGGCATCCGCCCGGGCGACGTGATCCGGGCGGTCAACGGCCGGGCCGTGGCCGCCCATAGCGACCTGCCGCCGCTGATCGGCGCCTTGCCGCCCGGCTCGCGCGTCCGGCTCAGCCTGTTCCGCGACGGGCGCACCATCGAGATCCCGGTGGTGCTCGACGCGCTGGCCGATGGCGGCGGCGGCGCGGCGGCGCCGCAGGCCGCGCCCGCACAGCCCGATGCCGACCCGGCGGGCCTCGGCGTGGCGGTGCAGGACCTGACCGCCGCCGAGCGCCAGCGCCTCGGCCTGCGCGCCGACGAGGGCGTGCGCATCGCGCGCGTGGATCGCGGGCCGGCGGGCAAGGCCGGCCTGCAGGCCGGCGACATCGTGCTCCAGGTCGGCCGCACGCCGGTCGGCTCGGCGGCGGCGTTCGCCCGCGCGGTCGCCCAGGTGCCGGCCAAGCAGGCGGTCATGCTGCTGGTGCGCCGCGGCGGCGGGTCGCAGTTCATCGCCGTCGAACGGGACTGAACGACGCCGGCCGCACCACGCGGCCGGCAGCGGCCGGGGCCATGCGATAATCCCGCGTTATTTTTCGCCTGGCCCCGCGCTCCATGCAGCAGATCCGCAATTTCTCCATCATCGCCCACGTCGACCACGGCAAGTCGACGCTGGCCGACCGCATCATCCAGATCTGCGGCGGCCTCGAAGCGCGCGAGATGGAAGCGCAGGTGCTCGATTCGAACCCGATCGAGCGCGAGCGCGGCATCACCATCAAGGCCCAGTCCGTCTCGCTTCCGTACAAGGCGAAGGACGGGCAGACCTACTACCTCAACTTCATCGACACCCCCGGCCACGTCGACTTCAGCTACGAGGTCTCGCGCTCGCTCGCCGCCTGCGAGGGCGCGCTGCTGGTGGTCGATGCCGCGCAGGGCGTGGAGGCACAGTCGGTCGCCAACTGCTACACGGCCGTCGAGCAGGGGCTCGAGGTCGTGCCGGTGCTCAACAAGATCGACCTGCCGACCGCCGACATCGACCGCGCGAAGGCCGAGATCGAGGCCGTGATCGGCATCGACGCCTCCGATGCCGTCGCCATCAGCGCCAAGACCGGCCTCAACGTGGTCGACGTGCTGGAGGCCATCGTCCACCGCATTCCGCCGCCCAAGCCGCGCGACACCGACAAGCTGCAGGCGCTGATCATCGACTCCTGGTTCGACAATTACCTCGGCGTCGTCTCGCTCGTGCGCGTCATGCAGGGGGAGATCAAGAAGGGCGACAAGCTGCTGGTGATGTCGACGGGGCGCACGCACCAGGTCGACGACGTGGGCGTGTTCACGCCCAAGCGCAAGGTGCTGCCGGCGCTGCGCGCGGGTGAAGTGGGCTGGGTCACCGCCTCGATCAAGGACGTGCACGGCGCCCCGGTGGGCGACACGCTCACGCTCGCGACCGACCCGGCGCCCAGGCCGCTGCCCGGCTTCCAGGAAATGCAGCCGCGCGTGTTCGCCGGCCTGTTCCCGGTCGACGCCGAGGACTATCCGGACCTTCGCGAGGCGCTGGAGAAGCTGCGCCTCAACGACGCCGCGCTGCGCTTCGAGCCCGAGAGCTCCGAGGCCATGGGCTTCGGCTTCCGCTGCGGGTTCCTGGGCATGCTGCACATGGAGATCGTGCAGGAGCGCCTGGAGCGCGAGTACGACCTCAACCTGATCACCACCGCGCCGACGGTGATCTACGAGGTGCTCAAGACGGACGGTTCCGTCGTGCCCATGGACAACCCGGCCAAGCTGCCACCGGTGAACCAGGTCGAGGAGATCCGTGAGCCGATCATCCGCGCCAACATCCTCACGCCGCCGGATTACGTGGGCAACGTGATCAAGCTCTGCGAGGAGAAGCGCGGCGTCCAGCTGGGCATCAACTACATGGGCGGGCAGGTGCAGATCAGCTACGAGCTGCCCATGGCCGAGGTGGTGCTCGACTTCTTCGACAAGCTCAAGTCCGTGAGTCGCGGCTACGCCTCGCTGGACTACCACTTCCTGCGCTTCCAGGCCGGCCCGTTCGTGCGCGTGGACACGCTGATCAACGGCGACAAGGTCGATGCGCTGTCGATCATCACGCATCGCTCCCACGCCGATCGTCGCGGCCGCGACCTCTGCGAGAAGATGAAGGAGCTGATCCCGCGGCAGATGTTCGACGTCGCCATCCAGTCGGCCATCGGCTCGCAGATCATCGCGCGGACCACGGTCAAGGCCATGCGCAAGAACGTGCTGGCCAAGTGCTACGGCGGCGACATCACGCGCAAGAAGAAGCTTCTGGAGAAGCAGAAGGAAGGCAAGAAGCGCATGAAGCAGGTCGGCCGCGTCGAGATCCCGCAGGAAGCCTTCCTGGCGGTGTTGAAGGTCGACCAGTGAAGCGGGGGCTCGGGATCGGGGACTCGGGATTCGTCCAAGCGAAGCCCGCCCGACCCGACGACCCCGGCTTCTGCGAATCCCGAATCCCGAATCACTAATCCCGGCTCCAAGGAACACGAATGCGCTGGTTCGAAATCGCCCTCGTCGTGCTGACCCTGTTCACCGGGCTGGTCTGGCTGCTGGACAAGCTGGTGCTCGCCAAGCGGCGTGCCGCCGCGGACGGGTTGCTCGCCAACCAGGCCGAGCCCGTCGTGGTCGACTACTCGAAGTCGTTCTTCCCGGTGCTGGCGATCGTGCTGATCCTGCGCAGCTTCGTCGCCGAGCCTTTCCGCATCCCGTCGAACTCGATGATGCCGACGCTGCTGACGGGCGACTTCATTCTCGTCAACAAGTTCGCCTACGGCCTGCGCCTGCCCATCAGCAATGCCAAGTTCGTCGACCTCGGCGAGCCCGCGCGCGGCGACGTCGTCGTGTTCAAGCCGCCGCACCACCCCGAGCAGGACTGGATCAAGCGCGTCGTGGGCCTGCCCGGCGACACGATCGCCTATCGCGACAACCAGGTCATCCTCAACGGCGAGCCGCTGGCCTACGAGGAGCTGGGCGCCTACGAGGGCGTGGGCAACGGCGCGGAGATGACCGGCGCCGAGGAGCGCCGCGAGGCGCTGCCGGGCCGCCCGCACCGGATCCTGGAGCGCACGCAGGACTACCTGCGCGACCCGGGCGAGGGCGAGTGGGTGGTCCCGGAAGGCCACTATTTCGTGATGGGCGACAACCGCGACAACAGCGAGGACAGCCGATACTGGGGCCTGCTGCCGGAAGCCAACCTGCGCGGCAAGGCCTTCCTGGTCTGGCTCAACTGCGAAGGCTGGTTCTGCCAGGGCGCGTTCGACACCTCGCGCATCGGCAACGCCATCGAGTGATACCGTAGAAGCGGTTCCGGGGAGGACGGTTCATGAAGCGCGCTCAACAAGGCATGACCCTGATCGGGTTCGTCCTGGTGCTGGCCGTGGCCGGCGTGTTCATCTACATGGGGATGAAGCTGATCCCGATGTATTCGGAGTACTACGCCGTGAAACAGGCGATGGAGGGGCTGGCGCAGGAGGGGGCCGGCGCCTACGACGCCGCCAAGGTCAAGGACCTGTTCTTCCGCCGCCTCGACATGAGCTACAGCGAGAACGTGAAGCCGGCGGACGTGAAGCTGCTGCGCAAGGACGCGGGCTGGATGATGACCGTGGACTATGAAGTGCGCCGCCCGCTCATCGCCAACATCGACGTGGTGGGCCATTTCGTGGCCGAGAAGGAGCTCAAGCGCATCGGTGAGTGACCGCATCGCCCACCGGTTCGCCCGCCCCGAGTTGCTCGAACGTGCCCTGCGGCACCGAAGCGCGGGCACGCCGCACAACGAACGGCTGGAGTTCCTCGGCGACGCGCTGGTCAACCTGATCGTCGCGGAGGCGCTGTACGAACGCTGGCCGCAGGCGGACGAGGGCGCGCTCACCCGGGCGCGTGCCGAGCTGGTGCGCGAGTCCTCGCTCGCCACCATCGCGCGCACGCTGGAGCTCGGCCCGCGGCTTACGCTGGGCCCGGGCGAGATGAAGACCGGCGGACACCGTCGCGACTCGATCCTGGCCGACGCGGTCGAGGCCATCGTCGGGGCCATCCACCTCGACGCCGGCTTCGAGGCCTGCCGCGCGATCGTGCTGCCCTGGTTCGAGCCGGCGCTGGCGGCCCTGCCGCCGCCGAACAAGGTCGGCAAGGACGCCAAGACGCGCCTGCAGGAGTGGCTGCAGGGCCGCCAGCATCCCCTGCCGGTCTATGCCCTGCTGTCGGAGGAGGGGCAGGAGCATGCGCGCACGTTCCACGTGAGCTGCACGCTGGCCCAGCCCGCGCTCGTCACGGAGGGCTCGGGCAGCTCGCGGCGGGCCGCCGAGCAGGTGGCCGCCGAGGCGGCGCTGGACTGCATCGAGCGGATGCGGCGCGAAGCCGCGACGGGGCGCTGAAGCCCGGCGGCTTACAATCGCGGGATGACAGGCACCCCCTACCGCGCCGGCCACGTGGCCGTGATCGGCCGTCCGAACGTCGGCAAGTCCACCCTGGTCAACGCACTGGTCGGCGCCAAGATCAGCATCACCTCGAACCGGCCGCAGACCACGCGCCACCGCCTGCTGGGCATCGCCACCTTCCCGGCGGGGCAGCTCGCGCTGGTCGACACGCCGGGCATCCATCGCGAGCAGAAGCGCGCGATGAACCGCTGGATGAACCGTGCGGCGCGCGGCGCGCTCGAGGGCGTGGACGCAGCCATGCTGGTCGTCCAGGCAGGCCGATGGGACGACGAGGACGGCCTGGCCTACGACACGCTCAAGGCGGCGGGCCTGCCCGTGGTGCTGGTGGTCAACCAGGTCGACCGGCTCAAGGACAAGACCGCGCTGCTGCCGTACCTGGCCAAGGCGGCGGAAGGGCGGGACTTTGCCGCGGTGCATCCGGTGTCCGCGCTCAAGCGCCTGGGGCTGGAGGCGCTGGTGCGCGACGTGCTGGCACTGGTGCCGGAGCAGGATGCGCTCTATGGCGAGGACGAGATCACCGACAAGAGCCAGCGTTTCCTCGCCGGCGAGATGGTGCGCGAGCAGCTCATGCGCCAGCTCGGCGAGGAGCTGCCCTATGCGACCACGGTGGAAATCGAGCGATTCGAGATCGACGGCGCGCTGCTGCGCATCGGCGCGGTGATCTGGGTCGAGCGCTCCGGGCAGAAGGCGATCGTGATCGGCAAGGGCGGCGAGCGCCTGCGCGAGATCGGCACGCGCGCGCGCCAGCAGATGGAGCAGCTCTTCGATGCCAAGGTCTTCCTGGAGACCTGGGTGCGCGTCAGGGAAGGCTGGTCCGATGACGAGGCCGCTTTGAAGTCGCTCGGGTACGAGTGAGGGATTCGGGATTCGGGATTCGGAGAAGCGGTTGCGTCGCAGTTTGCTGCTTCGCGCGCCAACGGCGGAAACGGGTTCGTGTGCTTTCGCATCGCGCCGCGCGATGCCTGCGGAACCAATCACCAATCACCAATCGCCAATCCCGAATCCCGAATCCCGACCCTAACTCCCATGCGCTACGCCGCCGAGAACGCCTTCGTCCTGCACACGCGCCCATGGCGGGAGACCAGCCTGCTGGTGGAAGTGCTGACGTTGCAGCACGGGCGCGTCGGGCTGGTCGCGCGGGGCGTGCTGGGCCCGCGCCGACAGCTACTGCGTGCGGCGCTGCAGCCGCTGCAGTGGATCCGTTTCGATGCCGTGCAGAAGGGGGAGATGGCGACGTTGGCCCACGCCGAGGCAGTCGATGCCGCGCCGCGGCTGACGGGCGATGCGGCGCTTGCGGCCTTCTATCTCAGCGAGCTGACCCTCAGGCTCGCGCCACGGCACGACCCGCAGCCCGACCTGTTCGCGGCGTATGCCCGTGCCCGCGAGCGCCTGCGCGCCGGCGAGCCGCTGGCATGGCTCCTTCGCCGTTACGAACGCGACCTGCTGGCGGCGCTGGGCCTGGGCTTCGACTGGCAGGTCGACGGCGATGGCCAGCGCATCGATCCGGCCGCGCGCTACCGGCTCGACCCCGAACACGGGCCGCGGCGCCTGCTGGTGGACCGCGGCCATGCCGAGCGCAGCGACGCCCCGAGCGGCCGTGCGCTGCTTGCGCTCGCCGCCGACGACATGCCGCCGCCCGAGGACCTGCCGGCGCTGCGCCGCGCGATGCGCCGCGTGCTCGAACACCATCTGGGACCGCGCGGCCTCACGTCCTGGCAGATGCTCGGGGATCTGGCGCGCGCGGGCGTCGCCCCGGGTCAGTCCCCGTCGACGGGGGCCTGAGCCAGCGTCTCTGCCGCCACCGCATCGAAGGCCGCCCACGTGTCGGGGTCGCCGGCCAGGGTCGCGGCGGCATCGCCCAGCCGGGCGGCGCCCACGAAACCGCAGCTGGCGCGCAGGCGGTGCAGCACCGGGTGCATCGCCTCGTGCTCTCCCGTGCGCTGGGCGGCGGCGAGGGCCACGCGCATCGAGCGCAGCTCGACGACGAACATCCGGCGCAGGGCGTCCAGGTGCGTGCGATCGCCCAGCAGCGCCTGCAGCGCGGCGGCGTCGTCCCAGAGCGGGGTCTCGCGGTCCTCCGCTGGCATCCGCACGGGCGGTGAGCCCCGGCCCAGCGCGACGCGTGCGGCCGCCAGGACTTCGGGGCCGGACAGCGGCTTGACCAGCACTTCGAGGAAGCCCGCGGCGAGCAGGCGCTCGTGCTCCTGCCCATCGCGCGAGGCGGTATGCGCGATCGCCGGCGCACGCACCCCCACACCACGCAGCGCCGCGAGCAGCGCATCGCCGCGCCCGTCGGGCAGGTTCGCGTCGAAGAGCAGCAGTGCATGGTCGCCCGCGCGGGCCAGGCCACGCGCGCGGCTGCAGGTGGATGCGGTCTCGACGCGCGCGGGCAGGCGCTGGAGCACCGCCTCGAGGAAGCCGGCGCTGACCGGGTCGTCCTCGACCAGCAGCACCCGGGGCAGGGAATCCGTCATCGGCGGTTGGCGTCCTGTCGTTATGCTCGCGCGGATGCCGTCGATCTTACGCGCGATCGCCATGACGATGCTCGCCGCCGCGCTCGCATGGGCCGGCGATGCGGCCGCACGCAGCGCGAAGGTTCGCATCGCCCGCGTCGAAAGCCCCGTGGCCGTGCTCGAGGACGTGCGCATGCGGCTGGACTGGCCGGAAGGCGCGCGCGAGGGATCGCTGCATCTGGAAGTGCGACGCATGCGGGCCCCCGACCTGGGCTACCGCTTCGAGCGCATGCAGTGGACCTGCAGCCTGCGGCGGTCCGGCTGGTCGGAATGGCGTTGCGCCGGCCCGATGCGCACGCCGCAGGGCGCCGCGAGCCTGTCGGTGCGCATCCACGAGCACGGGCTGGAAGGTTCGCTGGAGCGTGGCCGCAGCCGTGTCGACGTGCAGCGCCGCACGCGCGAGCCCGACCTCACCCGCATCGACCTCGCTTCGATTCCGCTGGCCTGGACGCAGGCACTGCTCGCCCGGGCCTGGCCCGAGGCGCAACTGAAGGGCGGCGAGGGCGACGCGCGACTGCGCGTGACGGCCGGGCGCGGCGCCGTGCGCATCGCCGGCCCGCTGGACCTGCGCGGGATCTCACTGGACACCCCCGACGGCCGCATCGCCGCCGACGGCATGGACGCCTCGCTCGCGCTGGACATGCAACTGGGCGACACCGACCGCGTGCATCTGTCGGGCCGTGTCGGTGGCGGCGAAGCCCTGTTCGGCACCGCCTACCTCGCGCTGCAGGACAGGAAGGCCGCCCTGGAGCTCGAGGCCCTGCAGCAGGGTGCGTGCTGCTGGCGCATTCCGCGCTTCGAATGGCGCGACGGTGATGCCCTGCACGCGGCCGGCGCGCTGGCATTCGGAGCCGATGGCGAGGTGCGCGCGCTCGAGGTCGACGCCGGCAGCGGCGACCTGGCTCGCCTGCGCGATGCCTACCTCGGTGGCTGGCTGGGCGCCGCGGGCCTGGGCGAGCTCGACATGCAGGGCGGATTCGACGGCCGGCTGGTGCTGCGCGACGGCGGCCTGCAGGGCGTGGACGCGCGCCTGCGCGGCGTGCAACTGCGCGATCCGCAGGGGCGTTTCGCCTTCGAGGACGTCGACGGCACGGTGCGCTTCTCGGCGGGTGCGCCGGTCGAGGGCGAACTGCACCTGGCCGGCGGCAACGTCTGGGGGCTGGCGTTCGGCCCGGCGCGCGTGCCCGTGCGCAGTGCCGATGGCGAACTCGCGCTGCGCGCGCCGGTCGACATCCCCATGCTCGGCGGGCGGCTGGCCTTCGACCACGTCTCCATCCGTCCGGCCGCGGCGGGACGCCCGGCTGAAGCCGCGTTCGGCCTCACACTGGAGCGCCTGGACGTCGAGCAGCTCACCCGTGCGCTGGGCTGGCCGGCGTTCACCGGGGAGCTCAGCGGTACGATCCCCCGCGCGCATTTCGCCAACGATCGCCTGGTGTTCGATGGCGGGCTGGCGATGCAGGTCTTCGGCGGCCGGGTGGATGTCTCCTCGCTCGCGATGGAGCGCCCCTTCGGCGTGGCGCCCACGCTGAGCAGCGACATCGTGGTGGACGACCTGGACCTGGAGGCCCTCACCGGCGTGCTCGGCTTCGGCAGCATCACCGGCCGGCTCGACGGGCGCATCGCCGGGCTGCGCCTGGTCGACTGGCAGCCGACCGCGTTCGACGCCAGCCTGCGCACCGACCGCAAGCGCGGCGTGCGCCAGCGCATCAGCCAGCGCGCGGTGCAGGACCTGTCGAGCGTGGGCGATGCATCGTTCGTCACCAGCCTGCAATCGCGCCTGATCGGGCTGTTCGACGATTTCGGCTACGCGCGCATCGGCATCGATTGCCGCCTCGCGGACAACGTCTGCGACATGGGCGGGCTGGAAGCGCGGGGGGAGGACGCCTTCCTGGTCGTGGCCGGTGCCGGGCTGCCGCACCTGACCGTCGTCGGCATCAACCGGCGCGTCGACTGGCCGACGCTGGTCGAACGCCTGGTCGCGGTGGGCAAGGGCGACGCCAAGCCGGTGGTCGACTGAGCGCCTCGATATTTCGCTACGCTTCACGCATCGTTCGGCACGATCGCCGCAACCGACAGGAGACCCGCCATGCGTCGTTGGATCGCGCTACCGCTCACCGCCGTCGCACTGACGGCCTGCGTCACGATCAACGTCTACTTCCCCGCGGCCGAGGCCCGCGAGGCGGCCCGCGAGTTCGTGGAAAAGGTGATCAGCGAGGACGATGCCGCACCCGCCGGCGGCGACACGCCGCGCGGCCAGAGCGCGGCGGCGCCGACCTCGCCGGCCGGGCGCATGGCGGCGATGCTGGCGCGCGTGGACGTGGCGGCGCTGCTGGGCATCGGCGCGGCGCAGGCCCAGGGCCAGCCCGACATCAACATCCGCACGCCCGCCATCCAGGCCATCCAGGCGCGCATGGAGCAGCGCTTCGACGCACAGCTGCGCGCCGGCTTCGACGCCGGTGCGCTGGGCTTCACCTCCGATGGCCTCGTGGTGGTGCGCGACGCGGCCAAGCTGCCCCTGAAGGACCGCGTGGCGATCAACCAGGCCGTGGCCGACGACAATCGCGACCGCAAGGCCGTCTACCGCGAGATCGCGGTCGCCAACGGCCATCCGGAATGGGAGCCGCGCATCCGCGAGGTCTTCGCCCAGCAGTGGGTGGCGAGCGCGCGTCCCGGCTGGTGGTACCAGTCCGGCGGAGCCTGGAAGCAGAAGTAGTCCGTTTCGCGCAGGCGCCCCGGGGCGCCGAACGACGGCCCGCCCCGGCGGGCCGTCGCCTTTTCCGGAGGTGGTTCAGGGCACGCCGGCAGGGTCTGCGACAATAGGCGGCCGTTTTCCGCTTCCGTCGCCGTGGCCCGCCTCGACCTCACGCCCTTTCCCGCCGAAATCACCGACCTCACGCACGATGGCCGCGGGGTCGCGCGCCGGCCCGATGGCAAGGCCGTCTTCATCGCGGGCGCGCTGCCGGGCGAGAAGGTCATGGCAGTGCAGACCGGTCGGCATCGCAGTTTCGACGAGGCGCGCGCGGTCGAGATCCTCGAGGCCGCGCCGGAACGCGTGGCGCCGCGCTGCAGCCATTTCGGCACCTGTGGCGGCTGCGCGCTGCAGCACTACGACGAGGCGCGGCAGATCCTCGCCAAGCAGCGCGTGCTGCTGGAGAACCTGGAGCGCATCGGCCATGTGACGCCCGAGCGCATCCTGCCGCCGCTCACCGACGCGGCCTGGGGGTATCGCCGCAAGGGACGGCTGTCGGTGCGTCGCGTGGAGAAGAAGGGCAAGACGCTGGTGGGCTTCCGGGAAGCCGACCCCCGCTTCGTGGCCGACATCAGCGAATGCCATACCGTGCTGCCGGCGATCGGCGCGAAGATCGGCGCCATCTCGGCGCTGGTCGACTCGATGGAAGCGCGGCGCGAGATCCCGCAGATCGAGTTCATCGCCGGCGACGACGCCATCGCGCTGACGGTCCGCCACCTGGTGCCGCTTGGCGACGCCGATCGCGCGAAGCTCGCCGCTTTCGCGCGTGAGCACGGCTTTTCCATCTACCTGCAGCCCGGCGGCCTGGACAGCGTGCATCCGCTGGAGCCGGACGAGCCGAAGCTGGCCTTCCGCCTCCCGGCCTGGGACGTGGAACTGAAGTTCCGCCCGCTGGACTTCATCCAGGTCAATGCCGGCCTCAACCAGCGGATGATCCAGACCACACTGGACCTGCTCGAGCCGCAGCCGGACGAACGCGTGCTGGACCTGTTCGCCGGCCTGGGCAACTTCACCCTGCCGATCGCGCGGTTCGCGCGCGAGGTCGTCGGCGTGGAGGGCGATGCCGGCCTGGTGCGCCGCGCCCGCGAGAACATCGCGCACAACGGGTTCACCAACGTCGAATTCCACGCGGCCGACCTGGCGAAGGATCTTTCGGCCGAACCGTGGATGCGCGAGTCCTTCGACAAGCTGTTACTCGACCCGCCGCGCTCGGGCGCCGACTTCGTGCTTGCGCACCTGCCGCTCAAGCAGTTCCGGCGCATCGTCTACGTGAGCTGCCACCCGGCCTCGCTGGCGCGCGACGCGGGCTTCCTCGTCAACGAGAAGAAGTGGCGGCTGCGCGCGGCAGGGGTGATGGACATGTTCCCGCATACCGCGCACGTCGAGTCCATCGCGGTGTTCGAGCCGAAGTGATCCCCCGCCGCGCCGCTCAGGCGGCGCGGCCGGGCGCGTCGTTCCAGGACTCGTGCAGCCCGCACTCGCGCTTGAGCCCGAAGAAGCGCGTTTCCTCCTCGCTCATGCCGGCCTCCAGCGGGCGCGTGGTGTGCACGTCGCCGATGGAGACGTAGCCCTGGTGCCACAGGGGGTGGTAGGGCAGGTCGTGCTTCTGCAGGTACAGGTGCACGTCGCGGTCGCTCCAGTCGGCGATCGGATGCAGCTTCCATCGCCCGTCGCGCAGCTCGAGGACGTCCAGCCCGGCACGCGAGCGCGACTGGCCGCGGCGCAGGCCCGCGATCCAGCAGCGCACCCCCAGCTCGTCCAGCGCCCGCTGCATGGGTTCGATCTTGCGCAGGCGGTTGTAGCGCGTGATGCCCTCCACGCCCTGCTCCCACAGGCGGCCCAGGCGCGCTTCCATCCAGGCGATGCCGATCTGCGGGCGATACACCTTGAGGTTGAGCGAGAGCCGCTGCGTGAGCTCGTCGACGAAACGGTAGGTCTCCGGGAACAGGTACCCCGTGTCGATCAGGATGACGGGCAGCCCGGGCGCCTCGCGCGTGGCCATGTGCAGGCTGACCGCGGCCTGCGCGCCGAAGCTCGACGAAAGTGCGTGGCCGCCCGAGAGGTTCTCCAGTGCCCATGCGATGCGCTCCTGCGCGGGAAGCCGTCCCAGCCAGGCATTGAGTTCGGCGCGCGCGCGTGGCGACTCGGCGGCGGTGAGCGGGTCCGGCGTGCTCATGCGGCAGCTTCCTCGAGGGTGATGTCGATGCGCCTGGGCGCGGCCACGATGCCCGTGCGCACGAGGAAATCGCCGAAGCGTTCCGCGGGCAGCCGCTCGCCTGCGTAGCGCGCGAGCAAACGATCGAGCGCCTCGACGATGCCGGCCTCGTCGACGTTCTCCCGCAGCAGGGCGTTGAGCCGCTGCCCGCGGTGGTCGGCACCCACGCGCAGGGCATAGCGCCCCGGTGCCTTGCCGACGAGTGCGATCTCGCCGAGGTAGGGACGCGAGCAGCCGTTCGGGCAGCCGCTCAGGCGCAGGTGGATCGGCGTATCGCGCAGCCCGTGGCGGGCCAACAGCTCCTCGAAGATGTCGAGGAACGCCGGCAGGTAGCGTTCGGCCTCGGCCATGGCGAGGCCGCAGGTCGGCAGGGCGACGCAGGCCAGTGCGGCGAGGCGGCTGGGCGAGGCCTCGCGATGCAGGGCCAGGCCGTGCGCCGATGCGAGCGCGTCGATGCGATCGCGCGAGGCGGCGTCGACGTTCGCGACGACCAGGTTCTGGTTCGGTGTCAGGCGAAGCTGCGCGCCGTCGACGTCGATCAGGGCGCGCGCGATCTCGCGCATGCCCGTCTGCATCGCGCCGGCCGCACCGTCCTGCAGGCGACCGGACGGCACGCGGAGCGTGAGGTGCCAGCGGCCGTCGTGGCCCTCCACCCAGCCGAAACGGTCGCCGTTGTGGTCGAAGGCGAACGCGCGCGCTGGCCCGAGCGCGAAGCCGGCGCGGCGCTCCACCTCGGCCCTGAACGCGTCCAGCCCACGGTCGTCGATGGTGTACTTGAGCCGGGCACGCTTGCGAACCGCGCGGTTGCCCCAGTCGCGCTGCGTGGTGACCACGGCCACCGCAATCGCGATGACGTCCTGCGGCGTGACGAAGCCGATCACGTCGCCCAGCCGCGGGTAGGTTTCCGGATCGCCGTGCGTGGCGCCCATCCCGCCACCGACGCTGACGTTGTAGCCGGCGACGCGGCCATCCTCGAGGATGGCGATGAAGCCGAGGTCCTGGGCGAAGACGTCGACGTCGTTGACGGGTGGAATCGCGAAGCCGATCTTGAACTTGCGCGGCAGGTAGGTGTCGCCGTAGATCGGCTCCTGCTCCGGCGTGCCCGCCACGCGCTCGCCGTCCAGCCAGATCTCGTGGTAGGCGCGCGTATTGGGCAGCAGGTGCCCGGAGAGCGTGGCCGCCGTGGCGTACACGCAGGCATGCGCATCCGACTGCAGCGGATTGGCGGCGATGGCCACGTTGCGATTGACGTCGCCGCAGGCGGCCAGGGTGTCGACGAGCGCGGCGTTGATCGCCTGCATCGTCGCCTTCAGGTCGCGCTTGACCACGCCGTGGAACTGGATCGCCTGCCGCGTGGTGATGCGCAGGCCGCGCTCGGCATGGGTGGATGCCACCGCGTCGAGCTTGAGCCACTGCGATGGCGTGACCACCCCGCCGGGCGTGCGCGTGCGGATCATGAAGCTGTAGGCGGGCTCGAGCTTCTGCAGCCGGCGCTCCTCGCGCAGGTCGCGGTCGTCCTGCTGGTAGCTGCCGTGGTACTTGATCAGCGTCTGGTCGTCCTCGGCCAGCGCGCCGGTGAGCGGGTCGGCGAGGCTTTCCAGCAGCGTGCCGCGAAGGGCACGGCTGTTCTTCTTGATGTCTTCGACGGAATGGCGGGCCATGGCGGTTTCCGGGTGCGCCGGCTGTCTGCGTGCGCGGGTGGTTGCGTCGGTTTCGTGGGAGGCAGCTGTGCCGCAGCGCGTAGGCGGGTGCGATTCGCTTGGCGGGCCAGGAGGCGCAGGCCGCAGCCCGGTGGTGCAATCACGGCATCGCGTCCGTCGCCATCAGTACACGTCCCGCGCGTAGCGGCCTTCGGCGAGCAGGGCGTCCAGCCAGGCGGCGGCATCCTCTCGCGAGCGGCCGCCGTGGGTGGCGACGATGTCCACGAGCGCCGCGTGCACGTCCTTGGACATCGCCACGGCCCCGCAGACGTAGACGTGCGCACCGCCCTCGAGCCAGGCATGCACGTCGCGCCCGTGCTCGCGCAGGCGGTGCTGCACGTAGACCTTGTCGCGCTGGTCGCGGGAGAAGGCGACGTCCAGTCGATGCAGCTGCCCGCGCCTGAGCGCCTGCTGCCACTCGAGCTGGTAGAGGAAATCGGTTCGCGCATGGGGCGCGCCGAACAGCAGCCAGTTGCGCCCGGTCGCGCCGGTGTGACCGCGGTGCTGCACGAAGCCGCGGAAGGGCGCGACGCCCGTGCCGGGGCCGATCATCAGCACGTCGCGGCTTCCGTCCTGCGGCAGGCGGAAACGCTCGTTGCGTTCGACGAAGACCGGGAGCGCGTGGCCGGGCTCGGCGCGGGCGAGCAGGCCGGAGGCGAGGCCGAAGCGGGCACGGTCGCCAGCCTGGTAGGCCACGTGCGCGACCGTGAGGTGGGCCTCCTCGCCGACCTCCAGGGGGCTCGAGGCGATCGAGTACAGGCGCGGGGTCAGCGGGCGCAGCGCGGCGACGAGCTCATGCGCCGTCCACGCGCCGCGGTGGCGACGCAGGAGGTCGACCGGCTGCACACCTTCGAGCAGGCGGGCGAGGTCGTCCCGGCGGTCGTCGGCCAGGAGGGCCATGAGGCCGGCATCGCCACTGCGTTCCGCGTGGTGCGCGACGAAGGGTCGCGAGAGGCGGGTGAGCTCGCGTTCGCGCGTCAGCCAGTCGCGCAGCGGCAGTGACCGGCCCTTGTGGTCGACGACCCGTTCGCCGTCGAGCCCGAGCACCTCGAGCACCTCGTCGACCAGGGCCGGCATGTTGTGCGCCCACACGCCCAGCGCGTCGCCGGGCTCGTAGACAAGGCCGGAGCCTTCCAGCGACAGCTCGACGTGGCGCACGTCGCGCGCCGCACCGCGCGCGGTGATCTTCTGGGTGGCGAGCACCCTGGCGGGGAAGGGCGCATCGCGCCCGCAGGGCCGTGCCGCGGCGGGGCGCAGCGGGGTGACCGTGGCCAGTGAGCGCACCGGCGCCAGCGCACGCGCGGCTTCGACGGCCCGCTCGGTCCACGGCGCGGCGACCTCTTCGATGTCGAGGTCGGCGTCGCCACGCGCGAGCCATCGCTCGCCGCCCAGCTCGGCCAGCCGCGCGTCCAGGCGGCGCCCCACCTCGCAGAACTTCGGGTAGCTCGAGTCCCCCAGGCCGAGCACGCCGAAGCGCAGCCCCTCGAGCCTGGGCGCGCGTGGGCCCAGCAGGTGCTCGACGAAGGCGCGCGCATCGTCGGGCGGGTCGCCATCGCCCTGCGTGCTGATCACGATCACGAGCAGCGTTTCCGCCCTGAGTTCGCGCAACGGGTAGTCGGCGGCGCCGGAAAGGCGCAGCTCGAGTCCCGAGTCGCCCAGCTGCGATGCGAGGCGTTCGGCAACACGGCGCGCGTTGCCCGTCTGGCTGCCGTAGACGACGGTGGCCCGCAGTGGCGCCGCGGCGGCAGGGGCCGCGGCGCGCCCGACGTCGGCGGCCGGACTTCGCGAACGCGCCAGGCCCGCGGCATAGCCGGACAGCCACCACAGCGCGTCGCCGCCGAGGCCGTCGGTGAGGCGGTCGAGCAGCTCGGCGTGGCCTTCGGGCAGCAGGTTGGCGGGCAGGGGCAGGGCTGGCGGCATGGCAGGTGGTCCTACGGTGCACGTGCAGGCTCGCAGCCGCCGCGGACGGACGGAAAGGACGCCGGGTTATTCGCTCATGCCGGGCGCATGCTTTCGCGGCGGCCGGCAGCTGCGCACACTGGCGCCGACCTCCCGGAACCGCCCATGGACCTGCCGCCCGACTTCCTCCTGCACGTGCTCATCGGCTTCGCCGCCCAGCTGGTGGACGGCGCGCTGGGCATGGCCTATGGCGTGACCGCATCGGCGATGCTGCTGGGCGCAGGCCTGCCACCGGCGGCCACGAGCGCGACGGTGCATGCGGCGGAGTGCTTCACCACCGGCGCTTCCGCCATCTCGCACCGCGCCTTCGGCAACATCGACCGGCGACTCTTCCTGCGCCTGCTGCTGCCCGGAGTCCTGGGCGCGGCGATCGGCGCCTACTTGCTAACGCGCGTGAACGGCGACGCGATCAAGCCCTGGATCGCGGCCTACCTGCTGCTGATCGGCCTGGTCCTCATCCGTCGCGCCCTGCTGCGCGTCGAGCCACGCGAGGTGCGGCGCCACGTCGCTCCGCTCGGATTCCTCGGGGCGCTCGCCGATGCGGTCGGCGGTGGCGGCTGGGGGCCGATCGTGACCAGCCACCTGCTCGCGCGCGGTGGCGAGTTCCGCTTCACCGTGGGCAGCGTGAGCGCGGTCGAGTTCTTCGTCACCCTCACCGCCTCGCTGGTTTTCCTGCTGACGCTGGGGCTCAGCCACTGGAGCGTCATCCTCGCACTGGCCCTGGGCGGCGTGGTGGCCGCACCGCTGGGAAGCTGGATGGTGCGACACGTGCCTGCGCGCCCGATGCTCGCCGCGGTGGGCGGGATCGTTATCCTGCTCAGCCTGAGGACGCTGTGGAAAAGCCTCGCATGACATCCCAACCGCGCCCGGGCGCCTCCCGGGACCCGCAGCTTTCGGCTGCCGCTCCCGCGCATCCCGTGCTGCCCCCGCCCAGTCATCTCGATCGGCTGGAGGCCGAGAGCCTGTACATCCTGCGCGAGGTTGCAGCCGCCTTCCGCAACCCGGTCATGCTCTACTCGGTGGGCAAGGACAGCTCGGTGCTGCTGCACCTGCTGCTCAAGGCCTTCCATCCGGCCAGGCCGCCGATCCCGTTGCTGCACGTGGATACGACCTGGAAGTTCCGCGAGATGATCGCCTTTCGCGACCGGCGCGCGGCCGAGGCGGGCGTGGAGCTGCGGGTGCATACCAATCCCGATGGGCTCGCGCGCGGCATTTCCCCCGTCACGCACGGCGCCACGGTGCACACCGACGTGATGAAGACGCAGGCGCTCAGGCAGGCGCTCGACCATTACGGTTTCGACGCCGCCATCGGCGGCGCACGGCGCGACGAGGAGAAGTCGCGCGCGAAGGAGCGCATCTTTTCCTTCCGCAACCGCCAGCACGCCTGGGATCCGAAGAACCAGCGCCCCGAACTCTGGAACCTGTACAACACGCGGGTGCACGCCGGCGAATCGGTTCGCGTGTTCCCGCTGTCGAACTGGACCGAACTCGACATCTGGCTCTACATCTACCGCGAGCGCATCGAGGTGCCCTCGCTGTACTTCGCAGCGGAACGCCCGGTGGTCGAACGCGACGGTGCGCTGATCATGGTCGACGACGAGCGCCTGCCGCTGCGCGAGGGCGAGACGCCCATGACCCGGCGCGTGCGCTTCCGCACGCTGGGCTGCTACCCGCTCACCGGTGCCATCGAATCGGAGGCCGACACCCTGGAGAAGATCATCGCCGAGATGCTGGCCGCCACCACGTCCGAACGCCAGGGCCGCGTGATCGACCACGACCCGTCGGCCTCGATGGAGAAGAAGAAGCGGGAAGGGTACTTCTGATGACGCGCCTGGACGATGCCACCGCGACCGTCGCGGCCTATCTTGCCGACCACGAATCGCGCGACCTGCTGCGCTTCATCACCTGCGGCAGCGTGGACGACGGCAAGAGCACGCTGATCGGCCGCCTGCTGTTCGATACGCGGGGGCTGTTCGAGGACCAGCTCGCCGCGCTCGAGGCCGACAGCCGCCGCCACGGCACCCAGAGCGGGCGCGTGGACTATGCGCTGCTGCTGGACGGCCTGGCCGCCGAGCGCGAGCAGGGCATCACCATCGACGTGGCCTACCGCTTCTTCGGAACGGCCAAGCGCAAGTTCATCGTCGCCGACTGCCCGGGGCACGAGCAGTACACCCGCAACATGGCCACGGGTGCGTCCACCGCGGAGGCCGCGGTCGTGCTGGTCGATGCGCGCAAGGGCCTGCTCACGCAGACGCGGCGCCACTCGTTCATCGTCTCGCTGCTGGGCATCCGCCACGTGGCGCTCGCGGTGAACAAGATGGATCTCGTCGGCTACGACCGCGCCGTCTTCGATGCGATCGAGGCCGAGTACCGCGCACTCGCCACGCAGCTGGGCATCGACCACGTGACCGCCGTACCGTTGTCGGCACTGGAAGGCGACAACCTGACCGCGCGTTCGTCGAACACGGGCTGGTACGAGGGCTCGACGCTCCTGGAGTTCCTGGAGTCCGTGCCCGTCGGCGGACATGGCGGGCGCCCGGGCCTGCGCCTGCCGGTGCAGTGGGTCTCGCGTCCGAACCAGGACTTCCGCGGCTTCGCCGGCACGATCGCCGCGGGCCAGGTACGCCCGGGCGACGAGATCGTCGCGCTGCCGTCGGGCCGGCGCTCGAAGGTCGCGCGCATCGTGACCGCCGATGGCGACCTCGAGGTGGCGGGCCCCGGGCGTGCCGTCACGCTCACGCTCGAGCACGAACTCGACATCAGCCGCGGCGACGTCATCGCCGCCGCGCACGACGCCCCGGAGGTCAGCGACCAGTTCGCCGCGCACGTGCTCTGGTTCGACGGGGCACCCCTGCTGCCGGGGCGCCCCTACTGGCTCAGGATCGGCACGCGCGAGGTCGGCGCGAGCGTCACCGAGATCAAGCACAGGGTCGACGTCAACACGCAGGAGCCCCTGGCCGCCAAGCACCTGGAGATGAACGAAGTCGGGGTCTGCAACCTCTACCTCGACCAGCCCGTGCCCTTCGAGCCCTATCGCGACAACCGCGACCTGGGCGCGTTCATCCTGATCGACCGCGAGACGAACGCGACCGTGGGCGCGGGCACGATCGACTTCGCGCTGCGGCGCGCGGCCAACATCCACTGGCAGCACGTCGACGTGGACAAGGCCGCGCGGGCCAGGCTCAAGAAGCAGGCGCCGCGCTGCGTCTGGTTCACGGGCCTCTCCGGTTCGGGCAAGTCCACGATCGCGAACCTGGTCGAAAAGCGGTTGCATGCGCTGGGCCTGCACACCTACATCCTCGACGGCGACAACGTCCGCCACGGCCTCAACAAGGACCTGGGCTTCACGCCCGAAGACCGCGTCGAGAACATCCGCCGCGTGGCCGAGGTGGCAAGACTGATGACCGACGCGGGCCTGATCGTGCTGGTGAGCTTCATCTCGCCCTACCGTTCCGAGCGCCGCCTCGCGCGCGAACTGTTCGAGCCCGGCGAGTTCATCGAGGCCTATGTCGACACGCCGCTGGAGGTCGCCGAGGCGCGCGACGTCAAGGGCCTGTACGCCAAGGCGCGCGCGGGCCGCATCCCGAACTTCACGGGCATCGACTCGCCCTACGAGGTGCCCGAGCACGCCGAGCTGGTGCTCGACACCGTGCACGAGTCCGCCGAAGCGCTCGCGCAGCGGGTTGTCGACCGTCTCTTGTCCCCACCCTAGCCCGGGCATGCGCACCGCACCCGGCAACGCTCACCGCGGGGCCCGGTCGAACTTCGCTTGCCCGGGCCGCGACGAGGCCGCCCGCTTTCCGCGGGTCAGCGTTTCGCCGCCGCCCTGCGCTTGTGGAAGATCGCCTGCCACGCCGCGAGCAGCACGATCGCGCTGACGATCGCCACCACCCATGCCAGCCAGCCTTCGCCCACGAAGTAGCCGCCGATCGCCGCGCCCACCGCGCCGATCACGATGGTCATGATCAGGCCGACGTTTTCCGGGCCGGGTTTGAGGATGCGCGCAAGCACGCCGATGATCGCGCCGCCGATCAGGTAGCCGAAGAAGCCGTCGAACATGGAGGTCGCCCCGCGTGAGGTGGCGTCGATCCTCGTCGGCGGGATGTGGGCGCGGCGTCGAGTTCCCCGGGCAGTCCCGCTGTGCCGCGTGCCGGAACGACGAAGGCCCGCCGGAGCGGGCCTTCGATACGCGGAGGACGGCCTGCCTTCAGCAGCAGCCGTGGCCGCCGTGCTGTTCGCCCCCGGCCACCGCCGCCACGCCCTGCGTCTGGCCGCGCTGCGACGCCAGGTGGTGCTGGTGGATGACGTGCGAGACACAGGCGGTCACGCGCTTGCCCATCGGGATGTGCAGGAACTCGTTCGGCCCGTGCGCATTGCTGTGCGGGCCCAGCACGCCGGTGATCATGAACTGCGCGCCCGGGAACTTCTCGCCGAGCATGCCCATGAAGGGAATGCTGCCGCCTTCGCCCATGTACATCGCCGAGCGCCCGAAGAACTGCCGGCTCGATTCCTCGATCGCCTGCTCGAGCCAGGGCGACAGCGCCGGCGCGTTCCAGCCGCTGCTGGCCTTCTCGAGCTCCAGCGTGACCTGCGCGCCGTTGGGCGGATCGCGCAGCAGCACCTCCTTCAGGCGCTCGCCGGCGCGCTTGCCGTCGAGCGTGGGCGGCAGACGCAGCGAGAGCTTGACCGCGGTATGCGGGCGCAGCACGTTGCCCGCCGACGACAGCGGCGGCATGCCGTCCACGCCGGTCACCGACAGGGCCGGGCGCCAGGTGCGGTTGAGGACCAGCTCGGCGAGGTCCTCGTGCATGGGCACCAGGCCCTCCACCATGGGGAACTTGTCGTACACGGCGGTATCGAGCACTTCGGCGGCCTTGCGCGCCTGCTCCAGGCGCTCGGCGGGGATCTCGACGTGCAGCTCGTCGAGGAGGATGCGCCCGGTCTTCTCGTCCTCCAGGCGCGACAGGAGCTGGCGCAGCAGGCGGAAGCTCGAGGGCACGATGCCGGAGGCGTCGCCCGAATGGACGCCCTCGTCGAGCACCTTGACGCTCAGGTTGCCGCCCGTAAGGCCGCGCAGCGACGTCGTGCACCAGAGCTGGTCGTAGTTGCCGCAGCCCGAGTCCAGGCAGACCACGAGCGAGGGCTTGCCGATGCGCGGGGCGAGGTGGTCGACGTAGGCCGGCAGGTCGTAGCTGCCCGATTCCTCGCAGGCCTCGATGAGGATCACGCAACGCGCATGCGGCAGGCCCTGTTCGCGCAGCGCCATGATCGCGGTGAGCGAGCCGAAGATCGCATAGCCGTCGTCCGCGCCGCCGCGGCCGTAGAGGCGGTCGCCCTTGATGACGGGCTCCCACGGGCCCAGGTCGGCGTCCCAGCCCACCATCTCGGGCTGCTTGTCGAGGTGGCCGTAGAGCAGCACGCAGTCCTCGTCCGACCCGCCGTTGGCCGCGGGCACCTCGATGTAGATCAGCGGCGTGCGGCCTTCCAGGCGCACCACCTCCAGCTGCATGCCCTCGACGCCCTGCGCCTGCGCCCAGCGCGTCATCAGCTCGACGGCCTGGTCCATGTAGCCATGCGCCACCCAGTCGGCGTCGAACATGGGGGACTTGCAGGGAATGCGGATGTAGTCGACCAGCTGCGGGACGATCTCGTCGTCCCACTTCTTCGACACGAAAGCTTCGACGCGGCGGGCGTCCATCGGAACCTCGGGGGGAAAGCGGGCGGGGGTGATCGATTCTACCGCCCGGCATGGTTCGGACTTTTCCTACATGCCGGTACGGACTATCCCGCCCGCCGGCGGGCGGGATGGCGATGGGGCCGGCAGGGGAAGGTCGGGAGACTGTCTCCAACGGGCCGGCTGGCGGCCCGGCCCACCGACAAGGAATCCGTCATGAAGCGCATCGCCCGCCTGCTGCAGACCCTCGTGCTCTCCTTCGCGCTCGCCGGTGCGGCCGTCGCCGCCACGCCCACCGAGCGCGTGGACATCAACACGGCCGACACCGCGACCCTTGACCGGGTGCTGCTGAACATCGGCCCGTCGAAGGCGCAGGCCATCGTCGACTACCGGAAGGCGCACGGCCCGTTCCGCTCCATCGACCAGCTCGCGCTGGTGAAGGGCATCGGCCTCAAGACCATCGAGAAGAACCGTGACCGCATCGTGCTGGGCGCGGCCCGCCCGGCCGCCCGCGCGGCGGCCGGGCGAGTGCCGGCGCGCGCCGCCCTGCAACGTTGAAATCCCGGCGGCCGCATGGAGGTGGCCGCGGGACGAGGATGGTGTCCCACCCGACAGGATGTCCGCCGCCCGCACCACGGAAGGTGCGGGCGGCTTCTTCGAGGGGCCAGGCCGCGCAGGCCCGCGCGAGCGCCTAGACTGGCGGCGGCTCCGTCAGTCCGCCCTGCCATGAACGCCCGATCGCGCGTGATTCCTGCTGTCGACTACCGCCGCACACGCTGGGCGAACGGTGCCGGCTGGACGCGCGAGATCCACGCCGAGCCCGCAGCGGACGGCGAGGGCTGGGACTGGCGCCTGTCCATCGCCGAGGTCGCGGCGGAAGCGCCGTTCTCCACCTTTCCCGGCGTCGACCGGGAACTGGTGCTGCTCACCGGCGCCGGCCTGAGGCTGGACTTCGCCGACGGCCAGAGCGTCCAGCTCGTCCCGCCGCACGGTCGCCACCGCTTCTCCGGGGAACGCCCGCTGCTGGGCACCCCGCTCGAGGGGCCGACGCAGGACTTCAACCTGATGTGGCGACGCGACCGCGTGGCCGCCGAGCTCTGGCGCCGCCCGCTGGTCGGGACGATGGTGCTCTTTGCCGACCCGGGCCATACCTGGGTGGTCCACCTGCTGGCAGGGCAGGCACGCTTCTCGGACGACAGCGGCCTGCCCCCGCTGGCGATGGGCGACACCGCGCTGCTCGCTGCAGGCGACGGCCGGCTCCGGCATGCGCTGGACGGCGCCGGCGAAGCCCTGCTGATCCGCATCGCGCCGGTCGACCCCGCGCCCGGAGCGGGTGCCGGTCTCCGTCTGGTCGACACGGCCTGAGAAGTCCGGCGGTGTCCGGTGGCGGCGTCGATCGCCCGGCGCCCGTGAAGCTTGCGACGGCTCCCGGCTCATGGCCGCCGTGGGTACGCCGGACTCGCCCGACAGCTGGGCGGGCGCTGGCCACCGGCACCCCGGAGCGACTCGGTCCGCGCACGCCGCCCGGCCGGGACCGCCCGTGGACCCGAACGCGGGAGGCCGTTGTGGTCGTCCAGGCCGCCAACCTGACGGAGCCTGCGGCGCCGTCTGCGCACGGGCGTTCCGACAGCGCGTCGCCGGGCCACTTCGGCACCTCGCCGGCGGGACTGCATCCCTCGAGTACCGCTCGATCCTTCGGCCCAGGCCCGCGTTCTCGTGCATGCCTGTTCCCCGCGGGCGGAAGCTGTCTGTCTAGCGACATCCGCTTCCCCTTCCGGTCAGAGGGGAACAACCTCTTGAAACATCACACCTAGGCGACCGCCAGTGCCACCACGACAGCGAATACGAGTGTCGAGAGCGCCATCACGCTCATCAGCATTTCGCGGGGCGAGCGCCCGCGGGCCCACATCCAGATGCCGCTGATGCCCAGCAGCAGCATGCCGATCGCGAAACTGTCGACCAGCCAGCTCCAGAGCCCGCCGCCGTTGTAGCCCTTGTGCAGGCGAGTGAGCGATGCCAGCAGGCTGTGGCGCGACTGCCTGATCTCCGCGGTCGCGTTGCCGGGTACGTACTCCATCGCCCATGAGCGGCCCGCGCTGCCGCCCGCGAGGTTCCAGCGAGGTGGCTGGGCGACGATGCGCTCGCCCAGGCGCGCCTTCTCGGGCTTGCTCTTCTTGAACGTCTGGGGCACGAGGCCATGTTCGCTGGCCAGCCAGCTCCGCAGCGCCTCGGGCGACCGCCGGGCCTCCGCCGGTACCTCCACGACCACGCGCCCCGTCTCCTTCGCCTCGCCCTGCGGCCAGGCGTCGTCGCCGAAGCGGTGATTCATCACCAGCCCGGTGAAACCGAACAGCAGTGCGGCCAGTGCACCCCAGGCGCCGACCCAGAGATGGACCTGGCGAACGACGCGGTAAGCCGCGGTGCCCGTCCGCCGGCGCGCGGTGGCGGCCGGCGGTGCGGGGGTCGACATGACGGGTCTGTCCACCGTCTCAGAACGCAACATGCGCGGTCAGCACGAGCGCACGGGGCGAGCCCGGCATCAGGTTGTTGTCGTTGTGCGCGTTCGCGAAATACTCGTCGTCAAACAGGTTCTCGACATTGAGCTGCAGCTGCAGGTTGGGGCTCGCCGTGTAGTAGACGGCCGCATCGACGCGGGTGAACGCGTCGAGCGTCACCCGGTTGCTGCTGCTGGCGAAGACGTCGTCGCGGTAGACCACGCCAAGCCCGAAGCCCCAGGACGGGTTGAGGTCGAAGCGGTTCCACAGCGAGGCGCTGTGGCGCGGCAGCTGGGCGAGCTCCGACGGCGTCGGCCGGGTGATGCGGCCTTCCTGGTAGGCATACGCCGCCATCAGCTTCCAGGCCTGCGTGAGCTGGCCGGCAAGCGCGAGTTCCACGCCCTCGGTGCGCTGTGCGTCGACGAGGATCGAGCGCGTGGGGTCGGCCGGGTCGGCGATCGCCACGTTGGTGCGATCGAGCTGGAAGACCGCCGCGGTCAATGCGAAATCGGGCGTGAGGTCCCACTTCGCGCCGAGCTCATAGTTGCGGAACTCCTCGGGCTCCAGGCTGCGGTTGCCGGGCGTGAGCGAGGCCAGCTGTTCGCCGGCGCGCGGGAGGTGGGCCTGGCTGTAGCTCGCGTAGATCGACAGCGGTTCGACAGGCTTCCAGATCAGGCCCAGGCGCGGCGACCACAGGTTGTCGGTGGAGGCCACCACCGCGCCGGTGCGGTTCTGTCGCACCTCGGCCTCGAAGCGGTCGTAGCGCAGGCCGAGGATGGCCTGCCACTGCGGCGAGAACTCGATCTGGTCCTGCACGTAGAGCGCGCCCACCCTGGCCACGCTGCGGTTGTCGGCGTCGCTCGCCGCGGCCGCGAAGCTCACCGGGCCGGTGTAGACGGGGTTCGACAGCGGCACGCAGGCCAGGTTGGTGCGCACCGCGCCGTCGCAGGTGGCGGCGGGGAAGGAACCGCTCAGGCGCAGGTTGTCGGTCACCTGGCGGCCGAACTCGGCGCCCGCCAGCAGCGTGTGCTCGACGGCACCGGTGTTGAAGCCCAGGACCAGGTCGGTCTGGTTGAAGACGTTCTCGCGCTTCATCGAGCTGTTGTAGGCGGCGATCAGCGCCTGCGATCCATCGCGCGAGAGCCCGTTGGGGTAGACGTTCTGGTAGAAGCGGTCGTAGTCGGCCCAGCGCGTGCGGTTGCTCAGGCGGGCGCCGCCGGCGAAGCGGTGCTCGACCAGTGCGGTGAACGCGTCGACGCGTGCGCGGATCGGGCTGTGCTGCGGCGAGCCGAAGAACGTCTCGGGCGCCACGTCGACCGGCCGCCCGATGCCCAGCGCGAGCTGGGAGGGCACGCCGCGGTCGGCCACGCGCTCGTCGCGGAAATGCTCGTAGCCAAGGGTGACGCTGGTCGTGCCACCGGCGCCGAACGTGAGCGTGGGGTTGATGCCGTAGCGCTCGAGTTCGAAGAAGTCGCGGAAGTTCTCCGAGTCCTCGTAGAGGCCGGTCACGCGGAAGCTCGCATCCCGGCCCGCGAGAGGCTGGCCGAGGTCGAAGGTGCCGCGGCTGCGGTTGTAGTCGCCCGCCTGCAGCGAGATCTCGCGGTGTTCGTGCCCGTCCGCCACCTTGGTCACGCGGTTGATGACGCCGCCGACGCCACCGCGGCCGAAGATCATCGCGTTCGGGCCCTTGAGCACCTCGACGCGATCGATGTTGTAGAGGTCGCGGATGTACTGCACGTCGTCGCGGACGCCGTCGACGAACATGTCGGACGTCGACGCGTTGCCGCGGAAGATCGGCGCGTCGCGGTGGCCTTCGCCCTGGGCCACACCCACGCCCGGCACCAGCCGCAGCGCATCGACCATGCTGGTCATGGCCTGGTCGCGGATGACCTCGCCGGTGACCACCGTGATGGCCTGCGGCACGTCGCGCAGTGCGGTGTCGGTCTTGGTGGCCGTCCGGGTGGCCTGCGCGCCGTAGCCGTCGCGATGGCCGCTGACGACCACGCGGTCGAGTTCACGGGCCGAGGCGTCGGGTTCGGCGTGCGCCAAGGGTGCGCAGGCGAGCAGCAGGGCGGCGGCGAGCGGGGCGGGGCGGAACGTCGTGTTCAAGGGTGTGATCCGTGCAGGGCAGCAAGCGGCTGCGGCGTGCGGATCGTAATGAGAAAGATTCGCGTTTGCAAACAAAAAACGTGATGGTGGTCTGCCGGGGCAGCGATGAAAACGTGCCTTCGGGCGCGGGGCTCAGTCCCGATCGTCGCGCGTCCAGACGACCCCGTCTTCCACGCGCACCGGAAAGCGCACGGCGGGGACGTAAGCCGGGCCGCAAAGCGGCCGGCCGGTGCGCAGGTCGAAGCGCGCGGCGTGCAGCAGGCATTCGATGCTGCCTTCGGCCACGTCGATCGGGCCGGCGGACAGCTCGTAGTCCTCGTGCGTGCAGCGGTCCTCCAGCGCATGCAGCTCGCCGTCGAGGTTGACGACCAGGATGGGCGTGTCGCCGTCCCAGGCGACCTTCGATTCGCCGGGGAGAAGCTCGGCGGTGGTGCAGACGCGGATCCAGCCTTCCACGGAGCAGCTCCCTGTTCTGGTGACGGCGATTATCCGCGCTCAGCCGAGCGGCTTTTCCAGCACTTCGAAACGCAGGTCATCGCGAAGGGGCAGGCCGAAGCGCTCGTCGCCATAGGGGAAGGGCTTGACGATGCCCGTGCGGCGGTAGCCGCGGCGCTCGTAGAAGGCGATGAGCTCGTCGCGCACGTCGATCACCGTCATGCGCATCACCGGCAGGCTCCAGCGCTCGCGCACGAAGCGCTCGGCATGCTCGAGCAGGCGCTTGCCGATGCCACCGCCCTGCAGGCTGGGCCGCACCGAGAACATGCCGAAGTAGCCGGCGCCGTCGTCATCCGCCACGTGGGCGCAGGCGAGCAGTTCGCGGCCGTCGTCGCCGCTCCGTTCGGCCAGCAGGATGGCGCTGCGCGGGCGTTCGATGCAGGCGAGCACATCGTCGGGACCGGTGCGGCGGCCGCCGAGCAGGTCGGCCTCGGTGGTCCAGCCCGCGCGGCTGGCCTCGCCGCGATACGCGGACTCGACCAACGCAACGACGGCGTCGACATCGGCCGGCCCGGCGGTGCGGAATTCGAGGGGCATGGCAGAGGCGGTCATCTCGTCATCCCAAGGCGGGTGCGCGTGCATTGCAGGCAGGGTCATGCCAGCAGCCGTCGCACCTTCTGCAGCGCTTCGACGAAGCGATCGATCTCTTCGACGGTGTTGTAGAACGCGAACGAGGCACGGCAGGTGGCCGGCACGCCGTAGTGCTGCATGAGCGGATGCGCGCAGTGGTGGCCCGAGCGCACCGCCACGCCTTCGAGGTCCAGCAGGGTGGCGAGGTCGTGGGCGTGGGCGCCTTCGACGAGGAAGCTGATCACCGCCGCCTTCTCGCGCGCGTCGCCGAGGATGCGCAGGCCTTCGACCTGCGAAAGCGCCGCCGTGGCGTGCGCGAGCAGTTCCTTCTCGCGCGCCTCGATCGCCGCCATGCCGATGCCGGACAGGTAATCGACGGCCGCCCCGAGCCCCACGAAGCCGGCGATGTTCGGGGTGCCGGCCTCGAAACGGTGCGGCGGATCGTTGTAGACGGTGCCCTCGAAGCGCACCTCGCGGATCATCTCGCCGCCGCCGAGGAAGGGCGGCATGGCCTCGAGGTGTTCGCGTCGCGCCCACAGCGCGCCGGTGCCGGTCGGGCCCGCCATCTTGTGGCCGGTGATGGCGTAGAAGTCGCAGCCCAGCCCGGCGACGTCGAGCGCGCGGTGCGGCGCGGCCTGCGAGCCGTCGACCACGGTGACGATGCCGCGCCGGCGCGCCTCGCGGCAGATCTCGCGCGCGGGGTTGACCGTGCCGAGCACGTTGGAGACGTGGGTGAACGCGAGCAGTTTCACGTCGGGCGTCATCTGCGCGAACAGGCGCTCGAGGTCGAGCTCGCCCCGTTCGTCGATCTCCGCGACCCGGATCACCGCGCCCGTGCGCTGCGCCACGATCTGCCAGGGCACGATGTTGGCGTGGTGCTCCATGCGCGTGAGCAGGATCGCGTCGCCGGCCTTCAGGCGCGGCAGCGCCCAGCTGTAGGCGACGAGATTGAGCGCGAACGTCGTGCCGCTGCACAGCACCAGGTCGTTGGCGTGCACGTTGAGGAAGGCGGCGAGCTTGCGGCGCGCGCCCTCGTAGGCCTCCGTCGCCTCGGAGCCCAGTGCGTGTACCGCGCGGCTGACATTGGCGTTGTGGCGGCGGTAGAAGTCGTCCACCGCCTCGATCACCGCCGCCGGCTTCTGCCCGGTGTTGGCCGAGTCGAGGTAGATCAGCGGCCTGCCGTGGACCTCGCGCGTGAGCAGCGGGAAGTCGGCACGCACGCGGGCCCAGTCGATGGCCTCGCTCATGCCACCGCCTCCCGGGCCAGCGCGGCATCCAGGCGCGCGGCAAGCAGGTCGCGAAGCGGGCCGTCGTCGAACACCGACAGCGTCTCCCGGCAGAACGCGGCGGTGAGCATCGCCCGGGCTTCATGCGCGGGCACGCCGCGCGAGCGCAGGTAGAACAGCGCCGTCGGGTCGAGCTGGCCGACCGTGGCGCCATGCGCGGCCTTCACTTCGTCGGCATGGATCTCGAGCACGGGTTGCGTGTCGATCTCGGCATTCGCCGACAGCAGCAGGTTCTTGTTCGACAGCGCGGCCTCCGTGCCGTCGGCGCCCGCGCGGATCAGGATGCCGCCGTGGAAGGCCGCGCGCCCGCGGCCGGCGCCGAGCCCGCGCCAGGTCAGTTCGCAGCGCGTGGCCGGGCCCGCATGGTCCAGGCCCAGCCGCGTGTCGAGATGGCGACGCCCGGACGCGAGCAGCACGCCGTTGGCATGCGCAGCCGCGCCCTCTCCGTGCAGTGCGATGTTGAGTTCGTGGCGTGAGAGGCCGCCGCCGAGTTCGAGGTCGAGCCGCCGGTACTCGGCCTCGCGCGCGAGCGCCGCGTCAGTACGGGCGATGACGGTCGCAGCCGGCGCTTCCTCCTGCAGGCGGGCATGCACCAGGCGCGACCTGGGCGCGAGGTGCACGTGCGCCAGCTGGTTGCAGAGGTTCGCATGCGCGCACGCGCCCCAGAGGTGTTCGACGACTTCGAGGCAGGCGCCTTCCCGCAGTTCGACCAGGTGACGCAGGTGCCAGGCGACGTCGCCCGCGTCGGCGGTGCCGACGGAGACGAGATGCACGGGCCGGGTGCCGCGCGTGCCGGCGTCCGCGCGCAGCACCAGGCCATCGACCGCCAGTGCCGCGTTCAGGCGCGCGAAGACCTCGTCGCCCCGCTCGAAGCGCCGGGCCAGGAGATTGCACTCGCGCTCGTCCCCGCGCTCGAGCACCTGCGACAGCGGCTCGGCGACGACGCCCTCGGGCAGGCTGGACAGGTCGCTCAGGCCGGCGTCGAAGCGCCCGTTGACGAACACCATGCGCGGCGCCGGCAAGGCCAGCACCTGCGCGGGGTCGAACGCCGCCGGCGAGGCGGGCGTGCCGAACGCACGACGCTCCAGCGGGCGCAGGCTGGTGTACTTCCACGACTCGGTGCGCGGGCCGGGCAGGCCATCACGCAGGGCCGACTGCAGGGCCTCGCGGCGCGCCGGGCCGAGCCCGCCCGATTCGCGGTGGGCGAGGGCGTCGAAGGGGGCGACGAGGGAATCGAGCAGCGTCGCCATGTCAGGCCACGGGCTCCACGCGATCCCGCACCCAGGCATAACCGTGCTGCTCGAGTTCGAGGGCGAGCTCCGGGCCGCCGGTCTCCACGATGCGCCCGTCTGCGAGCACATGGACGACGTCGGGGCGGATGTAGTCGAGCAGGCGCTGGTAGTGCGTGATGACCAGGAAGGCGCGGTCGGGCGAACGCAGCGCGTTGACGCCGTCGGCTACGGCCTTGAGCGCGTCGATGTCCAAGCCCGAGTCGGTCTCGTCGAGGATCGCGAGCTTCGGTTCGAGCAGCGCGAGCTGGAAGATCTCGTTGCGCTTCTTCTCGCCGCCGGAGAAGCCTTCGTTCACGGCGCGGTGCAGCAGTTCGTCCTTCAGGTGCAGCACGGCGAGCTTCTCGCGCACCCGCTTGAGGAACTGCATGGAGTCCAGCTCGGCCTCGCCGCGCGCCTTGCGCTGCGCGTTGAGCGCCGCGCGCAGGAAGTAGGTGTTGTTCACGCCCGGGATCTCGACCGGGTACTGGAAAGCCAGGAAGACGCCGGCGGCGGCGCGCTCCTCCGGCTCCAGCGCCAGCAGGTCGCGGCCTTCGAACTCGACCGAGCCCTCGACCACCTCGTAGCCCTCGCGGCCGGCCAGCACGTTCCCCAGCGTGGACTTGCCTGCGCCGTTGGGGCCCATGATCGCGTGCACGCGCCCCGGCGCGACCTCGAGCGTGAGGCCCTTGAGGATGTCCTTGCCGGCGACGCGGACGTGGAGGTTGTCGATCTTCAGCATGGTGTCATTCGCGATTCGTGATGGGTGGTTCGAAACGGCGGGCGTTCGCATGGTGATCGCGTGTGCGGATCACCAGCCACGGCCTCAGCCCACGCTGCCTTCCAGGCTCACTTCCAGCAGCTTCTTGGCCTCCACCGCGAACTCCATCGGCAGTTCCTTGAAGACGCTCTTGCAGAAGCCGTCGACGATCATCGACACGGCGTCCTCCTCGGAGATTCCGCGGGACCGGCAATAGAACATCTGGTCCTCGCTGATCTTCGAGGTCGTCGCCTCGTGCTCGACCTTCGCACCCGGATGGCGCACCTCGATGTAGGGAAAGGTGTGCGCTCCGCACTTCTTGCCGATCAGCAGCGAGTCGCACTGGGTGTAGTTGCGCGCGTCCTCCGCGGTGCGCTCCACGCGCACCAGGCCGCGGTAGGTGTTCTGCCCGCGGCCGGCGCTGATGCCCTTGCTGATGATCTTGCTCTTGGTGCGCTTGCCGACGTGGATCATCTTGGTACCGGTGTCGGCCTGCTGGCGGTGGTGGGTGAGGGCCACCGAGTAGAACTCGCCGACCGAGTCGTCGCCGATCAGCACGCAGCTCGGGTACTTCCAGGTGATTGCCGACCCCGTCTCGACCTGCGTCCAGCTGATCTTCGACCTCGCGCCGCGGCACTCGCCGCGCTTGGTCACGAAGTTGTAGATGCCGCCGCGGCCTTCCTCGTCGCCGGGGTACCAGTTCTGCACGGTGCTGTACTTGATCTCGGCCCCTTCCAGCGCGACCAGCTCGACGACGGCCGCGTGCAGCTGGTTCTCGTCGCGCTGGGGGGCGGTGCAGCCTTCCAGGTAGGACACGTAGCTCGCGTCCTCGGCGATGATCAGGGTGCGCTCGAACTGGCCGGTATGGCCCGCATTGATGCGGAAGTAGGTGGACAGCTCCATCGGGCAGCGCACGCCCCTGGGGATGAAGACGAAGCTGCCGTCGGAGAAGACCGCCGAGTTGAGCGCCGCGAAGTAGTTATCACCCACCGGTACGACGCTGCCGAGGTACTGGCGCACCAAGTCGGGGTGCTCGCGGATGGCCTCGGACATCGAGCAGAAGATGATGCCCTTCTCGGCCAGCTCCTTGCGGAAGGTGGTGCCCACGGAGACCGAGTCGAACACCGCGTCCACCGCCACGCCCGCGAGCCTGGCCCGCTCGTGCAGCGGCACGCCGAGCTTGTCGTAGGTATCGAGCAGTTCCTTCGGCACCTCGTCCAGCGACTTGTACTTCGGGCCCTTCGGCGCGGAGTAGTAGCTCAGCGCCTGGAAGTCGATGGGTGCGATGTCCAGCTTCGCCCAGTGCGGCGGCGCCATCGTCAGCCAGTGGCGATAGGCGGCCAGGCGCCAGTCGGTCATCCACTGCGGCTCGTCCTTCTTGGCCGAGAGCGCGCGGATGACGTCCTCGTCGAGGCCCGGCGGCAGGGTGTCGGCCTCGATGGCCGTGACGAAGCCGGCCTCGTAGCGGCGACCGAGCTGCTGGTGGATCCCGGCGTTGGCGATGGTTTCGGTCATGGATCAGGCCTCGGCCAGCCGCAGGTCGATGCGGCGGGCGGTATCGGGTTTCGCGTCGGCGGGGGAAAGCAGTTCCTGCAGGGTCACGCCCTCGAGCGCCTGCACGATGACGTCGTTGATGCGGCGCCAGTTGCTGCGCATGCCGCAGGAGCTCTCGCGCCCGCACTGGCCCGCGTGCACGCTGCACTCGGTCACCGCGAGCGGGCCTTCCATCGCCTCGATGATCTGGATCAGCCGGATCGACGCGGCCGGCCGTGCCAGCCGGTACCCGCCGTGGGCGCCACGGAAGCCTTCCACCAGCCCCGCCTGCGACAGCGGCTTGAGCACCTTGCTCACCGTCGGCGGCTCCAGGCCCGAGCGCTCGGCGACCTCCGTGGCGCTGAGCACGGCGTCGCCGGCCGCGGCCATCACCGTCAGCACCACGGTCGCGTAATCGGTGAGCTTGGTGACCCGCAGCATGCGTCGGCCTCGTCGAACCGTTCCGGTGCCGGTCGGTGACCGCAACGGAATCAGGACCGGAATTGTACGATTTGCGCGCCGCGGCCGCCATCGCCGCACCGCGCCGATTCAGGCCGGGGCCATCCGGGTGACCGCGGCGCGTCGAGCGGTCAGAATGCCGCTTCGCCCAGTCCGAGTGCCCGCATGCCCAGCAAAGTCGTCGCCCGCCGCTCGAAGATCCACGGAACCGGCGTGTTCGCCATCGCCGACATCGCCAAGGGCGAGCGGATCATCGAGTACAAGGGCATGCGCCGCACGCACGAGGACGTGGACAGCAGCGACGTGGGAGCGGCCGAGTCGGGCCATACCTTCCTGTTCACGCTCAACGACGAGTACGTGATCGACGGCGACATCCAGGGTGGCGTGGCGCGCTGGATCAACCACGGCTGCTCGCCGAACTGCGAGGCGGTACTGATCGAGCACCCGGGCGAGGATCGCCGCAAGGACCGCATCTTCATCGAGGCCAAGCGTGCCATCAAAGCCGGCGAGGAGCTCACCTACGACTACGGCATCACGCTTGGCGAGCCGCATACGCCGCGCATGAAGAAGATCTGGGCCTGCCTCTGCGGCGCGCGCAACTGCACCGGCACCATGCTCAAGCCCAAGCGCGCGGTGGCGAAAAAGGCGCCCGCGAAGGCCAAGAAGGCCGCCTCGAAGAAGGCCGCGACGAAGGGCCGCGGCGCCGTGGCGAAGAAGGGCGGGACGAAGGTGGCGCGCCGGGGCGGGTCCAAGCCGGGAGCGGGGCGCGGAGCCCGCAGGGCGGCCTGATCCGCGGCGACCCGCGACGGATGCGCGAAGTTCCCGCCGGGTTGCCATGACTTAAGACAGTCGGCGCATCGCGGGTGCGCCACTAGGCTGCGCTTCCTCGGCGCACGTCGCGCCCGCGGAGCGTCCATGCGCAACGTCCTCTCGCTCGCCATCCTGTCCGCGTTGCCGGTGGCGGCCCCGGCCATCGAGATCGACGGCCGCATCGACGCGGCCGAATGGGCCGGCGCCCGGCACGTCACCGACTTCCGCCTGACCCAGCCGCTTTCGCGCGCGCCCGCGCCGTATCCCACCGAAGCCTGGATCAAGGCCACGCCCGACGGCTTGGCGGTGGCCTGGCGCAATCTGCAGCCGGCGGGCGTGGAGCGCCGGCGCCAGCGCACGCAGCGTGACCAGGGCGGCCCGGTCGATCGCGTGAACCTCTACGTCGACTTCGACGGCGACGCGCGCACCGGCTACAACTTCATGGTGACGCTCTCGGACAGCATCGAGGACGGCACGATCACCAGCGAGAACCAGTTCAACAACGACTGGGACGGGCCCTGGCGCCATGCCGTCACCGAGGACGAGGCCGGCTGGTCGGCCGAGGTGCTGGTTCCCTGGCATATCGCACCCATGCGGCAGGCCGACGGCGACGTGCGAACGCTGTCGATCCAGCTCGACCGCGTCGTCGGCGCCACCGGCGAGCGCATGTCCTGGCCTGCCGTCAGCCATACCGAGCCACGCTATCTCTCGGCCTTCGAGAAGATCGAAGTGCCGAAATTCAGCCAGTCGCTGCTGGCGGTCACGCCCTATGTCGCAGGCGTCTACGACGCGGTGCGGCGCGACTCGAGCTTCGACGGCGGTGCCGATCTGTTCTGGAAGCCCAACGGGCAGTTCCAGCTCTCGGCTACCGTCAATCCGGACTTCGGCCAGGTCGAGAGCGACGAGATCGTCGTGAACTTCGGCGCGGTCGAAACCTTCTTCAGCGACAAGCGCCCGTTCTTCACCGAGAACCAGAGCGTCTTCGACGTGCCTTTCGGTGGGCTGGGCGGCGCCAACCGGCTGATCTACACCCGGCGCGTGGGCGGCCCGGAGGATGACGGCGACGGGGCGGGCGACGTCAGTGCCGCGCTCAAGCTCAATGGCAGCCTGGCCGGTTTCAATTACGGCGTTTTCCTTGCCGACGAGGGTGGCGACGACGGCCGCGAGTTCTACGCCGCGCGCGTCACCCGCGACTTCGCGACGCAGGGCATCGGCGCGCTGCTCACGCGGGTCGAGCGCCCGTTTTTCGACCGCACGGCGAACGTGGCGGCGCTCGACCACCGCTGGCGGCCGAACGCGGCCTGGACGATCCGCAGTGCCGTCGCGGCCTCCGAGATAGAGCAGCAGGGGCGCACGGTTCGGGACAGCGGCGGGCAGGTGCGCGTGGATCATGTCATCGGCAACGGCTGGAGGCAGCAGCTCTTCGCGGTGCACCTGGGCGACCGCCTGCAGCTCAACGACTTCGGCTACCTGGACCGCAACAACTTCAACTACGCGCGCTACGAGCTGGCGAGGCGCTTCACGACGCTGGCGGAGGACTCGCCCTACGCGAGCCACGAAGTGCGCGGCGCGGTCTCGCGGCGAATGAACGACCACGGGCTGCACATCGCCGATGCGTGGGCGTTCAACCGCTTCAGCGAACGCCGCGACGGCGGCAACCAGTTCTTCGAGGTGGCCGGCTGGACGGCGGGGCACGACGACCTGATCACGCGCGGCAACGGCGCGGTGCGCGTGCCTTCGAAACTGTTCATGTTCGGCGAGCGCTTCCTTCCCCGGCGCGGCCCCTGGGAGCTCTACGGGAACGCGCGCTACGGCGCGGAAGGCCTCGGCGGCTGGGACGAGGGCGCGTTGTCGCTGGTCGTCCGCCCGACGTACCACCTCTCCGACAGCGCCAGCATCGGGCTGGGCCTGGAGCTTCGCCACAACCCCGACTGGCTGCTGTGGCGGCGCGATGCCGCCGGCACGCCGGGGCTGGCCACGTACCGGTCCAACATGGCACTGCTGAGTGCGGGCGCGACCTGGCTGATCGACTCCCGGCAGGAGCTGCGGGTCCGGCTGGAGGCGCTGGGCCTGGATGCGCAAGCCCTGCGCTCGCATGCGCTGGCGCCCGATGGCACGCCGGTGGATGTCGGCCTGCGCCATGCCGACTTCGCTGTGCGCCACCTCGCATTCCAGGTCCGCTACCGCTACGAGCTGGCACCGCTTTCGCACCTGTACGTGGCCTACGTGCGCGGCGGCAGTGGATTCGACGAATCCGCGGGCGGCGATTTCCGCTACGACCAGCAGTTCCGCGACGCCTTCGAGCTGCGCGACAGCGAGCAGCTGCTGGTGAAGCTCTCCTATCGTTTCGAGATCTGAGGGGCGGCCGCCGCACGCCAGTCGGCCGGCTCCAGCACGTCGATGCCCTCGCGGCGCAGCCGCCGGGCCATGCGCAGCAGCGCACGGTCGCGGCTGAGCAGGGCGTCGACGCGCGCGATGATCGCCAGCTCGACGAACATCTGGTCGTCCGGGTCCCGGCACCGCGGCAGGCCCGCGGGCACGGGATCGGGCAGGTCGACGCGTTGCGAAAGCAAGGAGGCGTCGCGGGCCACCGCCGCGGCACGCGCGGCGTCGAGCGACAGGGCGGGATAACCGAGCACCCGCACGAGCTCGGCATGCATGCGCGGATCCATCAGGGCGACCGCGGCGCCTTCCTGCAGGGCCGTGCGCAGTGCGTCCACGCGCGGGTCGTCGAACACCAGCAGGTCCAGCCAGACCTGCGTATCCAGCACCAGGCGCGGCGGAGTTACGGCGTGGCCTCGCGCAGGCTCGCCGCGCTGATGCGCCACTGCCCGTCGGCGCCGCGGCGCACGGTGTAGACGACCGAGACGCTGTGCCCGCTGCCGTCTTCGCCCGTGCTACGAACGCGCACGGGCACGCCCACGACGCCGCCGGCGGCGGCTGGGTCGGCCGGGCGCAGCGGCGGCAGCACGTCGACCGCGAAGGCCGCGCCACGCGCGAACTGCAGCACGCGTGCGTCGTTAGGGGTGGTCGACCACAGTTGCTGGGCGGCGGCGAACGAGCCCGCGGCCAGTGCGGCGGTGTACTCGCGCACGACATCGGCGGCCCCGCCGACATCGTGCGGCGCCGTGGTTGGCGCCGGCGCCGGTGGCGCCGGCGGCGTGGCGCCGGCGGCCAGCCCGGTGACCGGGTCGACCGGGATCGCGTTCGGGTCCGCGGGTGGCGGGACGTCGGCGATCGCGGCCGGTTCCGCAGGCGGCGGCAGTTCGGCGACGGTGGGTTCTTGTTCGCCCGGCGGCGCGGCCGCCGGCATGCCGGTCACGCTGCCCCCCGGGGTGCCGGCCGGCGTGGGCAGTGCATCGACGGGCCTGCGGCCGTCGGCCGACGCGCTTTCCCCGGGCGAGTCGCCACCGCATCCCGCGAGCAGTACGGCGGCGAGGAGCGCCGGCACGAGGCCGGCCTGCGCATCAGCCGCCGAGTTCGACCACCACCTGGCCATCTTCGATCCGTGTCCCTTCCACCCGACGCGAGCCCATGCGCCCGACGAGCGTGTTGTCGAACTGGTAGACCGGCTCGGTCTTGGCCCAGTCCGAAAGCCATTCATTCAGCGCGCCGCGGATGTTGTCGTTCATCCGACCCCCCAGCGCCGCCATCTCGATCCCCTCGATGCGCGGCTCGAACAGATGCAGCGCACGCGAGGCCGGATCGTAGCGCAGCGCGCTGGTGAGCGTGAATCGCCCATCGGGCGAGCGCCGGTGCGCGCCCAGCGCGCCGATGGCGACGTCGAAGTCCACCCGCAGGCGCCGCTCGCCCGGCGGTATGGACAGGCGCGGGTTCATCAGGGTGACGGTCAGCAGGCCACCCAGGCGCTCGTAGTCGCGCGGAAACCGCGTCGACAGCTTCTGCTGGATCTCCTGCTGGCTGAAGGTGAGCTTGCGCGCCGTGAGCAGCGCGCCGACCGTCGAGCAGGCCGTGGTGAGGAACAGGGCGGCCGAGGCGGCGAAGACGATGTAGGGCACGACGCGGCGCATGGGGCCTCCGGGAACGGATCCCGGCCCAAGGTACGGCGCCGTGGTGAATGCAGGGTCAGCGCAATCGCTCGCGTGGCGCGAAGTCGCGCTGGACGTGCGTGGCCGCGCAGGCCTGCGCGGCGCGAGGACGGCGGCCAGATGGGGCGGGCGCACGCGGCGGCGCCACGTGTGCGGCCCGTCAACGCGTCTGCGCGTCGCTGGCCCGGGACGACCTGCGGCGCACCCCAGGCCACGGCCGCCTTCACGCCCGCTGGGCGAGCGGCGGTGGATGGTCGGCAGCGGATGCCGGAGAACGCCATGCGCCACGCAATGCTCGCCCTCGTCCTCGCCGCCGTGTTCGGCGCGGCCACGCCCGCCCATGCACAGGAGGTCCAGGACACCCGCCTGCGCGGCTCGTTCGTACCCACGCGCGCCCCCGAGGGTGATGCGCGCCCCGCGAGCGGCGAGGTGCGGGCGCTGGTCGAGGCCGACGGCGACGTCCGGGTGGATCTGGTCGTGTCGGGCCTGTCCGAGCGCGCGACCTCCGCGACGCTGCACACCGGCGACGCGGGCGAGAACGGCGAGCAGGTGGCCCGCATGGACGTGGCCGCCGACGGTGCCGAGGCCCGCGTCATCGGCGCGACCATGCGGCTGAGTCCGCTGGTCGCCGGCCAGGTGCGTGCGGGTCAGGCCTATGTGGTGTTGCGTACCAGCGAGCATCCCGACGGCATCCTGCGCGCGCAGCTCAGCCCGCAGGCGCGTTCGCTGGAGGCCGTCGCGGGCGACGAATGAGCACCGCCCGGTGAACCGCATCTGAGCGTTTCACGACGCTTTTACAAAGTTCAGTTCGCGGTAAGAGCCCGCGACGGACGATCCCTTCGCGCCATCCCGGCGCAACGGAGCCTGTCCATGACGCGTCTTGCCGCCAGCGTGCTGGCCCTCGCGATGACCACCACGGCCGCCACCGCCTCGGCGCAGGTGGCGTCCCATCCCGCCTATTCGAGCACCGACGGGTATTACGACTACGCACGCGTCCTGCGCGTCGACCCCGTGTACGACGCGCGCTACAGCGGGCGCTACGCGGCCAGCACCGGCACCACGCGCTGCGTGGAAGACCGCACCTATGCAGGTGGTTACGACGACCGCTACCGCCGCGACGGCTACTACCGCGGCGATGGCTACTACCGTGACGACGGCTATTACCGTGACGACTACCGCGATCGCTCCTACGGAACGCGCGGAGGTGAGACCGCGGCCACCGTCATCGGCGGCATCGTGGGTGCGGTGGTGGGAAGCCAGGTCGGCGGCGGCAGTGCACGCTATGCGACTTCGGCGATCGGCTCGATGGTCGGCAGCGTGGCAGGCCGGCAGATCTACGAGCAGACCCAGCGCAACCGTAGCGCCCGCCGCACGGTCGGCGTCGCGCGTGCCTGCGATCCGATCCCGGTCGGCGACTACGAGCGGGGCCGCGGTGCATCCATGTACGACGTGACCTACGAGTACGGCGGCCGCAGCTACACCACGCGCACCAGCTACCACCCCGGCGACCGGATCCGCGTACGCGTGGACGTGCGCCCCGAGTGAGCCTGCTGCTCCGAGGCGGAAAAGGAAGGCCGGCGAATGCCGGCCTTCCTCGTTCCTGCCCCGCGGGACGCCGCGGCCGTTTCAGTCCTCCTCGCCGTGCGGCCTGTAGGCCTCGACGAGCTTGTGCTGCACGTTGGCCGGCACGGGCTCGTAGTGGCTGAAATCGAGCGAGTAGCGCCCGCGGCCCGCGGTCATGGACTTGAGCTCCGCGGCGAAACCTTCCAGCTCCGAAAGCGGCACCTGCGCGCGCACCACCGCGTCCCCCCGGACGCTGTCGGTGCCCTGGATGCGCGCCCGCTTGCCGGCCAGGCTGCCGGAGATGTCGCCCATGTGCGCCTCGGGTGCGGTCACTTCCAGCTCGACGATGGGCTCGAGCACCTGCGGCCTGGCCTTGAGCACGGCGTCCAGGAAGGCGCGCTTGCCGGCGGTGACGAAGGCCACCTCCTTGCTGTCGACCGGATGGTGCTTGCCGTCGTGGACGACCACGCGTATGTCCTGCAGCGGGTACCCGGCCACTGCACCGCCCGCCAGCGCCTGCCGCACGCCCTTCTCGACGGCCGGGATGAACTGCCCCGGGATGGTGCCGCCCTTGACCTCGTCGACGAACTCGAAGCCCGCGCCGCGCGGAAGCGGCTCCACGCGCAGGAAGACCTCGCCGAACTGGCCTGCGCCGCCGGTCTGCTTCTTGTGCCGGTGATGGCCCTCGGCGCCGGTGCTGATGGTCTCGCGGTACGCGATGCGCGGCGGGCGTGACTTCACCTCCAGCCCGTAGCGGTCCTTCAGCCGTTCGAGCGCGATGCGCAGGTGCAGGTCCGACAGCCCGCGGATGATGGTTTCGTAGGTCTCGGCCGTGTGCTCCACCTGGAAGCACGGATCCTCCTCCGCGAGCTTGTGCAGCGCGGTGGCGAGCTTCTGCTCCTGTCCCTTGCTCGCCGCCTCGATGGCGAGGCCGAACATGGGCCTTGGGAAGTCCAGCGGCGCGAGGTGGATGTGGTCCTCGTCGTGGCTGTCGTGCAGCACGGCGTCGAAATGCAGCTCTTCGACCTTCGCCACCGCGGCGATGTCGCCCGGAACGGCCTGCTCGATCTCGATGTGCTCCTTGCCGCGCAGCTTGAACAGGTGGCCGACGCGGAAGGGCTTCTTGCCGTCGTCGACGAACAGCTGCGTGTCGCGCCGCACGGTGCCCTGGTAGACGCGGAAGATCCCGAGCTTGCCTACGAAGGGGTCGTTGACGATCTTGAAGACGTCGGCGATCACGTGCGCCTTCGGATCCGGCTGCGCGCGGACCGGCTGTGCGTCGGCCCCGCGGCCCTTCACGAACGGCGGCGGGTTCGCCTCGCCCGGATGCGGGAACAGGCGCTCGGCCACGTCGAGCAGCTCGCGCACGCCCACGCCGCTGCGCGCGGAACAGAACAGGACGGGGACCAGATGGCCCTCGCGCAGGCACTGCTCGAAGGCATCGTGCAGTTCCTGTCCCGACAGCCCGTCTTCGCCGAGGTCGAGGTAGTGCTCCATCACGGTCTCGTTGATCTCGACGACCTGGTCGATGATCCGGCGGTGCCAGTCCGCCACCGGACCGAAGTCGCTTTCGCCTTCGGCCTGCCCGAAGCAGTCCACCACGCGCCTGCCGCCGTCGGCGGGCAGGTTCAGCGGCAGGCATTCGGGTCCGAAGGTCTCGCGCAGCGCGTCGAGCACGGCGTTGCAGTCCGCGCTGTGGTCGATCTTGTTGACCACGAGCACGCGGCAGAGCCCGCGTGACTTCGCGTACTCCATCATCCGCCGCGCACCGTACTCGACGCCGCCGTCGCAGGACACGACCACCGCGACCGTCTCCACCGCCGCCAGCGCCGACAGCGCGGGCCCGCGGAAATCGGGATAGCCGGGTGTGTCGATCAGGTTCACGTGGATGCCGGCGTGGTCGGTGCTGGCGATGCCGACGTCGAGCGAATGGCCGCGCTGCTTCTCGATCGGGTCGAAGTCCGACACGGTATTGCCGCGTTCGATGCTGCCTGCCGCCTGGAGGGTGCCGCCGGCATGCAGCAGGGCTTCGAACAGGGTGGTCTTGCCGGCGCCGGGGTGGCCTGCGAGGGCCACGTTTCTGATCTGTTCGGTGGTGTAGGGCATGCCACGCACTCCGGTGGGAAAGGGAGGGTGGCCATCCGCTGGCGGGCGGCCCCGCGTTCCGTGCGCGGCCGAGCGACGGGCGCGGTGCGAAGGCACCGCGGCGCGCTCCACCGCCGTGGCGGTCCGTCAGCACGACCGAGCGGCGCGCTCGGCGGGCGGTCATGGCGTGGCAGGCTCACCATAACGCGGGCCTGTTCAGCCGTCGCGTTGCGCTGCACAAGGCCGACCACACGGCCTTTCCAGCCCCTGAGTAGGCTGCGCCTTCCGACCCCGGAGAGCCCCCATGACGATCACCCGCCACGCCACCGCCCGCTGGGAGGGCGACCTGCGGACCGGACAGGGCCGCCTGCACACGCCGCAGAGCGGCCTGTTCGACGGCACGCGCTACGGCTTCAACTCGCGCTTCGGCGAGGAGAAGGGAACCAACCCCGAGGAGCTGATCGCCGCCGCGCATGCCGGCTGCTTCGCGATGGCTCTGTCGGCCGTGCTCACCGAGGCCGGCCATCCGCCGGCATCGCTGGACGCGCGCGCCGACGTGCAGATGTCGATGGACGGCGGGCCGCGCATCACCCAGATCCGCCTCGGCGTGCGTGGCGACGTGCCGGGGCTGGACGCGGCCGCCTTCCGCGAGCACGCGGAGAACGCCAAGGCCAACTGCCCGATCTCCAGGCTGCTGGCCTCGGTGCCGATCCTGCTGGACGTCCGGGCCGGCTGAGCCGCTACCAGTCGATCTCGCCGCGCACGACGGTGCGCACGTGGCCGCCGGACCAGACGTCGCCGGCGCCGTCCACGCGCAGCTGAAGGCGCGCGTCGAAGCCGACCTCGCGGCCCTGGCTGACGACGTAGGTTCCCCCCGTCCCCGGCAGGGCATCGTTGTGCGCGAGCCAGGCGGCGAGCGTGGCGTTCGCGGCGCCCGAGGCGGCATCCTCGAAGCGCGCCGGTGCGCCCACGAAGGCGCGCACGACGAGCTGGTAGTCCCGCCCCGCGTCCGCGCGGGCGAAGGCGCAAAGGCCCATGGTTTCGGTCGACGCGGCCAGGGTGCTGATCGCGTCCCAGTCCGGTTGCGCGGTGCGCAGGTCGGCTTCGCTCGCCACCTCCGCCAGCCACCAGCGGCGGCCGCCGTCCATCAGGGCCGGCGGCAGCGTGCCGAGCCTGAGGCCGGACAGCGAGGGCGCGATGCGGGGATCGCAGGCGGCGACGCGCTCGACGAGCTTCGCGCGCGGCGTGCGCACGGCGATCGTGCGCGCGGCGCCGCTGCCCTCGATGCGCAGTGGCAGGCAGCCGGCGACGCCCTCCTGCACCAGCAGGCCGTCGGACGGCTGGGCCAGCCCTTCGTCCAGCACGACGTGCGCGGTGCCCACGCTGGGGTGCCCGGCGAAGGGCACCTCGCGGCGCGGGCTGAACATGCGCACGCGGTAGCTCGCCCCGGCATCGGCGGGCGGGAACACGAACGTGGTTTCCGGCAGGCGCGTCCACCGGGCGATGGCCTGCATGGCGGCATCGTCGAGGCCCTCGGCATCGAGCACGACGGCGAGCGGGTTGCCGGCGCCCGGACGGTCGGCGAACACGTCGAGCTGCACGTAGCGGCGTTTCATCGGAGCGGGGGCGGCCTCGGGGCGGCGCAGCTTACCAAGCCACCGTGCCGCGGATGACCGGCTGCACGCGCCCGCCGATCCAGACCTCGCCGTCGGCATCGACGCGCACGTCGACCACGCCGTCGCGGCCGACCTCGCGACCCGGGCTGGCGCGGTAGCGATCCCCCGGGGCGATGCGGCCGGCGTCGGCCAGGGCCGCGCCGATCGCGGCGTTCGCGCTGCCGGTGACGGGATCCTCGGGAATGCCGTCGGCCGGGCAGAAGGCGCGCACCACGATGTCGTGGCCGGCGCCCGGCGGGGCCGTGGCGAACACGGCCAGGCCCACCGCCGAGTCACCCGTCAGCTCGGCGATCGCGGCGAGGTCGGGCCGCATGCGGCGCACCGTGTCCTCGTCGGCCAGCTCGACCACCCACCACTTCGGGCCGTTGTCCCAAAGAGCCGCGTCGATGCCGCCGCGTGCGAGCCCGGCCAGTGCGCGTTCCAGGCGCGGTGCGCTTGCGCTCGGCGCTGCGATGCGCCGGGCACGGGGCGCGCGCACCGTGATCCCGCATTCCGGGCCGACCTGAACCGGCAGCAGGCCGGCCGCGCAGTCCTGCACCAGGGCCGCCTTCGCGCCGTCGGCGCGGCCGGACTCGATCGCGGCCCAGGCCGCGCCCACGCTCGGATGGCCGGCGAAGGGCAGCTCCTGGCGCGGCGTGAAGATGCGCACGCGGTAGTCGGCGCCGTCGCCCGGGGGCAGCAGGAAGATGGTTTCCGACAGGTTGGTCCAGTTCGCGAAGGCCTGCATGGCCGCGGCGTCCAGGCCCTCGGCGTCCACCACCACGGCCAGCGGGTTGCCGGCGCCGGGCCGGTCGGCGAAGACGTCCAGTTGCAGGAAACGGCGCTCGGTCAATGGCGGCGGCGGAAGATGGGAACCGGCGCATTCTCGCTGGCCGCGGCGGGCCGCGTCATCGCATAAAATCGCGCGTTCTCATGACCATGCGTCATTCGCCACCCGACGGCGCGCATGGTTCCATCGCCCGCCGGCCATCCGGGCCGGTCATCCGGGGATCTTCGTGGAAGCTGCGATGCGCTGGGTCATCCTCAAGTTCGGCGGCACCTCCGTGTCGCGGCGGACGCGTTGGGACACCATCGGACGCATCGCCGCCAAACGCCGCGCCGACGCAGATGCGCGCGTGCTCGTCGTGGTGTCCGCGCTCTCGGGCGTCACCAACGAGCTGCAGGCCATCGCGAACGAGGGGGCGGGCGCCTCGGTCGATGCGCGCATCGACGCACTCGAACGCCGTCACCGCGAGTTCTGCCTCGAACTCGGGCTCGATGCCGACGCGGTGCTCGGTGACCGTCTCGCCATGCTGCGCGGGCTCGCCGCCGATCCGCGCGCCGCGTCGAAGTCGCTGGACTGGCAGGCCGAGGTGCTGGCGCAAGGCGAGCTGCTGTCCTCCACGCTGGGCGTGGCCTACCTGAAATCGCAGGGCCTGGACATCGGCTGGTGCGACGCGCGCGACTGGCTGCGGGCGGTGCAGTTGCCCAACCAGAGCGACTGGGCCGGGCGGCTCTCGGTCAACTGCCACCACGCCACCGACCGGGAGGTGGCCGCACGCTTCGCGGCGCAGCCGGCCGGCATCGTGCTGACGCAGGGTTTCATCGCCCGCCATGCCGACGGCGGCACGGCCATCCTCGGCCGTGGCGGCTCGGACACCTCGGCCGCGTATTTCGGCGCGCTGCTGGGCGCGTCCCGCGTCGAGATCTGGACCGACGTGCCCGGCATGTTCAGCGCGAACCCGCGCGAGGTGCCGGACGCGCGCCTCCTGGCGCGGCTCGACTACGCCGAGGCGCAGGAGATCGCGACGACCGGCGCGAAGGTGCTGCATCCGCGCTCGATCGGCCCCTGCCGCGATGCGGGCGTTCCGATGGCCATCCTCGACACCGAACGCCCGGACCTGCCCGGCACCCGCATCGACGCCAGCGCCGCCACCGTGCCCGGCGTCAAGGCGATCAGCCGTCGCAACGGCATCGTGCTGGTCTCGATGGAATCGGTCGGCATGTGGCAGCAGGTGGGCTTCCTGGCCGACGTGTTCGAGCGCTTCAAGCGCCACGGCCTGTCGGTGGACCTGATCGGCTCGTCGGAAACCAACGTCACGGTCTCGCTCGATCCCACCGAGAACCTCGTCACGACCAACGTGCTCAGTGCGTTGAGCGAGGACCTCGCACAGGTCTGCCGCGTAAAGGTCATCGCCCCCTGCGCGGCGATCACGTTGGTCGGCCGCGGCATGCGCTCGCTGCTGCACAAGCTCTCCGACGTCTGGGCGACGTTCGGGCGCGAGCGCGTGCACCTGATCTCGCAGTCGTCGAACGACCTCAACCTCACGTTCGTCGTCGACGAGGCCGATGCCGAAGGCCTGCTGCCCACCCTGCACGCCGAGCTCGTGCGCGGTGGCGCGATGCCGGTGCTGGACGAAAGCGTCTTCGGCCCGGCCTGGCGCGACGTCGTGCACGGCCGCCCCGGGCGCGAGGCCCCCTGGTGGGCTGCGCGCCGCGACGCGCTGCTCGCGCGGGCCGGGCAGGGCACGCCGCGTTACGTCTACCACCTGCCGACCGCCCGCGAGCGCGCGCGTTCGCTGCTAGGCGGCCCTGTCGACTGCGGCTTCTACGCCATCAAGGCCAATCCGCATCCGGCACTGCTGAACGCCATCCACGAGGCGGGCTTCGGCTTCGAGTGCGTTTCGCTGGCCGAGGTCGAGCACGTTCTCGCGGCGGTGCCGGGCCTGGAGCCATCGCGCGTACTGTTCACCCCGAGCTTCGCGCCGCGGCACGAGTACGCGCGCGCGTTCGGGCTGGGCGTCAATGTCACGCTCGACAACATCGAGATGCTGGAGCGCTGGCCGGACGTGCTGCGCGGCCGCCGCGCCTGGCTGCGCCTGGACCTGGGCCATGGCGACGGCCACCACGAGAAGGTCCGCACGGGCGGCGTGGAGGCCAAGTTCGGCCTGTCGATCGCCCGCTTCGATGCCTTCATGGCGAAAGCGCGCGCGCTGGATCTGCAGATCACCGGCCTGCACGCGCACCTGGGCAGTGGAATCGACGATCCGGCGCACTGGAGCGGCGTGTACGGCACGCTCGCCGCGCTGGCCGACGGCGCCGGAAACATCGACACCCTCGACATCGGCGGCGGGTTCCCGATCCCCTACACGCCGGATGCGCGCCCGTTCGACATCGGGGCGTGGCGCCAGGGCCTGGCCGACATCAAGGCCGCGTATCCCGGCATCCGCCTCGCGATCGAGCCCGGGCGCTTCCTGGTGGCCGAGGCGGGCGTGCTGCTGCTTCGCACGACGCAGGTCGTGGAGAAGGAGGGCGTGCGGCGCGTCGGCGCCGACGGCGGCATGAACGCGCTGATGCGCCCGGCGATGTACGACGCCTGGCACGGGATCCACAACCTGTCGCGCCTCGACGATACGGAGCTGGCCACGTTCGACGTGGTCGGCCCGGTCTGCGAGAGCAGCGACGTGCTCGGCCGCGGCCGCCGCCTTCCGGCCGCGACGGCCGAGGGCGACGTCCTGCTGGTCGCCGATGCCGGCGCCTACGGCATGGCGATGGCCAATACCTACAACCTGCGGGCCTTGCCGGCCGAGGACGTGATCGATGACTGAGTGGCGCTTCTCGCGCGACGCCATCCGCCGCTTCCGCTTCGTGCGCTGCGGCTTCGACGCCGCAACGGGCGTCGCCCGGCTCGTCTATGCCTTCGACGACGGCCCGGAGCTCGTGGAGACCATCACGGTCCCCGGTGCGCCGTTCGCGCTCGACGCCGCCCGGGCGCAGGCCGTCGAGCGCTCCCTGCGGCTGCTGCACCTGGTCGCCGGCGTCAGCTATTACAAGGCGGCGGTGCCGCAGGACATCGCGATCGAGGGCTATGCCATCGACGGCGACACGGCGGCGCTGCTCACCGAGGTCTACGAAAACGGCCTCGGCGAGTTCGCCTACCGCAACGGGCTGCAGCTGCGCGGGCGCGTCCGTTTTCCGGCCGATGCGCCGCCCGGCCCGCCCGCGCCGCCACTGCGGCTCGCGCCGCATGCGCTGGTCGCGATCGGCGGCGGCAAGGATTCGCTGGTCAGCATCGAGGCGCTGCGCCGCGCCGGCGTGGCGCAGACGGTGACGTGGATCGGCGGCTCGCAGCTCATCGCGGCCTGCGCCGCGCGCACCGGGCTGCCGACGCTGAACATAGGCCGCCAGCTCGCGCCGCAGCTGTTCGAGTACAACCGGCAGGGCGCATGGAACGGGCACATTCCGGTGACCGCGGTGAACTCGGCTATCCTCGCGCTCGCTGCGCTGCTGCACGGTGCCGGGCAGGTCGTCTTCTCCAACGAGCGCTCGGCCAGCTACGGCTCGATGATCGAGGGCACGGGCGAGGTCAACCACCAGTGGTCGAAGGGCTGGGCGTTCGAGCAGGACTTCGCCGCGCACCTGCGCCGTGCGGTGGCGGCGGACCTTGACTACTACTCGGTGCTGCGCCCGCTCAGCGAGCTCGCGGTCGCCCGGCAGTTCGCCAAGAGCGACCGCTACGACCAGCACTTCTCCAGCTGCAATCGCAACTTCCACCTTTTGGGCGAGCGCCCGGCGCAGCGCTGGTGCGGCATCTGCCCCAAGTGCCACTTCGTGTTCCTCGCGCTGGCGCCGTTCATGAGCAAGCCGCGCCTGGTCGGCATCTTCGGGCGCAACCTGCTCGACGACCCCGACCAGACCGCCGGCTTCGACGCGCTGCTCGAATACCGCGACCACAAGCCTTTCGAGTGCGTGGGCGAAGGCCAGGAGTCGCGCGCGGCGATGGCCTCGCTCGCGCAGCGCCCCGAATGGCGCGAGGACGCGATCGTCGAGCGCTTCGCGCGGGAGATCCTGCCCCGGCTCGGCGACGTGCCGGCCATCGAACCGCTGCTCGTGTCCTCGGACGAGCACGCCATTCCCGCCAACCTGTGGACGCGCCTGCGTGCGGATTTCGCAGCTTGACGGCCTGAGGGTCGCGCTCTGGGGCTGGGGCCGCGAGGGCCGCGCAGCGCATCGCGCGATCCGCGCGCGCCTGCCCGCGCTCGAACTCACGCTGTTCTGCAGCGAGGAGGAGGCCGACGATGCGCGCAGGCTGGGCGACGCACGCCTGCATGCCTGCACGCAGGTCGACGGCGCCTCGCTGGCGGCGTTCGACGTGGTCGTGAAGTCGCCGGGAATCAGCCCCTACGGCGAGGCTGCACAGGCCGCCGTCGCCTCCGGAACGCGGATCATCGGCGGCACGTCGCTGTGGTTCGCCGAACATGCGGGGGCGGACGGCATCGTCGCGCACACCGCCTGCGTGACCGGCACCAAGGGCAAAAGCACGACGACCTCGCTGCTGGCGCACCTGCTGCGCGCGTCCGGGCTGCGGACCGCGCTGGCGGGCAACATCGGCCTGCCCCTGCTCGAACTGCTCGACCCCTCGCCGGCGCCGGATGCATGGGCGATCGAACTGTCGAGCTACCAGACGGGCGATGTCGCCGGCAGCGGCGCGCGGCCGGACGTGGCGGTCGTGCTGAACCTGTTTCCCGAACACCTGGACTGGCACGGCTCGCATGCCCGCTACGTCGAGGACAAGCTCAAGCTGGTGACCCGGGCGCGACCACGCATCGCCGTGCTCAACGCCGCCGACCCCATCCTGCGCGGCCTTGCAGTGCCCGATGGCACGGAGGTCCGCTGGTTCGGCGACGAGCGCGGCTGGCACCTGCGTGGCGACGTGCTCCATCGCGGCGCCACCCCGGTGATGGACACGCGTGGGCTGCCGCTGCCGGGGCGGCACAATCGCGGCAACCTCGCGGCCGTCCTGACCGCCGTCGAAGCGCTCGGGCACGACGCGGTCGCGCTGGCGCCGCATGCCGCCTCCTTCCGGCCCCTGCCGCACCGCCTGCAGTGGCTGGGCGAACGCGACGGATTCGGCTGGGTCAACGATTCGATCAGCACCACGCCGCATGCCACGCTCGCGGCGCTCGAATGCTTCGCCGACCGGGACGTGGCCGTGCTCGTGGGCGGGCACGACCGCGGGCTCGACTGGAGCGAGTTCGCCAGCGCCATGCGCCAGCACGCGCCTGCGGCGGTCATCACGATGGGGGCCAACGGCCCGCGCATCCACGAGCTGCTCCTGCCGATCGCGAGGGCAGGGGGATTCCGTCTGGTCGCTTCCCGGGGCCTGGGCGAGGCGATCGACCTTGCGCGCGCGTCGCTGACCGGCCTTAGCCCACGCGGGTGTACGCCCGTGGTGCTGCTCTCCCCGGGCGCGCCGAGCTTCGGCCCGTACCGCGACTACGTCGAGCGTGGGCGCGACTTCGCGCGCCTGGCGGGCTTCGACCCGGACGCCATCAGCACGATTCCGGGGCTCGGTATCGCCTGAGCGCCGGGCCCGGCGGCGGCCACGCACCGGCCGCCCGGTCGGGCAGGTGCGCCATGCGGGCATTCGGACGGCGCGGCCTCCGCTGCGGCCGCGCCGTGACTCAGTGGTCGCGCTCCACGGCGTAGCGCGCCAGGCCGAGCAGCGCATCGCGGTACGGATTGGCCGCAAAGCCCGCCAGCGCCGCCTCGGCGCGACGCGCATGCTCCGCGGCGCGCTGGCGGCTGTACTCGAGCCCCCCGGTGGCCCGGATCGCGCCGACGACCTCGTCCAGTGCATCCGCATCGCCGGCCTCGACGATGGCGCGCAGGCGCTGCGCCACATCGGCGGGACTGTGCGCGATGGCGTGGATCAGCGGCAGCGTCGCCTTGCCCTCGGCCAGGTCGTCGCCCAGGTTCTTGCCCAGCATCGAGGCATCCGCCGAGTAGTCGAGCACGTCGTCGGCGATCTGGAAGGCGTAGCCGAGGTCCAGGCCGAACGCCTCCATCGCGTCGCACTGCTCGGGCGAGGCGCCTGCCAGCAGCGCACCCAGGCGGGTGGCGGCCGCGAACAGTACGGCGGTCTTGCGCTCGATCACGCGCAGGTAGGCCGCTTCGTCGGTGTCGGGATTGCGGATGTGCAGCAGCTGCAGCACCTCGCCCTCGGCGATGCGGTTGGTCGTATCGGCCAGGACCTGCATCACTTCCATGCGCTGCAGCTCGACCATCAGCTGGAAGCTGCGCGAGTAAAGGAAGTCGCCCACCAGGACGCTCGCGGCATTGCCCCAGACCGCATTCGCCGTCCGGCGCCCGCGCCGCAGGTCGGACTCGTCCACCACGTCGTCGTGGAGCAGGGTGGCCGTATGGATGAACTCCACGACCGCGGCGAGCTGGTGCACCTGCGGCGTGATCGCCGCCGCACCGCCCGCCGCCCCGGCTGCGAGCAGGAGCAGCATGGGCCGCAGGCGCTTGCCGCCCGCGCCGACGATGTACTCGGCCACCTGGTTGATCAGGACGACGTCCGAGGCGAGGCGATCGCGGATCAGGCGATCCACCGCGGCCATCGGCTCCCGGGCCAGCACCTGGATCTCGGCTAGGGAGGGGGCTGTCGTCACGGCGTCTCGGGCTATGGGAAAGCGGCGCGCGATTATAGGTGGCCTGCATGCGGCGCCGGGAAAAATTCCGACGCCGCGCCGCGGCCCGGCCCGACCGACGCCGGCCGCCGGGTATACTCCAATGTCGGTCGTCACAACGGCCCCGAAGGGAAATAGACATGGCACGCGGCGTCAACAAGGTGATTCTGGTCGGCAACCTCGGCAACGATCCGGAGGTGAAGTACACGCAGGGCGGCATGGCCATCACCACGCTCAGTCTGGCGACCACCAGCGTCCGCAAGGACAAGGACGGCAACCAGCAGGAGCGCACCGAGTGGCATCGCGTGAAGCTCTTCGGCAAGCTCGGCGAGATCGCCGGCGAGTACCTGAAGAAGGGGCGCCAGGTCTACATCGAAGGTTCGATCCGCTACGACAAGTTCACCGGCGCCGACGGGGTCGAGAAGTACTTCACCGACATCATCGCCGACGAGATGCAGATGCTCGGCGGCGGCAGCGAGGGTGGAGCGGGCGGCGGTCGCGGCGAGTTCCGCGGCGGTGATCGCGCGCAGCGCGCGCCGCAGTCCGCGCCGGCGCCCCGCCGCGAGGCCCCGGCCGCTCGCAATGCCGATTTCGGCAACGACTTCGCGGACGACGACATCCCGTTCTGATCCGCCGTTCCCCGAACTCCATACCTGCAGGACGCGAATTCCTTGACCACCTGGCTCGTGACCGGCGGCGCCGGCTTCATCGGCGGCAACTTCGTTCTGGATGCCGTCGCCCGCGGCATCCGTGTCGTCAACCTCGATGCCCTGACCTACGCGGGCAACCTCGACACGCTGGCATCGCTGGAGGGTGACGCCCGGCACGTGTTCGTGCACGGCGACATCGGTGACGCCGCGCTGGTCGGCCAGCTGCTCGCCGAGCACCGCCCGGATGCGGTGGTGAACTTCGCGGCCGAGAGCCACGTCGACCGTTCGATCGACGGCCCGGCGGCATTCGTCCAGACCAACGTCGTCGGCACGCTGTCGCTGCTCGAGCAGTCGCGCGATTACTGGAAGTCGCTGGACGCCCCGGCGCGCGATGCGTTCCGCTTCCTGCACGTCTCCACCGACGAGGTGTACGGCTCCCTGGGCGAGACCGGGAAGTTCACCGAGACCACCCCCTACGCGCCGAACTCGCCGTACTCGGCCTCCAAGGCGGCCTCGGACCACCTGGTCCGTGCGTTCCACCATACCTACGGCCTGCCGGTCCTCACGACCAACTGCTCGAACAACTACGGGCCCTACCAGTTCCCGGAAAAGCTCATCCCGCTGATCATCGCCCGCGCCCTGCGTGGCGAGCCGCTGCCCGTCTACGGCGACGGCCGCAACGTGCGTGACTGGCTCTACGTCGGCGACCACTGCGCCGCGATCCGCCGCGTGCTGGAAGCCGGGCAGGTGGGCGAGACCTACAACGTCGGTGGCAATGCCGAGCGCGAGAACATCGAAGTGGTGCGCACGATCTGCCACCTGCTCGACGCCCGCCGCCCGCTGGCCGATGGCCGCAGGCGCGAATCGCTGATCACCTTCGTCGCCGATCGCCCGGGGCACGACCGCCGCTATGCCATCGATGCATCGAAGATCGAGCGCGAGCTCGGTTGGGCGCCGACCATGACCTTCGAGCAGGGCATCGAGCGCACCGTGGACTGGTACCTAGACAACCAGCCCTGGGTCGAGCGCGTGCTCGACGGCAGCTACCGCCTCGAGCGGATCGGGCAGGCATGAGCAGCAGCGGCCGCAAGGGCATCATCCTCGCCGGTGGCTCGGGCACCCGGCTCTATCCGATCACCCAGGCGATCAGCAAGCAGCTGCTGCCGGTGTACGACAAGCCGATGATCTACTACCCGCTCAGCGTCCTGATGCTGGCGGGGATCCGCGACGTCCTGGTCATCAACACGCCCCACGAGCAGGCGCTGTTCCGCCAGCTGCTGGGCGACGGCTCGCAGTGGGGCATGCGCATCGAGTACGCGGTGCAGCCCAGCCCGGACGGCCTGGCGCAGGCGTTCCTGATCGGCGAGCGCTTCCTCGACGGCGCGCCGAGCTGCCTCGTGCTCGGCGACAACATCTTCCACGGCCCCGGCCTGACCGCCATGCTGCAGCGCGCCGATGCGCGGACCGAAGGCGCCACGGTGTTCGGCTACTGGGTGCGCGACCCGGAGCGCTACGGCGTGGCCGAGTTCGACGAGTCCGGCCGTGTGGTCGGCATCGAGGAAAAGCCCGCGTCGCCGCGCTCGAACTATGCCGTCACCGGCCTGTACTTCTACGACGGCCGCGCCAGTGGGTTCGCGTCGGGCCTGAAGCCTTCGCCACGCGGGGAACTGGAGATCACCGACCTCAACCGGTGCTATCTCGACGAGGGCGCGCTGCACCTGGAGCGCCTGGGCCGCGGTTACGCGTGGCTGGATACCGGCACGCACCAGTCCCTGTTGGAAGCGAGCAACTACATCGAGACCATCGAGGCGCGGCAGGGCCTGCGCGTGTGCTGTCCCGAAGAGGTGGCCTGGAACAACGGCTGGATCTCCGACGAGGAACTGCGCCGACTGGCCACGCCGCTGGCCAAGAACGGTTACGGGCGTTACCTCATGGCGCTGCCGGAGCGGGGTTTCGTTCCGTGAAGCTCATCGAGACCGACCTGCCGGGCTGCGTGGTGGTCGAGCCGCAGGTGTTCGGCGACGACCGCGGGTTCTTCTTCGAGTCCTTCAACCTCGACAAGCTCGCGCCGCATGCGATCGCCCCGCGCTTCGTACAGGGCAACGTCTCGTCCTCACGGCGCGGTGTCCTGCGCGGGCTGCACTACCAGTGGCCGAAGCCGCAGGGCAAGTACGTGTCGGTGGTGGAGGGCGAGGTCTGGGACGTCGCAGTCGACATCCGTCGCGGATCGCCCACCTTCGGCCGCTGGACCGCGGTGGTGCTGAGTGCCGAGAACAAGCGCCATTTCTGGATCCCCGAAGGGTTCGCGCACGGCTTCGTCACGTTGAGCGAGCGCGCGGTGTTCACGTACCTCTGCACGGCCACCTACGATCCCAAGGCTGACGCCAGCATCCGGTGGGACGATCCGGACCTCGCCATCGACTGGCCCGTTGGCGAGCCGCTCCTGTCTCCGAAGGACGCGCAGGCGCCGCTGCTTGCGGACCTGCCAGTCGAGCGCCTGCCGCCGTACGCGCCATGAAGATCCTACTCACCGGCGGCAATGGCCAGCTCGGCACCGATCTGCGCCGCGCGCTCGGCTTCGCCGAGCTCGTCACGACCACCCGCAACGGCGAAGATGCGGATGCGGCGCTGGACGTGGGTGACGTCGACGCCGTGGAGAATCTCATTCGCGCGCTTGGCCCTGACGTCGTGGTCAACGCCGCCGCGTATACCGCCGTCGACCGCGCGGAGTCCGAGGTGGACGCGGCCCTCGCCGCCAACGCGCGTGGCCCCGGAGCGATGGCGCGGGCCTGCGCCGCAACCGGCGCGATGCTGGTGCATTACTCCACCGACTACGTCTTCGATGGCGCCTCCGCGCAGCCCTATCGCGAGCAAGATGCGACCTCGCCGCTGGGTGTGTACGGGCTCAGCAAGCTCGAGGGCGAACAGGCCATCCGGGCGTCCGGCGCGCGCCACCTGATCCTGCGCACGGCATGGGTCTATGCCATGCACGGGCACAACTTCCTGCGCACCATGCTGCGCCTGGGGGCTGAGCGCGACGAGCTGCGCGTCGTGGCGGACCAGACCGGCTGCCCGACGCCCGCATGGCTCATCGCTGATACCACCGCGCGCCTGCTCTCACGTGGCGATGCGATGCCTGCCGGCACCCGTCACCTTGTCGCGTCGGGCACCACGACCTGGCACGGCTTTGCAGATGCGATCTTCGACGAGGCGCTGCGTCACGGCCTCATCGATCGGCGGCCCCGCCTGGTGCCCATCGCCACGGCGGATTATCCGACGCCGGCCCGGCGTCCCGCGTACTCCGTCCTTTCCACCGATGCCCTGGTGGCTGATCTCGGGGAAGCGTTGCCGCATTGGCGTGACGCGCTGGCGCTCACTTTCGTGAATCGCTGAACACGTATTGCCGCTCCGTGCGGCGTGCGCGCAGGCCGCCCATCCGGTAGGCTCGGCGCGGGGAAAAAAGCGCCGGATATCCGGAGGGGAAACGTGAAGTACGCACCAGCCATTCTGCTGGGCCTGGCGATCGCCGGCCCTGCGCACGCCGCCACGCCATCGATCGAGGACTTCGTCCGGCACCCGACCTACAGCGGCGTGAAGATCTCCCCCGATGGGGAGTACCTCGCGCTCACGGTCGACCGTGGCGAGCAGAACGTCCTGACGGTGATGCGCACCAAGGACCTCAGCCTCGTCAAGGTCAACCAGTTGCCTGATGGCAAGAGCGTGGGCCAGTTCTACTGGACGAGCCCGCAGCGCCTGATGTTCAACTCCATCAGGAAGGTGGGCACGTACGCGCAGCCCTTCGGTACCGGCGAGTGGTACGGCGTGAACGCCGACGGCAGTCAGGCCCGTCCGCTCGTGTTCTATGGCACGCGCGACGTCACGCAGCGTGGGAAAACCGTGGGCTCGGAGAGGTTCAGCCTGCTGGACACCCTGAAGGACGACGACACGAACGTCCTGATGGAGGTGAATTATCCCAAGTCCAGCGAGGGTGTCGGTACCGAGGTCGTTCTGTTCGACACGCTGTCGGGGCGACGCAAGCCGGTGGCCCGCGCCCCACGTGAGAATTGCGGCATCGCGCTCGACGCCGCGAAGCAGCCGCGCTACGCCGTCTGCATGGACGACGAAGACGCGCAGGGCCGCTACGACACCCATGCCGAGCTCTACCAGCGCGCAGCCGACGGAAGCTGGAAGCTCGTCAACAGCTCGAAGTCGACCGGCACCATGCTGTCGGTGCTGGGGACCTCCGGCGACGGGCGCATCTACGCGTTGCGCAGCGACGGCAAGAAGCCGCAGGCGCTGGGCACGATCGACAACGCCACGGGCGCCTTCAAGCCGCTTTTCGAGGATCCGGTTTCCGATCCGGCGGGCTTCATCCGCTCCACCGACGGCGAAACCATCCTTGGCGTCGTCACCGAGGCCGGCGTGCCGCGGGTGACGATGATCGAGGAGGATCATCCCGACGCCGAACTCTACGCCTCGCTCGCGGCCGCGTTCCCCGGGCAGCTCGTGAACTTCGCGAGCGCCACGCGTGACGGGCGCAAGGTCGTGGTTTCGGTGTCCAGCGACCGCAACCCGGGTGAGCTGTACCTCTACGACCGCGATACAGGCAAGGCGCGCTTCCTGATGCGCAGCCGCGCCTGGATCGACGCCGAGAAGATGGCGCGCGTCAAGCCGTTCTCCCTCAAGACACGCGATGGGCTCACGATCTACGGCTACCTGACGATTCCGCACGGTTCCAGTGGCAAGAACATGCCGCTGATCGTCAATCCGCACGGCGGCCCGATGGGTCCGCGTGATGACTGGGGCTTCAACTGGGAAACCCAGCTGTTCGCCAGCCGCGGTTACGCGGTGCTGCAGGTCAACTACCGTGGCTCGGGCGGCTTCGGCAAGGGCTTCGAGGACATGGCCTACGGCCAATGGGCGACGGGCATCATGAACGACATCATCGATGCCACGAAGTGGGCGATCGACGCCGGTCATGCCGACCCTGAGCGGATCTGCATCTACGGCGGCAGCTTCGGCGGGTATGCCTCGATGATGGCCCCCGCGCGCGAACCGGGTCTGTTCAAGTGTGCCTTCGGCTACGTGGGCGCGTACAGCGCGGAGATCCAGATGCGCCTGAGCGACACGAGCAAGAGCGAGTCGGGCATGCGTTATCTCAAGCGCGCGTATGGAGCGACCAAGGCCGAGCAGGATGCGATGTCGCCGGTCAACCATGCGCACAGGATCCAGATCCCGGTCTATCTCGCCGCGGGTGCCCGCGACCCGCGCTGCCCGCCCGAGCACACCGAGGCCATGTACAAGGCGCTCAGCGCGGCCGGCAACACGCCCGAGGGCATGATCATCCAGTCGGGCGAGATGCACGGGTTCTACGACGTCGAGAACCGCAAGAAGCTGTATTCGGAGATGCTGGAGTTCTTCGGCCGGCACATCGGCAAGCAGGCGCCGGGCGTGGCGGGCGTCGACTGACTGCCGGCCAGGACACACGGCGGTCTCCTCCGCACCGGAGGCCGCCGTTTTTCGTGAGGACAGGGAGATCGGGGAATGCGGAAGGCATGCAAGGTGCTGTCGGTGCTGGCAGGCGTGTTGCTGGCGCCTTCGTTACTCGCGGTGGAGGTCGAGCGTTTCGTCGCGCGCGACAAGTTCGAAGCAATCAAGATCTCGCCGACGGGCGAGTACTTCGCGGCGTCGGTGCCGCTGGACGACCGGACGGTGCTGGCCATCATCCGCCGTTCCGACAACAAGATGACCGGAACGTTCGCGCTGGAGCAGCACAACCACGTCGCCGACTTCCATTGGGTCAACCCCGAGCGGGTGCTCATCAGCACGTCGCAGAAGTTCGGCGACCTCGATACGCCCGGCCTCACCGGCGAGCTGTTCGCGCTGAACGCCGACGGTAGCGGCAGCGAGATACTCGTGGGATACCGCGTCCAGGGGAACGGCCTGGGCACGCGCATCCAGCCCAAGAAGGTCGAGACCGTGGCCGCGTTCCTGGTGGACGATCTTCCGGCCGACGACAGGAACGTGCTGATCTCGGTGCAGCCGTTCGCCCGTGATGCGTTCTCCGATGCGGAGCGCATGGACGTGTACACGGGCCGACGCGCGCGCGTGGCCAGCGCCCCGGTCCGCAATGCCGATTTCGTGACCGACAACGCCGGTGTCGTGCGCTTCGCCGCGGGACAGGACCTCGACCTCAGCCGCAAGCTCTATTACCGCAAGGGGAACGGCGCGGAGTGGAAGCTGCTCAACGACGAGTCAAGGAGCGGTCGCGCGGAGTCGCCGCTGGGCTTCTCGGCCGACAACCGCACCGCATACCTGCGCGTCGAGCACGTCAAGGGCCCCGACAGCATCGTGGCCTATGACGTGGAAACCGGCCAGCGTACCGAGGTTGCGCGCCATCCCGTGGTGGACCCGAACCGCGTGATCGATCGCCGCGGCAGCGGGGTTCCGGTCGGCGTGGTCTTCGAGGACGGGCGCAGCAGCACGCAGTTCTTCGACAAGGGATCGCCCGAGGCGCGCCTGCAGCGCAGCCTGGAGGCCGCATTCGCCGGGCATGACGTGACCGTGACGTCGGAAACCGCCGATGGACGGCTGGCACTGGTGTTCGTCTCCAGCGACCGGAACCCGGGCGACTACTACCTCTTCGACACGGTCGCCAAGAAGGCCGACCACGTGCTCAGCGCGCGCGAGTGGTTCGATCCGGAAAAGATGGATCCCACCCAGCCCTTCCGTTTCGCCGCGCGCGATGGCCTCGGGATCCACGGCTACGTGACGCGCCCGAAAGGCACGGAGGGCAGGGCGCTGCCGATGGTGGTGATGCCGCACGGTGGCCCGTTCGGCATTCGCGATTACTGGCAGTTCACCAACGACGTCCAGCTGCTCGCCAGCGCCGGGTACGCGGTGCTGCAGGTCAATTTCCGCGGCTCCGGCGGCTATGGTCGCGATTTCCGCCATGCCGGCGCGCGGGAGTGGGGCGGAAAGATGCAAGACGACGTCACCGACGCGACGCGCTGGGCGATCAAGGAGGGAATCGCCGATCCGTCGCGCATCTGCCTCTACGGGGCGAGCTACGGTGCCTACGCCTCGCTCATGGGGGTGGCGAAGGAACCGTCGCTGTACCGCTGCGCCGCCGGTTACGTCGGCGTCTACGATCTGCCCACGATGCATACCGAGGGCGACATCCGCGAGTCCGGCAGCGGCAGGATGTATCTGGACGAGTGGGTCGGACCCCGTGCGGACCTCGCTGCGGTTTCGCCTACGCGCATGGCGGACCGGATCAAGGTTCCCGTGTTCCTTGCCGCGGGCGGCGAGGATCGCCGTACGCCGATCGAGCATTCGAAGATGATGGAACAGGCGCTCAGGCGCGCCGGCGTGCCGGTGGAGACGCTGTACTACGACACGGAGGGCCACGGCTTCTACCGTCCCGAGCATCGCCGGGAGTTCTACACGCGGCTTCTGGCGTTCCTGTCGCGCAGCCTGGGCGGCGCGACGGCTTCCGCGGCTCCGTCCGGCGCTCCAGCTGCCGCGAAGTAACGCGGGCTATCTCCAGGGATGGAAAAAGGGCGCCCGTCGGGGCGCCCTTTTCGTTGGGCCACGGTGCGCGGCCTCACTTCACGCCATGCATCCATCGCCGCAGCAGCGGCGTCAACGCGAAGTACAGCAGGCCGCTGGCGACACCGACGATCAGCATGGTCTGGAACAGGTCGCCGTAGCGCGCGGAGGCGGCGGCGAAGTCGATGGCCTGGCCCTCGGGCACGTCCAGCGAGGCGAGCTTGGCGAACTGCGCGGCCAGCACTTCCGAGTACGCGGTCGCCAGCCAGAAGCCGCCCATCATCAGGCCCACCACGCGTGCCACCGAAAGCTGGGTGACCGCCGAGAGGCCGATCGGCGACAGGCACATCTCGCCGATCTCGAGGATGAAATAGGCCAGCACCAGCCACCAGACGGTCGCGAGTGCACCGCCCGAAGCCGCCTCGGCCGCGGCCATGAGCGGCAGGAAGGCCAGACCCGCCACGACGAGGCCGAAGGCCATCTTCGCGGGCTTGCTCGGGTTCAGGCCGCGTCGTTCCAGCCAGGGCCAGAGCCAGGCGAAGAGCGGCGAGAGCAGCACGATGAACATCGCGCCGAGGAAGGTGAGCGAGCCCGCGGTGTGCTCGACGAAGACGATGTCGTGTGCCCCGACGATCAGGAGCCCCGCTGCCAGCGCCGCGACCAGCAGCTTCGCCAGGCCCGGGCTGCCGCCGTCGCTGGCCCTGAGCGCGACGATCATGAGCAAGGGGCTGGCCGCGAGCAGGAACATCGACCAGGGCAGTACCACGTTGCCGCCGCCGAGCCCCGGGAACAGGTCCTTGGTGAGCAGGCGGTCGGTGAACGTGACCCAGCTGCCGTAGGTCTGCTCGTAGAGCGTGAAGAAGATCAGCACGCCGATGATCAGGACGAGCAGGGAGATCATCTGCTCGCGTTCGACCTTGCTGCAGCGCACGAGGAACCACGCGAACCAGGCGAAGAAGCCGATGGCGATGACGTGCATGGACCAGTGGACCGCGCCCGTGCTCTGCAGCAGCAGCCAGACCACGCCGACGCCGCCCAGCGAGCCGATGTAGATCCACCATTCGCGCGCAAGGCCGGCCACGCGCTCGCGCAGGACGGCCGGGTCGCGCGGCTCGGCCAGCCCGTACAGGTAGCGCTGGCCCCAGAGGAACATCACCAGGCCGGCGACCATGCCGATGCCGGCTGCGCCGAAGCCGTACTTCCAGCCGTAACGTTCGCCCAGGAAGGCGCAGATCAGGCTCGCGAACAGCGCGCCGATGTTGATGCCGGCGTAGAACACGGTGAAGCCCGAATCGCGCCGCGGATCGTTCTCGGGATAGAGCTGGCCGACGATGGTCGAGATGTTGGGCTTGAGGAAGCCCACGCCCATGATGATCAGCGCCAGCGAGAGATAGAAGACCTGCAGCGCGCCCTCGTCGCGAACGACCTGTCCCCCGACCACGCGCGCCTGCTCGCCCTCGAACGCCATGCCCAGGTGCCCGAGCACCAGCAGCACCGCCCCGAACACCACGGCCTTGCGCATGCCCAGGTAGCGGTCGGCCAGCAGGCCGCCGATCACCGGGGCCGCGTAGACGAGGCCGCCATACGCGCCGAGCAGGTCGTAGCCGGCGTCGTCGCCGAACAGGTGGTACTTCAGCAGGTACAGCAGGAGCAGCGCCTTCATGCCGTAGAAGGAGAAGCGCTCCCACATCTCGGTGAAGAAGCAGACGTACAGGCCCTTGGGATGCCCGAGGAACTCGTGGCGGGCGCGTTCGGCGATCGGTTGCGACACGCGCGGCTCCGTGGTGTGGGGAAGGGGCCGAGTATAGCCAGCGCCACGCAGGCCGCCCGCCGCGCTTCCCCGCGCGTGGCCCACCGCCTACCATCGGCCGCCTGTCCCTGCCGCGGAGCTGCCATGTCCCTGCGTCACGCCTGCCTGCCGTTGCTGATCGCCGCCGCGCTGCCCCTCGCCGCGCATGCCGCGCCCCGCGGCCTCGAGCCGCGCGACCTCGCCACGCTCGAGCGGTATGCATCGCCGCAGCTCACGCCCGACGGCGGCACGGTGCTGTTCACCCGCCGCACGGTGGACTTCGACGGGAACCGCTCGTCCACGGCACTGTGGGCGCAGGACACGCGCGAGGGCGCCAAGCCCCGCCGCATCACGCCCGACGGCTGGAACATCAATTCGCCGGAGCTGTCGGCCGACGGCAGGACCGCCTACTTCCTCAGCGCGAAGTCGGGCTCCATGCAGCTCTACGCGGTGCCTGTGGCGGGTGGAAAGCCCCGCCAGCTCACCGCGTTGCCCCTCGATGTCGGCAGCTACTCGGTTGCGCCCGACGGGCGCCGGGTGGCGCTGAGCCTCGAGGTCTTTCCCGAATGCGGCGCCGAGATCGCCTGCAGCGTCCAGCGCAACGAGGCCAGGTCGAAGGACAGGCGCAGCGGCCGGGTGTTCGATCGCATGTTCGTGCGCCATTGGGACGCATGGAACGAGGGTCGACTCAACCGCCTGTTCGTGGCCGACCTGGGCACGAAGCCGGCAGCGGACGCGAGACTCGTGGGTGGCGCCATCGTGGCCGACGTTCCCTCGCGCCCGTTCGGCGACGCGACCGAGTACGCCTGGTCGCCCGACGGCAGCTCCATCGCCTTCACCGCGCGCAATGCCGACCGCGTCGAACCGTGGTCCACGAATTTCGACATCTACCTCGCCCCGGCCGACGGTTCGGGCGAGCCGCGCAACCTCACCCAGGGCAACCCCGCCTGGGACACGGTCGGCCAGTTCAGCCCCGACGGCCGCCGCCTCTACTATCGGGCGATGAAGCGTCCCGGCTTCGAGGCCGACCGCTTCGCCCTCATCGAGCTCGAGCTTGCCACCGGCGTGCGCCGCGAGATCGCGCCGCAGTGGGATCGCTCGGCCGACAGTGTCCACCTGTCGGACGACGGGCGCACGATCTACACGACGGCGCAGGACATGGGGCAGCACCCGCTGTTCGCGATCGACGTCGCCAGCGGCGCCGCGACGCGAGTCGTCGGCGACGGCAGCGTGTCGGCGGTCGACGTGGAGAACGGCCGCCTGGCCTTCGCGCGCAATACGCTGCACTCGGGCGACCAGATCTTCGTGGGTGGCATCGGCGGGCAGCCCGTGCGCGCACTCACGCCGAGCGCGGCGCAGATGCTGCCCGACGTGCGCTTCGGCGACTTCGAGCAGTTCAGCTTCAAGGGCTGGAACGGCGACACCGTGCACGGCTACGTGGTCAAGCCATGGAACTACGTCGAGGGGCAGAAGTATCCGGTCGCATTCCTGATCCACGGCGGCCCGCAGGGCAGCTTCGGCAACGGCTGGAGCTACCGCTGGAATCCGCAGACGTATGCGGGCCAGGGCTATGCGGTGGTCATGATCGACTTCCACGGGTCGACCGGCTACGGCCAGGCCTTCACCGACGCGATCAGCCAGCACTGGGGTGATCGCCCGCTCGAGGACCTGCAGAAGGGCTGGGCGGCCGCGCAGAAGCAGTACCCGTTCCTCGACGGCGAGCGCGCCTGCGCCCTGGGGGCCAGCTACGGCGGCTACATGGTCAACTGGATCGCGGGCCGCTGGAACGCGCCGTGGAAGTGCCTGGTCAGCCATGCCGGCGTGTTCGATCAGCGCATGATGGGCTATTCCACAGAGGAGCTGTGGTTCACCGAGTGGGAGAACGGCGGCACGCCGTTCGAGGTGCCGCAGAATTACGAGCGCTTCAACCCGGTCAACCACGTCGACCAGTGGCGCGTGCCGATGCTGGTGATCCACGGCCAGCTCGACTACCGCATTCCGGTGGAGCAGGGCATCGCCGCGTTCCATGCGCTGCAGCGGCGGAACGTGCCGTCGAAGTTCCTGTACTTCCCGGACGAGAACCACTGGATCCTCAAGCCGCAGAACTCGGTGCAGTGGCACGAGACGGTCAACGGCTGGCTGCGCCAGCACATCGGGCAGTGAACCCCTCACCGGAACGGCGGATGCCGGGCGCCGCATGCGCCCGGCCGGAGTGATCCATGGCAATCGAGGCAACGGGCGAATCCACCGCCCTCATCACCGACGACGCGGTCGTGCTCGGCCTGCTGGCCATGACACTCGGCGCCGTGTTCTGGACGTCGTCGCGCGAAACGGGCTTCTGGAAGAAGTTCTACGGCGTCGTCCCGGCGCTGCTGCTGTGCTACCTGATCCCGGCGATCTACAACAGCGTCGGCCTCATCGACGGTGGCGCTTCCGGCCTGTACCCGATGGCGCGCGACTACCTGCTGCCCGCGGCACTCGTGCTGCTCTGCATCGCCATCGACTTCAAGGCCATCCTGCGCCTCGGGCCCAAGGCGGTCATCATGTTCCTCACCGGCACGCTGGGCGTGATGCTCGGCGCGGTCATGGCCTTCCTCGCGATGGGCTTCATCCATCCGGCGACGGTCGAAGGCGATACCTGGCGTGGCATGACGACGGTGGCGGGGAGCTGGATTGGCGGCGGCGCGAACCAGGCGGCGATGAAGGAAGTCTTCGCGGTGGACGCGAACCTGTTCGGGCAGTTCGTCGCCGTCGACGTGCTGGTCGCCAGCGTCTGGATGGCGGTGCTGCTGTTCCTGGCCGGCCGCAGCGCCGCGTTCGACCGCTGGACGCGCGCAGATCTCACCGCCATCGACGACCTCAAGCGTCGCGTCGAGGCCTACCAGGCCGAGCACACGCGCATTCCGACGCTCACCGACCTGATGGTGATCCTGGCGATCGGCCTCGGCGCCACGGGGCTGGCGCATGCGCTCACCGGTCCGCTGGTCGGCTGGATCGCCACGCTGCCGGCCGAGTGGCGGCTCGAGGATTACAGCCTGACCGCACGCTTCTTCTGGATCACCGTGCTGGCGACCACGTTCGGGCTGGCGTTGAGCTTCACCCGCGCGCGCCGCATGGAAGGCGCGGGTGCCTCGCGCATCGGTTCGCTGTTCCTCTATGTGCTGGTGGCGACCATCGGCATGCAGATGGACCTGGCCGCCTTGCTGGACAGGCCCCTGCTGTTCCTGATGGGCGCGATCTGGATCGCGACGCATGGGTTGCTGATGCTGGTGGTGGCCAAGCTCATCCGGGCTCCGCTGTTCTTCATGGCGGTGGGCTCGCAGGCGAACATCGGCGGGGCCGCGTCTGCACCGGTCGTCGCCAGCGCCTTCCACCCGGCCCTGGCACCGGTCGGCGTGCTGCTTGCGGTGCTGGGCTATGCGCTGGGCACGTACGCCGCCTACCTCACCGGGCTGGCGCTGCAGGGGATGGCGGCCTGAGCGCAGCCTGCGGCACGCGACGCACGCCTGGCGCGGCTTCCCCGCATCGCCGGGCGGAGGCCGAATGCGGGATCTCTCACGCCCTGTTGAAACCGCGTGCCGCAAGGTGCGCGCATGCGCGAGGAACAACGCTGGCCGCACACGCTCTGGATCGTCCGGCACGGCCAGTCGGCCGGCAACGTGGCGCGCGACGCGGCGCAGGCCGCGCGGGCGCTCTCCATCGACTACGACGTCCGCGATGCCGACGTCCCGCTGTCGTCGCTGGGTGAGCACCAGGCCGACGCGCTGGGCCGCTGGTTCGCGGCGATGCCGGGCGAGGTCCGCCCGAACGTGTTCCTGTGTTCGCCCTACGTGCGCGCGCGCCAGACCCTGGAACGCGTGGTGGCGGCGATGGGGTGCGATCTGCATGCAATCGTCCAGGACGAGCGCCTGCGCGAGCGCGAGTTCGGCGTTTTCGACGGGCTCACGCGGCTGGGCGTGGAACACCGGTATCCGGACCAGGCCCGCGCACTGACCACCATCGGGAAGTTCTACCACCGCCCGCCCGGGGGCGAGAGCTGGTGCGACGTGATCCTGCGGCTGCGCAGCGTGATGGACACGCTGGCCCTGGAGTATCGGCACTGCCGCGTGCTGATCGTCGCGCACCAGGTCACCGTGCTGTGCTTCCGCTACCTCATCGAGAAGATGACCGAAGCCCGGATCCTCGCCATCGACCGCGAGGGCGACGTGGCGAACTGCGGGGTGACCGAATACGGCTTCGTGCCCGAACCCGCCCCGGTCGGACGCCTGCAGCTGCGCCGCTACAACTACAGCGCGCCCGTGGCCGACGCCGGCGAGCCGGTGACGGCGCAAGCGGACGTGCCGGCGGGCCGCCGATGAGAACGCGGCGTGCCGGGCCTGTCGCGCTCACGCCGGCATGGCTGCGGCGGCATCCGTTGCCGCAGCCGGACGACACCGCCGACAAGCGCGGACGCGGGCAGGTGCTGGTGGTGGCCGGGGCCGGCGAGATGCCGGGCGCCGCACTTCTGTGTGCGGTGGGGACGCTGCGCGCGGGCGCGGGGCGCCTCCAGGTTGCCACCACCGCGGCAGCCGCACCCCTGGTTGCGGCCACGGTGCCCGAGGCACGCGTGATCGCGCTGCCCGAGGCGAAATCCGGTGCACTTTCGACGCGCGCCCGTGCCCGGCTCGATGCGCTCGCCGCGGACGCGGACGCGCTGGTGGTCGGGCCGGGAATGCTGGAGGCCGATGCGGCGTCGCGCATGCTGGCCGGCTGGCTCGCGGGGCTGCCGGCGATACCCGCAGTGGTCGACGCAGCGGCGCTGTGCGCACTGGGATTGGACGGCGAGCGCATCGCGGCCGGGCGTGCCGAGCTGATCCTGACCCCGCATGCCGGCGAGGCCGCGCGCCTGCTGGCCGTCGAACGCGAAGTCGTCGAAGCCGATGCATGCGCCCATTGCCGCGAGCTGGCATCGCGCTACGGCGCCGTCGTCGTGATGAAGGGGGCGACGACCTACATCGCCGCCGGCACCGGGCCCGTGCTGCGCAATCGCCATGGCAACGTCGGGCTGGCGATGTCCGGTTCGGGCGATACCCTCGCCGGGATCATCGGCGGGCTGTCGGCCCGCGGCGCGGGGCCGTCCCTCGCGGCGGCCTGGGGCGTGTTCCTGCACGCGGCCGCCGCGGATGCCATCCGCGCGCGCCAGGGCACGCTGGGCTTCCTTGCGCGCGAGTTGCTGGACGAGATCCCGTCCATCATGAATGCCTTCGCGAGCGGCCGGAGTCAGCAGCAGCGACCACGCCCGCGCGCATAGCGCGCGGACATGCGTTCGCGCGCGAACTCGCCGGGTGTCATCGGCGTACGCCCGGGATGCGCCTTCCGCACGTGGGCGACATACGCAGCGTAATCGGGCACGCCAACGGCCAGGCGCGCGGTCCGTGCGAGCCAGCGCCATGCGTCCGCCAGCCGGGCAATGGGCGCGCGGCGGCTCATGCGAGCGCGTCGACCCGCGCTTCGACCTCGCGCGCGGTCGGCTGCGGGCAAGCGCGCGCCGCCCATGCGGCGCGCAGTCCGAATGCGACCGTCGCCAGCAGCACGCCCATGAACAGCGCGCAGAGCGCGGCATTGAGGTGGTTGTTGAAGACCAGCCGCTCCATGTCGCCCAGCGATTTCGCAGGCGCCGCCAGCTCGCCGCGCGCGATCGCGTCGGAGAACCTGCGCGCATTCGCGAGGAAGCCGATCTTCGGATCGGGATGGAAGATCTTCTGCCAGCCCGCGGTCATCGTGCACACGAGCAGCCACAGGGTCGGAACGAGCGGGATCCAGACGTGCCGCTCGCGCTTCATGCGCACCAGTACCACGCAGCAGAAGGTGAGGGCGATGCCCGCGAGCATCTGGTTCGCGATGCCGAACAGCGGCCATAGCGTATTGATGCCCCCGAGCGGGTCCACCACGCCCTGGTAGAGGAACCAGCCCCAGCCCGCCACGGCGAGCGCCGTGCACAGCAGGTTGCCGAACCAGCTCTCGGTGGCGCGCAGCGGCGCCCAGGCCAGGCCCGCGAGTTCCTGGAACATGAAGCGCGCCACGCGGGTACCGGCGTCGATGGTGGTGAGGATGAACAGCGCCTCGAACAGGATGGCGTAGTGGTACCAGAAGGCCATCATGCCGCCACCGCCGACGAGCCCGGTCAGCAGCTGCGCCATCCCGACCGCGAGCGTGGGCGCGCCGCCGGTGCGCGATAGCACGGTCTCCTCGCCGATGTCGCGCGCGGTCTGCGCGAGCATCTCCGGCGTGATCGCAAAGCCCCACTGGGAGATGGCCGCGGCGGCGGTCTCGACCGTCGGACCCAGCAGCGCGACCGGCGAGTTCATCGCGAAATACAGGCCAGGCTGCAGCACGCAGGCGGCGATCAGCGCCATCACCGCGACGAAGGCCTCCATCAGCATGCCGCCGTAGCCTATGAACGGGATGTGCGTCTCGTTCTCCAGCATCTTGGGGGTGGTGCCCGAGCTGATCAGCGCATGGAAGCCCGATACCGCCCCGCAGGCGATGGTGATGAACAGGAACGGGAAGAGCTGGCCGGAGAACACCGGGCCGGTGCCGTCGACGAACCGGGTGACCGCGGGCATCTGCAGGTCCGGCCGCGCGACGAGGATCGCCAGGGCCAGTACCAGCACGGTGCCGATCTTGAGGAAGGTCGAGAGATAGTCGCGCGGCGCGAGCAGCAGCCAGACCGGCAATGCCGCCGCCACGAAGCCGTAGCCGATCAGCAGCCAGGCCAGCGTGGTGCCCTGCAGGCGGAACACGGCGCTCCATTCCGGATCGGCGGCCACGTGCCCGCCCGCCCAGATCGACGCGAGCAGCAGCCCGAGCCCGAGCAGCGAGACCTCGAGGATGCGGCCCGGCCGCAGCCAGCGCAGGTAGACGCCCATCAGCAGCGCGATGGGAATGGTCATGGCCACGGTGAACGTGCCCCAGGGGCTTTCGGCCAGGGCCTTCACCACCACCAGCGCCAGCACCGCGAGCAGGATGATCATGATCATGGCGATGCCCAGCATGGCGATCACGCCGGCGGCATTGCCCATCTCGCTGCGGATCATCTCGCCCAGCGAGCGGCCGTCGCGCCGGGTGGAGAAGAAGAGAACGAGCATGTCCTGCACCGCGCCGGCGAAGACCACGCCGAACAGGATCCAGAGTGTGCCGGGCAGGTAGCCCATCTGCGCGGCCAGTACCGGCCCCACCAGCGGCCCGGCCCCTGCGATGGCGGCGAAGTGGTGCCCGTAGAGCACGGTCTTTTCGGTGGGGACGTAATCCAGGCCGTCATTGCGACGCCAGGCGGGCGTGAGCCGCGCGGCGTCGAGGCCGATCGCGCGGCCGACGTGGCGCGCGTAGAAGCGGTAGGCGATGAAGAAGACGCTGGCCGAGGCTGCGACCAGCCACATCGCGCTCACGGTCTCGCCCCGCTGCAGCGCGAGCACGGCCAGCGACAGCACGGTGAGCACCGCGAGGCCCGCCCAGCCAAGACGCGTCATCCACTGCATAGCCTGTCCTCCCCGACGTGGCGCGAGCGTGGCGCAGGCGCGGGGACGGGTCAATTCCGGCTCGCAGGTGCGGCACGGCCGACGCACCGGGCCGCGGCAGCCGGGCAGGCGAAGCGCGCCCAGCGACATGGGCCCGCCGCGGCCGCATCGGCTACAGCCAGCGTGCCTTCTTGAACTTCCAGTACAGGCCCGCCGAGATGAGCGCGACAACCCCGATCAGCGTCGCGTAGCTCCAGCGCCCGTGCAGTTCCGGCATGTGCTCGAAGTTCATCCCGTACCAGCTGGCGATCAGCGTGGGCGCGGCGAGCAGCGCGGCCCACGCACCCAGCCGCTTCACCACCTCGCCCTGCTGGACGGTCACGAGCGAGAGGTTCACGCTCACCGCGGTGGTCAGCATCTCGCGCAGCGTCTCGGTGCTCGCGTCGATGCGCACGGCGTGGTCGAGCACATCGCGCATGTACAGCTGCACCTCCTCGTCGAAGAGGGGCCCACGCGCCCGGGCGAGGTGTCCGACGATGTCCTGCATCGGCGCGACCGCCATGCGGAGCCGGGTCAGCTCGCGCTTGAGGGCGTAGAGCTGGTGCACGGTGTCGCGGCTGAAGGCCTCGGCGAAGATCAGCTTCTCCAGGTCGAGGAGCATGCGGTTGAACTCGTCGACGATCGGCGCGTAGTTGTCGACCACCAGGTCGAGCACGGCGTACAGCGCCGCACCCGGGCCGTGCACGAGCAGGTCGCGCTCGCGCTCCAGCCGCGCGCGGGCCGGCGCATAGCTGGCCGAGGCGCCATGGCGCACGGTGACGATGTAGCGCGGGCCCGCGAAGACGTGCGTCTCGCCGAAACGGATCCGCCCCTCCACCGACTGCGCGGTGTGCACGGCGATGAAGAGCGAGTCGCCATAGCCCTCGATCTTCGGCCGCTGGTGCGCGTTCTGCGCGTCCTCGACCGCGAGATCGTGCAGGCCGAACTCCTCCTGCAGCGTGTCCAGCACCTGCGCGCCGGGTTCGTACAGGCCGACCCAGACCCAGCTTCCGTCATCGACGGCGAGCACGTCGCTGATCGCCTCGATGGGGATGTCGCGTCGCGTGCCGTCGGCGGCATAGGCGGCGCAGTTGATGATGCTGGCGGGTGGCAGCGCGCTGCTCACCGGCCGTCGTCCCGGCCGCGTCGCCCTGGCTTGCCCAGCCCGGCCCAGAGGCCCAGATGCAGCGGAAGCAGGAGCGCGATCCACCGCGCATTGTCCTGCGGCGCCGCCGAGAGCCAGTACAGGAAGAGGCCGGCCACGGCCAACGCCGCCACCAGCGCGAGGCCGGGGCCGAACAGCCGCCCCGGGGCGCGCCCGCGCAGCAGGCGCCACGCGCCGGGCAGCAGCAGCCAGGCAGCCGGGTTCAGCAGCAGCAGGTTGTGGTTCGTCCACCCGAATACGTGCGCGGTGGCGAGCCAGATGTACAGCAGCAAGGTGCCCAGCAGGCCCATGACCGCCCAGGCCACCAGCGCCACGGCAGCCGTCGCCCGCGGCGCGCGGCGGCCCGCCCAGGCGGCCGCGATGCCGAGCACGAGGCCTGCGGCAAGCCAGGGCAGAAGCGGGCGGGGCGCGTCGGCCGGCTCCGGCGCGATGCGATGGGGGAGGATCGTCGTCTCCGACGCGACCAGCGGTCGCCCCCCCACGCGCACCTCGCGCAGCGCGTCGGCCAGGCGCATGGGGACGAAGGCCTCGTCCCAGAGCGAGAGCGGCCTGTCGGCGCGCGGGCCCAGGCCGATGTCGAAGCCCAGCCGCATCCACCAGGCGGGCGAGGCCAGCCGCACGGCCTCGCTTCGGTAGGTGGAGCCGCGCGAACGCGAGGCGAGCTGGCGGTGCAGCTCGCCGCCGAGCGTGGCGTCGACCGCGTCGCGCACGCGCGTGGCGCAGTTGTCGCGGAAGTAGTCGTAGGTATAGACGGCGTTCTCGGGGCGCGCGTTGACTTCCAGGCGCCGCGCGAGGTCCAGGGCCTGCGCCCCGGTCAGGTCCAGCCACTGGACGGATACGCCGCGGCCTTCCTCGCGGTAGAGGGCGAGGTCGTCCTCCAGCGGGAGCGCGACCAGCCGGTAGCGCATCCTGCCGCGGATGAAGTTGCCGACGAAGCCGGGCTCGGCAAGGTCGAAGAAGCCGAAGTTGTAGGACGTGGCGCGGCCGGTCGCCGGATCGACGACCACGATCGCGTCGTGGCCGAAGCGTTCCCAGAAGATCCGGCCCGGCTGCATGGTCGCCACGCCGATGCGCGGCGCGGCCGCCTGCGCGATGCCGGCCAGCGCGAGCAGCAGCAGCGTGGCCAGCAGGCGCAGGGCGGCCGGCAGCGCGCGGGCGGCACGCGCCTCATTCGTCGCCATGCACGCCCACGTGGAAGGCGTGCACCCGGCGCGCGTCTGCGCCGGCCACGCGGAACACGAACCGGCCCAGGCTCAGCTCCTCGCCCGCCTCCGGCAGGTGGCCGATGGCGGCGGTCACGAGGCCGCCGATGGTGTCGTACTCGTCGTCGTCGAAGTCCGCGCCGAAGCGCTGGTTGAAGTCGGCGATGGGCGTGAGGGCGTCGACGACGAACTGGCCGTCGGCATGCGCCGCGATCAGCGCGTTCGGGTCGGCCGCCTCGTCGTGCTCGTCATCGATCTCGCCGACGATCTGCTCCAGCACGTCCTCGATGGTGACCAGCCCGGCCACGCCGCCGTGCTCGTCGATGACGATGGCCATGTGGTTGCGCGAGGAGCGGAACTCGCGCAGCAGCACGTCCAGGCGCTTGCTCTCGGGGATGAGCACCGCCGGGCGCAGCAGTTCGTGGATCGTGGCGGGGCCGTGGTCGCTGACCACGCCGCGCAGCAGGTCCTTGGCGAGCAGGATGCCCAGGACTTCGTCCTTGTCCTCGCCGTGTACCGGGAAGCGCGAATGGCCGCTCTCGACCACCATCTTCATGAGGTCCAGGAAGCGGGCTTCGGCGGGCAGGGACACCATCTGCGAGCGCGGGATCATCACGTCGCCCACGGTCATGTCGGAGACGGCGATCGCGCCCTCCATCATGCGCAGCGTGTCGGCGGCGATCAGGCCGTCGGCCTGCGCGTCCCGCAGCAGCTCCACCAGGTCCTCGCGGGTGGACGGCTCGCCCGACAGCGCGGCGCTGATGCGGTCGAACCAGGATCGGCGGTCGGCACCGCGTTCGTGTGCCTGCGTACTACTGTCGTCCTCGGCCATGTCTCGGTCAGAAAAGGCCGCCGGAGGGGGCGGCATCACAGTCTATCCGGGGAGCGGCCCCGGCCGGTCGATATGGGGGCGTGGGCCGGTCGGGACAAGCGGCCACTCAGTACGGATCCGCCACGCCCAGGCCGCCCAGGATCTCGCGTTCCAGCGCTTCCATGGCCTCGGCGTCGGCGTCGTCCTCGTGGTCCCATCCCAGCAGGTGCAGCGCGCCGTGCACGGTGAGGTGGGCGTAGTGGTCGTTGAGGGCCTTGCCCTGCTCGGCCGCCTCGCGGGCGACCACCGGGGCGCAGATCACCAGGTCGCCCAGCAGCGGCAGCCTGACGCCTTCCGGCAGGCCCTCGGGCAGCTCGGCCGGAAAGCTCAGCACGTTGGTGGCGTAGTCCTTGCCGCGGTAGTGCCGGTTGAGGGCACGGCCTTCCTCCTCGCCGACCACGCGGATCGACAGGTCCGCCTCGCGGATGCGCCGGTCCAGGGCCGCCGCCACCCACCTGCGGAAGCTGGCGGCGGCGGGGACGCCGCGGCGCGGCGTCGCGTAGGAAACGGCGACGTCCAGTCTCACCGGTCCGACCGTCATGGCACGACCTCAGCTGCGGCCGCCGGCCGCCTCGTGGGCATCCCGCGCATCGTAGGCGTTGACGATGCGCGCCACCAGCGGGTGGCGCACCACGTCGCGCGACTCGAAGAAGGTGAAGCTGATGCCGTCGACGCCGCGCAGCACGTCGATCGCATCCTTGAGCCCCGACTTCACGTTGCGCGGCAGGTCGATCTGCGTCATGTCGCCGGTGACGACCGCCGTGCTGCCGAAGCCGATGCGCGTGAGGAACATCTTCATCTGCTCGATCGTGGTGTTCTGCGCCTCGTCGAGGATCACGTAGGCGTCGTTGAGCGTGCGGCCGCGCATGTAGGCCAGCGGTGCGACCTCGATGACGTTGCGTTCCATCAGCTTCACCACCTTCTCCACGCCCAGCATCTCGTAGAGCGCGTCGTAGAGCGGGCGCAGGTAGGGGTCGACCTTCTGCGTCAGGTCGCCCGGCAGGAAGCCGAGCTTCTCGCCGGCCTCCACCGCGGGGCGCACCAGGATGATGCGCTGCACGCGCGAGGTGTTGAGCGCCTCGACCGCGCTGGCGACCGCCAGGAATGTCTTGCCCGTGCCCGCGGGGCCGATGCCGAAGTTGATGTCGTGCGTGGCGATCGCATGCAGGTAGCGCGCCTGGTTCTGGCCGCGCGCGCGCAGGTTGCCCCGCTTGACCTTGATGACGACCTCCTGCGGCTCGACCTCGTCGCGCATGCGCTGCTCCACGCCTGATTCGGACAGGCGCAGGTGGAGCGCATGCTCGGTGAGCGTCTCGGTGGCCGCGTCCTGCCAGAGCTCGTCGATCAGGCGCTCGGCGTGCACCACCGCCTCGCGCGGGCCCTGGATGCGGAAGACGTTGCCGCGATTGGAGATCTCGATGCCAAGGCGCAGCTCGAGCATGCGCAGGTGGGCGTCGAACGGCCCGGCGAGGTTGGCCAGGCGCTCGGGGTCGGCGGGGTCGAGGACGAAGTCGCGGGTGAGTTGGTCGGCCATGCGGGGGAGGGGGCTCGAGTTCGGGCCGACGATGCATGCACCGGCCGGTACGGCGCGTGAGCTTGCGCGGCGGCGCGGGTTTTCGCAAAGGGCAGGCGGCCCGCGCGAGCCGCCACGCCGTCGAGCGCTCGGCCTCAGGCCGGCGCAGCCGCCTCGGCGGTCACCACCCGGCCGCGCAGCGAGTTGCTCATCGCCTCGGTGATCACCACGTCCACGAACTGGCCGATCAGGCGGGGCGGGGCGGGGAAGTTCACCGAGCGCATGTTCTCGGTCTTGCCGGTGAGCTCGTTCGGGTTCTTGCGCGACGGGCCTTCGACGAGGATGCGCTGCACCGAGCCGACCATCGCCTGCGAGATACGCCGGGCGTTGTCGTTGATCGTCGCCTGCAGGCGGGCGAGCCGCGCATGCTTGACCTCGCTGGAGACGTCGTCCTCCAGGTTGGCCGCCGGCGTGCCCGGGCGGCGCGAGTAGATGAAGGAGAACGACTGGTCGAAGCCCACGTCTTCGATCAGCTTCATCGTCTTCTCGAAGTCCGCGTCGGTCTCGCCGGGGAAGCCGACGATGAAGTCCGACGAGATCGAGATGTCCGGCCGCACGGCGCGCAGCTTGCGGATCTTCTGCTTGAACTCCAGCGCCGTGTAGCCGCGCTTCATGGCCGCGAGGATGCGGTCCGAGCCCGACTGCACGGGCAGGTGCAGGTAGTTCGCCAGCTGCGGCACGTCGCGGTAGGCCTCCACCAGCGAGTCCGAGAACTCCAGCGGGTGCGAGGTGGTGAAGCGGATGCGGTCCACGCCGTCGATCTCGGCGATAGTGCGGATCAGCAGGCCGAGGTCCGCCACCTCGCCGTCCCCGTATGGCCCGCGGTAGGCATTGACGTTCTGCCCCAGCAGGTTGATCTCGCGCACGCCCTGCGCGGCAAGCTGCGCCACCTCGACCAGCACGTCCTCGAACGGTCGGCTGACCTCCTCGCCGCGGGTGTAGGGCACCACGCAGAACGAGCAGTACTTGCTGCAGCCCTCCATGATCGAGACGAAGGCGCTGGGCCCGTCCGCGCGCGGCTCGGGCAGGCGGTCGAACTTCTCGATCTCGGGGAAGCTGATGTCGACCTGCGGCCGGCCCGTTTCGCGTCGGGCCTCGATCAGCTGCGGCAGGCGGTGCAGGGTCTGCGGGCCGAAGACCAGGTCGACGAACGGCGCGCGCTTGACGATCGCCTCGCCCTCTTGGCTCGCCACGCAGCCGCCTACGCCGATCAGCACGGGCTTGCCGCCCTGCTTGTGCTGGCGCCAGCGACCGAGCTGGCTGAAGACCTTCTCCTGCGCCTTCTCGCGGATCGAGCAGGTGTTGACCAGGATGACGTCGGCCTCGGCCGGGTCGGTGGTGATCTCGAGGCCCTCGGCCGCGGCGAGAACGTCGGCCATCTTCGCCGAATCGTACTCGTTCATCTGGCAGCCGTGGGTTTCGATGAACAGCTTGCCGCGCGGCGCGACGGGGGGGGCCGGCGCCCCGGGGGCATCGGCGAGCAGCAGGTCGGTCATGTGAATCCGGGAAGGGCGGCGCTTAGTCCGGGCCGGGCGGGCAGTTTACCGCGCCGCAACAGCGCGGGTGACGGCGTCCGCAGAAGACAATTCTAAACAGATCAAGGGGTTGTGAAAACTCCGGGAACACGGAATGATGGCCCCATGAAGACGATCCGTGGTGTCCTGCTCCTGTCGGGCCTGGTTCTCGCCGCCCCCGCCTTCGCCGGCACGGTCTACCGCTGCGACACCGCGGAAGGCCGCAGCTACGTCAGCAAGCGCATCAAGGGCGCGTCTTGCGAGGTCGTCAGCCAGTACTCGGCGCCGAAGCGCTCGCGCAGCACCCCGGCGCCGGCCGCGGCCGGTGCGGTCATGCAGACCAGCCTGGTATCGGGTTCGCCGGCCAGCGGCAGCGTACCGCCGGCCACGGTCGTGCCGGCCGCGTCCGCGGCGCCTGCCGCATCGTCGGGCGCTTCGGGCAGCCCGCGGCTGGTACAGGGCCAGATCTACTCCTATGTGAAGGACGGCGTCCGCCACTACTCCAGCAAGCGGCCGCAGGGCGTCGCCCATGCCGGTGCGGTGCGGACGATCCGCTACAGCTACATGGAGACCTGCTTCGCCTGCGGGGCCAAGCCGGGTGTGAACTTCGGCAAGATCCGCCTGCGCACCGACGCCTACGCCAACGAGATCTCGGCCGCTGCCGCCCAGTACGGGGTGGACGAGTCCATCGTGCGCGCGATCATCCATGCCGAGTCGGCCTACAACCCGAATGCGCTCTCGCGCGTCGGCGCCCAGGGCCTGATGCAGCTGATGCCGGCCACGGCGCGCCGTTTCGGCGTCTCCAACGCCTTCGACCCCGCGCAGAACATCCGTGGCGGCGTGCAGTACCTGGCCTGGCTGCTCAAGCGCTTCAACGGCAACCTGACCCTGGCCGCGGCCGGCTACAACGCCGGCGAGGGCGCCGTCGACAGGTACAAGGGCGTGCCGCCCTACGGCGAGACGCAGCGCTACGTGCAACGCGTGGCCCTGCTGGCCGACCGCTACCGCAGCGCGACCATCCGTCGCTGACGCGATTTCCGGTGCGCGGCCGATTGTCGGCCGCTTCACCATTCCGTTACACTTCCGCGTCTTTTTCAGCCGCGCGGCGCCCCAGGCGTCGCCGCAGCCCACGTCGAACTGTTTTCGGAGTGCCGGATGGCCAACGAAGGGGTCAACGAGACCACCCACGCACCGGTCAACCTAGGCCGCCGCCGTTTCCTCACCGCCACGACCGCGGTCGTCGGCGCGGTCGGGGCCGGCTTCGCCGCGGTGCCTTTCATCAAGTCCTGGAACCCGAGCGCGCGCGCCAAGCTGGCGGGTGCGCCGGTGATCGCCGACATCGGTGCGCTGGCCGAGGGCCAGCGCCTGGTGGTCGAGTGGCGCGGCCAGCCCATCTGGATCGTCCGCCGCTCGCAGGCGATCCTGAAGGCGCTGCCCACGCTCAACGACCAGCTGCGCGATCCCAAGTCCGAGAACCCGGAGCAGCAGCCGGCGTACGTCCTCAAGGGCGACCCGACCTTCCGCTCGCTCAAGCCCGAGATCTCGGTGCTGGTGGGCCTGTGCACCCACCTGGGCTGCGCGCCGGAAATGAAGGCCGAGATCCGCCCCGAGCCCTTCGATCCGCAGTGGAAGGGCGGCTACTTCTGCCCCTGCCACAAGTCGCGCTTCGACATGGCCGGCCGCGTCTACCAGGGCGTGCCCGCGCCGACGAACCTCGTGGTGCCGCCGCACCATTTCGAGAACGACACCACCATCGTGATCGGCGTCGATCCGCAGGGAGCCGCCTGACATGGCCATCAGCAACGACCAGAAGTCGGCCCCCAACAACATCGCCAAGGGCCTGATCACCGGCGCCATCAACTGGTTCAACGACCGTGCGCCGAACGCGGGCGTGGCGTACCGCAAGCACATGACGGAGTACTTCGCTCCGAAGAACTTCAACGTCTGGTACTACTTCGGCTCGCTGGCCCTGCTTGTGCTCGTCAACCAGATCCTGACCGGGATCTTCCTGACGATGCACTACAAGACCTCGGCGGCCGAGGCGTTCACGTCGGTCGAATTCACGATCATGCGCGACGTGGAGTGGGGCTGGCTGATCCGCTACATGCACTCCACCGGCGCCTCGCTGTTCTTCGTCGTCGTGTACCTGCACATGTTCCGCGGCCTGATGTACGGCAGCTACCGCAAGCCGCGCGAGCTGGTCTGGCTGCTCGGCATGGTGATCTACCTGGTGCTGATGGCCGAGGCCTTCATGGGCTACGTGTTGCCCTGGGGCCAGATGTCCTTCTGGGGCGCGAAGGTCATCATCTCGCTGTTCGGCGCCATCCCGGTCATCGGCAACGGCCTGACCGAATGGATCATGGGCGACTACCTGCCGTCCGACGCCACGCTCAACCGCTTCTTCGCGCTGCACGTCATCGCGCTGCCGCTGGTGCTGCTGCTGCTGGTGGTGCTGCACCTGGGCGCGCTGCACGAGGTGGGCTCGAACAATCCCGACGGCATCGACATCAAGTACGGCCCGAAGGGCAATCGCTGGTCGGCGAGCGCGCCGAAGGACGGCATCCCGTTCCATCCGTACTACACGGTCAAGGACCTCGTCGGCGTCGGCTTCTTCCTGATGCTGGCCGCCTTCATCATCTTCTTCGAGCCCACCGTGGCCGGCTGGTTCCTCGAGCACGACAACTTCACCGAGGCCAATCGCCTGGTGACGCCGGCGCACATCAAGCCGGTGTGGTACTTCACGCCGTACTACGCGATGCTCCGCGTGATCCCGGACAAGCTCGGCGGCGTGATCGTCATGTTCGGCGCGATCATCCTGCTGTTCCTCGTGCCCTGGCTCGACCGCAGCCGCGTGCGTTCGTACCGCTACCGTGGCTGGCTGTCGAAGGCGATGCTGGCGGTGTTCGCGGTGTCCTTCGTGTGGCTGGGCAAGATCGGCGCGGGCCCGGGCACGGATCCGGTGGAGACGCAGATCGGCCGCGTGCTGACCTTCCTGTACTTCGCCTTCTTCATCTCCATGCCGCTGTGGACGAAGATCGACAAGACGAAGCCGGTGCCGGAACGGGTGACGATGCATGACTGACCTGGCCCCCCGCGCGACCTCCCTTCCGAAGGCACCCCGTTCCATGACCATGCGTCTCGTCCACTCGATGGCCGCGTTGCTGCTGGGCCTGGCCACCTCGACGGCCGCGCTGGCGGCGTCGGGCGGCAACCTGCAGCAGGCCGGCACCGACCTTGGCGATCGTGCCTCCCTCCAGCGCGGCGCCCAGCTGTACATGAACTACTGCGCGGGCTGCCATTCGCTCAAGTACGTGCGCTACTCGCGCATGGCCGAGGACCTCGGCCTGAGCGAGGAAGAGGTGATGGAGAACCTCAACTTCACCGGCGCGAAGTTCGGCGAGACCATCGGCGTGTCGATGCCGGCGGGTCCGGCGACCGAGTGGTTCGGCAAGATGCCGCCGGACCTGAGCCTGATCTCGCGCGTGCGCACGAGCGACTGGGTCTATACCTACCTCAAGTCGTTCTACCTCGACGAGACGCGCCCGGTTGGCTGGAACAACACGCTGTTCCCGAACGCGTCGATGCCCAACCCGCTGTGGCAGCTGCAGGGCCTGCAGCATGCCGAGTTTGGCAAGGTCGACGCCGCCACCGGCGAGCGCCCGGTCACCGGCCTCAAGGTCACGCAGCCGGGCACGCTCGATGCCCAGGGCTTCGACCAGGTCGCGCGCGACATCACTGCATTTCTCGAGTACGCCGGTGAACCGGCCGCCCTCAAGCGCCAGTCGATCGGCGTGTGGGTGATCCTGTTCCTGGCCCTGCTCACGTTCCTCGCCTGGCTCCTCAAGAAGGAATACTGGCGCGACGTGGAGCATTGAGCGGGGAGGCGACGCCGGCGTTGACGGCCGGCGTCCTGCCACCGTGGCTCGGGACCGTGGCGACCGCCCGCACGGGGTGGGCGGCGCCTTGTGGCCGGCGGAATCCGGCCGATCGAGGTCGACGATGGCGGCGAGCCCACGCAACATGCGCAACACCCTGACCCTGTTCTCTTCCACGGACTGCGTCCTGTGCCACCGCGTGCGCCTGGTGCTCGCGGCCAAGGGCGTGACGTACGACCTGATACCGGTCGACCCGCAGAACCCGCCGGAAGACCTGGTCGACCTCAACCCGTACCAGTCGGTGCCCACGCTGGTCGAGCGCGACCTCGTGCTGTATGCCGCCAGCGTGGTGAGCGAGTACCTCGACGAGCGCTACCCGCATCCCCCGCTGATGCCGGTCGATCCTCTTTCCCGTGCCCGCCTGCGGCTGGCGATGCTGCGCCTGGAGCACGACTGGGTGCCGCAGGTCCAGGCCATCCAGCTCGGCAACAAGGCCCAGGCCGAGGCGGGGCGCAAGCGTCTGAAGGAACTGCTCACGGCCTCGGTCCCGCTGTTCAAGGCGAGCAAGTTCTTCCTCAACCCCGAGATGAGCCTGGCCGACTGCGCCATGGCGCCGATCATCTGGCGCCTGCCGGCCCTCGGCGTGCCGCTGCCCAAGGACGGCAAGGTGATCGAGGACTACGGCAATCGCATCTTCCGGAACCCGGGCTTCACGCGCAGCCTGACCGAGCAGGAGCGCAAGCTGCGCGATCTGCCGGCCTGACCGGACCGCCACGAGCCCAGGCCCGCACGCGCGGGCCTTTTCGTTGGCGCACCACCTCCGCAGCGGCGGTCGCGCCACGTGCGCTGCCGTACACTGGCGGCATGAGCGACGAGTTTCCGATGACCAGCCATCGCCCGTACCTGCTGCGGGCGCTCTACGAGTGGATCGCCGACAATGGCCTGACGCCGCATCTTCTCGTCGACGCGACGCGTCCGCAGGTGCTGGTGCCCACGCATGCGGTGAAGGACGGGCGCATCGTGCTCAACGTGGCGCAGCGCGCGGTGGCCGGGCTGGAGATGGGCAACGAGGTCATCCGCTTCAGCGCCCGCTTCGGTGGCGTGAGCCATGCCGTATCGGTTCCGGTGAGCGCCGTGCTGGCGATGTATGCCCGCGAGAACGGGCAGGGGATGGCACTGCCGCCCGAGGAACCGGAACTGGACGAGGCCGACGGCCCGGCGGAAGCCGTGGAGGGCGCGACCCCCGCGCCGTTCCTGGAGGCCGTCCAGGACGAGGGCAATCCGCCGGACGAGCCCGATCCGGACCGCCCGACGCCCCGTCGCGGTGGCCATCTGCGCATCGTGAAGTAGCCCCGACGCGGCTTCAGCCCCCGCGCGGGCGGAATTCGACGACCGGTGCCGGGGCCGCCGGGCCGCTGAAGCTGACCAGCCGGTCGCTGCGCAGCACCATGCGCCCGCCGTGGCGATCCTGCCCGTCCAGCGAGTACTCGAAGCGGAACGTGCGCTCCCAGCCCAGCCAGCCGCTCTCGCGGCGGTATGGACGCATTCCGATCACATGCACGGAGTCGTCGAGCCATTGCGCTCCCGCGGCCCGGCAGGCGTCCCGTCCCAGGCGCCCGGCACGCTCCGCGGCCGCGCGTCCCGCGTTCCAGAACGCGAATCCGGCGGCTGCGACGATCATCAACACGATCAACGTGGGCATTTTGCTACTGTCGCCGCTCTTCCGACCCTGGACAAGGGTCACCCGGCCTACAGGGGGGCTGATCGATGAAGCTGGTGTTTCCGAGCGGCGAGCATCCGCAGGTCGTACTGCAGCCAGGCGTCAACCGGATCGGCTCCGCGCCCGATGCCCACATCGTGCTGGCCCTGCCCGGCGTCCATCCCCTGCATGCCCAACTGCATGTCACCGCCAACGGCGTCATGCTGGATGTGCAGAACGGGGCACGGGTCAGCGTCAACGGCTCCCAGGTCAGCGGGCTGATCGCCCTGCGTGACGGGGACCGGCTCGCGTTCGACGACTGCGAGGCCCAGCTCGCGGCGATGGAGAACGTCGCGATGGCGCGCCCCGGTGCGAAGGCGGCGGCGTCCAACGACGACCTGTTCGCCACGGCGGTGCGCCAGGCGTTGCCGAAGTTCGTCCTGCGCGGGGTATCGGGCAAGTTCTTCGGGCGCACGTTCGCGCTCAGCTCCGTCACCACGGTCGGACGCTCGCCCGATTGCACCCTCCGGCTCGACGAGGCCGGCATCTCGCGCAGCCACGCGCGCCTGCTTCCCAGCGAGGACGGGGTGCAGTTCGAGGATCTGGGCTCGACGAACGGCACCTTCCTCAACGGCAAGCGCGTGCTTCACGGCGTTGCGCGCGTGGGTGACGAGATCGGTTTCGACACCCTGCGATTCCAGCTCGCCTCCACCACCCATTCGGGCGATGCCCACACCAGCGAACCCCCGCCGCGCACTCCGCTGGATCCGCGGCTGGCCTGGGGCGTGGCGATCGGCGCGGCGCTGATTGCTGGCGCGATCCTGCTGGCACTCTGAAGCCTGCGGACGAGGGCGCACCGCGGCCCCGGCCCGTCTGCAGGCCGATCGCGCGCGCCGGTTCGCTGGCCTGCGTCGGGCGCCGATGCGGCCCGTGCCGTCCGCAGCGCCGCGGTCATACGCCGGGGCGTCCGCGGTGCATCAGCGTGCTGCCGTGCCGCCGACGCGCACGGCGGGGCGGATCGCGCAACGCCGCCCGCGGGGCGCCACGGCCGCGTCGGCGTCGGTGGCCTAGTGCGTCCGCCCGAGCTTCAGCGAGAGATCGACCGCGCGCACGTGCTTGGTGAGCCCGCCGATGGAGATGCAGTCGACGCCGTCCTCGGCGATGGCGCGCACGCCCGCCAGATCGACGCCACCGGACACCTCCAGGGGAATGCGGCCGGCCGCGATGCGCACCGCCTCGCGTCGCGTGGAGGCGTCGAAGTCGTCGATGAGGATGCGGTCGCATCCGGTCGCGAGCGCTTCCTGCAACTGGTCGAGCGTTTCCACCTCCACGATCACCGGTAGCCCGGGGCTGCGCGCGTGCGCGAGTTCGACGGCACGGGCGATCGAGCCCGCGGCGCGGATGTGGTTCTCCTTAAGCATCACCGCGTCGAACAGGCCGATGCGGTGGTTCTCCCCGCCGCCGCAGCGCACCGCGTACTTCTGCGCCTGCCGCAGGCCGGGAAGCGTCTTGCGCGTGTCGAGGATGCGCGCCCGGGTGCCGGCCACGGCGTCGACGTAGGCGGCGGTGGCCGTCGCGGTGGCCGAGAGCGTCTGCATGAAGTTGAGCGAGGCGCGCTCGGCGCTGACCAGTGCGCGCGCGCGGCCCTGCAGCGTGGCCAGCAGTGTTCCTGCCGGGACGCGGTCGCCCTCGGCGACATGCCATTCGATGGCCACGGCCGGATCGAGGCGGCGATGGCAGAGGTCGAACCACGGCCGCCCGCAGACCACCGCCGGCTCCTTGCAGAGCAGGTAGGCCGTGTCGGCGACATCGGGCAGGAGGGCCGCGGTGACGTCGCCGGCGCCGATGTCCTCCTCCAGCGCACGGGCGACGTCGCGCTCGACCGCCTCGGCGGGGGGCGGGACGATGGCGCGGCTCATGCCGGCTGCGCGAGCGCGCCGAGATCCAGCGACTCCTCCGCGAGCAGCACCGGGATGCCGTCGTCGATGCGGTAGGCCAGGCGCCCGTCCTCGGTACAGAGTGCGGCCTCGACGCGGGTGGACTGCATGGCGCCGTCGCCGCGGCGCACGCGGCCTTCTTCGATCGCGCGGTTGAGCGCGTCCAGGCGCGGGGCGTCGAGCATCCGCAGCGGCTGGCGCGTGGTGGGGCAGGCGAGGAGGTCGAGCAGTTTGCGGTCCATGGCGCGAGGTCGGCGGGCGGGCCGTTTAGAATACGTCTTTGCCTTCGGGTCGACGCTCATGTCCGCTTCGCAACAGGCTTCGCCGCTGGTCGGCATCGTGATGGGCTCGCGCTCGGACTGGGAGACGATGCAGCACGCCGCCGCCCGGCTCGAGCAGCTCGGCGTGCCGCACGAGGTCCGCGTGGTGTCCGCGCACCGCACCCCGGACGTGCTTTTCGACTACGCGGCCAGTGCCGCCGGCCGCGGCCTGCGCGCGATCATCGCCGGTGCCGGCGGCGCGGCCCACCTGCCGGGCATGCTCGCGGCCAAGACCGCGGTGCCGGTGCTGGGCGTGCCGGTGCAGAGCCGCGCGCTCAACGGGCTGGATTCGCTGCTGTCGATCGTGCAGATGCCGGCGGGCATCCCCGTGGCGACCTTCGCCATCGGGCAGGCGGGCGCGGCCAATGCCGCCCTGTTCGCCGCGGCGATGCTCGCCGCCGAGCTCCCCGAGGTCGGCACCGCGCTGGATGCGTTCCGGTCGAAGCAGACCGAGGACGTCATGGCCAACGACGACCCGCGCCGATGACCACGGTCGGCATCCTCGGTGGCGGGCAGCTGGCCCGCATGATGGCCCTGGCCGGCGCGCCGCTGGGCCTGCGCTTCCTGGTGATGGACAACGTCGCCGACGCCTGCGCGGGCCAGTTCGCCCCCATGGTCGTGGGGGACTACCGCGACGAGGCGGCGCTGGCCGAGTTCGCCTCGCGCGTGGACGTGGCCACCTTCGACTTCGAGAACGTGCCGGCCGAATCCGCGCGCTGGCTCACCGACCGCGTCGACGTGTTCCCGAACCCGCGCGCGCTCGCGACCGCGCAGGACCGCCTGGCGGAGAAGACGCGCTTTCGCGAGCTAGGCATTCCCGTGCCGCCCTTCGCGCCAGTCGACTCGCTCGACGGGTTGCGTTCGGCGGTCGAGGCCATCGGCACGCCGTGCATCCTCAAGACCCGCCGCCTGGGCTACGACGGCAAGGGCCAGTTCCGCATCCGCGAGACCGGCGACATCGACGCCGCCTGGACCGCCCTCGGAGCGCAGGCCGACAAGGTCGGGCTGATCCTGGAGGGCTTCGTCCACTTCGACCGCGAGCTGTCGGTGGTGGCGGTGCGCGCCCGCGACGGCGAGTTCCGCGCCTGGCCGCTGACCGAGAACTGGCACGTCGACGGCGTGCTCTCGGCGAGCCTGGCGCCCGCCGCCGTGGACCCGCGCACCCACGAGCGTGCCATGGACTACGCCCGCCGGCTCGCCGAATCGCTGGATTACGTGGGCGTGTTCGCGCTGGAGCTGTTCGCACGCGGCGACGAGCTGCTGGCCAACGAGCTGGCGCCGCGCGTGCACAACTCCGGGCACTGGACCATCGAAGGCAGCGAGACCTCGCAGTTCCAGAACCACCTGCGCGCCGTGCTCGGCCTGCCGCTGGGCGACACCCGGATGGTCGGGCAGGCTTGCATGCTCAACTGGATCGGCAAGATGCCCGCGGCGGCGGCGGTCCTGGCCGAGCCCGGCGGTCACTGGCACGACTACGGCAAGCAACCCAGGGAAGGCCGCAAGGTCGGGCATGCGACGCTGCGTGCGGACTCGGCGAAGGAGCTTGCCGACGCGCTTTCGCGCGTAGGCGCCGCGCTCGGGCGGCAGGCGCAGGTCGCGCCGGTGATCGCCCGCCTGCGCTGAGGCCGGCACCGCGGCGGCAAGCCCGCGCACACGGAGCGGAAAACGAAAACGGCCGGATCGCTCCGGCCGTTTCCAGGTGCGGGCAACGCCCGGCCTTACTTCATGTTCGACGCCACAAAATCCCAGTTCACGATGTTCCAGAACGCCTCGACGAACTTCGGGCGGGCGTTGCGGTAGTCGATGTAGTAGGCGTGCTCCCAGACGTCGCAGGTCAGCAGCGGGGTGTCCTCGCCGGTAAGCGGGGTGTTGGCATTCGACGTGCTCACCAGTGCCAGCGTGCCGTCCGGACGCTGCACCAGCCAGCCCCAGCCCGAGCCGAAGGTGCCGATGCAGGTCTTGGAGAACTCCTCCTTGAACGTGGCGAAGTCGCCGAAGGCGAGGTTGATGGCGTCCATCAGCTTGCCGGTGGGCTCGCCGCCGCCGTTGGGGCTCATGCAGTTCCAGAAGAACGTGTGGTTCCAGACCTGGGCGACGTTGTTGAACAGCGCGCCCTGCGAGCGGCGGATGATGTCCACCAGCGGCATGTCCTCGAACTCGGTCCCCGCGATCATCCTGTTCGCGTTGTCGACGTAGGCCCTGTGGTGCTTGCCGTGGTGGTAGTCGAGCGTCTCGCCGGAGATGTGCGGCTCCAGGGCGGTGCGGTCGTAGGGCAGGGGCGGCAGTTCGATGGCCATGGGGAACTCCTGTGCGTGGGGAGGGCGGCGGGGCCGCGGCGTCGTACAATTTTCCATTCTATCCCCACCGCGCCGCCACGAATCCCGGCGGCCGTGCAACGCACAGGAGCCCAACCGTGAGCGTCATGGAGCGCATCCAGGCGGAAATCGACCGCCAGCCCATCGTCCTCTTCATGAAGGGCACGCCGCAGTTCCCCATGTGCGGCTTTTCCAGCCGCACGGTGCAGGCGCTCAAGGCCGCCGGCGCCACCTCGCTGCACACGGTCAATGTGCTCGAGGACCCGGAGATCCGCGCCAACCTGCCGCGCTTTTCCAACTGGCCGACGTTCCCGCAGCTCTTCATCAACGGCGAACTGATCGGCGGCTGCGACATCACGCTCGAGCTGCTGGAGTCGGGCGAGCTGGCGCGCATCGTCGCGGAGACGCAGGGCGCGTGAGCGGCCGCGAGCTCGAAGGGCGGGTCGTCCTCGTCACCGGCGCCCACGGCGGCCTGGGCAGCGAGGCGGCGGTGGCCTGCGCGCAGGCGGGCGCGACGGTGATCCTGCTGGGGCGGCGCGTGCCCAAGCTGGGGCGCGTGTACGACCGCATCACGGCGGCGGGCGGCGAGGCCGCGCTCTACCCGATGGACCTCGAAGGTGCTACGCCCGACGACCATGCGCAGCTGGCCGAGCGCATCGAGACCGAGTTCGGCCGGCTGGATGGCCTGCTGCACTGCGCCGCCGAGTTCAAGGGCCTGGCGCCGCTTCCGCACCTGGATCCGGCCGAGTTCGCCCGCTCGCTCCATGTCGGGCTCACCGCCCCGTGGTGGATGACCCAGGCGCTGATGCCGCTGCTCTCGCGCGCGGCGGATGCCGCCGTCGTCTTCGTGCTCGACGATCCCGCGCGGGTCGGCCAGGCCTACTGGGGCGGGTACGGGGTCTCGCAGTTCGGGCTCGAGGGCATGGTGTCGATCCTGCATGCGGAACTCGCGCGCGGCCCCGTGCGCATCGCGGGCCTGCGGCCCGGCCCGATGCGCACGCCGCTTCGGGCGCGGGCCTACGTCGAGGAGGACGACCGCCTGGCGCTGGATCCGGCGCGCTATGCGGCGGCCTGCGTCGAACTGCTCTCGCCGCGCGGCGTCGCGCATCGCGGCGGTGTCTGGGCACCGGTGGGCTGAGGGAGTACGCGCATGGAGATGACGGTCGCCTCGGCGGCGCTGGTGCTGTTCCTGATCCTCGATCCGCTCGGGAACATCCCGGTCTTTCTCAGCCTTCTGCGGCCGCTGCCGCCGGCCCGCCAGCGCATCGTGCTGGCCCGGGAGCTGCTGATCGCGCTCGCGGTGCTGATGCTCTTCCTGTGGGGAGGCAAGTACGCCCTGGAAATGATGCACCTTCGGCAGGAGTCGGTGTCGATCGCCGGCGGCATCGTGCTGTTCCTGATCGGCATCCGCATGATCTTCCCGCCGCCCGAAGGGCTGATGGGCGAGATTCCGGGCGGCGAGCCGTTCATCGTGCCGATGGCCATCCCGCTCGTGGCCGGCCCTTCCGGCATGGCCGCCGTGATCCTCATGGGCAGCAACGAGCCGGGCCGGCTGGACGAATGGAGCTATGCGCTGCTCCTGGCCTGGGCGGCGACGGCGGCCATCCTCTTCTCCGCCACCGTCCTCTACCGCTTCCTCGGCCAGCGGGTCCTGACCGCCATCGAGCGGCTGATGGGCATGCTGCTGGTGGCCATCTCGGTGCAGATGTTCCTCGACGGCATCACGGCCTACCTGCGCGGGCCGGCCTGACGGTTTTCCGACCGGCGGCACGATTCCGCTGCCTTGATTCGGTCATCACGCTGTCACACGTACGGGTCAGCATGTTAACCTGTTGTTAACCACGGTCGGCGCGACAGCGCCGGCCGTGTCCGCCTGTTTGTCATCGTCCGCTCATCCGAGGCTCCCATGTCCCAGCCCAACCGCGTCCGGCTGTCCAAGCTCACGCTCGGCCTGCTCGCCGCCCTCGCCGCCGCTCCAGCCTTCGCGCAGAGCACCACCGCAGGTGTCGGCGGTACCGTTACCGATGCTTCCGGCCGCCCGGTCGCCGGTGCCGAGGTCACGATCGTCCACACCGAGTCCGGCACCGTCAGCCGCGTGACCACGGACGCGAACGGCCGCTATGCGGCGCGCAACCTGCGCGTCGGCGGTCCCTACCGCATCACGGTGACCAAGGAAGGCACGGGCACGCAGACCGAGGACGGCGTGTACCTCGCGCTCGACAACGTGGCCGAGATCAACTCGACCCTGGGCGACGGCGCCCAGCAGCAGCTGGCCACGGTCCAGGTCGTGGGCAGCCGTATCGCCGACATCATCAACCAGGACCGCATGGGTGCCGGCACCACCGTCGGCCAGGCCGAGATCGAGGGCTTCTCCTCGCTCAACCGCGACCTGCAGGACTACGCCCGCCTCGACCCCCGTTTCGCGCAGACCGACAAGGAGCGCGGCGAGGTCTCGGCCGGCGGCCAGAACACCCGCTACAACTCGATCACCATCGATCGCGTGTCGACCAACGACACGTTCGGCCTCGAGTCCAACAACCTGCCCACGATCCGCCAGCCGATCTCGATCGACGCGATCCAGGAAGTGCAGGTCAACATCAGCAACTACGACGTCCTGCAGAAGGGCTATACCGGCGCGAACATCAACGCCGTGACCAAGTCGGGCACCAACCAGTTCCGCGGCAGCGCGTACTACGTGTACCGCGAGGCCGACTGGGTGGGCGACGGCGCGAACGATCGCCCGTTCACCGGCTTCAAGGAGGACTTCACCTACGGCGCCACCCTCGGCGGCCCGATCGTGCAGGACCGCCTGTTCTTCTTCGCCAACTACGAGAAGAGCGAGCTCACCGCCCCGGGCGGCGACTCCGGCCCGGTCGGCAGCGGCGCCAGCAACATCGTCGGCAACATCACCCAGGCCAACGTGACCCAGGTCCAGCAGATCGCCCAGGGCTACGGCCTGACGGCGGGCGGCCTGGCGGCGGGCGACGGCACCAAGACCACCAGCGAGACCGGCCTGGTCAAGCTCGACTGGAACATCAACGACGCGCACCGCGCCTCCTTCCGCGTCAACCGCACCGAGCAGGACGAGGCGATCCTGCCGGGCTTCGGCACCAACTTCTTCTCGCTGTCCTCGTACTGGTACAACCAGCAGAAGGAATTCACCAACTACGTGGGCGAGTGGTTCGCCGACTGGTCGGACAACTTCTCGACCGAGGCCACGCTGACCTACCGCGACTACCACAGCGAGCCGCGCACCTTCGGCGTGCAGCCGCAGGTGCAGGTGAACTTCGCCGGCGGCCAGAGCCTGCGCTTCGGCACCGAGCAGTTCCGCCAGGCGAACGTGCTCGACACCGAGACCCTGGGCGGCGTGTTCGCGGCCAACTGGTTCCTGGGCGACCACGAGGTCAAGTTCGGCGCGGACTTCGAGCGCAACGAGGTCTACAACCTCTTCGTCGAGTCCTACTACGGCACCTACACCTTCAACAGCCTGACGGACTTCCAGAACGGCCGCTACCGCGACTACGCGCTGCGCGTGCCGTCCTCGGGCAACCTCAGCGATGCCGCGGCCGCCGCCGAGTTCGGCAACGTCGGGCTGTTCGTGCAGGACACCTGGCGCCCGACGACGAACCTGACGCTGCAGTTCGGCCTGCGCTACGACACGCTCAACGTCGACGAGAACCCGACGTACAACCCTGCTGCCTCGACGGTGTTCGGCTACCGCAACGACACGACGGTGGACGGCAAGTCGCTGCTGCAGCCGCGCTTCGGCTTCAACTACACCTTCGAGAGCGAGCGCCCGACGCAGTTGCGTGGTGGCGTCGGCCTGTTCCAGGGCGCGGCCGCCAACGTCTGGCTGGTCAACCCCTACACCAACAACGGCCTGGCCATCTCGGTGTTCGGTTGCGGCAGCGGCTTCAGCAACAACTGCAACACCGCGCCCGCGTTCAACCCGGCCAACCCGCCGCGGATCGGCACCGCGCGCGCCGACGTCGACTTCCTCGACCCGGGCCTGGAGCAGCCGGCCGTGTGGAAGGCCAACCTGGCGTTCGAGCACGAGCTCCCGTGGTTCGGCGCGGTCGCCTCGGCCGAAGCGACGATCTTCTCGGTCGAGAACGGCATCTACTACCGCCACCTGAACCTCGGTGCGCCCACCGGCTACGGCCAGGACGGTCGCCCGCTGTTCTGGCGCACCACCGCGCCGGCGTCGTATGACGCGAGCCGCACGCAGTTCAACGGCACGGCCCGTTCCGGCGCCAACACGGCGTACCGCGAGGTGCTGCTGGCGACGCCGACGAACAAGGGCGAGGGCCAGAACCTGACGCTGTCGCTCGAGCGCCCGATGGGCCGGAAGGACAACTGGGGCTGGTCGCTGGCGTACAGCTACACCAACGCCACCGACGTGAACCCGCTCACGTCCAGCCGTTCGATCTCGAACTGGCAGTCGCGCGCGGCGTTCGACCCGAACGAGGAAGTGTCGGCCCGCTCGAACTACGCGATCCGCGACCGCTTCGTCGGCACCCTGCGTTACCGCGAGCAGTTCTTCGGTGAGAACGACACCGAGTTCTCGCTGTTCTACGAAGGCCGTTCGGGCAAGCCGTACAGCTGGACGTACCAGAACGACATGAACGGCGACGGTTCCGCGGGCAACGACCTGATGTACATCCCGTCGGGCCCCGGCGACGTCATCTTCCGCGGCGGCGCCGCCGAGGAGTCGCAGTTCTGGGCGTTCGTCGCGAACAACCCGGACCTGTACTCGCGTCGTGGCACCGTGGTCGAGCGCAGCGGCAGCGAAGGCCCGTGGATCAACACGTTCGACGTGCGCGTGCGCCAGGAACTGCCGGGCTTCATGGACGGCCACCAGGCCGAGCTCGTGCTCGACATCCTGAACGTGGGCAACCTGATCAACAAGGACTGGGGGCAGGTGGAAGAGATCTTCTTCCAGTCGGCCGGCGGCCAGGCGCGCAGCTTCGTGAACTTCGCCGGCGTCGATCCCGCCACCGGCAAGTACATCTACGAGCTGACGCGCGATCGCAACGGCAACTTCAGCCCCGAGGGCTTCGGCCTCCGCGACCGCCGCGGCGAGTCGCGCTGGGCTGCGCAGGTGACCTTCCGCTACAAGTTCTGATCACCGGCGGAACGCGAGGAAAACGGAAACGGCCGGGCCAGCCCCGGCCGTTTTCTTTTGGAGGAGCCGCGCGCTAGAGTCGAGTGGCTGACGAATAGAGAAACGACGCCCACATGGCAGCTGTCCTGGAACCGACCAACGCAACGCTTCCCACCGTCGACGCCCGCATCTACCCGCGCAACGGCCTCGACATCCTGTCCCGTGCCGAAGTCGCGCGCCTGCGCGATGCCTCCAGCGGCGGCATGCACGAGCTCCTGCGCCGCTGCGCGCTGGCCGTGCTCACCAGCGGAAGCACCACCGACGACCCGCGTGCCGCACGCGAGCTCTACCCCGACTTCGACATCCAGGTGCAGCAGCAGGATCGCGGCGTGCGCATCGACCTGTTCAAGGCGCCGGCGATGGCATTCGTCGAGGGTGACCTGATCCAGGGCGTGGCCGAGCTCCTCGCCGCCGTCGTACGCGACCTTGCCTACACCGCGATCGAACTCGACTCGGGCGGTCGCGACCTGCATACCAGCGAGGGCATCACCGACGCCGTCTTCGGCCTGCTGCGCAACGCGCGCGTGCTGCAACCGGGCGATCCGAACCTCGTGGTCTGCTGGGGCGGCCATTCGATCAACCGCGACGAGTATCTGTACACGAAGCAGGTGGGCTACGAGCTCGGCCTGCGCGGCATCGACATCTGCACCGGTTGCGGCCCGGGCGCCATGAAGGGCCCGATGAAGGGCGCGACCATCGCTCACGCCAAGCAGCGCCGCCGCCGCATGCGCTACATCGGCATCACCGAGCCGGGGATCATCGCAGCCGAATCGCCGAACCCGATCGTCAACCACCTGGTGATCATGCCGGACATCGAAAAGCGCCTGGAGGCCTTCGTCCGCATGGGCCACGGCATCATCGTCTTTCCCGGTGGCGTGGGCACGGCCGAGGAGATCCTCTACCTGCTGGGCATCCTCCTCCAGGAGGAGAACGCGGGCCTGCCGTTCCCGCTGATCCTGACCGGGCCGGTCGCGTCGGCACCGTACTTCGAGCAGATCGACCGCTTCCTGCGGCTCACGCTGGGCGAGGCGGCGACGTCGCGCTACGAGATCATCGTCGGCGACCCGGCGGAGGTCGGCAAGCGCATGTCGCGCGGGCTCAAGAAGGTGCGCGAGCACCGCATCGCGCACCGCGACTCGTTCTTCTTCAACTGGTCGATCGACATCCCGCTCGACTTCCAGCGCCCGTTCGTCCCCACGCACGAGGCGATGTCGGCGCTCGACCTGCACAACGGCCGCGCCCCGCACGCGCTCGCCGCCGACCTTCGACGGGCGTTCTCGGGGATCGTCGCCGGCAACGTCAAGGAGGACGGCATCCGCCGCGTCGAGCAGCACGGCCCCTTCGAGATCCACGGCGACCCGGCCATCATGGAGTCGCTCGACGCCCTGCTGCGTGCGTTCGTGCAGCAGCACCGCATGAAGATCGCCGGCGAATACCGGCCCTGCTATCGCGTCGTCACGGCCTGAGCATCAGCGCCACTTGCCGCGTGCAGGTGGCGCGACCGGCCGGCGGGGCAGGCGGACCGTGGCGACGTAGAGCTCGCCCTGTCGCCCCGTCTGCACGCTGCCGCGGCCGCCGGTGAACGCCTCGATGCGCGCCTGCGACGCATTGAGCCCGACACGGTGGCTGACGGGGCGTTCGCTGTCCGACAGCACCAGGGGGTTGGTGACGCGTACCACGATGTGCTCGGGCGTGGTCGTGAGCGAGATCTCGACCCGCCCTCCTTGCGGCACGCGCTCAACGCCGTGGCGGATGGCGTTCTCGACCAGGGGCTGGATCGAAAGTGCCGGCACCATCGCATCGGGGATCTCGGCCGGCAGCTTCCATTCCACCCGCAGCCTTTCGCCGAAGCGCAGGGCCTCGATCTCGAGATAGCGACGCGCGAGCGACAGCTCTTCCTCGAGCGGGATCTCGCGTGGACCGGCAAGTGCGGCACGGAAGAGGTCCGCCAGGTCCAGCAGCAGACGCTCGGCCTCCTCCGGACGCTGATGCACCAGCGAGGCGCCCGTATTGAGCGTGTTGAACAGGAAGTGCGGCCGGATCCGGGCCTGGAGGGCTTCGAGTTCGGCCTGTTTGGCGCGTACGGCGGCGCGGGTCGCGTTCCAGTGGTTCTGGAACGCTGCAAGTCCGAACAAGCCCACAATGAGCGCGATGCCAGTAAGACGTGCCGCCACCGGGCGCCAGTCCTCTCGCTCCGGAGTCAGCGCGTCGCCCAGCGCCGCCCAGCCCAGCGCCGAAATCGCCAATGCGCTGAGGACGAACGTCCCCAAGGCAAGCCATGCGATCGTCTGCGGAGGAAGTGACGCGAGACGCCGCCTTGACACGTAGAGGAGGCCGAGCGTCAGAAGCGAAACCCATTGGACGGTGAGCGACGCGATCCCGAAGTAGGTCCAGCGGTCCTTGTCGCCCGCGTAGGACAGCGAAAGGACGGACGCCAGGCCTTCCCCGGCAAGCATCACCCAGAGGACGACGCGCGGCTGCCAGAGCGCATCCAGGGGATGGGCCGGGCCGGAACGTGCACGGGAGCCGGGAGGTCGCGTCCGCATGGGACCATGATGCCTGCGTGTTCGGTCCGGCGTCAGGCGGAGAGCCGCCCGCTCCGCGCCGGTGCCCGCCCATCGGGTTCCGCTGGCACCCGGAGGTCGGGGTGCCTATGGTGCATTCGGGAAAGACCGGGGGAGAACGATGCGCGGAGTACGAGATGGCCACGGGAAGGCGCGGCGCCGGAGGGGCTCCGGCGGCTTTACCCTCGTCGAACTGATGGTGGTGATCGCCGTGCTGGCGCTTCTGGTCGGAATCGGGGTTCCTGCCTTCAACGGGGTCATCCAGCGCAACCGGCTGGCGGCAGCCGCCAACGAGGTCGTCTCTGCGCTCCAGACGGCGCGAATGGAGGCCGTGCGTCGCAATCGACGCGCGGTGCTCTGCCCCACGGCCAATGGCGAAACATGCAGCGGAACCAACTGGGGGCGGCTCCTGATCTTCATCGACGATGACCTCAGCGGAAACGTGAGCGGCGACGAACTCGTGATCCGCTCCGCGGATATCGTCCGGCCGGGATCGGGCGTGGTCGCGAGCAGTGCCGCGGGCCGGATATGGTTCGGTTCGGATGGGCGCGTGAGCGTGGGCGCAGCCGACACGGCTCGGATCTCGCTCGTGGCGGCGAGCCTGCCCGCCGCGAGCAGCGGCAGGCTGGTCGAGGCGGCCGTGAGTCGCATCAGCGTGTGTGAAACAGCGGGGGCGTCGACGACATGCAACAGGTAACAGGTTCGACCCGCGGGCACGCCCGCCCGCTGCGCGCGCAGCGGGGCGCATCCCTGCTTGAGGTCCTGATCGCGGTTCTCATCCTGGCGATCGGCATGCTCGGCATGGCCGCCTTGCAGGCGGTCACCCTCAAGAACACCGGCAGCGCCGCACAGCGATCCGCAGCCGTGATCCAGAGCTACGCGATGCTCGACATGATGCGGGCAAACCGTGACGCGGCCCGCGCTGGGCAATACAACCAGGGCTGGCTCTGTCAAGCCCCTGCCGGCGGTGCACGCGTGAGCAACGACATCGCCCAGTGGGTCAACCAGCTCCAGGACGCCATGGGGGAGTCCGCATGCGGACGCATCACGTGTGGTGCGAACACGTGCGAAGTCGGTGTGCGCTGGGACGACAGTCGCGGCACCGGCAGTGGGCCCACCCAGCAGATCGTTACAACGAGCAGGCTCTGACATGCGGCTACATCGAAACGGCGGACTGAAGACGTTTGCGCGGCAGGCGGGCGTTTCGCTCATCGAGCTGATGATCGCCCTGGTGCTGGGGTTGATCGTGGTCGGTGGTGCGAGCGCGGTGTTCCTGTCCAACAAGCGCACGTACGGAACCAGCGAAACGCTGAACCGACTCCAGGAGGGCGAGCGTGCCGCGTTCGAACTCATGTCGCGCGACCTGCGCGAGGCAGGCGGCAATCCGTGCTCGTCGCGCGCGCGCCGGGTGAACATGCTCAGCAGCGCCACCTCCGCCAATGCCTGGTGGAACAGCTCGTCCGACGGGCTCCGCGGCTATTCGGGGTCGGACAGCATTCCGGGCACCGCCGCCGGTTCCGGCGCGGGACAGCGCCTCAGTCGTGCGGCGAACAACGATGCGATCGACCTGCACATGGCGCAGGACGGAAACATCCGCGTCCAACTGCACGACAACCCGAGCGCGAACATCCAGGTCAACGCCACGACGGGCATCAGCGACGGCGACGTCGTGATGATCTGCAATTCGGATTACCAGATGATCTTCCGCGTCACCCAGCTCAACTCGGCGGGCGGCGGACTGGCCATCCAGCACAACGGTGGTTCGGGGGGGAACTGCAGCCAGGTGTTCCAGATCTTCGACGATGTCGCCGACTGCGAACCGGGTGCTTCTGGTACCGGCTACTGCTTCACCTCGTCGACCAATCCGAACTGCGATGAATCCGGGAGCTCGCCCGCGCAGATTGCCCGCGTCATGGCGGCTCGCTGGTACATCGGCAGCAACGGAAGGGGAGGAACATCGCTGTATCGTGCGGAGGTCGCCAACAACGGCGCGACTGCCGTACCGAACGTCGTGCGACCCGCGGAGATCGCGGAAGGCGCGACCGCCATGAACATCCGCTACCTGCGAGCCGGGCAGACGGACTTCGTCACTGCGGCTGCGATCACGGCGGCCGACGCCTGGGACGAGGTCGTCGCGGTGCGTGTTGCGATCGACTTCGAGGGGACGGCCGGAGCACTGCGCGGCGACTATATCGAGGGCACCGACGGCGAAGCGCTTTCGCGTACCGCGACGAACGTGGTCATGCTGCGCAACCGGGAGGGCGTGCTGTGAGCGCGATCGTCCTGAAGTCTCGTCAGCAGGGTATCGCCCTGGTTGTCGTGCTTCTCCTGCTTCTCATCGTGACGCTCATCGGCCTGGCTGCGATGCGCGGCACCCTGCTCCAGGAGCGCATGGCGGGAAACGTTGCCGCACGCGGTATCGCTTTCCAGAACGCGGAGGCGGCGCTGCGCGAAGCGGAGTCACTCGTCGCAACAGGCCCGGCCATGCCGGCTGCGGGAGGGGGCTGCGTCGCTGGCCTGTGTGCAATCCCGGATCCCGCAGCTGAACCGCGTTGGCTGGAAGATGGCTTCTGGACGACTGCCGGAAACTACCGGACATCGGAGCTCGAGACCGATGGGCAGCTGCTACGGTATGTCGTCGAAGACATGGGCCGCGGTGCACCGACGAACTGCACCACTGAAATCGATGTCACGGCCGGCAGCTCGTGCGCCGCGACTGTCCGCAACTTCAGGATCACCGCGTACAGCCTGCTCGACAATGGCGCTGAAGTGATCCTGCAATCCATGTATCAGGTGGAGTAACGCCATGGACACGATGAAGACACGCCGCATGGCCCGCATCATCAGGCTCGATGTCGCCGCCGCTACCGCATTGCTGGCGCTGCCAATCGTGAGCGGTGCGGCAAGCTTTCCGTCGTATCCACTGCAGAGCGGCGCCTCGCAGGTTCCCCCCAACATCCTGTTCATCCTCGATGATTCAGGGTCGATGGGGTCGCTGCGTATGCCGACCGACACCTATGGAGAGCTTGGCGACACCATCGCGCTCAGGTCGAGTTCGCACAATACGGTCTATTACAACCCGACGATCACGTACCGGCCATGGATGACGGCGCAGGGCACGCGGATGACGGGCGGCACATCTTTCCGGGCCGTCTATCCCGACTACGACCTGGCCGGCGGGGCCGACATCGACCTCGCGGACGAGGACGACTGCAGCTCGCATACCCAGAATGGAAGCTGGGTGGAGGTCTGCGGTGGGCCCGGGCAGGCGACCTATTACGTACTCAAGAGCGGCCAGACGGCCGATGCGTCCAAGCGCGAGCGCTATGACCGATACCAGATCCGGCTTGTAGGTGGCGCTGTCCGCGTGGTGCGCAGCGAGTGGGCGAAGAGCGGCTCGACGAGCAATTCGCTCGGCTGCCCGGACCCCGGCAAGAACACGTTTGGCTGGCGCAACTGCACCTACGCGACGCCCACCGGCCGCTCGGAAGCGGATGAGGCGACGAACTTCGCCACGTGGTTCTCCTACCACCGAAGCCGCATGAAGATGGCAAAGGCCGGCGCGATGGAAGCGTTCGGGCTCCTCGGCTCCAACATGCGCGTAGGGTACCGGTCCATCTGGAACCGCGACAATTTCGATATTCCGGTTGCAGACGGTAATTCGGGCCTTTTCGAGGACGTATCGAGCAGCGGCGCGAGGACCAACTCGCGCTCAACCTGGTTCGCGCGCGTGGCACAAGCACGCAACAGCGGTAACACGCCGCTGCAGGGCGCGCTGCAGCGCGCAGGTGCCTACTTCTCGGATCCTTCGGCGTCGGGCCCATACGGACCCGAAGCGCCTGGTTCGCAGTACCAGTGCCGCCAGAATTTCTCGATTCTCACGACGGATGGCTACTGGAACAACAGCTGGGGCTACACGGCGGTAGGTGAGCAGGACAGCCACAGCGGGCCGTCGATCTACAACCCGATCGATGACACCAACGCAGTCCGTTACGTGCCTGCGCCCCCCTATAGCGCCGCGGCAAGCGACACGCTTGGCGATATCGCCATGCGGTACTGGAAGAACGACCTGCGCACGGATCTGGACAATCTGGTCCCGTCGACGCCCGCCAATCCGGCGTTCTGGCAGCACATGGCGACGTTCGGCATCTCCATCGGCCTGAAGGGCTCCCTTGACCAGACCTCGGTCGCCGAGGTCGTGCGCGACGGATCCCCGCGCAAGAACGGGGTGAACGTCGCTTGGCCCACCCCGGGGAGTGGCAAGGGGGTTGAGAACATCGACGACCTGCTCCATGCGGCAGTCAACGGGCATGGCGAGTTCATCGCGGCAACCAACGCCGAGGCGTTCGGCGAGGCCCTCAACAGCGTGCTCGGCCAGATCCAGGCGCGCCTGGCGTCAGGCTCGAACGTGTCGACGAACAGCACGTCGTTCCAGTCGGACTCGCGCATGTACCAGGCGACGTACATGGCGGGCCAGTGGTCGGGCGACATCGTCGCGCGCGATGTCACCGCAGCAGGTGGCATTTCAGCGTCCGAGGCATGGCGCGTATCCAACCGCATTGAGCGGTCGCTCACCGATGGCGATACCCGCAACGACTTCCACACGCGCCCAGTGCTGACGTGGAACGGCAGCCGGGGTGTCGACTTTCCCACGAACAGCCAAGAGTCGACGCTCGGGCGTTCAACCGGCGCGGCCATCGTATCGGGAGAAGACAACGCGGCCTACATCAAGGGCGACCGGAGCAACGAGAAGCAGCGCGGCGGCGTCCTGCGCAATCGTTCGATTCTGTTGGGCGACATCGTGAACTCGTCACCCTTCTACGTGAAGGAGACGAACACGCTGTATGTCGGCGCCAACGACGGCATGCTGCATGCGATCCACGCGGGTACCGGGGACGTGCTGTTCTCCTACGTCCCGGCCGGTTTGGATTTTGCGAAGCTTGCGACCCTCAGCGACCCGAACTATCAGCACGCCTTCTTCGTCGACGGGCCGGTCGCAGTAGCCAGCCAGAGCAGTGCTGGCGACAACTACCTCGTGGGCTCGCTCGGACGTGGCGGCAAAGGCGTTTTCGCGCTGGACGTCTCGAACGTTTCCCGACCGGAAGTGCTCTGGGACAAGACCGCGGCGTCGGACAATGACATGGGCCATGTCATTGGCACTCCGATGGTCACCAAGAGCAACACCGGCGCGGCCATCGCGGTGGTCGGGAACGGAATCGACAGTGCCAACGGCAGTGCCGCTCTCTACATCTACGATGTGCAGGGCGGCTCTTTGCTTCGCAAGATCGTGGTGGATACCGGCGGCAACGGCCTGTTCGCACCGCGCGGTGCTGACACCAACGGTGACGGTCGCGTCGACTACGTCTACGCCGGTGACCTGAAGGGCAATCTCTGGAAGTTCGATGTGTCGGGCACGTCTGCAAGCAGCTGGAACGTCGCGTTGTCGGGTGCGCCGCTGTTCAGGACGGGCACTGGCCAGCCCATCACCGGCGGCCTTGCCATCGCCCAGGAGCCGGGCAACCGCCGAATCTGGATTACCTTTGGCACGGGGCGCCTGATTTCTACGACCGATCTCGGGTCGACGGGGACGCAGAGCCTGTACGGCATCATCGACAACCAGACGACCGCGATTTCGGGGCGCGGCGAACTGACGCAGCGCCGCATCGCGGCGGTAGGCACTAATGCAGCTGGCCGCAGCGTACGCGCCTTCGAGTATTACTCCCCACTCCCTGCGGGTTCACGGGGCTGGTATATCGACCTCGGCGTGCCGACGGCGGGTGAGCGCGTCGTGAGCGGCCCCCGCGTTCGTGGGAGAGCCGCATGGTACTCGAGCGTCATCCCTGACTCGGGGAGTGGTTGCGAGCCCGGTGGTACCGGCTACCTGAACGTTCTCGACCTGTTTACCGGCACCAGCCCATCGGGTACCGGTGAGGGCAACTCCACGTCGTTCTTCGACTTCGACAGCAACGGCACGGGTAACAATGACACCACGCCGGGCAGCGGCGGCAACATGCCGATCGGCTCGGTCGACCTGGGAATCGGCATGCCCACCGAGTCGGGCCAGATCGACAAGGTCGTTCTCGTATGCGGTTCGGACGGCAAATGCGAGGATCCAACCACCACTCCACCGGGCGGCGCGCCGCAGCGCGTTGGCTGGCGCGAAGTCCTGAGGGATAACTGACATGAAGACCGCCGCGCGTACCGCCGGGTTCACCCTGATCGAGCTGATGATCGTCGTGGCGATCATCGCGATCATCGCGTCGATCGCCTACCCGGCCTACCAGGAACACATCCTGAGGACGCGCCGGACCACGGCATCGGGGTGCGTGCTGGGAATGGCGCAGTTTATGGAGCGTTACCACACGACCAACATGAGCTACGCGGGCGCGGAGATCGATCCTTCGGATCACGCGTGCATTGCCGAGATGGACGACTTCTACGACTTCAGCCTCTCGGGCGTGGATGCCGCGGGCTTTACCATCACAGCTGCCCCCAAGGGGGCGCAGCTGAAGGACACGAAGTGCGGGAGCCTCAGCATCGACCAGACCGGACTCAAGCGGCATACCGGCACCGCCGGCGTCAGCGATTGCTGGTAGCTGGTCGCTCGTCCTCATGGCGGTTTCGGGCGGCAGCCGCCTGCGTGGCGCCGAAGGCTTGACGCCCCCGGCAGGGCGTCTAAAATGCACGTCCCCGCCCGAATAGCTCAGCCGGTTAGAGCACTTGACTGTTAATCAGGGGGTCGTTGGTTCGAGTCCAACTTCGGGCGCCAGTTGCTCAGAAGGCCTGCAGAAATGCAGGCCTTCTGTTTTCTGCGGGTCAGAACGGGCAGGCGGGTGGGCTGCGGTGGCGCTCCGTGCGCACGCGGCCGGCGTTGTTGACGATCACCCGTGCCAGTTCGCGGCCCGTGCTGCAGAGGCGGAGGGTCGCGTTCGAGCCTGCCGACCACCCGCTGGGTGCGAAGCGGATCAGGGGCCGCCCGACCGTTGCGCGGAACCCGAGGTTCCCGCCGATGCCGTCGAAGACGTGCATGACGTCCTCGGCCGAGCCTGGCTGACCCGTACGGTCGGCGTCGACGAAGATGATCCAGCCCGCGCTCCAGACGAGGTCCGCCCGGCACCGGTGGCCGTCCGCACTGGGGCAGACCGATACGGGACGGTTGCGGCGTATCGCTTCCATCCGGGCCATGGCCAGGGCGGAGGTGGCCAGGTGCAGCGTCCGCGTGGCGCGGGTGTGCTCGAGCAGGGCGCCCATGGCCGGTGCGCCGATGCCGAGGGCGATGGCGAGCACCGCGAGGGTGATCATGAGTTCCAGCAGCGTGAATCCGCGGGCAGTCCGTGCCATGGCGAGCTCCTTGTCGGCCGCCGCAAGAATCGGCCTCTGGGCGGCCGGCGGTCATCGGAGCAGGGCACGGCGCCGTGTCGGACAAGTCCGGGCGGCTGTGTGCGGTCTCGGGCTGTGCGCCGGCGATCGGCCAGGCTGGCGGGTCGCCGGGCGCGTGCCTGGCGGTCAGTCGCCACCGCCCCGTGACGTCCGGCGCCTAGACTGGGCAGTGAAGGAGCCCGCATGACCGAGTCGAACCGCTTCCAGCTCGTTTCCCCCTATTCGCCGGCCGGCGACCAGCCGCAGGCGATCGAGCGCCTCGCGAACGGCTTCGAGGCGGGGCTGGCGCACCAGACCTTGCTCGGCGTGACCGGCTCGGGCAAGACATACACGATCGCGAACGTCGTGCAGCGCATCCAGAAGCCGACAATCGTGATGGCGCCGAACAAGACGCTGGCAGCGCAGCTCTACGGCGAGTTCAAGGCGTTCTTCCCGCACAATGCGGTCGAGTATTTCGTCAGCTACTACGACTACTACCAGCCCGAGGCCTACGTGCCCTCGAGCGATACCTTCATCGAGAAGGACAGCTCGATCAACGAGCACATCGAGCAGATGCGGCTGTCGGCGACGAAGGCGCTGCTGGAGCGGCGCGACACGCTGATCGTCTGCACCGTCTCGGCGATCTATGGCCTCGGCAATCCGTCCGAGTACCACCGGATGGTGCTGCACATGGTGCGTGGCGAGCGCATCGACCAGCGCGAGCTGATCCGCCGCCTCACCGAGATGCAGTACACCCGCAACGACACCGAGCTGCGCCGCGGCACCTACCGCGTGCGCGGCGAGGTGATCGACGTGCATCCGGCCGAAAGCGACGCCGAGGCGCTGCGCATCGAGCTCTTCGACGGCGAGATCGAGCAGCTGTCGGGCTTCGATCCGCTGACCGGCGAGGTGCTGCGCAAGCTGCCGCGCTACACGATCTACCCGAAGTCGCACTACGTCACCACGCGGCGCACCGTGCTGGACGCGGTGGAGACGATCAAGGCCGAGCTGCGCGAGCGCCTTGAGCAGCTGTACGCGCAGAACAAGCTGGTCGAGGCCCAGCGCCTGCAGCAGCGCACGACCTTCGACCTCGAGATGCTCGCCGAGGTCGGCTTCTGCAACGGCATCGAGAACTACTCGCGGCACATGACGGGCCAGATGCCCGGCGAGCCGCCGCCCTGCCTGTTCGACTACGTGCCGCCGGACGCGCTGCTGGTGGTGGACGAGTCGCACGTCACCGTGCCGCAGGTGGGCGCCATGTACAAGGGCGACCGCTCGCGCAAGGAGACGCTGGTGGAATTCGGCTTCCGCCTGCCCTCGGCGCTCGACAACCGGCCGCTGAAGTTCGAGGAATGGGAGGGTCGGGCGCCGCGCGCCATCTACGTCTCGGCCACGCCGGGGCAGTACGAGCTTCAGAAGTCCGAGGGCGAAGTCGTGGAGCTGGTCGTGCGGCCCACCGGCCTCATCGACCCGGTGGTCGAGGTGCGGCCGGTGGCGACGCAGGTGGACGACCTGCTGGGCGAGATCAACCTGCGCGTGGCGATGGGCGACCGCGTGCTGGTGACTACGCTCACCAAGCGCATGGCCGAGAACCTCACCGAGTACCTGACCGAGCACGGCATCAAGGTGCGCTACCTGCACTCGGACATCGACACCGTCGAGCGCGTGGAGATCATCCGCGACCTGCGCCTGGGCAAGTTCGACGTGCTGGTGGGCATCAACCTGCTGCGCGAGGGCCTGGACATGCCGGAGGTGTCGCTGGTGGCGATCCTCGACGCGGACAAGGAGGGCTTCCTGCGCTCGGCCGGCTCGCTGATCCAGACCATCGGCCGCGCGGCGCGCAACGTGCGCGGCAAGGCGATCCTCTACGCGGACGCGGTCACGCGCTCGATGAAGATGGCGATGGACGAGACCGACCGCCGGCGCCAGAAGCAGGTCGAGTACAACGCCGAACACGGCATCACGCCGCAGTCGGTGGTGCGGCCCATCCACGACATCATGGAGGGCGCGCGTTCGGAGCCCGACGAGGCCAAGGGCAAGGGCAAGAAAGCGCGCCGCGTGGCCGAGCCGGAGACCGACTACGCGCAGCTCAGCCCGGCCCAGCTGGCCTCGCGCATCAAGGCGCTGGAGCAGCAGATGTACCAGCACGCCCGGGACCTCGAGTTCGAGGCCGCCGCGCGCGTGCGCGACCAGCTGCGCAAGCTCAAGGAGGCGGGGTTCGCGGGCTGATCGGCTTGCCCCCGCGGGCCCGGCTGGCTACACTGTGCGCCCTTCGCCGGGGCTTTGGCTTCGGCAGCGGGCGGTTAGCTCAGCGGTAGAGCACTACCTTGACATGGTAGGGGTCACAGGTTCGAACCCTGTACCGCCCACCACTTACGTGGTCACGAACGGCGCGATCTCCGGATCGCGCCGTTTTTCGTCGTTGTGCGACGCGCATCGACGGTGAACAGTGACGAATTCCCGTTGGTGGCTCACGCGCGTTTTATGCCGGCTGCGGGAGTATGCGCGGCCGTGCAACAGCAGGCCGCAACTCGTGCTGACAGCCGGTCGACCCCAATCCCCGAGGGGCCTGCCCTGGATTACAACCTCGGCCAAGGACAGCGAGATCCATCGCCTGCGCAGCCTCGTGGCCGCGCTGGCGAGCATTGCCGAGCATCCGGGCGAGACGGGCCGCTTCATCGAGGACGCGCTGGACACGGTGGTCGCGCTCACGCGGGCCACGGGGGGCGTGGTGCTTCTCGACGGCCCGGGCCCGGGCATGCACGTGGCCTGCGCCCGGGGGCAGATGGAGCAGGTGGCCGAGCACGACTACAACGCGGGCGGTACGCTGGCCCGCGCCAGCCTCGATGCCCGGCTGATGCTGCGCAGTGACGCGACGCTGCAGGACGATCGCATCCAGGGTGACGCCCGGCGGCGCCACCGCCTCCATTCGCTGATCGGCACGCCCCTGCGTTATGGCGAGGAGGTGCTGGGCGTGCTGGAGATCTGCTCCTCGGTGCCCCAGGCGTTCGACGACATCGACGCGCAGGCCGTCGCGCTGGTCGGCACCGCCGTGGGCGGCGCGCTGGGGCGCCAGCTGGCGCTGGAGGAGAACGCGCGCCTGCTGGATCGCCTGCACGACGCACTGCTGGACACGCAGGCGACGGCCCGGATGTACCAGGACGCCGCCTCGCTCGATTCGCTGACCGGGCTGCCCAACCGCGCGTCCTTCGTGACCCAGCTGGAAGCGGTCTGCGCCGCGCACCAGGGCCAGCCGCACCGCTTCGCCGTGCTCTTCCTCGATCTCGACGACTTCAAGTCCATCAACGACACCTATGGCCATGCCATGGGCGACGAAGTGCTTCGCGCCACCGGGATCGCGTTGCGCGAGACCCTCCGCGACACCGACGTGGTGGCACGGCTGGGCGGTGACGAGTTCGTCGCGCTGCTCACCTCGCTGCGCGATGCCGATCGCGACGTGCCCAGCGTCGCCAACGCGCTCGAGGACGAGCTGGCGCGGCCGCGGCTGGTGAACGGGGTGCGGATGCGGATCCGCGCCAGCGTCGGCTGGGTCGTGCACGACGGGCAGGCGACGGCGCGCCAGATCCTGCATTCGGCCGATTCGGAGATGTACGCGCACAAGCGCTCGCGGCGGGGGCGCTGAGCGCCCACCGCGCGGTCACGCCTGCGGGGCTATTCATCGTCCACCGTCGCCGGTTGGCGACACGGATGCAGTGGAGAACCGCCATGTCCAAACCCCTTCCCGTCCTCCTGCCGCTCGCGCTCGCGCTGGCCCTGGCCGCCTGCGGCCAAGGCCGTGAGGACACGCTGGCCGACGGTGCCGTCGACATGCCCTCCGCGGGGGAGTCGGAGGCGTCCGCGCAGGACGTGGGACCGCCTTCGCCGTCCTCCGCCGCCGCCGGGCCGGCCACCGGCCGCCCGGGTGCCGGCACCGGAGCGGGCGCCGGCGCGCCCGCCAGCGCCGGCCCCACGCTGCGGCTGCAGCCCGCCATGGCCGGGCATGCCGCCTATCTGGTCGATGGCGCCGGGCGCGCGCTCTACATGCTCGAAGGCGACCGCGCGGGCGAGAAGTGCACGGGAGACTGCCTTAAGGCCTGGCCGCCGGTGCTCATGGAAACGGCGCAGCCCACCGGCGAAACCGGCCTGCCCGGGGCGATGATCTCGACCGCGGCCCGGCCCGACGGCAGCCGCCAGGTCACCTACAACGGCCACCCGCTGTACCGCTACGCGGCCGATGCAGCGCCGGCCCAGGCGCAGGGGCACGGCGTGAAGGACAGCTACGGCAGCTGGTACCTCGTGTCGCCGCAGGGCGGGAAGGTCGAGGGTGCGATGGCGGGGCACTGAGCCCCGCCCTGAGGGGCCCGGGGCTGCCGGTCCGGCCCCGGGCACGCGGGCTCAGTTGTCCAGCCCGACCACCATCCCGGGCCGCTCGACGTGGATCGCATGCCGACCGGCAGGCGACAGGCTGCGGTCCCAGGACGACTGCAGCATCCCCTTGGCCAGCAGATCCTCGACCAGCGCCTCGTCGATGCGTGCCCGGGCATCGACCGCGAGCAGGCGCAGCGCGCTCAGTTCGCGCTCGGTGAGGACGGAAGGCTGCTCGCTGGTGCTCATTGGTCGGATCCCCTCGGATGCGGCGAGTGGCCAGTCTCGATCGGTCCGCATTCAACGCGCCGTGAAAGGCGCGGACGCTGCGGCCTTGCCTGCAAGCCGATCCGTGCCGCGGCAGGGCAGGGCGCCGACTGGCGGCAGTTGCAGCGGACGGACGGAGCGCGGAGACGGCTCCAGCGCCGCCGCGCATCACCCGCGGCGCACCCAGCGGGGCGACCCGGCCACCCCGTGGCCGCCGCCCGGGCTCCGGCGTCGGCGACCTCAGCCGATGACGAGGACGAACGGGCCGAGCTGGGAGGCCATGGCCACCAGGACCTGGCCCTCGGCGGCGAGCGCGGGGAGCGTCGTCGAGAAGTCGGGCGGCTCGGCGCGGTAGGCGGCATCCTCGGGCAGCGAGTCCTTCACGACATAGCCCATGAGCACGTTGACGAGCTCGCCATAGGCATCGCGCGCGAGCTCCGCGTCGCAGGCGTCGACCGGCAGGGACATGAAGGCGGCGCCGAGCGCGGCGACCGTGGCGTCGTCGGCGGCCAGGCCGATCACCAGCGGGCGGTCGGCGGCCACGCGGACGATGGCCACCGCCCCGAAGGCCGGAAGCGCGGCCGGGTCGACCACCGCGGAGAACTGGCACTGCGTGCGCAGCAGGCGCGGGAAGAGCTTGTTGCAGGCGGCGATGGCATTGGCGACGCGCCGGCCGTGCTGGTGCGCGGCGAGCATGCCGTCCAGCGAGCGCATGGCATCGTCGCGCTCGCCGGCGTGCTCGCGCAGCTCGGCTTCCAGGCGCGCGGCGTCGAGGAAGCCTTCCTCGACCAGGATCTCGCCGAACAGCTTGCGCCGCGCCTTCTGCGTGTCGAGCAGCTGCGCGACCTCCTCGCCCGTGAGCAGGCCCATGGCTTGGGCGATGTCGCCGAAGCGCTTGTCCTCGCGACGCTGGCGCTCGTTGATGGTCAGCGCCTGCGATGCGGTCAGCATGCCGAACTCCACCGCGATCTCGCCCAGCGCAGGGTTGGACGCGCGCTGCACGTCGAGCGCGCGCAGCAGCTGCGCGGAGCTGATGACGCCCTTTTCCAGCAGGAACTGGCCGAAGAACTTGGCTGCCATGCGCGCGTTCCTCAGGCGGCCACGACGTCGGCGAGCACGCGCGCCAGCGTGTCGCGGTCGATCGGCTTCTGCAGGTAGCTGCGCGCGCCCATGCGCAGGCACTGCTCGATGTCGTTCTGCGCGCCCAGCGAACTGAGCACGACCACGCGCGCATCGGGGTCGAGCTCCAGGATCCGCCGCAAGGCCTCCTTGCCGTCGACCTGCGGCATCACCAGGTCCAGCAGCACGACGCTGGGCCGCAGCGCCTGGTACTGCTCGACGGCGCGCGCACCGTTCTCGGCCTCGCCGGCCAGGTCGTAGCCACAGGCGTCGATCTGCTGCGCGGTGAGCATGCGCAGCGCGCGGGAGTCGTCGCAGAGCAGGACGGTGGGACGGGCGCTCATGATGGTTTCCTGTTCCTTGCGCGTTTCCGGCGCGCACCGCGGCCACCGGGCGTGGCAGCCGTCGCAGAGCTTATCGGCTCGGCAGGGGCGGGCTTGAGCCCTGCGAGGCGATGAAGGCGGCGGCCCCGCGTCCGGCCCGCAGGCCGCTGGCGAAGCAGGCGGTCAGCAGGTAGCCGCCGGTGGGGGCTTCCCAGTCGAGCATCTCGCCGGCCACGAAGGTTCCCGGGCGGCCCTGGAGCATCAGGTTCTCGTCGACCGCTTCCAGCCGCACGCCGCCCGCGCTGCTGATGGCTTCGGCGATCGGCCGCGGCGAGGCCAGCCGCAGCGGCAGCCGCTTGAGCGTGGCGGCCAGCCGCAGCGGATCGGCCGGCAGCGGGTGGCCGAGGGCTTCCACCAGCAGCCCCGCCTGCACCGGCGCGATACCGGCCTGCCGTCGCAGGTGCTCGCCCAGGCTACGGCCTCCACGCGGACGGGCGAGGGCGGCGCGCAGGGCGGTTTCGTCGCGGCCGGGCACGAGGTCCAGATGCAGCGTCGTGGCTCCTTCGCGCTCGATCGCTTCGCGCAGATCCGCGGCCAACGCGTAGATCAGCGACCCCTCGATCCCGGCCCGGCTCACCACGCACTCGCCCTGCAGTTCGCGCGCGGCGCCATGCACGTCTGTCCAGTGGGCGACCACGGGCTTGAGCGGGGTGCCGGCGAAACGCGCGGCGAAATGCGGCGTCCAGGCGATGTCGAAGCCGCAGTTGGCGGGCCGCAGGGGGGCGACGTCGATGCCGGCCTGCGCGAAGGGCGCGACCCAGGCGCCGTCGGAGCCGAGCTCGGGCCAGCTCGCGCCGCCCAGGGCGAACACGGTGGCGGGCGCGGCGAACGCGCGTTCGCCGTCGGGCGTCTCGAACCGCAGCGCCTGGCCATCGAAGCCGGTCCAGCGGTGCTGGACATGGAAACGCACGCCCGACTCGCGCAGGCGCCGCACCCAGCCGCGCAGCAGCGGCGCGGCCTTGAGGTCGACGGGGAACACGCGTCCGGAGGTGCCGACGAAGGTCTCGATGCCGAGCCCTCGCGCCCAGTCGCGCAGGGCATGGGCGTCGAAACCGTCCAGCCACGCCGCCACGGCCTCCTGGCGCTCGCGGTAGCGCGCGTCGAAGGCAGGGCGCGGCAGCGAGTGCGTGAGATTCAGCCCGCCCTTGCCCGCGATCAGGAACTTGCGGCCGACCGAGCCCTTCGCCTCGAAGACGTCCACTTCCACGCCGGCCGCGCGCGCGGTCTCGGCCGCCATCAGGCCGGCAGGGCCGCCACCGACGACGGCCAGGCCGGGGAGCGGGAGGGGGCGTGTGGACATCATGGGCTCCGTGGCAGGGCGCACAGCATGCCTGCGGCGGCGGGCGTCGGGTATCGTCGGCCGCACGATCAGGATCCGCCGCCGCATGACTGCACGCCTCATCGCCGCCTGCGCGCTCGCGCTGGCCTTCGCCTCGTCCCCGCAGCAGGCCTTCGCGCAGACGGTGCCCGTCGATGCCCAGGCCCGCGACTTCGCCGCGCTCGACGCCGCCATCGAAGCCACGCGCAAACGCTTCGACGTGCCCGGCGTCGCCGTGGCCATCGTCAAGGACGGGCAGGTGGTCTACGAACGCGGCTTCGGCGTGCGCGAGCTCGGAAAGCCCGGCGCGGTCACGTCCGACACCCTGTTCGCCATCGCGTCCAACACCAAGGCGTTCACCGCGACGGCGCTGTCGATCCTCGCCGACGAGAAGAAGCTGAGCCTGGACGACCGCGTGGTCGACCACCTGCCCTGGTTCCAGATGTCGGACCCGTACGTGACCCGCGAGATGCGCCTGCGCGACCTGCTCGCGCACCGCAGCGGCCTGAGCCTGGGCGCGGGCGACCTGCTGTACTGGCCGGAGACGGACTACACGGGGGAGGAGGTCGCGCGTCGCCTGCGCCACGTGCCGCTCACCGGCGGTTTCCGTGACCGCTACGCCTACGACAACATCCTCTACGGCGTCGCGCAGCTGGTCATCGAGAAGGCGAGCGGGCAGAGCTTCGAGCGCTTCCTGCAGACCCGCATCCTCGATCCGCTCGGCATGCGCGCCACGCGGTACAACGCCGACCATCTGCGCCGGGGCGACGAGGTCGCCACGGGCCATGCGAAGGCCGATTTCAAGGACCTTCGGCCCGCGCCGCGCATGACCTGGTCCAACGTGGCCGGGGCGGGAGGCATGTACTCGAACGTGCGCGACATGGCGCGCTGGATGCGGGTGCAGCTCGACGGCGGCGTGATCGCCGGCGAGGGCGCCGGCGCCAGGCGCCTGGTGAGCGAGGCACGTCACCACGCATCCTGGCAGGTGATCATGCCGATGAACGTGCCCGCCAGGCCGGCCGTGCCGCAGCTGGGCGCGTCGAAGCCGAATTTTCTCGGCTATGGCGAGGGCTGGATGCTGTCGGACTACCGCGGCCGGCGCCTGGTCTGGCATACCGGTGGCTGGCCGGGCATGGTCTCGCGCCTGACGATGGTGCCCGAGGCCAGGCTCGGCGTGGTCGTGCTGACCAATGCCGAGGTCGGCCAGGCCTTCAATGCGATCACCTACAGCGCGCTCGATACATTCCTCGACGTGCCACGTACCGACTGGGTCGCCGCCTATGGCGCCGCGTTCGACAAGGCGCACGGCGACGCGGACGCGGACTGGCAGGCCCACGTGGCCCGCCGCGACGCGGCGTCCAAGCCCTCGCTGCCGCTCGCTCGCTATGCGGGCACCTACCGCGACCCGTGGTACGGCGAGGTGGTGGTGGAACCCCGCGGCGACGGGCTGCAGCTACGCTTCGCGCGCTCGAAGAACCTCGTTGGCCGGCTCGAGCACTGGCAGCACGACAGCTTCATCGTGCGCTGGGACCAGCGCTGGCTCAATGCCGATGCCTTCGTCGACTTCGACCTCGACCACGACGGATGCATCCGCGAGGTCCGGATGGAGGCGATATCGCCGCTGACCGACTTCAGCTTCGACTTCCAGGACCTGCGGCTGGCGCCGGTCGGGGGCGATCGTGGATAGTCGGTCCCATTACCCGTACGGAACCCGCGCATGAGCTGGGTCGCGCTGCTCGTCCTCGTCGCCGCCGCCTGGCTCGCCTTCAAGGCGGTGGGCCTGTTCGTGCGCCTGTTGCTGTGGGTCGTGGTGCTGGGGCTGGCCTACTGGCTGCTGGCCCCGCACCTGGGGCTTTCCGTCCCGTGGTGACGGCGCTGCCTGCCCGTGGAGTGAATGCATGAGCTGGCACGTCTACGAGACCGGGCCGATCGACTACGGCTGGCACCACCTGGCGACCGTTCGCGAGACGCTGGCCGCGCTGGCGGTGCCCTGCGAGGGCAGCGACCCGCGCGAGGGTATCGACAGCACCGCGGCGCTGGCCTTCCTGCGCAGCTGGGAGGCGGCCAAGGACGCCGCCATCGCGGCCGGCTGGGAGGGCCACTTCCGGCTGGAGCCGCGCGTGTTCTGGCTGCCCGACGCGCTGGAGATGGTGCACGGCTTCGTCTTCAAGCAGGACCACAACGGGCGTACGTTCGTAGTCTCGCCGCGGCCGCTGGCCTACCTGCACGCGGTCCCGGGCTGAGGCGTGCCGCCTAGAATGGCGGGATGCTGCTCAACGTCGCCGCCTACCAGTTCGCTCCCGTGGCCGCTCCCGATGCGCTGGCCGGGCGCCTGCGCGGGCGTGCGGAGGCCGCGGACGTCCGCGGCACGATCCTCGTCGCCCCCGAGGGCGTGAACCTGTTCCTGGCCGGCAGCGAGGCCGGCGTGGAGACCGTGCTGGACGAGGTGCGCGCCGAGCCGGGCTTCGCCGCGCTCGCGGCCAAGCGCAGCTGGAGCCGGGCGCAGCCCTTCGGCCGGCTCAAGGTCAAGGTCAAGCCCGAGATCATCACGTTCCGACGCGAGGGCAGCGCGCCCCTGGAATCCCGTGCACCCGCCGTGGCCCCGGCGACGCTCGCGCGCTGGATCGCGCAGGGGCGGGATGATGCGGGTCGTCGCCTGGTGCTGCTGGACACGCGCAACCGCGAGGAATTCGGCTACGGCACGTTCGAAGGGGCACTCACGCTTCCCATCGACAACTTCACCGAGCTTCCCGCCGCGCTCGAACCGCATCGCGAGGCGCTGGCGGACGCGACCGTCGTGAGCTTCTGCACCGGCGGCATCCGCTGCGAAAAGGCCGCGCTGTTCATGCAGGCCGACGGCATGCCCAACCTGCTGCAGCTCGACGGCGGCATCCTGGGCTACTTCGAGGAGGTGGGCGGCTTCGGCTACCAGGGCCGCTGCTTCGTCTTCGACGGCCGCGTCGCGCTGGACCCGGCCCTGCAGCCCCTGGTCGACGACACGCCTGCACAGGGCGGCCGCTGACGTTTCACCCGGCGTTGCCCGCGGGTCGGTTTGCATGGTGGTTCCCCATGCCCACGGAACGCGACATGGACCGACAGGACACCGCCCGCCACGCGCCCGATCGCGAAGCGGGCCTCGAGAAGCTGCGCAGCCTCATCGAGGGCATGCACGTGGCCATGCTCACGACGCAGGGTGAAGACGGCCGCCTCTTCAGCCGCCCGCTCGGCACCCAGGGCGTGGAGCGCGATGGCGACCTCTGGTTCGTCACCGGTTTCGACAGCGAGAAGGTCCGCGAGATCGAAGCCAATCCGCAGGTCAACGTGGCCTACGCGTCGAAGGACGCGAACACCTACGTCTCGATTTCCGGCATCGCCAGCGTCACGCGCGACCGCGCGACCATCGAGGCGCACTGGACGCCCGCGATGTCCATGTTCTTCCCGCAGGGCAAGGACGATCCGAACCTCTGCATGCTGCGCATCGAGGCGCAGAGCGCCGAGTACTGGGACGGCCCGGGCAGCGCGGCCGGGAAGGCGCTGTACTTCCTGTTGACCGCGGTGACCAGCAACCCCGGCAACCTCGGCGAGAACGCGCGCATCAACCTGCAGTAGCGATGCGGGACGGCCCCCCCGACGCGGGCCCGTCTGCCGCGGCCGCGTCGGCGCCGCGATGCGTCGTGCCTCGTACTTCGCCGCGGCGAGCGCCGGGCGCTCCTGATCCGCGTGTCACGCGGGACGGGGTGCTTGCCCCTGGATGCGCAGCCCGCGCCGTTCGGCCTGGAGTGGGATGCCGCGCGATACTGTTCCGGTCCGCGCCCGCGCGTGCGGGCGTTGCCCGCACAGGCCCCGGACCTTCGTTCCCCCGGCGGCCCGCAGGGCTTTTCATCCACCGGCTGGTCAACCGCGCCGAGGCTCGTCGCCATGAAGCTTCCCTCTGTCCTACTCCTCGCCACCGCACTCTCACTGACGGCCGCCGGCACGCCGGCCATTGCGAACGAATTGCCGCCGGTGCCGAATGCGGTCGTGGCTGCGCCCGGCATCGTGTCGGGCGGGCGGCTCGGGCCCGGCGAGCTGGCCGGCGTGCGTGACGCCGGCATCCGCCAGGTGATCGACCTCACGCCGGATGCCGAGACGCCGGATTTCGATGCGGCCACCGCCGTGCGCGAGGCCGGGCTGGCCTACGCCAACCTGCCACTGGCCGGTGCGAAGGACCTCACGCCGGAGAACGTCCGCAGGTTCGACGCGCTGCTGCGCGATGCCGAACGGCCGGTGCTGGTGCATTGCGCCAGCGGCAACCGGGTCGGCGCGATGGCGGCGCTTCGCGCGGCGTGGATCGAGGGGCGACCGGCCGAGGAGGCGATCGAGGTCGGCCGCGCCTGGGGGCTCAAGGGGCTGGAAGGCGAGGTGCGCCGACGGCTGGAGGCAGCGCCGGCGCCGGCGTCTCCCTGACGCCGGCTCGGCACGCGACCGGCCCGCATGCCGGCGGCATCGGGCACCCGCGGGACAGGGTCGTGCCGATGCGCGTCCTGCCGGCGCGCTCAGCGCTCGCGGCGGGGCGGGCGGCCGCCGAATCCACCGGGGCCGCCGCGGCGCGGGCCACCGGGCCGCGGGCGGTCGCCTTCGCCGGCCCCGCCGCGCCGGGGTGGTGCCCCCGTATCGCGGCTGATCTTGAGCTGCTGCCCGGCCACGCGCACGCGCCTCAGGTGCTCCATCAGCTCGTGCGGCATCCCCTCGGGCAGATCGATCAGGGTGTACGAGTCGCGGATGTCGATGCGGCCGATGTAGCGGCTCTCGAGATCGGCTTCGTTCGCGATGGCGCCCACGATGTTGCCCGGCTTCACCCCGTGCTGGTGGCCGACCTCGATACGGAAGGTCTCCATGCCGACCTCCGGCGCCTGGCGCGGCGCGCGCTCGCGCGGGCGTTCGTCGAACAGGCGCTCGGCGTCGTTGCGCACGGGGCGCTCGTCACGCGGGGCGCGGTCGCGCTCGAAACGCGGGCCGCTGCGGTCGAAGTCGCTTCGCGCACCGGCTTCGCCGTGTTCGCCGGCCCGGGCGGCATGGGGGCGGTCGACATCGACGTGCGTCCTGCGCTCGGCCTGCACCGGGGGCTCGCCGCGCTCGGGCCGGTCGTAGGTACGCTCGGGGCGGGGTGGTCGCGGCTCGCGGTCGAAGCGTGCACGCTCGGGCCGCTCCGCGCGCTGCGGGCGGTCCGGGTACGCGCCACGCTCGCGCGGCGCGCGCGTGCCGCGCTCGTCGCGCGCGTGCCGCGGCGCCTCGCGCAGCGGATCGTGGCTGGCATCCATCAGCAACGGCGACTCGCCCTGCAGCAGGCGCGCCAGGGCGGCGGCGATCTCCACCGCGGGCACGTTGCGCTCCTGCTCGAAGCGTTCGATCAGCTCGCGGTAGGTGCCCAGGTCCGGCGACTCCAGCGCCTCGGAGATGCGCGAGAGAAAACGGTCGACCCGGCGCTCGTTCACGGCCTCGATGCTCGGCGGCTCCATCGGCTCGATGGGCTGGCGCGTGGCGCGCTCGATGGCGCGCAACATGCCGCGCTCGCGCGGGGTCACGAACAGGATGGCCTCGCCCGTGCGGCCCGCGCGGCCGGTGCGGCCGATGCGGTGCACGTAGCTCTCGGTGTCGTAGGGGATGTCGTAGTTGAGGACGTGGCTGATGCGCTCCACGTCCAGCCCGCGCGCGGCCACGTCGGTGGCCACCAGCACGTCGATGCGGCCGTCCTTGAGCTGCTGCACGATCTTCTCGCGCTGGGCCTGCTGCACGTCGCCGTTGAGCGCCGCCGCCGCGATGCCGCGGGCGGCCAGCTTCTCGGCGAGCTCCTCGGTGGCGATCTTGGTGCGCGCGAACACGATCATCGCGTCGAAGGTCTCGGCCTCCAGCACGCGGGTGATCGCGTCGAGCTTGTGGTGGCCGCTCACGGCCACGTAGCGCTGGCGGATGTTGGCGGCCGTGGTGGTGGTCGCGCGGATCGCGATCTCGACAGGTTCCTTCAGGTAGGTCTGCGCGATGCGCCGGATCGGCGGCGGCATCGTGGCGGAGAACAGCGCGACCTGCCGCGTGGGCGGGGTGGCGTCGAGCACGGCCTGCACGTCGTCGATGAAGCCCATGCGCAGCATCTCGTCGGCCTCGTCCAGCACCAGGCAGCGCAGTTCGGAGAGGTCCAGCGTGCCGCGGCGCAGGTGGTCGATGACGCGGCCCGGCGTGCCGACGACGACCTGCACGCCACGGCGCAGGGCGTGCAGCTGCGTGCCATAGCCCTGGCCGCCGTAGATCGGCAGCACGTGGAAGCCGGGCAGGTAGTGGGCGTACTTCTGGAAGGCTTCGGCCACCTGGATGGCGAGTTCGCGCGTGGGCGCGAGTACCAGCGCCTGCGGCTTCGGGCTCGCCACGCCGGCGTCGATGCGCGCCAGGATGGGCAACGCGAAGGCCGCCGTCTTGCCGGTACCGGTCTGCGCCTGGCCGATCAGGTCGCGGCCTTCCAGCAGCGGCGGGATGGTGGCCGCCTGGATGGGCGAGGGGGTCTCGTAGCCGACATCGGCCAGCGCGCGCAGCAGCGGCTCGGGCAGCGCCAGGTCGGTGAAGGCGATGGATTGGGGATCGTTTTCGGCGCTCATGGGGGAGCTCTGGCAGCGCCGGGCGGGCCGGTCGGGGGCGGCAGTCTACCCGCAGCACCCTCATGCGCCGCGCGAATGCAGGCGCGGAGTTCATGTCCTGGCGGCTACGCTGGCGCGCCCGCCCGCGTGCCGCGCATGGTCGATCCCCATTTCTCCCTCCGTCCTGCAGGACGCGCCGCATGAGCCTGGGCGCGCTGCGTTTCGACAATGCCTTCGTGCGCGAGCTGCCCGGCGACCCGGTGGCCGCCAACACGCGGTGCCAGGTGCAGGGCGCGCTGTGGTCGGCGGTGGAACCTACTCCGGTGGCCGCGCCGCGCGTGCTCGCGGTATGGCGCGAGATGCTCGACGCGCTGGGCCTGGACGAAGCCGACGCGGCGACGCCCGAGTTCGCCGCGATCTTCGGCGGCAACGCCCTGCTCGCCGGCATGCAGCCCTATGCCGGCAACTACGGCGGCCACCAGTTCGGCCACTGGGCGGGGCAGCTGGGCGACGGGCGGGCGATCACGCTGGGCGAGGTCGTGAACGCCGCCGGCGAACGCTGGGAGCTGCAGCTCAAGGGGGCCGGGCCCACGCCGTATTCGCGCACGGCCGACGGCCGGGCGGTGCTGCGCTCGTCCATCCGCGAATTCCTGTGCAGCGAGGCCATGCACCATCTCGGCGTGCCGACCACGCGTGCGCTCAGCCTGGTGGGTACCGGCGAGCAGGTGGTGCGCGACATGTTCTACGACGGCCATCCCGCGCCGGAGCCGGGCGCGGTGGTCTGCCGCGTCGCGCCTTCGTTCATCCGCTTCGGGCATTTCGAGCTGCCGGCCTCGCGAGGCGACACCGGCCTCCTGCGCCGCCTGTTCGATTTCTGCATCCGCCGCGATTTCCCCCACCTGGACGCATCCGCGCCCGACGCCGTCGGCGCCTGGTTCGCCGAGGTCTGCGAGCGCACGGCGGTGTTGATCGGGCACTGGATGCGCGTGGGCTTCGTCCACGGCGTGATGAACACCGACAACATGTCCATCCTCGGCCTGACGATCGACTACGGCCCCTACGGCTGGATCGACGACTACGACCCGGACTGGACGCCCAATACCACCGACGCCCAGCGGCGCCGCTACCGCTTCGGCCAGCAGGCGGCGGTGGCCTACTGGAACCTGGGGCGGCTGGCGGGCGCCATCGCCACCCTGGCCGACGATGTCGAACCACTGCAGGACGGCCTCGCGCGGTACGTGGGCACCTACGAACGCGTCGAGCGCGAGAACGCCGTCGCCAAGCTCGGCCTCGCCTCGTTCCGCGAGGGCGACCTGCAGCTGATGGAGGACCTGCAGGCCTGGATGCACGCGACGGAGGTCGACATGACGCTGTTCTTCCGCGGGCTGGCCGACGTCGACCCCGCCTCGGGCGACATCGCGCCACTGGCCGGGGCGTTCTACGACGAGGACAAGCGCAGCTCGGGCGAGCCGGCGCTGCGGGCATGGCTGGCGCGCTATGCCACGCGGCTGGCTGCCGACGCCGAAGCGCCAGACGTGCGCCGCGAGCGCATGCGGCGGGCGAATCCGCGCTACGTGCTGCGCAACTACCTCGCCCAGCAGGCCATCGAGGCGGCCACCAGCGGCGATCTTTCCGAACTGCATGTGCTCATGGACGTATTGCGCCGGCCCTACGACGACCAGCCGGGCCAGGAACGCTTCGCCGCGCGGCGGCCGGACTGGGCGCGCCGCAAGGCGGGCTGTTCCATGCTCTCCTGCAGCTCCTGACGACCGACGCTTCACCGCGCGTGCGCCACCCTGCCGGCTTCCGACACGGAGGCAGGCCCATGGCGATCCAACGGTGGCGGAGCATGCACGTCCTCCTCGGCCTGCCGCTGGCCCTGCTGCTCGGTGGCTGCGCCGGTTTCCCGGGCAGCTACCCCGGTGGCGGCGATCCCTACGGTTACCCGGATCGCGGCTACGGTGGCGATCCCTACGGTTACCCCGACCGCGGCTACGGCTCGCAGGTCGTTGCCGGCAGCGTGCAGGCCTTTGACCCGTCCAGCGGCCGGCTGCGGCTGGCCAGCGAGGGCGGCTACGGGCCCTACGGCTCCAGCATCGAAGTCTGGGTCGACAGCGGCACGCGCCTGTTCTACCGGGGGCGCGAGCAGGACGTGGGCGGACTGGAGCCCGGCGACCGGGTACGGATCGACGTGGTCGATGACGGCCGCCGGCTCCGGGCCCGCAGCATCGAGGTCACGCACAACGTGCGCGAGGGCGGCTATTACGGCGGCGACGCCGGCTCCTTCGAGGCCGCGGTGCGCTACGTGGATCCGCGGCGCCGCCTGATCGAGGTCACGCGGGGCGGCTACACGGGCCGCGTCGAGCAGGTCTGGTACGACGAGCGCACGCGCTTCGACCGTCGCGGCCAGCCGGTGGGCGCGACGCAACTGGAGCCCGGCGATCTGGTGCGCATCCAGGCGCGGCCCTCCGGCGGTGGCTGGCTTGCGACATGGGTGACGGTGACGGTCGACGCACGTTCGCGTTGAGCCGGGCCGCCGCCCGTAGAATGGCGGCATGCCCCTGATCACCCTCCAGGCGGTCGACTTCAGCGTCGGCGGCCCGCTCCTGCTGGACGGCGTCCAGCTGTCCATCGAGCCCGGCGAGCGCATCGCCGTCATCGGCCGCAACGGCGCCGGCAAGTCCACGCTGCTCAAGCTGCTCTCGGGCGAGCTGCAGCCCGACGACGGCGAGATCCGCCGGGAGGACGGCGTGCGCGTCGCCCGGCTGGAGCAGGAGGTGCCGGCCGACACCGCGGGGCAGGTCTTCGACGTGGTCGCGGGCGGGCTGGGCGGGGCGGGCGAGCTGCTCGCGCGCTTCCACCACCTGAGCGCGGCCGCCGTCGTCGACGCCGCGGCGCTCGCCGAGGTGCAGGCGCGCATCGAGGCGGCCGATGCCTGGTCGCTCGACCAGCGCGTGTCGGAAGTGCTCACCCGCCTTTCGCTGGACGGGGAAGCGCCGTTCGCCAAGCTCTCGGGCGGCATGCGGCGCCGCGTGATGCTGGCGCGCGCGCTCGTCTCGCAGCCGGACGTACTGCTGCTCGACGAGCCCACCAACCACCTCGACATCGAGTCCATCGACTGGCTCGAAGCCTTCCTCAGGTCCTGGCGCGGCACCTTGGTATTCATCACGCACGATCGCCGCTTCATGCGTTCGCTGGCCACCCGCATCGTCGAGATCGACCGCGGCGCGCTCACCAGCTGGCCGGGGGACTGGGAGAACTACCTGCGGCGCCGCGAGGAGCGCCTGCACGCCGAGGCGCAGGAGAACGCGCGTTTCGACAAGCTGCTCGCGCAGGAGGAGGTCTGGATCCGCCAGGGCATCAAGGCGCGCCGCACCCGCGACGAGGGCCGCGTGCGGCGGTTGAAGGCCATGCGCGAGGAGCGCGCGCAGCGCCGCGAACTGACCGGCAAGGTTCGCATGGAGGCCGCGCAGGCCGAGGCCTCGGGCCGCAAGGTGATCGAGGCCCGGGACGTCTCGGTCGCGCTCGGCGGCCGCGAACTGCTGCGTGGCTTCTCCACCACCATCTTCCGTGGCGATCGCATCGGCCTGATCGGCCCCAACGGCTCGGGCAAGACCACCCTGCTCAAGACGCTGCTGGGCGAGCTCTCGCCCGACAGCGGCGAGGTGAAGCTCGGCAGCGGCCTGCAGATCGCCTATTTCGACCAGTACCGTGCCACGTTGCGCGAGGACTGGAACGCGATCGAGAACGTGGCCGAAGGCCGCGAGTTCGTCGAGCTCAACGGCAGCCGCAAGCACGTCATCGGCTACCTGCAGGACTTCCTGTTCACGCCCGAACGCGCGCGTGCGCCGATCACGCGGCTCTCCGGCGGCGAGCGCAACCGCCTGCTGCTGGCGCGCCTGTTCGCGCAGCCCTCGAACCTGCTGGTGATGGACGAGCCGACCAACGACCTCGACGTCGAAACGCTGGAGCTGCTCGAGGACCTGCTCGCGGACTACGCCGGCACGCTGCTGCTGGTCAGCCACGATCGCGATTTCCTCGACGGCGTGGTGACCTCCACGCTGGTGATGGAAGGCGAGGGGCGTGTTGGCGAGTACGTGGGTGGCTACAGCGACTGGCTCCGGCAGCGACCCGCGCCGCGCGAGGCCCCGCGCGAGGAGACCCGGGTACCCGCGCGCGCGCCCACGCCCACGCCTGCGGCGACGGCAGCGCCGGCCAGGCGAAAACTCAGCTACAGGGAATCGAAGGAACTCGAGCAGTTGCCGGCGCGCATCGAGGCGCTGGAGGCCAGGGTCGCGATGCTCACCGACGCGCTGGGCGATCCGGCCTTCTACACGCGCGATGCCGCCGCCATCACGGCCCACAACGCCGAGCTCGCGGCCGCGCAGGCCGAACTCGACGGCGCGTACGCGCGCTGGGCCGAACTGGACGCCTGATTCGGCTACGGCGCAGCGCGGCTCACCACAGGCAGTCCTTGCAGCGCGCCTCCATGTGCGACACGAGGCGATCGAGGCCCCCGGCCTGCCGCAGCAGCTCCACCGGGCGCGCACCCAGGGCCGGTTCCTCGCGCCCCAGCCAGGCCCGGGCCTGCTCGATGGAGCCGAACACGTCGCCCAGCGCCCGGTGCAGGCGCACGAACTGCACGGCGCGGCTGCCCACCTTGCTGTCCGGCGTGAGCATGCGCTCGCCCGACAGGAGCTCGGCCGCGATGACCGCCTCGGTATCCAGCAGCGCGGCCACGTCGCGCGCAGCCAGCCCGAAGCCGCGCGCGGCCTGCACCGTCGCCAGCGTCAATGCGGCTGGGGAGACCCGCGGGGTCCCCTGCGAAACGTCGAGCACGTGCGCCCTGGCCATTGCCACCTCCGTGTCTGCATGCTCCCGCGTCCCGCATGAGCGGCAGGTGCAGGCCACCGGTACGACCGGGGCCCGCCACGCGGGCGTTCATCCTCGTATCGAGGCCGTGAATTTCAGCCGATGAAGCCGCCACCATTGACGTGGATGAACTGGCCGGTGACGTAGCTGGCGTCCTCGCTGGCCAGGAACACGTACGCCGGGCCGAGTTCGCTGGGCTGGCCGGCTCGGCCCATGGGCGTGTCCCGCCCGAATTCCTTCTGTTTCCTGCGGTCGTAGGTGGAGGTGATCAGCGGCGTCCAGATCGGCCCCGGCGCCACGCCGTTCACGCGGATGCCGCGCCCGACCACGTTCTTGGCCAGGGAATACGTGAAGGTCTCGATCGCCCCCTTGGTGCTCGCGTAGTCGAGCAGGTGTTCGCTGCCGCGGAACGAGGTTACCGAGCCGGTGTTGATGATCGCGTCGCCCGGGCCCATGTGCTCGAGCGCGAAGCGCGTCACGAAGAAGTAGGGGTAGACGTTGTTCTCGAAGGTCGTGCGCAGCTGCCTGGCGCTGATGTCCTCGAGCGCATCCTTCGATACGTGGTCGGCCAGGTTGTTGACGAGGATGTTCAGCCCGCCCAGCTGCCGGACCGTCCGCTCCACGGCGCGCCGGCAATGCGCCTCGCTGCGTGCATCGCCCTTGATGAGCAGGCAGCGCCGGCCTTCGGCCTGCACCATGCGCTCGGTGTCGCGCGCGTCGCCGTCCTCGTCGAGGTACATGATTGCCACGTCCGCCCCTTCGCGGGCGAAGTGCACGGCCACCGAGCGTCCGATGCCGCTGTCGCCGCCGGTCACCAGCGCGACGCGGCCCTCGAGCTTGCCGCTTCCGCGGTAGCTTGCGCGGATCGTTTCCGGCTGCGGATCCATCGGGCGCTGGCGGCCGGGGCGCGTGAGCTTCTTGGCGGGGGATGCGTCCTTTCCTTTCGACGTGGTCTTCTTGGCCATGGCGGTGCTCGCTCGGGTAGGGCGGGATCCTCGCCACCGCCGCGTGGCTGCGGCATGAAGCCGCGCGAACCCGGCCGTGCGTACAGTGCCGTGCATGCAGCCCGACTCCGTTTCCAGCCCGCGCGACCCGCATCGCCTGTTCTTCGCCCTCTGGCCAGCCGACGCGCTGCGCGAGGCCATGCGCGGCGCGACCGACCGCGTGGCGGCCTTCCGGGGCACGGGCCATCGGATCGATCCGGCCAAGTACCACCTGACGCTGCACTTTTTGGGCAGCCTGCCCGAGCCGCCCGATGCGCTCATCGAGCGCTGCCGGGTGGCCGCCGGGCAGGTGGACTGCAGCGGCTTCCATCTCGTCATCGACCGTGCAGGCGGCTTTCCCGGCGCCCGGGTCGGCTGGCTGGCGCCTTCGGGGAATTCGGGGCTGGACGCGTTGTGGTCGGCGCTTGGCCAGGCGCTGGACGAGGCCGGCGTCCAGCGCCGCGGCGCCGAGCGGTTTTCCCCGCACGTGACCGTGCTGCGCGGGCTGGCCGGCCGCATGCGCGAGGTGCCGGTGGAGCCGTTGTCCTGGCCCGTCGAGGATTTCGTTCTCGTGCACAGCCACGACGGGCGCTACGACGTGGTCGCGCGCTGGCCCCTGCGTGCGGCAGGCTGACGTCACGCCGCCGATGCCCGGCACTGTCGAGGCTTCCGCGATGCAGGCGATCAACGCCCGAGGGTTCCGCGTCGGTACGGCAGGCTGGGGCCTGCCCAGCGTGCATGCCTGCGATTTCCCGGGTGAGGGCACGCACCTGGCGCGTTATGCGCGCCGCCTCGGCTGCGTCGAAATCAATTCCTCCTTCTACCGTCCGCACCAGCGCAGGACCTACGCGCGCTGGGCCGACTCGGTGCCCGACGGATTCCGCTTCGCGGTGAAGTTCCCGCGGCAGGCCACGCACCAGGCGCGCCTGCGCGACACGGATGCGATCGTCGACGCGTTCGCCGGGCAGGTCGAGGGCCTGGGTGACCGGCTGGGGCCCGTGCTCGTGCAGCTGCCACCCAGCCTGGCCTTCGACGCGGACGTCGCCGACGCCTTCTTCGCGACCCTTCGCGCGCGCGTGCCGGGCCCGGTGGTCTGCGAGCCGCGGCATGCCACGTGGTTCGACGCGGGTGTCGATGCGCTGTGGGCGCGCCACCGCATCGGGCGCGTCGTGGCCGATCCGGCGCGCATTCCCGCCGCGGCGCAGCCGGGCGGTGCGGGCGAGGTGGCCTACTGGCGCCTGCACGGCTCGCCGAAGATCTACTACGACGCCTATGGGCCCGAGCGCCTGCAGGCCTGGGCCACCGCCATGCGCGAGGCCCGGCGCGAGGGGCGCGAGGTCTGGGTCATCCTGGACAACACCGCGCTCGGCCATGCCTACCCTGACGCGTTCGAGCTGGAGCGCCTGCTGGGCCTGCGCTAGAGCGGTGTAGCCTTCGATGCGGCATCGACCATCGCAACGGCGGAATGCGTGCCGCGGACGGCTTCCCGGCGGCGGCCTTCGATGGCTCCATCCAGCGTTTCGCCGTCGTGCGTTGCATGGCCCGCGGCCTTGCCCGGCTGCAGCCGCGGGAGCCTGTGGGTGGCTCGAGGATCTTCGATTTCCCCACGACGCAAGCGCATCGACGCGCGAGTTGCATCCTGGCGATGCGTCACTCGCCCAGCCAGCCGCCGCAGCCTGTGTAGCGCCGCGTGCCCACCTGCAGCGTCGCCGTGGCTTCGAAACGCTGGCCGCTCATGCCGTCCACGCACGTGCGGCGCTCGATGACGAGACGTACGTCCTCCACGCCCGCACGGGCCGAAAAGCCCGATGCCAGCGGCCTTGCGGCCAGATCGAGCTCGCGCTCGCCGTAGTCCAGCGATGCGCGCAGGTGTGGGTCGGGGCCACGGTCGACCTCCACGAACCAGCCCGGCTCGTTGCCCACCGCGCGGAAGGCCACGCCGCGCAGCAGCGCCTGGTTCCAGGGCGAGGGCTGCCGCGCCTGCACGCAGTCGCGCGCGGGCTCGCCGTCGATCGTGAAGTGCCCGCTTGCGCCCTTGGTCCAGAACTCGTTGCCCGCCGCGTCGGCATAGCGCGCGCCGGAGGCCGAGCGCGCCAGCGGAAGGGTCCAGCTGCGGGCGTTGGCGTCCAGGCGCACCGTTCCCGCGCCGGCGGGATGGCGCGACATGACGCCCAGTTCGCCGCATTCCCAGTGATGCGCGCTGCCTGGCGTCGCATCAGGCGGGACGGCGGCGATGCGCCCGCTGGCGCGATGGAGCAGCAGCTTCACGGGCCGGCCTTCGCCGGGCACGACCGGTACGGGGGCGGGGGTCGCGAACCAGCGCTCGCCGTCGGGGCCGACCAGCTCGGCCTGCAGGGCGTAGCGGCCGGCGGCTGGCACGCGCGCGCCGTCATAGGGCAGGGAGAACGGGATCGGCGGGCCGGCCACGTCGGGCCACTTCGCGGTGGCGAGTACCCGCGGCGTCGCGGTGTCGACCGCCAGCAGCTCGACGGTCAGCGAGGCGCCGGGCGGCATTTTCACGCGCTCGCGGTAGGTCGCTTGCCCGAGGATGACCGTATCGCGCGCGGGCTGCGCGGTGCCGACGCCGGGGTCGGCCGGCGCGCGCCGCGGCGGGCCGCTGCCCTCGCCACGGCTGGTGGCCTGGCAGCCGGCGAGCAGCAGGGCGATGGCGAACGGGGCGTGGCGTGGCAAGCGCATGGCGACCTCCTCGACGTGGCTGCGAGCCTACGCCGACGCCCATGGCGCGGGCGTCAGCGCGGGTCCCGGTCCACGCGCAGCACCGGGTACAGGCCGTAGCGCTCGTCCCAGGCGGCATGGCGGCGGTAGAAGAACTCCAGCCGCGCCTGCGGATCCTTCGCGAAGGCCGCGTCCTCGCGCAGGCGGCGTTCGAACTCGGCGCGCAGGGCGGGATCGGCGACGAGCATCTTCTCGGCCTCCTCCTCGGCGACGTAGTCCTCCATGTACTCCTTGCGCTCGAAGGCCGCGTTGAACAGGCCCCAGCCGGCCAGCGCGTCCGGAGCGTTCGGCTCCAGCAGGCCGATCGCTACGCGGGAGAGATCCTGCGCGATCGGCACGTACAGCGCGCCCGCGCCCAGCGAATGACGCTCGCGCGTCCACGCGCCGTCCAGCGTCAGCCGCTGGCGGCCCTCGAAGGACTCGCCGGTGAACCGCATCGTGCGGGCGCGCCAGGCCTCGGCGTCCACATCGGCAACCGGCGTGGCCAGGCGCTCGTAGCGCACGCCGTGCGCATCGAGCTTGGCCGCCACCCGCTCGGCCCAGGCCGCGGGGACGACATAGCCGGCGCGCGGCGCGGTGACGAGCGTACGCGGCACGATCACGTCGCGCAGTGGCACGGTCCAGACCTGCGGGCGGGTTTCGTCGTAGCGCGTCATCAGCGCGCCCGAAACCTCCGACGGCGCGCGCGTGTAGGCATAGCCGCGGAACCGGATGCTGCGCACGGCCTCGGTGGCCTGGTAGTCGAGCGCGACCTGTGTGCCGCCCAGCGCGCGGGCGCGGGCATCGGCCGCAGCGGCCAGTGCCTGCCAGCGCCGGCCGTCACGCGCGACCTGCTCGAGCACCGCGAGGATCGTGTTGCGCGTCACCCGCACCCGGTGCGGATACGGGCGCCAGGAGTGGGTCTCGACCAGCATGCCCAGGCGGTTGCGCAGCATCGCGTAGCCGTGCGAGAAGCGCGGTGTCGCCACGCCGTCCACGAAGCCGGAGGCGGGGTCGTCGTTGACCACGAACGAGGGATAGAACGGCAGCGGCAGCGAGCCGTGTTTCGCGAGCCGCTCGATCGTGCCGCTGCGCAGGGCCAGGCCGGCCGCGCGCAGCGGCTCGTCGCCGCCGTTGACCGGTTCGACCTGGATGGAGACGTCGTGCTCGAACTTCGCCCCGTCGGTCACGTGCAGATCCACGTAGACCAGCGGATCCCAGCGCTGCAGCAGGGCCAGCATCGCGCGCATCTCGGGCGCGTCGGCCTTCATGTAGTCGCGGTTGAGGTTGAGGTTCTGCGCGGTCACGCGAAAGCCCATCTCCTCCGGTCCGCGCTGGTTCGGGCGGTTCCAGGCGCGGAAGCGCTCGTGGCCGTCCACGTTGAACACCGGCACGAAGACGAAGACCTGCCTGGCGAGCGCACCCCTGGCGGCGCCGTCCTCCAGCAGCTCGCGAAGGGCGAGGAAGCCTGCGTCCTTGCCGTCGATCTCGCCGGCATGGATGCCGCCCTGCATCAGGGTCACCGGGATGCCGCGTTCGCGCGCGGCCTCGGGGGTGAACGCGCCGGTGGCCGTGGCGACCAGCAGCTTCATGGGGCGGCCTTCCGGCGTGGTGCCGAAGCTCTCGCAGCGCACGCGGTCCGCATGCGCCCTGGCGAAAGCCTCGCAGAGTGCGATCACTTCCTCGTAGCGGCCCGTGCGCGAAAAGCCGCTGCGCTCGGCGACGGTGGCCAGCGGCGACTGCGCGAGCGCGGCGGGCGCCAGGGCGAGAAGGGCGGCGAGGAGCGTCGTGCGCATGGTCGGCCTTCGGGTCGGAAACGCGCGATGGTAGCCGGCCGATGCCATGCGATCATCCGTGCGTCGCGCACCGGAGTCGTCCATGTCCACGCTCTACTACTCGCCCGGCGCCGCCAGCCTGCTGGTGCACTGGTTGCTGATCGAGCTCGGCCTGCCGCATTCGTTGAGCAGGGTCGACATGCAGGCCGGCGAGCAGAAGCGCCCGGAGTACCTCGCGATCAACCCGCACGGCGTGGTGCCCGCGTTCGTCGAGGACGACGGGACGGTGCGCATCGAGGCCGCGGCCATCGCGATGACGCTGGCCGACCGCGCCGGGCGCCTCGCCCCGGCGCAGCACGCGCCCGGGCGCGCCGCCTACCACCAGTGGATGTTCCACCTGGCGAACGCGGTGCAGCCCCTGTTCCGCATCTGGTGGTATCCGCACGAAGTGGCGGGCCCGGATAACGCCGACCTCGCGCGCGACTGCGTGCGCCCGCGCATCGAGGCCGCCTGGCAACGCCTGGACGACCACCTGGCCGTGAACGGCCCGTTCCTGCTGGGTGCGGAGCCCAGCGTGGCCGACTTCTACCTCGCCATGCTGCTGCGCTGGTCGCGCAACATGCCGCGCCCCGGCGATGCCTGGCCGCACCTGGGCGAACTGGCCCGGCGCATGAAGGCACGGCCTTCGTTCGCCGAGCTCTACGCCCGTGAAGGGCTGACGGAATGGACCTGAGCCACGCGCCCGGCTGAACCGCCCGCGGCGGGCCGGCCCGCCGGGTCCCGCCGGAAGCGGGCGGCCCTGCGTTAGGCTTGGCGCTTCGTTTCCGCAGGACCGATCCATGGCGAAGTCGTTGGAGGCCCAGGCCTCGCAGGGGCGCATGCCCCGCCAGATCCCGTACATCATCGGCAACGAGGCGTGCGAGCGCTTCAGCTTCTACGGCATGCGCAACATCCTGGTGCCGTTCCTGGTCACCAGCATGATGCTGGCCTACGCGCCGCTGGCCGAGCGCGAGGGGCTGGCGAAGGAGATCTTCCACACCTTCGTCATCGGCGTGTACTTCTTCCCGCTGATCGGTGGCTGGATCTCCGACCGCTTCTTCGGCAAGTACAACACCATCTTCTGGCTGTCGGTCGTCTACGTGATCGGCCATGCCTTCCTGGCGATCTTCGAGGACAACCGCACGGGCTTCTACGCGGGCCTGCTGCTGATCGCGATTGGCTCGGGCGGCATCAAGCCGCTGGTGTCGGCCTTCGTCGGCGACCAGTTCGACCAGACCAACAAGGCCAAGGCCAAGATCGTCTACGACGCCTTCTATTGGACGATCAACTTCGGCAGCTTCTTCGCCTCGCTGCTGATGCCCTGGTTCCTCAAGAACTACGGGCCGTCGGTGGCCTTCGGCATTCCCGGCCTGCTGATGTTCATCGCACTGGTCATCTTCTGGGCCGGGCGGAAGAAGTACGTGCGCATGGCGCCGACGCCGCCGGACCCGAACGGCTTCATGCACGTCGTGCGCAGCGCGCTGACCGCGCCGGGCGGCGGGGCGGGGCTGTCGCTGGCGCTGGTCGGCGTCGTGCTGTCCATCGTCGCCTTCGCCTTCATCGGCACGCTGGGCTTCGTCTCGTCCTTCTGCCTTGCGCTGGTGTTCCTCATCGCCTTCGGTGGCTGGGGCGCGGCGATCAACCTCGAGCGCGCGCGCGGCCGGCATCCGGATGCGGCGATCGACGGGGTGCGCGCCGTGCTGCGCATCCTGATCGTGTTCGCGCTGGTCACCCCGTTCTGGTCGCTGTTCGACCAGAAGGCCTCCACCTGGGTGCTGCAGGGCCAGCAGATGACCAAGCCGGAATGGTTCCAGGCCGCGCAGATGCAGGCGCTGAACCCGCTGCTGGTGATGCTGATCATCCCCTTCAACAACCTCGTGCTGTACCCGGCACTGCGTCGCATGGGCTTCGAGGTGACGGCGCTGCGCCGCATGGGCTGGGGCATCGCCTTCTCGGGCCTGGCCTGGATCGCGGCCGGCGCGCTGCAGCTGGCCATCGACGGCGGCGACCCGGTGTCGATCACCTGGCAGGTGCTGCCCTACGCGCTTCTGACCTTCGGCGAGGTGCTGGTGTCGGCCACGGGCCTGGAGTTCGCCTACAGCCAGGCGCCGCAGCCGATGAAGGGCACGATCATGTCGTTCTGGCTGCTGTCGGTGACGGTCGGCAACCTGTGGGTGCTGCTCACGAACACGGCACTGGGCAACGAGGCGGTATCGGCGCAGATCGCGTCGACGGGCCTGTCGGAGAACGCCTTCCTGATGTTCTTCTTCGCCGGCTTCGCGCTCGTGGTGGCGGGGATATTCGCGCTCTATGCGCGTCGCTACCCCATGCAGGACCACTACCGCGCGGCGGCCTGACCGATGCTCACCATCATCCTCATCGCCGCCACGATCGGCATCTCGTGGCTGGCCTTCGAGCGGCCGCGGCTGCTCGAGCGCCTGATCCTGTGGCCGCCCGCGGTCGGGCGCGGGCAGGTGGACCGCCTGCTCACGCACGGCTTCATCCATGCCGACTGGCAGCACCTGCTGTTCAACATGATCACGCTGTTCTTCTTCGGCCGGCTGGCCGAGCGCGTGATCTCGGGGCTGATCGGCCCGGTGGGCTTCGTGCTGTTCTACCTGTCGGCGATCGTGATCGCGATCCTGCCCACCTACCTGCGCCATCGCCGCGACCCGCGCTACCGCAGCCTGGGCGCGTCGGGCGCGGTGTCGGCCGTGCTGTTCGCCACCATCCTGCTGGACCCGTGGATGCTGATCTTCATCCCGATCCCCATCCCGGCCATCCTCTACGGCATCGGCTACGTGGCGTATTCGTTCTGGATGGACCGCAACGCCGCCGACGGCACCAACCACAACGCGCACCTGTCGGGCGCGATCTACGGCCTGCTGTTCATGCTGCTGATGGACGCGCGGGTGGCCCAGCATTTCCTGCGCCAGCTGGCGTCGCCGTCGTTCCTCTGAGTGCTCACCCGGCGTGGATCGCCGGGCGTGTCTCCTGACGCCTTTCCCCATCGGGACACCGCCATGGACATCCGACACGACACCGACGCGCAGCGCTTCCACACCCGCGTGGATGGCCACGAAGCCGAAGTCGAGTACGAGCTGGAGGGGGACGTCATGCTGCTGACCCATACGGGCGTGCCGCAGCCGATCGGCGGCCGTGGCATCGCCGGGGACCTCGTCCGCGCCGCCTTCGAGCACGCGCGGCGCGAAGGCCTTCGCGTGCGGCCGCTGTGCGCCTATGCGGCCGCCTGGGTGAAGCGCCACGGCGAGTACGCCGACCTCGTCGCCTGAGGAATCACCCGTCCTGCATGCGTGCGGTGCTACGAGGCACCGCTACGCCCGAGCACATGCGGAGAGGACGGATGGCGACCAAGAAGGCGGGGCCCACACGGGCCCGCGGCACTGCCCCGGGGCGGAGCACGAAGAAGGCGGCGAGGAAGGTGGGCGCAACGGGCGGGGCGCGCCAGCCCGTAGCCGACGCCTCCGCCGCACGCGCAGGCCGCGCCCCGACACGCCGCGCCGGTGCCGCGTCGGGCACCTCGCAGCGCACCACGGCGGCGAAGGGCGCCGAGGCCAAGAAGACGGCGGCCCGCACCGGTGGGGCGGGCGCGGCCTCCCCGTTTCGCGCGGCGTCCGGCAGCCGCCCCGCACGCGCGACGGGGACGACTGCGACGTCGACCGGTGCGCGCCGCGCGGCTGCGTCGAAGTCCCGTGGCGCGCTTGCGTCCGGGGCGACGGCGCGGGGCGCTGCGTCGGCATCGGTCGCACGTACCTCGACGAAGACCGCAAAGCGGTCCACGGCCGGCGGCGCGGCCGGGAAGTCCACGGCGGAGCCTGTTGCCGGGAAGGCTGCCGCGAAGAAGACGAGGTCCGTCGCGCGCGGCAGGGCCGCGGCCGGGACGAACGCGCGTACCGGTACTCCGGGCGGGCGCGGGGCGGCGAAGACGTCGTCGGCCGAGCGCAACAGCGGCGCGGCCCGGCAGGCCTCGGGCCCGCGCGATGCGGCGAGGAAGACACTCCGCGGATCCATGCGCAGCACGACGACCGGCGTGCCGGAGCGCGAGGCTGCCAGTACGTCGCGGGCGCGCGGCAAGTCCGCGGGCGGCGTGGCAGGCGCGGCGCCTCGCAAAACGGCGGGCGGACCGGGACGCGGGGCAGGGCGGGGTGCGGGCAATGGGGCGGGCGCGCATGTGCCCATGCACGACGCCGCGGGGCATCCCACGCCGGGCGCACAGCAGGCCCCGGGCGACGTGGCGGCGGGCGAGCCGCGCGCCTCACGCGGGGCGGCATCGGCGGCGCGCCGGCGTGGCACGGCAGCGGCCGGTCGCGGACGGGTTTCCTCCGCCGGCCCGGGTGCCGGCGGCGCGCCCGGGGCCGGCGGAAACGATGCCAGCCTCGAACGGCGTCGGCCGGCGCGCGAGGAAGACGGAGGCGAGGACTACGGCGACGCCCTGCAGCGCGCGGTCGGCGGGGCCGGGATCCTGGGCTCGACGAATTACCAGGGCGGCACGATCCACTGAGCGCGCAATGGCCCACCGCTGCGCCGCGGGCGCGCATGTGACAGCATGCGCGCCCCACCGCGGCCCGACCCCACCATGCGCCTCAACAAGCACATCAGCGACACCGGCTTCTGCTCGCGCCGCGAGGCGGACCGCCTGATCGCCGAAGGCCGCGTGACCGTCAACGGCCTGCGCGCGCGCGTGGGCGCCGAGCTCGCGGAAGGGGACGAAGTGCTGGTCGACGGCCAGAAACTGGCCGTGCGCAAGGCGGCGCCGGGCAAGCGGCGCCACGTCTACATCGCGCTCCACAAGCCGGTGGGCGTGACCTCGACCACCGAGAGCGACGTCAAGGGCAACATCGTCGACTTCGTGGGCCACGAGCAGCGCATCTTCCCGATCGGCCGCCTCGACAAGGACTCCGAGGGGCTGATCCTGCTCACGAGCAATGGCGACATCGTCAACGAGATCCTGCGCGCGGAGAACAAGCTGGAGAAGGAGTACCTGGTGGCGGTGAACAAGCCCGTGACCGAGGAATTCCTGCGCGGCATGGCGCGCGGCGTGCCGGTGCACGGCCAGACGACGCTGCCCTGCAAGGTGCGCAAGCTGGGGCCTTACGGCTTCCGCATCATCCTCGTGCAGGGGCTCAACCGGCAGATCCGCCTGATGGCCGCCCACTTCGGCTACCGGGTCAAGACGCTGGTACGCGTTCGCATCGGCAGCGTGCAGCTGGGGCACCTCAAGCCCGGCCGCTGGCGCAACCTCACCGATGCCGAACTGCGCGCGCTGTTGCCGGCGCGCACCGACTGGTAAGCCCGCAAGCAGCCCGCCGCGTGGATGCCGGCATCACGCGCGCGGCATTAACGTCGTGTGCAAGCGTGTATTCCGGGGCTCTGTCGATGTCGCAATCCGTTCCGTCCCCGCGGCCCCAGCGCGTGGTGCTGGCGGCCGTGTTCCTGTTCGCCCTCGCCGCCTGTGGCGAGGGGGCGGGGGACGCCTCCCGCCCGGCGCCGGCCAGGACTATCGCCGCCGCGGACGCTGCGCCGCCGCCGGTGGCATTGAAGGACGTGCTGGAAACCGCGCCCACGCACGTGGTCGGGATCAGCTATCCGCCAGGCCTGGCGAGGTATCCCGGCCTTGCCGCGCACGCGCAGCGGTATGCCGAACAGGCGCGCCAGCACGTGGCGGACGCGGTGCGGCAGCGCGCGAACGACCCGTCGCGGGCGCCGTACGAGCTGTCGCTGGAGTTCAAGCTCAAGCACGAATCGCCGCAGCTGGTGGTGCTGGCCGTCGACGGCAGCAGCTACACCGGCGGCGCCCATGGCACGCCCATGATCCAGCGCTGGGTGTGGCTGCCGCCCGAGAACCGCCTGCTGACGGCCGCGGAACTCTTCCCCGAGGACGACAGCTGGCAGGCGATCTCGGCGAGTGTGCGCGAACAGCTTCGCAATGCCGTGGCCCAACGCATGGATGCCGACCGGGTCCCGCCGGCCGAGCGCGCCGCGGCCGTGCGTGATGCGGTCGCACTCATCGACGGAGGCACCGAGGCCCGCGCCGACGACTTCGCCGTGTTCGAGCCGGTGATGTCGGCGGACGGGAAGATCAGCGCGCTGCGCTTCGTTTTCCCGCCCTACCAGGTGGGCACGTACGCCGATGGCATGCACACGGTGGAACTGCCGGCGGCGCAGCTGGTCGGCATGGTCAATCCCACCTATCGCCGCCTGTTCGAGGCGGCCTGACATGCCGCGTGCGCAGGCTGGCCGCGACGATGCGCAGCCGACCCTGCGCGCACGGGGGCCATCGCGTACGCGCATCCCGCAGGTGCCCGAAGGCACCGCGCCCGAGCCGGCGGGTAGCGGACTTGCCGCGATCCGCGAGGCCGCCGCGTACTGCAAGCGCTGCGACCTCTGGCGGCCGGCCACGCAGACGGTCTTCGGCGAAGGGCCGGCAAGGGCGCGCGTGGTCCTGGTCGGCGAGCAGCTCGGCGATCGCGAGGACATCGCCGACCGGCCCTTCGTGGGCCCTGCCGGGCGCCTGCTCGACCAGGCGCTCGCGGAGCTGGGCATCGACCGCGACCGGCTCTACCTCACCAACGCGGTCAAGCACGTCAAGTTCGAGCCGCGCGGCAAGGCGCGCATCCACACGTCGCCCACGCCCGCCGAGCAGAAGGCCTGCCACCTCTGGCGCGAGCGCGAACTGGCGGCCATCCGCCCCCGGGTCGTGGTGGCCCTGGGTGCGATCGGCGCGAAGGCGGTGTTCGGCGCGAAGTTCGGCCTGATGCGGCCGCGCGGGCAGTGGCAGGAACTGCCGGACGGGCGTCGCGGCTTCGCCACGGTGCATCCGTCCTGGGTGCTCCGCCAGCGCGACAGCGGCAGCCGGGAACAGGCCTACCGGAGCTTCCGCGACGACCTCGCGCTGCTGGCCGACCTCGACGACTGAACCTGCCGGCCCGCGGTCGCACGGCCTGAGACGGCCCGCCGATAGCCTTTCGCGTCAGGCACTTGCGAGGGGCGCCAAGCAGGTCATCGAGAAGCTGTCGATCCTCGCGGACGCCGCGAAATACGACGCGTCCTGTGCTTCCAGCGGCGCTACCCGGCGCGACTCGCTGGGTACCGGCGGCATCGGCAGCACCGAGGGCATGGGCATCTGCCACTCGTACACGCCGGACGGCCGCTGCGTCTCGCTGCTCAAGATCCTGCTGACGAACTTCTGCATCTACGACTGCGCCTACTGCATCAACCGGCGCAGCAGCGACGTGCGCCGCGCGAGGTTCACGACGGACGAGGTCGTGAACCTCACGCTCGACTTCTACCGACGCAACTACATCGAAGGCCTGTTCCTCTCCAGCGGCATCGTGAAGAACGGCGACCACACGATGGAGCAGCTGGTGGAGGTCGCGCGCAGCCTGCGCGAGGACCATGGCTTCCGCGGCTGCATCCACCTCAAGACCATCCCCGAGGCCTCGCCGGAGCTGCTGGCGCAAGCCGGGAAGTATGCCGACCGCGTGTCCATCAACATCGAGCTGCCCACCGAGGTGGCGCTGACCACGCTCGCGCCGGAGAAGTCGGTGGGCAGCATCCGCGGCGCCATGGGCCAGTTGCGCTGGCGCATCGACGAGTCGAAGGAGGAGCGGGCCAAGGCTCCGCAGCGCGCGCCCGCGTTCGCGCCGGCCGGGCAGAGCACCCAGATGATCGTGGGCGCCGACGGCGCGGACGATCGCTCGATCCTCGATACCAGCGCGAACCTCTACGGCAACTACCGGCTGCGTCGCGTCTACTACTCGGCTTTCAGTCCGATCCCGGATTCGTCGGTGGCGCTGCCCTCGAAGTCGCCGCCGCTGGTGCGCGAGCACCGGCTTTACCAGGCCGACTGGCTGATGCGCTTCTACGGCTTCGAGGTGGGCGAGATCGCGCCGCGCGAGGCCGGCGGCATGCTCGACCTCGACATCGACCCGAAGACGGCCTGGGCCATCCGCAATCCCGAAGCCTTCCCGGTGGACATCAACACCGCGCCGAAGGAGCGCCTGCTGCGCGTGCCGGGGCTGGGCACCAAGACGGTCAAGCGCCTGCTGGCCTCGCGCCGCTTCGCGCGCCTGCGGCTGGACGACCTGGCGCGGCTCGGCGTGAGCCTCAGGCGCGTGCTGCCGTGGGTGCAGGCGCTCGACCACCATCCCCGCGGCCTGCTCGACCGTCCCGACCGCCTGCGCGCGCGGTTGGCAGCGCCGCCGGTGCAGGCCTCGCTGTTCTGACATGTGGCGGGCGACGGTCGAGCCGGCCTGGGACCTCGAGGCCTGGCGCGTGCAGGCGCGCACCGCGTGGGTGGCGGGTATCCCGCCCGAGGCGCTGGACTGGGCGGACGAGGCCGCCGGCCTGCTGGCTGCGCGGCCGGTGACGGAAGCCGCCCCGCGGCGCGAGCCGCCGCGTATCGGGCGCGGAATCCTCGACCTGGCGCGCCACGTGCTCGCGCACCGCGGGCCCGGCCGCCACGCGTTGCTCTACCGCCTGCTCTGGCGCATCGCCGAAGGCGAGCGCCGCCTGCTCGACTTCGCGGCCGACCCGGACGTGCGCCGCGCGCGCCAGCTCGAGAAGGCCGTCACGCGCGATGCGCACAAGGCCAGGGCCTTCGTGCGCTTCCGGGAAATACCGGGCGAGGCGAACAGCTTCGTCGCCTGGTACGAACCCGATCACTTCGTGCTCGACCTGGTCGCGCCCTTCTTCATGCGCCGCTTCGCAGGCATGCGTTGGGCGATCGTCACGCCCGACCGCAGCGCGAGCTGGGACGGGGTCGAACTCTCGATGGGCCCGGGCGGCTCGCCTGCCGACGTGCCGGACCAGGATGCGGGTGAGGCACTGTGGCGGCGCTACTACGCCAGCGTGTTCAATCCCGCGCGCCTGAACCCGCAGGCCATGCGCGCGGAGATGCCGCTGCGCTTCTGGAAGCACCTGCCCGAAGCACAGGACCTGCCGCGGCTGATGCGCGAGGCCGGCGCGCGCGTGGAGGCCATGGTGCAGCGGGCACCGCGGCCCGCGCGCAGCCGCATCTCCGCGCCGGTCCTGCCGGCGCCGGCCACCGAGGGCCTGGAGGGCCTCGCCGCCGCGATCCGGGCCTGCCGCGCCTGCCCGTTGTGGGAGCCGGCCACGCAGGCGGTCCCGGGCGAAGGCCGGGCGGACGCGCGCATCGTCGTGGTCGGCGAGCAGCCGGGCGACGAGGAGGACCTCACCGGCCGCCCGTTCACCGGCCCGGCCGGCCGGCTGTTCGACCGTGCGCTCGCCGAAGCCGGCGTCGACCGCGCCGACTGCTACGTCACCAATGCCGTCAAGCACTTCAGGTTCGAGCAGCGCGGCAGGCGGCGCATCCACGTGCGGGCCGGCGCCAGCGAGCAGCGCGCCTGCCGACCGTGGCTGGAGCGCGAACTGTCGATGCTGCGGCCGCTGGCGATCGTCGCGCTGGGCGCCACCGCCGCGAATGCGCTGACGGGGCGCGGCATTTCCCTCATGCGCGAACGCGGGCGCTGGCTGGCCGGGCCGCGCGGGGTGCCGCTCATCGCGACGGTGCATCCGGCGTGGGTGCTGCGGCAAGCAGCCGATGCCGGGGACGAACCCTATGCGGGGCTGGTGGCGGACCTGCGCCGCGTCGCCGACCGGTTGGCCAATGCTGCGACAGCGGACTGACGGCGCTTCGTCCGCCGCGGCGCCGACGTAGCATCGCTGCACCTTCCAGGGAGCATCGTCATGAAGCCCAACCCCGTCGGCTGGTTCGAGATCTACGTCGATGACATGGAACGCGCACGCGCGTTCTACGAACAGGTATTCCAGACGCAGCTGCAGAAGCTCGCCCCGGACGGGCTGGACATGTACGCCTTCGACATGTCGCAGGAAACCTGGGGCGCGGCCGGTGCGCTGGTCAAGTTCGCAGACATGCCACCGGGCGTGGGCGGCACGCTGGTCTACTTCAGCTGCGACGACTGCGCGGTGGAAGCCGCGCGCGTGGAAGCGGCCGGGGGCACGGTGGTGCGGCCGAAGATGTCGATCGGCGAGTACGGCCACATCGTTCTCGCGAAGGACACCGAGGGAAACCTGATCGGCCTGCACTCGATGCAGTGAGCCGACGAACGGCGCCCGCGGCGAATTGCGCGCGGGCGCCGTGACGGGCAGGATCGGCCCATGACCTCGCGCCGCGCCCTCGACCTGCAGCCTGCCCGCACCGGGCAGCCGGCCGCGCGCGCCAACAACAATCGCAATAACGCCAGCCTCCCGCGGGCCGGCGATTAGCGCGCGCAGTACAGACCGCTCATCGACCACGAAGCCCGCGCCGAAAAGCGCGGGCTTCGTCGTTTTCCGCCTCCCCCACGACGCAAGGACCCGCCCCATGTGCTCCATCCTCACCGCCTTCGACCTCCGCCCCGGCGCCGACCTGCGCCCGCTGCGGCCGCTCGCGCTCTCCATGTCGGCCCGGCAGCGCCACCGCGGCCCCGACTGGAGCGGCGTGCATGCCGAGCCCGCGGCGCTGCTGGTGCACGAACGCCTGGCCATCGTCGACCCCCTCGGTGGTGCCCAGCCGCTGAAGTCCGACGATGGCAGGCTGGTGCTCGCGGTGAACGGCGAGATCTACAACCACCGCGAGCTGCGCGCCGAACTGCGCCTGCCCTATGCCTTCCAGTCCGAGTCCGACTGCGAGGTGATCAACGCGCTCTACCGCGAGGAGCCCGACATCGGTGCATGGCTTGACCGCCTCAACGGCATCTTCGCCTTCGCGCTGTGGGACGCCGAACGCGGCCGCTTCCTGATCGCGCGCGACCCCATCGGCGTCTGCCCGCTGTACTGGGGCCACGATGCCGACGGCCGCACATGGGTGGCCTCGGAGATGAAGGCGATCGCGCGGCTCTGCGCGGACGTCGCGCCGTTCCCGCCCGGCCACTACTTCGACAGCGCGCGCGGCGAACCGGTGCGCTACCACCACCGCGCCTGGCGGGATTACGAGGCCACGCGCGGCGTGCGCGTCACGCCGGACGAGCTGCGTGACGCCTTCGAGCGCGCGGTGCATCGCCAGCTGATGAGCGACGTGCCCTACGGCGTGCTGCTGTCGGGCGGACTGGACTCCTCCCTGGTGGCGGCCGTCGCGGCGCGCTATGCGCGTCGGCGCGTGGAGGACGGCGACCGCAGCGAGGCCTGGTGGCCGCGCCTGCACTCGTTCGCCATCGGCCTGGAAGGCTCGCCCGACCTCGCGGCGGCCGAGGTGGCAGCGCAGGCCATCGGCACCGTGCACCACGGCTTCCGCTACACCATCGAGGAAGGGCTGGACGCGCTGTCGGAAGTCATCCGCCACATCGAGACCTTCGACGTCACCACGATCCGGGCGTCGACGCCGATGTTCCTGCTGGCGCGGCGCATCCGCGCCATGGGCGTGAAGATGGTGCTGTCGGGAGAAGGGTCCGACGAGGTCTTCGGCGGCTACCTCTACTTCCACAAGGCGCCCGACGCGCGCGAGTTCCATGCCGAGACGGTGCGCAAGCTCGACGCCCTGCACCAGTACGACTGCCTGCGGGCGAACAAGTCGATGATGGCCTGGGGCGTGGAGGCGCGCGTGCCCTTCCTCGACACCGAGTTCCTCGACGTCGCCATGCGCATGGACGCACAGGCCAAGATGGCGGGGCAGGGCCGCATCGAGAAGGCCGTGCTGCGCGAGGCCTTTGCCGGCTGGTTGCCCGATTCGATCCTCTGGCGGCAGAAGGAGCAGTTCAGCGATGGGGTCGGCTACGGCTGGATCGACGCGCTCAAGGCGCATGCCGAGGCGGAGGTGAGCGACGCGGACTTCGCCGAAGCGGCCGAGCGCTTCCCGATCAGCCCGCCGCAGAGCAAGGAGGCCTTCCTCTACCGGCGCCTGTTCGAGCGCCACTTCCCCGGCGAGGCCTGTGCCCGCACCGTGCCCGGCGGCAAGTCGATCGCCTGCTCCTCGCCGGCGGCCATTGCCTGGGATGCGGCGTTCGCGGCCGCGGCCGACCCGTCGGGCCGGTCCATGGTCGGCATCCACCGGGCGACGGCAGCCGCCGAGCCCGCGCCGGCCGCGTAGCGGGGCAATGGGGTCCGGATCGTGACTTCAGGCCCGGCGGTCGCGACCGTTAACAATGCAGACTGCTGCCAGGGCGGCGCGGAGCGCCGGCGGAGTGAGCTGACCGGATGGTGCCATCGCGATTCCCCGACCCGGCCGTAGCCAGTCCGGCACCCCGTGGCCTGCCACGTCGCTGGCTCCTCGCCCTGGGCTGGACGCTGGCGGCCTCGCTGCCGCTGGTGGGCCTGTGGCTGGCCGCCGGCGAGTACCGCCATCTGGTCGAGCAGCGCACGATCCGCCAGCGACTGGTGCTCGATGCCGTCGAGCGGCAGCTCGAGGATCGCCTGTACCTGCTCGATCGCCAGCTCTCGACGGTGGCGGGCGGTCGCTCGCGCCAGGCCGGCTGGATCATCCCGATGCACGGCACGAGCGTCGTCCCGGCCGCGCCGGCCGCGGCCGGGCGGGACGGACTGCAGGCAGGCGCACCCGTCCGCCGTGCGGGTACCTGGTACCTGCCGGCGAGCCGCCACGAGGGTGGGCGCGTCGCACGCACGCTGGTGGACGTGGACCTGTTCGCCGACGTCGTACAGCGCTTCAGGCTGGGCCGGCACGACTTCGTGAGCATCGTGCACGACGACGGCACGCTGCTGGCCAGGTCGGTGGACCCGGCCCGCCACGTCGGCCGCCGCATCCCGGGCTCCGGCCTCTTCGCGCCCGCCAACCGCCAACGCCGCGAGGGCACCTATGCCGGGTCCAGCGTCGTGGACGGCATCGACCGCGTGTACATGTTCCGCCGCCTGGGCTCGATGCCGATGACGCTGCTGGTGGGCACCGAGCGGGGGTCGCTGTGGACTGCCTGGGCCCGGCCGGCCGGATTGATCCTCGGCATCGTGATGGCGCTGGCCGCCGCGTGGGGCTGGCTGGTGCATCGCTTCGACCGCGCGCAGGCCGCGCAGTCGCGGCTGATCGGCCGGATCCGGCTGGCCCTGGATGCACTGAGCGATTCGGACGAGCGTCTCCGGCAGGCCCATGCGCTCGCGCGGCTTGGCAGCTACGACTGGATACCGGGCGCGGACACCGTGACCATCTCCGGCCAGGCCGCGCGCATCTGCGGCCTGGATCCCGAGGTGAGCTCGGTGCGACTGGCCGACATCATCGCGCGCGTGCATCCGGAGGATCGCGAACGCGTGCAGTCGGCCATCGCCGGGTCGACCGAAGCGGATGCGCCGGTGGAGATCCAGTTCCGTGTACTGCATGGCGATGGCCGGCTCGTGCACGTGTTCGCGCGCGGCGCGCGCGCGGTGGACGGGCAGGGGCGCTCCCTCGTGCGCGGCGTGCTGCAGGACGTCACCGAGCTGGTGCAGGCACGCGAGCGTGCGCTGCGCGCCGAAGCCGACTACCGCTTCCTGTTCGAGCACAACCCGCTGCCGATGTGGGTCTTCGACCGGGAGACGCTGGAAATCGTCGCGGTCAACGACGCCATGGTGGCGCGCTACGGCTATTCGCGTTCCGAGCTCGAGGGCCGCAGCATGCTGGCGATCCGGCCGCCGGACGAGTTCGAGGCCATGCGCGAGGCGGCGCGCGTCTCCACGCGCGGTGCACAACAGGGCCGCGTCTGGACCCACCTGCACAAGGACGGCCGCGTGATGCGGATGCAGGTGTTCAGCCACGACATCGATTTCGACGGACGCAACGCGAGGCTGGTCGCCGCGCAGGACGTCACCGAGCGCGAGCAGGCCGAGCAGAGGTTCCAGCTGGTCGCGCGCGCCACCAGTGACGCGGTCTACGACTACGACGTGGTCGCCGACCGCCTGTGGTGGAGCGAGAGCTACTACACGCGCTTCGGCTATGCCACGGACGAGGACGTGGAACTCGTGGACTGGTCGATGCGCATCCACCCCGAGGACCGGGAGCGCGTGAGCGCCAGCCTGCAGGCGGCGCTCGCCGGCAGCGAGGGCGAATGGCAGGAGCAGTACCGTTACCAGCGCGGCGACGGCAGCTTCGCCTCGGTGCTCGACCGCGGCTTCGTGCTGCGCGATGCCACCGGACGCGCGATCCGGCTGGTCGGCGGCATGCTGGACGTGAGCGAGCGCAAGAACTACGAGGACGAGCTCGCCTGGCGCGCCACGCACGACGAGCTGACCGGGCTGCCCAACCGCCAGCTGCTGCAGGACCGCCTGCAGCAGGCCCTTGCCAGCGCGCGGCGCTACGGCCGCGAGGGTGCGCTGATCTTCATCGACCTCGACGACTTCAAGCTGGTCAACGACTCGCTCGGCCACAGCGCCGGCGACAGCGTGCTGCGCGAGGTGGCCGCGCGCCTGGCCGGCGTGGCGCGCGGAACCGACACGGTCGCGCGCTTCGGTGGCGACGAGTTCGTCGTGGTGCTGGCCGAGGTCGTCGGCGAGCACGACGTCCAGGACGTGATCGCGCGTCTGACGGCCGAGCTGGCGCGGCCGATGCCCGTCGGCGACTCCCAGCACACGATCACCGCCAGCATCGGCTGGTGTCGTTTCCCCGATGCCGGCGACGACGTCGAAACGCTGCTCAAGCACGGCGACCTCGCCATGTACCAGGCCAAGCGCCAGGGGCGGAACCGTGCCGTGCCCTTCCACCGCGAGTTCGTCGACGGGATGTCGCGGCGGTTGCTGCTGGTCGGCCAGCTTCGCCAGGCCATCGAGCGCGACGAGTTTGTCCCGGTGTTCCAGCCGCTGTTCGACCGCGACGAGCGCCCCGTGGCGCTGGAGACGCTGCTGCGCTGGCAGCACCCCGAGCGGGGCATGCTCCTGCCGGGGGAGTTCATCGCCGTCTGCGAGGAAAGCGGGCTCATCGTGGATGTCGGTCGCCGCGTGTTGCACCAGGCCGGCAGGCACTACCGCCGGCTGGTGGAGGCCGGGCTGGGCCATCTGCGCATCGCCGTCAACGTCTCGCCGGCCCAGTTCAACGACGAGCTCGTCTGGCACGTGCGCGAGGCGATCGAGGAACATGCCGTGCCGGCCGAGGTGCTCGAACTGGAGATCACCGAGGGCCTGCTGATGACCGACCCCGAGCGCGCCATCGAACTGATGCGGCAGATCACCGCGCTGGGCGTGACGTTCTCGGTGGACGACTTCGGCACGGGCTACTCGTCCCTGGCCTATCTCAAGCGCTTCCCCATCGACCGGCTCAAGATCGACCGTTCCTTCGTGCGCGACCTGGGCGTGGACGAGGACGATGCCGCCATCTGCAATTCCATCATCGGCCTGGCGCATGCGCTCGACATCCGCACCGTGGCCGAGGGCGTGGAGACCGAGCTGCAGCTGGACTGGCTGCGGATGCGGCGCATCGACGAGGTGCAGGGCTACCTGCTGGGTCGGCCGATGCCCTTCGACGAACTGCTTCCGTTGCTGCAGCGGCACGCTTCCGGCGTTCCGCGGCGACCTTCCGATGCGGTGACCTGAGGGCCGGCGCGCGGGGCGGACGCGAGCGTCCCCGCGCGCCGCTCCGTGCCGCTGCGAGGCCGCAGAGCGGCACGGTGTCGATCCTGCTCAACCGGGGCGCCGCCCACCGCGATCCCGCGCGTGCGCGGTGCCTGCAGCGGCGGGCCCCTTTACGTTCGGCGCCGCCGGCGCGCGGATGTTGATGCCGGTCAACAAGCCGGCCGGCACCGCCTCGCACCTGCGGCGGCGCATGTCCGTCACCCGGACATTGACCGCCATCAAGGTGGCGACGCGGCGCTGCACCACCCTGCAAGCTGACAGGAGGTGCGGCCATGACCCCATTGCCCTTCATCGATCGCGAGGACGCGGGCCGGCGACTCGGCCTGGTGCTGGCGAAGTACAGGGGCCAGCGACCGCTGGTGCTGGCGATTCCGCGTGGTGCGGTGCCCATGGCCCGGGTGATCGCCGACGCCCTGGAAGGCGACCTGGACGTCGTGCTGGTCCGCAAGTTGCGCGCGCCCGGCAACCCGGAACTGGCCATCGGTGCGGTCGACGAGCAGCGCCAGGTGCATCTTGCCGAGGGGGCCGCCTACGTGGACGTGGACGATGCCTACCTCGCCGGCGAAGTGGCCGCGCAGATGCGCCGGCTCGAGGAGCAGCGCCGGCGGTTCGGCCGTGGCCGTCCGCCGCGGCCGGTGGAAGGCCGGGTCGTCATCGTGGTCGACGACGGCCTGGCGACCGGCGCCACGATGGCGGCCGCGCTGCGCGCGGTGCGTGCCGGCCGGCCCCGCAGGCTGGTGTGCGCGGTACCGGTCGGCTCGCCGGCGGCCGTGCGGCAGGCGGCCGCACTGGCCGACGAGGTCGTCTGCCTGGCCACGCCGTCCCCGTTCCGGGCCGTCGGCCTGTACTACCTGGGGTTCGACCAGGTAACCGACGAGGAGGTCGAGCGCGCGCTGGCGCGGCGCGACCCGGACGAAGCCGTCGTCCAGCGCGAGGTGCGCATTCCCGCCGATGACGTCCTGCTGCCGGCCGAGCTCGACATGCCCCCGGACCCGCGCGGCCTGGTGATCTTCGCCCACGGCAGCGGCAGCAGCCGCCACAGCACGCGCAACCGTGCGGTCGCGGCGGTGCTGCAGCGCCGCGGCATCGCCACCTTGCTGCTGGACCTGCTGACTGCGGACGAGGATGCCGACGTGGCCTCGCGCTTCGACATCGCGCTCCTCGCCCGCCGCCTGCGCGCGGCCATCGACTGGGCGCGCGCCGACCGCGACACCGCGCGGCTTCCGCTGGGCCTGTTCGGCGCCAGCACGGGCGCGGCGGCGGCCGTCGTGGCC
>NZ_SKFB01000070.1:0-9494 GCF_004344885.1 Lysobacter sp. N42
GGGACCGGTCGCGCCGCCGGCGGCCGCGTGGCCGATGCCGCGGCCACGTGCGCCCCGCGAGCGCGGCCCGCGCCCCACCACGTCGATCGCCAGGGCTTGGCGCCGCGGCGCGCGGTGGTGATCCGGTGAGCGGGCTGTTCGACCACCGCCAGGTCGGCCGCGCCTTCTCGCGCGCGGCCACGCATTACGACGAGGCCGCCGCGCTGCAGCGCGAGGTCGGCGAGCGCCTGGCCGAGTCGCTGGGCTACTACGAGGACAAGGCGCTCGGCGCACGTACGCCGCAGGTGGTGCTCGACGTGGGCTGCGGCACCGGCCACGGCACCGCGCTGCTGCAGGCGCGCTGGCCGAAGGCGCGGGTGGTCGGGCTGGACCTCGCGCCCGGCATGGCGCAGGAGGCGCGGCGCCGCCTCGGCACGCGCCGCGGCCTGCTCGACTTCGCCCGCCGCCCGGCCATCGTCTGCGCCGACGCCGCGGCCCTGCCGCTGCGCGAGGGCAGCGTGGACGTGCTGTTCTCCAACCTCTGCCTGCAGTGGATCGACGACCTGCCCGCGGTGTTCGCCGGCTTCCGCCGCGTGCTCAAGCCCGACGGCCTGCTGCTCGTGTCGACCTTCGGCGCGCAGACGCTGGTGGAGCTGCGCGAGGCCTTCGCGCAGGCCGACGAGGCGCCGCACGTCAGCCCCTTCATCGACATCGCCGGCTTCGGCGATGCGCTGGTCGCCGCCGGCTTCCGCGATCCGGTGCTGGAGCGCGACGTCTTCCGCGAGAGCCATCCCGACCTGGCCTCGGTGATGCGCGGCCTGCGCCTGCTGGGCGCGACCAACGCGGCCAGCACGCGCCGCCGCGCGCTCACCGGGCGCGCGCGCTTCGCGCGGGCGAGCGCGGCCTACGAGGCCATGCGCGGCGCCGACGGCCGGCTGCCGGTGACCTGGGAAGTGATCTACGCCCAGGCCTGGGGCCCGGCGCCCGGCGCGCCGATCCGCATGGGCGGCGTCGACGAGGTGCGCGTGCCGGTCTCGCAGATCCCGATCCGGCGGCGGCCGTGAGCGCGTCGCGCACGGCGCTGGCGGCGGTGGCGATCGCGTTGCTGTCGGCGCTGTTCTTCACGTCCACCTACGTGCTCAACCGCGCCGCCGCGGTGGACGGCGCGCACTGGGCCTGGACGGCGTCGCTGCGCTACCTGATCACCCTGCCGCTGATGCTGCCGCTGATGCGGGGCGGCCGCCTGGTGCCGGTGCTGGCGGCGATGCGTGCGCACCCGGGCGCGTGGCTGCTCTGGAGCGGCATCGGCTTCGTGCTGTTCTACCTCTGCCTGAGCGCGGCGGCGGCCAGCGGGCCATCGTGGCTGGTGGCCGGCTCGTTCCAGCTCACCGTGGTGGCCGGCATGCTGGCCTCGCCCTTCCTCTACCGCGACGCGCGCGCGCGCATTCCGCGCGCGGCGCTGGCGGTGGGGCTGGTGGTGCTCGCGGGCGTGCTGCTGATGCAGGTCGGGCATGCCGAGGGCCGGCTCGACGCCGCGGGCTGGTGGGCGCTGGCGCTGGTGGCGGTAGCGGCCTTCGCCTATCCGGTGGGCAACCGCGGCCTGCTGCTGCACCTGGAGCGGGCCGGCATCGAGCTCGACGCCACCCAGCGCGTGTTCGGCCTGACGCTGGCCAGCCTGCCGGCCTGGCTGGCGGTCGCGGCCTTCGCGTATGGGCGGGCGGGCCTGCCCACGCCGGCGCAGGTGGGGCTGGCTGCCGGGGTCGCGCTGGGCGCGGGCGTGATCGCCACCGTGCTGTTCTTCCGGGCCACCGGGCTGGTGCGCCGCGACCCGGTCGCGCTGGCCGCGGCCGAGGCCATGCAGGCCGCGGAGATCCTGTTCGCCACGCTGCTGGGCGTGCTGTGGCTGGGCGAGGCCTGGCCGCAGGGCATCGCCGCGGTGGGCGCGGGCGTGGTGATCGCGGGGATCGTCGCCTTCAGCTGGGTGGCGGCGCGCGCGGCGCGGGCGCCGGCGTGACCGGCGCGATGCGGAACAGCACGCGCCCCTGGTAGGGCGCGCCCAGCGGCGTCACCGCATAGCCCAGCGCCTCGATGCGCGCGCGCACCCGCGGCCATTCGGCCTGCTTGGTGATCCACAGCGTGTCCGGCTCGTGCTCGGCCAGCTCGCTGGCCACGCTCTCGTCCCAGTCGGGGTTGAAGCGCGCCTGCGGCTCGGGGTCGAGCGCGATCTTCTCGATCTGCACGCCGCGCCCCAGGTGCAGGTGCAGGCCGTAGCGCGCCATGTCCTCGACGAAGATCACCTCGCTCACCGGGCCCTGCGCACGCGCACGGATCTCGCGCGCCCAGTCGGCGGCGTTCTTGTGCGTGGGCCAGGCCGCGCTGGCGAGCTTGAGCGCCAGCAGCAGCGCCGCCCAGGCCGCGAACCACGGCCAGCGCGGCAGCGCGCGGCCCTCCCGCGCGTACTGCAGCGCCGCCAGCAGCGCCAGCGGGGAGAACAGGGGCAGCACGTACAGCGGCAGCCGCGAGCGCGAGAGGCAGAACACCAGCAGCGGCAGCAGCAACCACAGCGCCAGCAGCAGTTCGGCGCGGTCGGCGCTGCGCGCATCGGCGTCGCGCCACCACCTGCGCGCCCGCGCCGGCAGCGCGCGCGCCCAGCGCAGCAGCGCGGCGGTCCAGGGCAGCGTGCCGATCAGCAGCGTGGGCGCGTAGATCGCCAGCCAGCCGTACCACTCGCCGTGGCGGTTGAACTCGTTGCTGGCGATGCGCCCCACCACTTCGTCGCCGAGGAAGTACTGCAGCAGCCCCGGATTGCCGCGGATCACCGCCACGTACCAGGGCAGGGCGACCAGCACGAACAGCAACAGCCCGCCCCAGTCGAGCAGGCGGTGGCGCCGGCGCTGCGGCATGGCCAGGTCGAAGGCGACGATGGGCAGCAGGGGCAGCAGCCCGGGCGGGCCCTTGGTGAGGAAGGCCAGCCCCAGCGCCAGCCACATGAGCGCGATCCACGCCGCCGGGCGGCGCGCGTCGCCGAAGCGCGCCTCTACGAAGGCCGCCATCGCCAGCGTCGACCAGGCCGCGAGCAGGTAGTCGGTGGTGATCAGCTGCGCGGCGCCGAAGGGCAGCAGCATCGTGGCGTACATCGCGGCGGCATGCGCCTGCGCGCCGGGCGCCAGGCGCCGCGCCACGCGCCAGGCGAGCAGCACGCAGAGCAGGTAGGACAGCGCCGCCGGCAGGCGCGCGGCGAATGGGGTCTCGCCGAAGGCGGCCACGCTGGCGGCGATGGCCCAGTAGGTCAGCGGCGGCTTGGTCCAGTGGCCGACCTCGTGCGAGCGGCGCGGATTGAGCCAGTCGCCGCTGTCGAGCATGTTGAGCGCGACGTTGGTGTAGCGCCCCTCGTCCGGGTCCCAGATGCCGCGGCTGCCGAGGAAGGCCAGCGCGAGCACCAGCGCGAGCAGGGCGATGCCTGCCACGGGGCGCGACAGGCGCAGGGCGGGGCGCTGCATGGAGGGCGGGGACTCGCGCGCGGTCAGAGCATGCGGGCGCAGGGTGTCGTCGCGCCGCACCAGGTGGTGGTAGAGCGCGGCCAGCACGTGCAGGCCGATCAGCCAGTAGCCGGCCTCGCCGAGGCTGCCGTGCAGGTCCTCGAGGCGGTGCGCCAGCGCCTCGTCCGGTGCGATCAGCGAAGGCAGCGCGATCTGCGTGAACGGCAGCAGCAGCGTCTTGTCGTCGGCCCAGGCGGTCGCCAGGCCCAGCACGGGCATCGCCAGCATGAAGGCATACAGCGCGACGTGCAGCAGGCGCGCCGGCCACGCCTGCCAGGCCGGCAGCGCGGGGGTGATCGGCGGGAGCGCGCCGCGCCGGCGCAGCACGATGCGCCAGGCCAGCAGCGCGAGGATCAGCAGCCCCGTCCAGAAGTGCGACTGCATCATCAGCGCGCGCGCCGGTGTACCGCGATCGAACAGCCCGCGCTGCTCGATGAAGACGTAGACCAGCAGCATGAGCACGGCGGTCAGCCAGTGCAGGCGGCGCAGGCCGGCCGGGTAGCGGGCGGTGGGCTTGGACATGACGGGTTCCCCTCGCCCGGCGCGGGCGCAGCGGTGGACGATAACGCGGGTGCGGGCGCGCGGTTGACCGGCGCGGTCAGCGCGCGCCCATCAGCGCGTCGACGTCGAGGTTGCCGCCGGAGAGAATGATGCCGACGCGGCGCCCGGCGAAGCGCTCGCGCGAATTGAGCACCACCGCCAGCGGCACCGCGGCGGAGGGCTCCACGACCACCTTCAGGCGCTCCCAGACCAGCCGCATCGCGGCGAGGATCTCCGCCTCCGAGGCCAGCCCGATGCCCGCGCAGTGCGCCTGCAGGATCGGGAAGGTGAGCGTGCCCAGCTGCGCGCGCAGGCCGTCGCAGACCGTGTCGGGGACCATGTCGGTGACGCGCTCGCCGCGCGCGAGCGAGGCATGCGCGTCGGCGGCCTGTGCGGGCTCGGCGCCCCAGGCCTCGATCGTCGGGTCGATGCCGTGCGCGGCGAGCGCCGTACCGCTCATCAGCCCGCCGCCGGACACCGGCGCCATCACCACGTCCAGGCGCCCCGCCTCGTGCAGCAGCTCCAGCGTGGCCGTGCCCTGGCCGGCGATCACGCGGGCGTCGTTGTAGGGATGCACCAGCTCGCCGCCGGTCTCCTCCAGCACCGCGCGGCTGGCGGCGTCGCGCGCGGCGAGCGTGGGCTCGCACTGGATGATGCGCGCGCCGAAGGCGGCGATGGCGGCCAGCTTCACCTTCGGCGTGTTGGCCGGCACCACCACGTGCGCGGGGATGCCGCGCTCGCGGCAGGCCAGCGCGATCGCCGCGCCGTGGTTGCCGGAAGATTGCGTGACCACGCCGCGCGCGGCCGTGGCCTCGTCCAGCCCGAACACCGCATTGGCCGCGCCGCGGAACTTGAACGCGCCCACGCGCTGCAGGTTCTCGGCCTTGAAGTGCAGCTCGCAGCCGGCCAGCGCGTCCAGCGAGCGCGAGCGCAGCACCGGGGTGACGTGCGCATGCGGCGCGATGCGCGCGGCGGCGGCGAGGATGTCATCGAAAGTCGGGAAGCCGTGATTCGTGATCGGTGATTCGTGGTTCGTTGAGCGCATCGACAGACACCGGGCGCAGGGCGGGGTGAAGCGTACGCCAACTCATCCAGCCGCCCGCGCTTTGCGCGCCGCTGCGGCCCCGCGAACCGCTTTTTGCGAATCACAGGACACCAATCCCGAATCCCGAATCCCGACCCCCAGTCACCGCTTCCCCAGCAGGCTCACGCTCGCCGACCCCGCCACCACCAGCAGCGCCCCGATCCAGCCGGCCAGCGCGATGGGCTCGGGCGCGAGCGACGCCGGCCACAGCGCATGCACCGCCGCTACTGCGGCCAGGCACAGCAGCGGCGTGGTGGCCAGCACCGCCGACACGCGCGAGGCCTCCCAGTGCGCCAGCGCCTCGGCGAAGGCGCCATAGGCCACCACCGTGTTGAGCGCGCAGAAGGCCAGCAGCGCCCATTGCGCGGCATCGAGCCTGCCCAGTGCCGCCGGCGTGGCGAACGGCCACAGCGCGAGCGCGGCCACCGCGTAGATGAAGACGAGGATGCGCATCGAGCCCAGCTTCACCAGCAGCTGCTTCTGTGCCAGCGCGTACACGGCCCAGACCACCGCGGCCAGCACGACGAGCAGCGAGCCCTGCACGTAGCCCGGCGCGTCCACCGCCGCGCGCAGCTGGTCGGAGAAGAACAGGCCCATGCCCCCGGCCAGCAACGCCAGGCCCAGCCATTGCGCTGCGCGGAAGCGTTCGCCGAACACCCAGATGCCGCCCAGCGCCATCAGCAGCGGCGCCAGCTGGATGATCAGCTGCGCATTGCCGGGCGTGGTCCGTTGCACGCCCAGCAGGTAGAAGACGTAGTTGCCCACCAGCATCGCCGCGGCCACCGCCATCAGCATCCAGCCGCGCCGCCCGAGCGCGCCATAGCCGCCCAGCTGCCCGCGCAGGGCCAGCCAGGCGCCGGTGAGCAGCGCGGCGACGAGGAAGCGGAACCAGGTCAGCGTGATCGGGTCGAGCACCGCCAGCGTGAGCTTGAGCGCGACCGGCAGCGTCGCCCAGCAGGCGGCGGTGAGCGCGCTGAGGGCGAAGCCGAGCGAGGCGCGCCCGGAGGCCTGGTGCAGGGCCATGGGAAGTCCGGCGTGGGGGCGCGCGATGCTGGCAGCCCACCCGCGCGCCCGCAACCGCGGCGCGGCTGAACAGGTCAGGCTGTCGATGCGGTCACACCGGAAAAGTTAAGGGGTAGTTCAATCCGCTGCATCGAAAGTGCAGCGACCGCATCGGGGGATCGCCATGTTCCGCAAGCTCGTGCTTCCGCTCGCCGCCACGGCCCTGCTGGCCGGCTGCGTCACCACCGCGCCCTACGGCTACCGCGACGGCCGGGGCGACTACTACTACGGCCGCCCCTCGGTCGAGTACCGCCACCATGGCGTCTACCCGGGCGGCTATCCGTACTACGGGCCGTACCGGCCGGGCTTCTACGGCTCGTTCCGCTATGGCTGGCCGTATGGCTATTACGGCCATCCGTACTCGGGCTACCCGTACTACGGCCGGCCGTACTACCGCCCGATCTACCGTCCGCGCCCGCAGGAGCCGGACACCCGTCCGGATGGCGGAGCCTGGCGCAACTTCGACGAGCTGCGCCGTCGCCGCGACGGGGGCGAGAGTGCGATGCCGACCCCGCGTCCCGCGACGCCGGTCGCGCCCCGCGAGCCGCGCATGCGCGATGGCGACGGCGAGCGTGGCTCGCGCATGGGCGAGATGATCCGCCGCGCGCGCGAGGGCGGGCGCCCGAGCGATACGCAGGATGAGTGACGGGCCGCACACGCCGGTGCTTGAATCGCGTGCGCGCGCCCCGCAAGCTAGCGCCTGACCGATCGCGTCGCATTGCGACGTGATCGGCGCGTCGTCGTCACTGTCGGCCCCCGGCGGGACTCTCGGATCCCCCCTGTTCCGCCCCCCGCCGGGGGCCGGCGCCCGCGCCGCGGCAAAGCCCGGATAAAGAAAGAGGGCCGGACGTCCCCCGACATCCGGCCCTCCGTGCTTCCCCGCGGGCGCTATGGCCAGCCCCTGTTCCAATACCGGCCGACGCATCGCGCCTGCCCCGCTGGGTGCACTGGACCAGGTTGCAGAATGCGTGCCAGTGGCCGATCCGGGCGCCGGCGCGGGGCAAACCCGGCACGGCGTCACGTTTGCCCGCTGAACGCGGTGCCGCCGGGGGTGACGCGGTGCGGCCAACCCCGGCGCGATGCGGCACCGGCTGACGCGGCGGGAATGCGCGGCCGCTTCCGGCGGGCCCGACGCTGGCCGGGCCCTCCACCGCCTCCACCCGATCGCGCGCGGAACGATCCGCGGCCAGAATGGCGCCCGCTGCCGCGTGGCCCGCAGATCGCGGCGACGCACGGCCGCCGAGCATGGAGTACCCGATGAGCAACGACTTCTACCGCTTCGACGTGATCGTGGTGGGCGGCGGCCACGCCGGCACCGAGGCCGCGCTGGCGTCCGCACGCGTCGGCGCGCGCACGCTGCTGCTGACGCACTCGATCGAAACCGTCGGCGCGATGAGCTGCAACCCGGCCATCGGCGGCATCGGCAAGGGGCATCTGGTGCGCGAGATCGACGCGCTCGGCGGCGTGATGGCGCGCGCGGCCGACGCCGCCGGCATCCAGTGGCGGCGCCTCAATGCGAGCAAGGGCCCGGCCGTGCGCGCCACGCGCTGCCAGGCCGACCGCGCGCTGTACCGGGCCTTCATCCGCCGCGCGGTCGAATCCCAGCCCGGCCTCACCGTTTTCCAGGCCGCGGTCGACGACATCGACTTCGAGGCCGGACGCGTGCGCTCGGTGCTCACCCAGACCGGCCTGCGTTTCCACGCGCCCGCCGTCGTGCTCACCGCAGGCACGTTCCTGGCCGGCAAGGTGCACGTGGGCCCGACGACGTATGCCGCCGGCCGTGCGGGCGATCCGCCCGCGGTCGCGCTGGCGCAGCGCCTGCGCGAGGGCCCGTTCGTGGTCGACCGCCTCAAGACCGGCACGCCGCCGCGCATCGACGGCCGCACGCTCGACTATTCGATGATGGAGGAGCAGCCCGGCGACGATCCGCGCCCGGTGTTCTCCTTCATGGGCTCGCGCGGGGACCATCCCGCGCAGGTCTCCTGCTGGATCACCCACACCACCGCGCGCACGCACGACATCATCCGCGGCGCGCTCGATCGGAGCCCGCTCTACACCGGCCAGATCGAAGGCATCGGCCCGCGCTACTGCCCGTCCATCGAGGACAAGGTGGTGCGCTTCGGCGACAAGGCCAGCCACCAGATCTTCGTCGAGCCCGAGGGGCTGGACGTGGTCGAGATCTATCCCAACGGCATCTCCACCTCGCTGCCCTTCGACGTGCAGCTCGAACTGGTGCGCAGCATCCGCGGCTTCGAGCGCGCGCACATCACCCGTGCCGGCTACGCGATCGAATACGACTTCTTCGATCCGCGCGGCCTGAAGACCACGCTGGAGACCAAGTCCGTCGAAGGCCTGTTCTTCGCCGGCCAGATCAACGGCACCACCGGCTACGAGGAGGCCGCCGCGCAGGGCCTGCTCGCGGGCGTCAACGCCGCGCGCTTCGTGCAGGGCCGCGACGGCTGGAGCCCGCGGCGCGACGAGGCCTACCTGGGCGTGCTGGTGGACGACCTCACCACCCAGGGCACGTCCGAGCCCTACCGCATGTTCACCTCGCGCGCCGAATACCGCCTGCAACTGCGCGAGGACAATGCCGATGCGCGGCTCACGCCGGTGGGGCGCGAGCTGGGCCTGGTGGACGACGCGCGCTGGCAGCGCTTTGCGGCCAAGCGCGAGGCGGTGGAGCGCGAGAGCGCACGCCTGCGCGCGCTGTGGGCCGCGCCGAACAATGCCCTCGGCCGCGAGATCGCCGGCACGCTCGGCGTGGAGGTCAGCCGTGAAACCAACGCGCTCGACCTGCTCAAGCGGCCCGAACTCGACTATGCGCGGCTCACCTCGGTGCCCACGCTCGGCCCCGCCGTGGCGGATGTCGACGTGGCCGAACAGGTCGAGATCGGCGTGAAGTACGCCGGCTACCTCGACCGCCAGCGCGAGGAGATCGAACGCGCCCGCCGCAACGAGGACACGCCCATCCCCCCCGGCTTCGACTACACGCAGGTGCGCGGCCTCTCGGCGGAAGTCCTGCAGAAACTCGAACGCGTCCGCCCGGAGACCGTCGGCCAGGCCCAGCGCATCCCCGGCATGACGCCCGCGGCGGTGTCGCTGCTGCTGGTGCATATCGCGCGGTTGCGGCGGGAGCGGGTGGCGTAGCAGGGGCGTGGGCGGGCGCCCGTCGCGCCGGGCGCGCGTGCAGCCGAAGGCCGCCGGCCGCGGGGGGGCGAACGTCGGTGTAGTGCACGTCGACGCCCCACTCGCGTCGCCATGCGGCGACGTCGAGCGAGGGGGATACACCC
>NZ_SKFB01000071.1:0-8385 GCF_004344885.1 Lysobacter sp. N42
CGCGCGCGGCTCGCGCGCCGGCACCACCACCGCCCGCGGCTCGGCGGCCGGCGCCGGCGCGGCGACGTCGGCGGAGGCGGGCGCGGCGGGCGCGGCGGGCTTGGCGGGCTCGGCGGCATTGCGCAGCGCCTGCTGCACCAGCGCCTCGTCGTAATCGGTGGCCGCCACCACCTCGATGCCGCCGTGCACGGCGCGATTGGAGAGGATCACGGCATCGGGGCCGTGCTCCTCGCGCACCAGCTTCAGCGCGGTGCGCATGTCGGGGGCGATGAAGCGCTTGATTCTCATGCGACGGCCTCGGGGCGGGCGGTGGCGGCGGGCAGGCGGGCGGAGCGGGTCATGCCCCACCTGTGCAACCGGCGTGCCAGAGGCGGTGACGGGATCGCGACGTCGGGCGGGCGCCGTGGCGGGCGGGGCGGGGCTGCGCTGGTGGATCGCGGCGGCCGGGCGCCGCGGGTGGCCCCGGTGGGGCGCCAGGCGGCTGGCGCCGGCGGTCGGGGCGGAGGTACGGGCCGGAGTCGCCGCTGGTGCGGTGGAGGGCAGGGCGCGGGGGCGGCGAGGCCTCCGAGGCTGTCGCGCAAACGGCTTCACGGCTCGCCGCCGCCACTCCAACCGTGGGACCCCGGCAGGGCGGCACCCATGGGGGGTACGTGTTCGTATTCAGTGGTCGACGCGTGCCTGCGAATCGACAGGTTCGCGCGACGGTGCGCGTCTACGGCTTGGCAGTGCGTCGGGGTATGTGGAAGGGAGCTTCAGCAGCACCAAGTCCGTTGGGGGCTGTCGATCCACCGGCACGTCCTTTATGTCGGGTCTGATCTTCGGACCAGCGTGTTCGGTGCGATCGGCAAACCGTCGCGGACGGACGCCGTAGCCAAGTGGGCGGTGAGGGCTAGGACCGGGACGGGGTGAGTGCCAGGGCCAAGACGAAGGCCAGGGCCAGAGCCAGCCTGCTTCCAGAGCGGCGGCGCTCTTGATTCGCGAATCACCGGCCGCGACGAGCAATCGTGAGACCCCGAAGGGGCGGCGCGCAGGACGCGCGCCGTCGGCACTCGAGGCAGGATGCCGAGTGTGCCGATCCCGGCGTGGCGTCCGGTCGCGGGCTGTAGATCCGTCGGGGGAGGCCCTTTCTTTTGGGTCCTTTTCTTTGGGCCAGCAAAGAAAAGGGCCTCGGGCGCGACAGCGCACGAAACGCTTTGGCTGTTGCTTCTGTTGGGAACAACGGCAACAGCGAGGGCAACGTCCATGGATGCCCGCGTTCGCGGGCATGACGGACCTGAGGAAGGACAAGCCACTGGGTCCCCGCCTTCGCGGGGACGACGGCTTGGAGTGAGCGGCGCACGAGATGTTTTCGTTGCTGCCCTGTTGGGCACAACGGCAGGAGCGAACGCAACGACCATGGATGCCCGCATCCGCAGGCTTGACGGACCTGAGGAAGGACAAGTCACTGGGTCCCCGCCTTCGCGGGGACGACGGCTTGCGGTGAGCGGCGCACGAGATCTTTTTCGCTGCTGCCCTGTCGGGCACAACGGCAGGAGCGAATGCAACGTCCATGGATGCCCGCATTCGCGGGCATGACGGGAACGAAAGGGCGCAAGTCACTGGGTCCCCGCCTTCGCGGGGACGACGGCGTGGAGTGAGCGGCGTACGAGATGTTTTCGATGCTGCCCTGTCGGGCACAACGGCAAGAGCGAACGCAACGTCCACGGATGCCTGCGTTCGCGGGCACGACGGGAACGAAAGAGCGCAAGTCACCGGGTCGCCGCCTTCGCGGGGACGACCGGCGTGGAGTGGCCGCGCCGGGCACTATCGCCTGCTTCGCAGCGCGCGAAACGCTCGGCTGCGGCCTTGCCCGGGACGAAGCCGAAAGCGACGTCCATGGATGCCCGCATCCGCGGGTGTAACGGCACAAGGGGGAGGAAAACAGCGTGCGGAAGGCGGGGGCCGCTGGGCTCCCGCCTTCACGGGAACTACGGACAGTGGAGTAGCGTCAGCCAGCGGAAGAACAGCTGGCGGTCGGGCACTCGACGCCGAAACGATGCGGCGTCACCGCGACGTGTCCGGCTTGCCATTGCGCAGCGGGCGTTCGGGCCCTCCACCCCGGAGTGAGGCGGCATCCCCACGACGTGCCCGGCCCACCGCAGCACGTCGGGTGTACGGCAGAGCCACGCGCCACTACCGCGCCCAAGTCGGGCGACTCCCATCACAAGTGAGCCCCTCCCGCCCATCCGCATCGCGTCTGGCGTTCCGCCGCGCCCGAGCCGATCGCCCGCAGGCGCTCGCCCTCACCCGATCGACCCCACCAGCCGCAGCCGCTTGTCCTCCGGCACCTCGCCGTACGCCAGCACCGCCAGCTGCGGCACCGAGTGCCGCACCAGCCGCGCGATCGACGAGCGGATGGAGGTCGGCACCAGCAGGACCGCCGGCTCGCCCTTGCTCTCCTGCCGCGTCACGCATTCGGACAGGTTCTGGTGCAGGCGCTCGGCCAGGCCGGGCTCCATGGCCGCGCTCTGCCCGGATACAGAATCCTGCAGCACGCGCTCGAGCGCGGGCGCGAGTGTGAAGACCGGCAGTTCCTCGTTGAGCCCGTTGAGCTCCTGCACGATGAAGCGGCCCAGCGCGGTCCGCACCGCCGCCACCAGCTGGGCCGGGTCCTGGGTGATCGCACCGTGCTCCAGCAGGGCCTCCACGATCTGGCGCATCTGCCGCAGCGGCACCTTCTCGGCCAGCAGCGCCTGCAGCACGCGCACGATGGTCGAGAGCGGCAGCAGCTTGGGCGTCAGTTCCTCGACGAGCTTCGGCGACGCCTTGCCGACGTTGGCGAGCAGCTGCTGCACCTCGTCGTGGCCCAGCAGCTCGGAGGCCTTCTCGCGCACCACGTGCGAGAGGTGGGTGGCGACCACCGTGGCCGGGTCGACCACCGTATAGCCCAGCGACTCGGCATGCGCGCGCTGGCCCGGCACGATCCACACCGCGTCCAGCCCGAAGGCCGGATCGCGCGTAGGGATGCCTTCGAGCTGGCCGAACACGCGGCCGGGATCGAGCGCCATCTCGCGGTCGGGCTGCAACTCGCCCATCGCCACCGGCACCCCATGCACGAGGATGCGGTAATGGCCGGGCGCGAGCTCGAGGTTGTCGCGCACGTGCACGGCGGGAATCAGGAAGCCCATGTCCTGCGTGAGCTTGCGGCGCACGCCCTTCAGCCGCGCCAGCAGCTCGCCGCCCTGCGCCTTGTCCACCAGCGGAATGAGGCGATAGCCGACTTCCAGCGCCAGCGGCTCGGTGGGGCGCACCTCGTCCCAGCTCAGCTCGGCATTGGGCGACGGCGGCGGGGCGATGGACGGGTCGGGCGCGGGCTTCTCGGCCTCCTCTTTCGCCTTCTTCTGCATGCGCCAGGCCGCGTAGCCCAGCACGGCGGCGGAGATGAGGAACGGGATGTTCGGCATCCCCGGCACCAGGCCGATGATGCCCAGCAGCACCGCCGACACGGTGAGCGCGCGGTGGTGGCCGAAGACCTGCCGGTTCACCGCCTCGCCCATCTCCTGCTCGGTGGTGGCGCGCGTGACCAGCATCGCCACCGCGGTCGACACCAGCAGCGCCGGCAGCTGCGCGACCAGTCCGTCGCCGATGGCGAGCAGCGAATAGGTTTCCGCCGCCTGCGCGAACGGCAGGCCGTGCTGCATCATGCCGATCAGCATGCCGCCGATCAGGTTGATGACGAGGATCAGGATGCCGGCGATGGCGTCGCCGCGGATGAACTTGCTGGCGCCGTCCATGGAGCCGTAGAAGTCGGCTTCCTCGCGCACTTCCTCGCGGCGCGCCTTGGCTTCCTCGCGCGAGAGCAGGCCCGCGTTGAGGTCGGCGTCGATGGCCATCTGCTTGCCGGGCAGCGCGTCGAGGATGAAGCGCGCGCTCACTTCCGAGATGCGCCCGGCGCCCTTGGTCACCACCACGAAGTTGATGATGGTGAGGATGGCGAACACCACGATGCCCACGGCATAGCTGCCGCCGATCACGAAGTTGCCGAAGGATTCGATCACGTGCCCGGCCGCGGCCGAGCCCTGGTGGCCATGCAGCAGCACCACGCGGGTGGATGCGACGTTCAGCGCCAGCCGCAGCAGCGTGACCATCAACAGCACACTGGGGAAGATCGAGAACTCCAGCGGGCGCTTGACGTAGACCACCGCCAGCAGCACCACCAGCGACAGCGCGATGTTGATGGTGAAGAAGGCATCCAGCACCAGCGGCGACAGCGGCACCGTCACCATCGCCAGCATGCCCAGCACCACCAGCGGCGCGCCGGCGCCGCCCTTGAGCGACTGCATCACCCCGGCGGCGCGGCTCATGCGGCGCCTCCGTCGTTCGCGGCATCAGGCGCGCCCGCGGCGCCCACGTCCACCTGCACCAGCTGCGGCATCGGGCCGTCGGCCGGTTTCCAGCGGCGGATCTGGTAGAGGTAGGTCAGCACCTGCGCCACCGCGGCGTAGAGCTGCGCCGGGATCTCCTGGTCGACCTTGCACTGGCGGTAGAGCGCGCGCGCCAGCGGCGGCGCCTCCACGCGCATGACCCGGTTGGCCTCGCCGATCTCGCGGATGCGAAGCGCGAGCTCGTCCACGCCCTTGGCGACCACTTTCGGCGCGCGCATCTTCCCGGCCTCGTACTTCAGCGCGACCGCGTAGTGCGTGGGGTTGGTGACGATGACGTCGGCCGTCGGCACCGCATCCATCATCCGCTGGTTGGCGATCTGCCGGGCCACCTGGCGCACGCGCGCCTTGATCTCCGGATTGCCCTCCGCCTCCTTGGCTTCGTCGCGCAGCGCCTGCTTGGTCATCTTGAGCCTGTTGCGCCAGGCCCAGCGCTGGTAGGGCACGTCGATCAGGGCCAGCACGGCCAGCGCGCCGACCACGGCGTAGAACACGCCGAAGACCGCGTCGATGCCACTGGACACCGCCACTTCGAGATCCTGCCCCGGCATGGCGAGGAAGCGGTCCAGCCCCCCGCGCAGCACCAGCGCGGCAATGCCGCCGATGAGCAGCAGGCGCAGCAGCGAGCGCAGCAGTTCGGCGAAGGATTCCCTGCCGTACATGCGGGCAAAACCCTTGAGCGGGTTGAGGCGGGTGAGGTCGGCCTTGAGCGCCTGGCCGGAGAAGCGCAGCGAGCCCATGGCCGCCGGCGCGAGGAAACAGCCCAGCAGCGCGGCCGCCAGCAGCGGCAGCACGGGCAGCACGAGGCCACCGAGCAGCCGGGCCGCATGCACGGGGAAACGGTCCGGCTGGCCGAGCAGCGCGGGCTCGAACTGCAGCGCGCCGGCCAGCCAGCCCTGCGCGGCCGCGCCGAGCTGCGGGCCGGACACGGCCAGCGCCAGGGTGGCGCAGCCAAGCACCGCCACGTTGGCCAGTTCGCGCGAGCGCGGGCTGTCGCCCTTCTCGCGCGCCTCGCGCAACCGTTTTTCCGATGGAAGTTCGGTCTTGTCTTCCTGGTCTTCGCTGGCCATCGGCGTGGTCTTGTTCCGTCAACCGGTGAGGGCGCGGGCTGCCTGGAAAGCGTCTCCAAACAGTCGCTGGACAGGCCCCTGCAATTCCCTTGCCAGCACCATCAGCAGCAGCATTCCCAGCAGGATGGCCACGGGGAAGCCCAGCGACATCGGGCTCAGCTGCGCGGCCGCCCTCGACAGCACGCCGACAGCCACGTTCACCGCCAGCAGGGCCATCATCACCGGCAGCGCCAGCAGCAGCCCGGCCTTCATCACGGTGGCGAAAAACAGCGGAATGGCCGACAGGAACTCCGGCAGGTCGCGGAAGGGCGTGCCGACCGGCATGGCGGCGTAGCTGTCGAACAGCAGCTGGACCAGCGCCAGGTGGCCGTCGATGCTGAAGAAGATCAGCCCGAAGGACAGGTAGAACCACTGCGCCAGCACCGTGGCCGACCCGCCGCCGCTGGGGTCGGCGAGCGTGGCGAAGGACAGGCCCATGCCCTGGCTGACCAGTTCGCCGGCCAGCTGCCCGGCCTCGAAGGCCAGCCGCAGCATCAGGCCGATGGCGATGCCCACGGAGAACTCCCGCAGCACGGCCAGCGCGGTGGCGGCGTCGACGCCGGCTTTCGGCGGCTCCGGCAGCAGCCCCGACAGCGCCGCCGCCAGGGCGATGGTGAACACCAGGCGCGAGCGCATCGGCACCCCGCGTGCGCCCAGCATCGGCAGCACCTGGATCGCCGCGCCGATGCGCAGCGCGGTCCAGAGCACGCGGCCGAGCATGTCGAACAGGTCGAGCCCGCTGGCGGAGGTGAGGGTGACGGGATCCATCGGCCGCGGGGATGCAAGGCACGTACCGCCGGGCTGGCGGTCGGCTGCATGCTGTCGCGCGGGCGTCGGCTAGAACGTGTCGTGCACCTGGACGAGGATCGGATGCGGCCCGGCGCCGCGCGGGCGACGCGGAGGAGGTTGCAGCTTCATCGCATCGAGTTCGCGCCCGAAGCACAGGGAGAGCGGCGTGACCGGCCGCACCTGCACGTTGCCGACCTGGCCGGCGGGATCGACCGAGGCCACCAGCGTGAACGCATCCGCGCGGCGCGCTGCCGCACGTCCGGGTGGAACGCACTTGACCATCGCGGCATGGATGGCCGGGACCAGCGCCAGGTCGTAGGCGTAGCCCTCGCGCGTGGCGATCGCGGCACGCGCCTGGGCCATGCGCGCGTCGAAGCCGGCGGCGCTGCCGGCAAGCGGCAGCAGGGCGAGCACGGCGACGGGGAGTTTCATGCGCGGTCGTCCGGGGAGAGGCGCCAAGTCTTCCGCGCAGGGCCTGAAAGCCGCCGCAACGGCGGTGCTATCCGATCAGATGCGGAATCCGCTGATACAACTCCTGCGTGAACGCGACCAGCCGCCCGAGCAGGAAGTGACCGAGCAATCCGATCGTGGCCACCAGCGCCATCGCCTTCACCACGAAGCCGATGGTCTGTTCGTTGATCTGCGTGGCCGCCTGGACCACGCCCACCACCACGCCCACGCCCAGCACCGCCAGCAGCGGCGGCGCGCCGAGTACGAGCGCCATCTGCAGCCCGCGGGTGATTTCGGTCATCGCGACTTCGGGGGTCATGTCAGGTCACCGGATTGAAGCTGGCGGCGAGCGAGCCCACCACCAGCACCCAGCCGTCCACGAGGATGAACAGCAGGATCTTGAAGGGGGCCGACACGATCATCGGCGACATCATCATCATGCCCATCGACATCAGCACGCTCGCCACCACGAGGTCGATGATCACGAAGGGGATGTAGATCAGGAACGCGATCTCGAAGGCGGTCTTGAGCTCGCTGGTGAGGAAGCTCGCGGCGAGCACGCTGAAGGGCACGTCCTGCGGCGTGGCGTAGGGGCCGGAGTTCGACAGGCCCGCGAACGTCATGAGGTCGGTCTCGCGCACCTGCGCCAGCATGAAGCCGCGGAAGGGCTCGAGTGCCGCGCTCCAGGCCTGGCGGAATTCCATGGTCCCGTCCAGATACGGGCCGATGCCCACGGCCCAAGCCTGGTCGAACACCGGCGTCATCACCATGAAGGTCATGAACAGCGCGAGCGCCAGCAGCACCTGGTTGCTGGGCGTCTGGCCGGTGCCCAGCGCCTGCCGCAGCAGCCCCAGCACGATGATGATGCGGGTGAACGCGGTGATGCCCATCAGCGCCGCCGGCAGCAGCGTGATGCCGGTCATCAGCAGCAGCACCTGCAGCGGCATGCTCACCGGCTGCTGGCCGATCTGACCGACGTTGACGGCGGGCAGCTGCCGCGCAGGTGCGACGGCGGCGGGTGCCGCGGCCGGCACCGCCGTTGCCGCCTGCGCCTGCGCGGGCAGCTGCTGCGCATCGGCGGTATTGGACAGCAGGCTCCAGGCCAGGCCGAGGACGAGGAGCAGCGCGCAGGCCGCGCGCATCAGGCGTTCGAGCGTCCCGCTCATGGCTTTCGACCGAAATGCTGCGCGAGGATCTGCGCGAAGGGAGACGGGGTGGCGGGTGCCGCGGCGACCGGAAGGGGCGCGTCCAGCGTGTGCAGCCTGCGCACGCCACCCTGGCCCACGCCCAGCAGCAGCTGCGTGCCGCCCACGTCGACGACCACCGCGCGCTCGCGCGGGCCCAGCGCCACGCTCGCCACCACCTTGAGATTCGAATTGCCCGCGCCCCGCTGCAGGCCCGGCATGCGCTTGGCCAGCCAGCCCAGCGCGAGGATCAGGCCGACGACCAGCACCAGCGAGAACAGCGCGCCACCGATGCTGCCCGCGTCCGCGGCGGACGCGTGGCCGACCGCGGGCGCGGCCTGGGTCGTGGTGGTCGTGGTGGCCGGGCGCACGGGAAAGGTCACGCCGGCGGACCGCGCGGCCTGCGAGGGTGCCGCGGCGCCGGCGGGCGCG
>NZ_SKFB01000072.1:0-8377 GCF_004344885.1 Lysobacter sp. N42
AGACGCGGGTGCCGGCCGGGGTGGAGGCGTCCAGCGCGGCGAGGCAGGCGTCCAGCGCCGCGTCGTCGGGGCCCACGGGCACCACGACCACGGGCAGGTCCGCGCCGGGCGCCGCCGCCCCCGGCGCGCTCGCGGGCGCGTCGGGCATGGCGGTCAGCGGACTTCGGTGCCGGCCCTGGGCGAAGGCGCGCGACGCAGCGGCTCCATCGCGCGGAAGCGGCGGCCGTACTCGTCGGTGAGGTCGCGCACTTCCTGCGGGTTGCGCACCACCGTCGGGGTGAGCAGCACGATGACCTCGTTGCGGTCGGTGCGCGAGGTCTGCCGGCCGAACAGGCCGCCGATCACCGGAATGCGGCTCAGGCCGGGCAGGCCCGAGGAACCGCGGCGCACGCCGTCGCTGATCAGGCCGGCGAGCATCACCGTGTCGCCGCTCTGCACCGCCGCCTCGGTCTTGAGCTTGCGCGTGTCGATGCGCACGTTGCCGTTGCGGTCCTGCTCACTGCCCGGCGAGGAGACTTCCTGCACGATGTCCAGGAAGACCATGCCATCGCGGGTGATGCGCGGGCGCACCTTGAGGATGGTGCCGGTGTCGAGGTACTGCACCTGGCTGTAGGTGGTCTCGTTGCCGAGCCCGGGATTGACCGTCACCGACGAGATCGGGATGCGGCTGCCGACGTTGAGCGTGGCCTCGGCGTTGTTGCGCACGAGCACGCTGGGGGTCTGCAGCAGCTGCAGGTCGGTGACCTGGTCGAGCGCACTGATCACCGCCGCCGCATTGGTGCCGAGAAAGGTCCAGGCGATTCCGCCGGGGCCACTCGTGCTGTTGGTCGGCTGCGCTTGGCGCAGGCTGCCGCGCAGGTCGCCCCAGATTGAGCGGCCAGCGGCATTGGGCAGGCCGGCGCCGCCGTTGGCGACGGTGTCGCTCACCGCCTGCTCGAAGAACCAGTTGACGCCGTACTCGAGCGCGCCCGTGAGCTGCACCTCGACCACCTGGGCCTCGATCTGCACCTGCAGGGGCATGACGTCGAGCCGCTCGATGACGTCGCGGATCGATTTCCACGCCTGCGGCGTGGCCCGCACCAGCAGCGAGTTGGTCTCGTCCACCGCCGACACGCCCACGCGCTGGCCGTCCACGTCGAAGGTCACGCTGCCGTTGCCGCCGCCGCTGCGCGGGTCGAGCGAGAGCGAGGCGTTGGTGCCCGTGCTGTTGCCGGTGCCCTCGCCCGCGGGCGTGGGCGCGCCGCCGATGGCCGCGGTGGCGCCGTCGTCGGTATCGCGCAGTTCGACCGGGTCCAGTCCCGGCATCAGCGAGGGCGCGCCGCCGCCGTCGCCGGATGCGGAGCGGCCGCTGCCCCCGAACACCTCGGCGAGGCGGTCGGCCAGGTCCTTGGCCTTGATGTACTTGAGCTCGTAGGAGAACAGCTTCGGCTCGGTGCCCGCGCTGTCGATGCGGTCGAGCCACTGCTTGATGTCGTCGAGGTACGCGGCCTGCGGCGTGATCACCAGCACGGCGTTCGCGCCTTCCAGCGGCATGAAGCGGAACATGCCGGCCACGGGCGACTTGCTGTTCTCGCCGAAGACCTTCTCGAGGTCGGCGACCACGCGCGTGGCGCGTCCCGATTCCAGCGGGAACACGCCCACGCTCATGCCCGAGAGCCAGTCGACGTCGAAGACCTCGATGGTGCGCAGGTAGTTCTCCAGCTCGGCCCGGCTGCCCGTCACCGTGATGACGTTGCGGGCGTTGTCGACGCCGATGATCGAGTTCGGCCGCGCGTAGGGCTTGAGGATCTTCTCCATCTCGGTGGCCGAGACGTACTTCAGCGGCACCGTGCGCGCCTCGAACCCGCGCGCGGTCGAGGCCGGCCCGGTGCGCGGAGCGACGTTGCCGGCGACGGCCTGGTCGGCCGGCACGATGTTGTAGCGCCCGTTGGCATACACCATGCGGGCGTTGTTCCAGCCCAGCACCATCTCCAGCAGGCTCATCGCATCGGCCGGGCTCACGGGTTTGGGCGTGGCCAGCGTGACCGTGCCCTGCACGTTGGGCGCGATCACGTAGTTCTGGCCGAGCATGTCGCCCAGGATCGCCTTGACCACCGCATGCAGCGATTCGCCTTCGAAGTTGAAGGTCGCCCCGCCCGTGCTGCCGCCGAAGTTCGGCGGCGGGGCGCTGGCCGCGCCGCGATTGATGACCTGCCCGGTGCCGCGGCGGATCTGCGCGGTGGGCGCGGCCTCGTCGGCCGGCAGCGGCGCGGTGACGATGCCGCCGTCGACGGCCGCGGCCGCGCGGGTGGCGGGCGTGCCGGCCGAGGGCGCATCGAGCACCGCTTCGCGGCGCACGCTCGGCACCGGCGCGGTGGCGCAGCCGGCGAGCACGGAGGCGATGGCGACCGCGACGAGGCCCTGGCGGGCCGGGTGCGGGCGAAGGTGGGTGAAGCGTCGGCTCATGGCGGGGACTCAGCGGGCCGGCGGCGCGGGAGGCGCGGCGGTCGGCGGGTTGGCGTTCTGGGCGCGTTGGCGCATGGCCTCGCGGCGGGCCTCGATGCGGCGGCGGATCGCCTCGATCTGCTGCGGATCGGGCGCCGCGGAGGCATCGGTGGGCGGTGGCGCGGGGGTGGGCACGGTGGCGGCGCCGGGGCCCGGCACCGGGCCCGGCATCTCCACCGGCGGCGGCACCGGCCCGGTCGGCGGCGTGGGCATGCTCGGGGTGGGCGCGGCGCCACCCTGGCCGCCGAACACGCGCAGCTGCAGGGTCTTCTCGCCCTCGGGGCCGACGAACGTGGCGCTGCGCGGCGCCAGGCCGCTGAGGTGCCAGCCCGGATACGCCTCGGGCGCCTCGCCCACGCGGACGCGCCAGGCGGCGCTGCCGTCGGGCTTCTGCACGATGGCGATGCGCGCCTGCGGCGTGATCAGCACGCTGGTGAGCACGAGGTCGAAGGCGGGCGCATCGCTGGGCTGGCCGCCGGCGCCCTGCAGGGAGAACGGATGCGGGCGGCGGTCGGTGGCGAACAGCGGGCGCGCGGCGATGGCGGCGTACTGGCTGGCCGGGCCGAGCGCGGGCGCGGTCGACTGCGGCAGGGCGGGCAGCGGCGGCGCGCGCATGGCCGCCGTGTCGGGGGCCGGCAGCCGCGAACCCATGCCGGCCAGTGCCAGCAGCCAGGCCGCGACCGCCCAGGCCGCGGCGGTGCCCAGGAGCAGGGTGCGGGGGGCGACGTCCTCAAGGCGCATCGGGCCCTCCCGCGGGCACGGGCTCCGCCGATGGCCGCAGGTAGCCGACCAGGTCGAAGCTCACGTCCAGCCCGGTGCCCTGCCCGGTGCCCGAGCCGGGTTCGACCGCCCCGAAGTTGAAGCGCTGGGCGAGCACGTTGAGGTTGTCGACGAACAGCCGCGGCGTGCCCGCCTCCAGCGCGTGCAGCACCATGGCCAGTTCCGGCGTGCCGCACTGCATGCGCACCTGCACCACCACGCGGGGATAGCGCTCGCGGCCGGCATCGGGCACCGGCGAACGGTTCTGGATGGCGCAGCTGCGGTTGCCCGGGCTGGCCTGCTGTACCACCGCCTCCAGGCGCTGCACCAGCCCGGCGGTCGCCAGCTCGACGCTGGTCTCGGGCAGGAAGCCCGGCTGCGAGGCCAGGCGCTGCTGCGCCACCTGCAGCTGCCGGGCCACCAGCGGCGCCCGCGCGATCTGCGCGCGCAGGCGGGCATCGCGCTCCTGCAGCTGCTCGATGCGGGCGTTCGCTTCGCGCATCGGCACCGTCCACCCGGGATGCACGAGCACGAGGTAGGCCAGCGCCAGCACGGCGGCCAGCAGGCCCAGCGCGATCCAGCGCTCGCGGTCGGTCACGACCGGCGTCACGGGCGCGGCCCCGCCGGCGTGGCATCGGCCGGGCCGACGTCGGCGACCAGGGTGAAGCGGTCGCGCCCGCTGGCCGGGTCGGGCTGCACCGCGCCGGCGAGGGCGGGCGCGTGCCACAGCTGCGAGCCCTGGAGCTGCGTGACCAGCGCCGAGGCCTGGTTGCTCAGGCCCATGAGCGTGAGCTTGTCCTGCTCGATGGCGAGCTTCTCCAGGTAGGTGCCGTCGGGCAGGCGGCGGGTGAGCTCGTCCATCACCTCCACCGCCGCCGGCCGCTCGCGGCGCAGGCCGTCGAGGAAGGCCTGGCCCTCGATCAGGTCGGTCAGCACCTGGCGCTGCGCCGCGGCCTCGCGCGCGGGGCCGGTGCGCTCGCGCACGGCCTGCTCCAGCGCGTCGGCGGCGGCCCGGCGGTTGTCCAGCACGAGCCACAGCGCGGCCGTGATGCCGAGCAGGGCCACGCTGCCCAGCACGAGGTTCCACAGGCGCCAGGGGTCGTGGCGCGTCCCACGGGCGGCGGGGTCGAGCAGGTTCACGCCGCGCGGCAGCCCGTCCGCGCCGGCCATGTCGATGCCGGCCAGGCGGCCGCCCAGCCCGCCCAGCGCGGCCAGCTGCGCGTCCACGCCTTCGCGCGGGGCGACCACGAGCTCGACGTCGAGCTGCCCGTCGGGACGGCGGCCGAGCAGGCGGGCGTCGAACATCACGGCCTCGGCGGCGAACGGCGTCTGGCGGTCGATCTCGAAGCGCACCACGTCGCGCAGGCGGTCGGCCGCGGCGGCGGGCAGCGCCATGCGGCGCACGAGGCCGCTGGCGGCGGGCAGCAGAAGCCAGCGCGGCAGGTCCTGCGCGGCCGGGGCGAGCACGCCGGCCAGCGGGTCCACGCCGGGTTCGGGCGGGGGCGCGGGCAGGTGGCCGAGCTCCTGCAGCGCGCCCTCGCGGTGCAGGCGCAGGGCGACGTCGTCGCCCGCAGGCTGGAGCAGCAGGCGGCCGCGGTCGAAACCGAGCACCCGGCGCACGCGCAGCGGCAGCCAGGCGGCGAGCGCGCGGCCCCACCAGGCGAGCAGGCCGCGCAGACCGGTGGCCTGGGGCGCGAGGCGGGCGCCGAAGCGCCCGAGGCCGCGCAGGCGGCCCCCGAGTACCGAGGTCATCGTGGCGAAGTCCCCTCCTCCCAACGCAGCGGCGTATAGGCCATGCCCGGAACGGCGCTGCCGCCGGTGCGCACCACCACACGCAACGCGGCGATCCTGCCGTCGCGGAGCCGTGCCTGGCTTTCGATACTATACGTGCCGCTTCCGAACGCCTGCAGCGCCTCCGCACCCGGCACGCCCGGCAGCGGCTGGCCGGTGGCCGGGTCCCAGGCCTCGCGGCGGCGGACGATGCCCTCGCCGTCCATGCCCAGCGCGGTGAGCACCGCGGCGGAGGCGTACGCGGGCTCCGGCCGCGCCCGCCCGGTGTAGACGGTCAGGTGCGGCGCCAGGCGCGCGTACTCGTCGGCGCCCACGCCCAGCACCTGCAGCAGTTCGCCCACGCTTTCGAACTCGGCATCCTTCGCGCCGTACGGCAGCCCGGCGCTCGCATAGTCGGGGTCCTCGGCCCCGCCGGCGGGCTGCGTGAGCGGATCGGGATCGCGCCAGTCGAGGATGGCCCCGGCGATGCGCTCGGCGCGCTCGCGCGGCAGGCCCACGGCCTGTGCGAGCCCGGTGAGCAGGCCGGCGTCGGACTGGTTGAGGTCGACCTTGCCGTCCTCGTCCAGGATGCGGACGGTGACGTCGGCATCGCCGTAGCGCCAGGCATAGGCGCGGCCGTCGGGCCGCCACTGCACGCGCGGGTCGGTGGCCGCCACGCGCACCAGCGCGTACTCGATGCCCGCACGCGCCGCGGCTCCGCCGACGGCCCCGCCCACGATCGCGCGCCCCTGCAGGCCTTCCGTGCGTGCCAGCAGCGCGAAGGCGCCGACCAGCGCGGTCAGCAGCGCGACCAGCCACAGCACGAGCAGCAGCGCGGCGCCGCGGACGCGCGGGGCGGCCGGCCTCATCGCACGCTCCCGCCCGCGTAGGCCCCGGCCAGGCGCGGGGCGACCACCAGCGTCGGCCAGTCGCGGCCATCGCGGCCCACCAGCCGGATCTCGACCAGCAACGGCAATTGCTCGACCGCGGTCCACTCCTCCTGCCAGTCGCCCAGCCTGCCCTCGGCATCGAGGCCGCGATAGCGGAAGCGGGCCTCGCGCAGGCCGTAGGCCAGCACCTCCGGGCGCGCGTCGCGCTCGGGGACGCTGGTGCCGGCCTGCACGACGGACAGGTCGAGCAGCAGCCGCACGTCCTCGCCGTCGCGCTCGACGCGCAGGTCGTGCAGGCTGGGACCGCCGCGGCCGATGTAGTCGGGCAGGTCGGCGACGAAACGCATGCGCCCGCCGTCGCCCACGAAGCGCATGGGCAGGCCGCTGGCGCGGTCGGTATCGAAGCTGGCACCGCGCGCACCGGCGATGCGCCGCCGCAGGAAGCCCTGCACGGCGCGCACCTGTTCGTTGGCCTGCGCAAGCTCCTCGCCGCGTCGCGTGGTGCCGGTGGCGCCGATGACGGTGGCGAAGGCCAGCGTCAGGCCCGCAGCCAGCAGGGCCGAGGCCAGCAGCACCTCGATCAGCGTGAAGCCGCGCGCGCGCCTCATGGCGCCGCCTCCAGCCCCGGCGGCACCAGGCGGAGGCTGCGCAGCGCGAGCCGCTCGCGCGGGCCGCCCTCGCCCCATTCCATCGACAGCTGCAGTTCCATCATCCGCGGCGCGGACGGGTCGACCGGGCCGGGCGGGCGCGCCGGATCGCGCCAGCGGCGCACGTCCAGCACCCAGCGGTAGCGCCCGTCCTCCAGCACGCCGTCACGGCGGCCTTCGCGCAGCGGCCCCTCGAGGTCGACGCGGTCGAGCAGCGACTCGGCCAGCAGCGCCGCGCGCCCCGCGTCGCCCGACCAGCGCACCTGGCGGCTCGAGTTGGTGAGGATGCCCAGCAGCATGGTCAGCGCGAGCGCCAGCACGCCGAAGGCGATCACCACCTCCAGCAGCGTGTAGCCGCGGGCATGGGCGCGCTTCACCGGGCGGGACCGCGCGCGACGCGCACTTCGCCGGTGAGCCAGCGCACGTCCACGTCCCAGGCCGCCCCTTCGCGGACCAGGCGCACACGCCCACCGGTGGACGCGCCGTCGTGGAAGAACAGGATCGCGCCGGCATCGTCGCGCACCTGCGCCTGCCGGGCACCGGTGAACTCGATGCCCAGCGCCGGCGGGAGCTCGCCGCGGCGGCCGTCGGGCGCCTCCCACACGCGCGTCCGCGGGTCGATGGAAAAGCGCTGCGTCTGCCCGCTCGCGATCGCCCGCGTGCGCGTGTAGCGAAGCTGCGAGGCGACCTCGCGCGCCGCGCCGCGCAGCTGCATGCCCTTGAAGCCGCCGCCCATCGCCGAGGCGGCGAGCAGGCTCATCAGGCCGACCAGCACGATCACCACGATCAGCTCGATCAGCGAGACGCCGCGCGCGCGGCGGTGTCGCGGCATGGACCGGCGTCGCGCGGTACCCGGCGCGGGCCGGCAGGGGATCATTCGTAGCGGACGTCGGCGTTGACGCTGTCGCCGCCGGGCTTGCCGTCGGCACCCAGCGAAACCAGGTCGAAGGAAGCGCCGGACTCGCCGGGCACGCGGTACTGGATCGCGTTGTTCCAGGGATCCTTGAGGTCGGCCTCCTTGGCATACGGGCCCAGCCAGCCGGCCACGCCGGTGGGCGCGGTCACGAGCTCGCCGAGCGCGCCGGGCTTGCGGCCGGTGTCCATCTCGAACTGCTCGATCTTGCCGGCCAGCGTCTGCAGCTGCGACTTCACCAGGTTGGTCTTGGCGCGGTCCGAGCCGCCGAGGATGCGGCTACCCACCACCGTGAGCACTAGGCCGATCAGCACGATCACGATGATGATCTCGATCAGGCTCATGCCGCGCTGCAGGGCGGCGGGACGGGTCGGAAGGCGGCGACGGTGCATCGGGGGACTCGCAGCGGGGGCGGGCTGCCTTATTACCAAATTGCGGCGGCCATGCGGCGGATCCGGGCCCGCCACGTGGCGCGCGACCCGGCAGGTGGGTTCAGCTTGGTGAGGCGGCGACGCTGCGCGGACAGGTGAAACGCGTGTGGGCGAAGCCTGGCCGCATCCGTCGCGGGCGACGTATGAGCGTCATGCCTGCGGCGCCCTGCCCGGCCCTGCACGGTCGGGCCTTGGCGCAGACGCCTCGGGTCAGGCGCATGCGCGACGCGTGCGGTGACGCGTCCGGCCCGGCGCAGCGCGCCGGGCGTTCGGATGGCCTGCGCGGCAATGCCGCGGAGTCGGGGATATGCGCGACGCGTGCGGTGGCGCTTCCGGCCCGGCGCAGCGCGCCGGGCGTTCGGATGGCCTGCGCGGCAGTGCCGCGGAGTCGGGCGCATGCGCGACGCGCGGGGTGGCGCGTCAGGCCCGGCGCAGCGCGCGGGCCACCACCGACACGTACTTGCCCTGCGGCTTCGGCCACTG
>NZ_SKFB01000073.1:0-7860 GCF_004344885.1 Lysobacter sp. N42
CACCTGAGTCCTGAAAGGCAGGCCTCAAGCGTAGCGACACCTGTCAGACGCTCCCCGCTGATCCGCGAAGAACCAAAGAACAGGCCTTTCCCGCCGGGCCCAAGGCCCGCAAGCGGATGCGGCACCGCGATTGGCACACTCGCCGTCCATGGCTAGGGTGCCGACGGAGCGCATCCTGCGCCGCCCCGCCGGTATTCGCGACTCCCATTGGGTCCTGCCCGCCTACGAACGGCAGCGCCTCGCGAAGCGAGGCGCTGGCCCTGCGTCATTTCGCCGCTTGCGGCTGCGCTGCCTTCGCGAAATCCCCGGCCAGGTACACGCTCAGCTTCGACGGATCCAGGTGCCGGCGGATCGCGGCGTTCACCTCGTCGACCGTGAGCGCCGCCAGGCGCGCGTCGAGCTCGGCCTGGTACTGCATGCTGCGGCCGTAGTAGAGGTTCGACGCCAGCGTTCCCGCGACGTTGCCGTCCGACGCGCGCGCCTGGCGGCGCTGGGTCAGCAGGCCGGACACCGCATCGCGCAGTTCCTCGGCGGTCACGCCGTCGCGCACGAAGCGGGAAAGCTCCTCGCGCAGCGCCGCTTCCACCTTCTCGGCGTTCTGCGGCGCGGCGATGGCCTGCACGGCGAGGTAGCCGGCGTCGTCGCGGCCTTCGCGGCTGGCGTCGGCGGCGATGCTGCTGCCCACGCCGTAGCTCAGGCCGTCCTTCTGGCGGATGCGGTCGCCCAGGCGCGACTTCATGCCGCCGCCGCCGAGGATGGAATTGGCGACCAGCAGCGCCGGATAGTCGGGGTCGCGGTCGTTGAGCGAGATGTTGTGGCGTGCCAGCACCACGGCATTGGCCTTGTCCGGCGCCTCGAGGCGTTCGCGCTCGGGCGCGACGTCGACATGCTTCGTGGAGATCGGCGCGAAGCGCACCGGTGCGCGCCAGCCAGCGAACAGGGCCTCCAGCTGCGCGCGCATGGCGGCGGCGTCGAAATCGCCCACCACGCTGATTTCGCCCTCGGCGGTGCCGTAGAAGCGCTCGTGGAAGCGGCGCACGTCCTCGAGCTTCAGCGCGCGCAGCTCGGCGATGGACTCGTCGATGGAGCGGTGGCGAAGCGGGTGGTCCTTCGGCCAGACGTCGAAGTGCTCGCCCATGGCCTGCGCGGCGAGGGTGCCCGGCTCCTTGCGTGCGGCTTCCAGGCCGGTGATCGCCTGCAGGCGGTACTGCTCGAACTCGGCCTCGGAGAAGGCGGGGTTGCGCAACAGGTCGGCTGCCAGCGCCAGCGCATCGGCGACGTTCTCGCGGCGCGAGGTCAGGCCGATGCCGGCCGACTGCAGGCCGCCGCCCACCGACCACTCGGTACGCAGGGCCTCGAAGCGCTGCGCGACCTGCTCGCGCGTGAGCGTCTTCGAGCCCCGCGCAAGCAGTGCGCCGGCCACGCTGCCCGCGGGCGAGGGGCTGGCCTTGAGCTCGTCGAGCGCGCCGAAACGGAAGGTCGCGCTCACGACCACGGTGTCGCCGCGCGTGTCCTTGGGCAGCAGAGCCACCTTCAGGCCGTCGCCGAGGGTGAAGGTCTGCGTGCGCTTGTCGATGTTCTCGGGCGTGGCGTCGAAGGCTTCGCCCGCTGCGACCGCGGCCTTGCCCGTGTAGCCGGCGAGCACGCTCTCGGCGCTGGGTGCGGGCGGCAGTTCGACGCGGTCAGGCGCCTGGGTGGGCACGAAGCGGCCGAGCGTGCGGTTGCTGGGCTTGAAATAGGTGCGTGCGACGCGGTTGACCTCGTCGGCGGTGACCTTCTCGATGCGGTCGCGCTGCAGGAAGGGCAGGCGCCAGTCGCCATTGGCCACGCCGGAGGTGAGCGACATGCCCACCGCGTTGACGTCGGTCATCATCAGCTCGAAGCCGTTGGCGATGCGTTGCCTGGCCTGCGCGACCTCGTCCGCGCTGACCGGACGCGCGGCGATGTCCTCGATCTGCTTCAGCAGCTCGGCCTCGACCTTTGCCGGGTCCCCGTCCTTCGGATAGGCGGCGACGATCGACGCCAGGCCGGCGTCGCGCATCAGGCCGGGTACCGCGCCGATGCCGGCCGCGAGCTTGGTCTCGACCAGCGCCTTGTGCAGGCGCCCGGTGGGCACGTCGCCGAGCACGTTGAACAGCACGGTGAGCGCGGCGCTGTCGGGATGCGCGTAGGCGGGCAGGTGGTAGGCGAGCATGGCGATGCGCAGGTCGCCGGCGCGGCGCACGGTGACTTCGCGCTCGCCGTCCTGCGCCGCGTCCATGGTGTAGAAGCGCGGCATCGCGGTGGCGGGGCGCCGGATCGGGCCGAAGGCCTTGGCGACCTGCGCCAGCGTGCGCGCCGGATCGATGCGGCCGGCGACCACCAGCGTCGCGTTGTCCGGGCGGTACCAGGTCCGGTAGAAGGCCTGCAGGCGCTCGATCGGCACGTTCTCCACGTCCGAGCGCGCGCCGATGGTGGTGTTGCCGTAGTTGTGCCACTGGTAGGCCATCGCGCGCACGCGCTGGCTAAGCACGCCGCCGGGGTTGTTCTCGCCGGCCTCGAGCTCGTTGCGCACCACGGTCATCTCGCTGTCGAGGTCCTTCTTCGCGACGAAGGAATTGACCATGCGGTCGGCCTCCAGCGCGAGCAGCCAGGCCAGCGTCTCGTCGCTGGCCGGGAACGAGCCGAAGTAGTTGGTGCGATCCAGCGAGGTCGTGGCGTTGTAGCCGATGCCGCGCTTCTTCATTTCCGCGGGGATCTCCCGGTGCTTCGGCGTGCCCTTGAACAGCAGGTGCTCCAGCAGGTGCGCCATGCCGGTCTCGCCGTAGTTCTCGTGCACCGAGCCCACGCCGTAGGTGATGTTCACCGTGACGGTGGGCTTGCTTGCGTCGGGGAACAGCAGCACGCGCAGCCCGTTGGCGAGGCGGTACTCGCAGATGCCCTCGACGCAGGGACCGGCGGCGACGCCGCTGGGCAGGGCAACCGCCGATGCGACGGCGGCGGGCGGCGCCGCGGGCACCTGTGCGCTGGCGAGGACGGGGCTGAGGGCGATCGCGCAGGCGAGCGCGAGAAGGCAGAGGCGGGTCCGTGGCATGTCGAGTCCTGTGAGGTCGTGCGGCGCCTGTAGCGCGCGTGCAGTCAGTGTCGCGTGCGGCCGCGCGCGACGCCAGCGCGTGGGTGCGTTCGTCGCCTCTGCGGGCCGTGACTACTGCCCCAGCGCCTCCTCGAACAGCTCGCGGATGCGGCGGTACTGGTCGTACCAGGCCTCCGGGTGCGCGTAGGCATGGCGCTCCATCGGATAGCTCGCGAGCTCCCACTTGTCCTTCTTCAGCTCGATGAGGCGCTGGGCCATCATCACCGAGTCCTTGTAGAAGACGTTGTCGTCGATCATGCCGTGCGCGATCAGCAGGTGGTCCTGCAGGTTCTGCGCGAACTCCATGGGCGAGGAGCGCTGGTAGGCCTCGGGGTCGAGCTCGGGCGTGTTGAGGATGTTGCTCGTGTATTCGTGGTTGTACTGCGACCAGTCGGTGACCGGGCGCAGCGCGGCGCCGGCCTTGAACGTGCCGGGCTTCTTGAACAGCGCCATGAAGGTCATGAAGCCGCCGTAGCTGCCGCCGTAGATGCCGGCGCGCGAGACGTCGCCCTGCTTCTCGCGGCCGAGCCAGGCCAGGCCGTCGAGGTAGTCCTGCAGCTCGGGCGTGCCCATGCGGCGGTAGATCGCCGTGCGCCAGTCGCGGCCGTAGCCTTCGGAGGCGCGGAAGTCGAGGTCGAGCACGACGTAGCCGGCGTCCACCAGCAGGTTGTGGAACATCTGCTCGCGGAAGTAGGTGGGGTACCTGTCGTGCACGTTCTGCAGGTAGCCGGCCCCGTGCACGAACATCACGATCGGGTACTTCTTCCCGGGCTCGGGGTTCTTCGGGCCGTAGTACTTGCCCCAGATGGTGCCGGCGCCGTCGGAGCTGGGCACCTTCACGATCTCCGGCTCGATCCAGCCGATCGCCTTGAACTGCGCGCTGCGGGTGTCGGTCAGGTCGCGCGCGGTGCCGCCGTTCGATGCGACGACGGCGAGCTGCGGCGGCAGGTAGCTGTCGGAATGGCGCACGAGCAGCTGCGTGCCGTCGGGCGAGAGCGCGAAGTCCTCGACGCCGTCGAGCGAGGTGAGCTCGCGCACCTCGCCCCCGCGCGCAGGCACCGCGCAGACCTCGTAGTCGCCCGGCCACGCGCGGTTGCAGGTGAACAGGAAGCGCGAGCCGTCCGGCGCGAGCATCGGAGACGAGACTTCCCACCTGCCCGACGTGAGCGCGGTGGCCTGGCCCGGCGCGTCGCTCACGTACAGGTGCGAGTAACCCGTCTTTTCCGACAGGAACCACAGGCGGTCGCGGCCCTCGGCGGGGATCCAGCCGAACTCGTTGAAGTTCCAGTTGATCCAGGCCGGGTCGGTGAGGCGGTCGCGCACCACGAGCTTGGCGGCCGCGGTGTCGACGCTGGCGATCCAGCGGTCCTTGTTGTCGACCGCGCGCACCAGCACGGCGGCATCGCGGCCGTCGCTGCTCCAGTGGATGGCCGGGCCGGTGCCGTCGCCATCGGTCTCGATGCGCACGTCGCGGATGCCCTCCAGCGGCTTCTGGCCAGCGGCCTTGCGCAGATCGGCGAGCGGATCGGCCTTGATGCCGGGCAGCTGGTCGAACTTGAGCTCGCGCACGGTGCCGGTCGCGGTCTCGACCAGCCACAGGCGATGCGGCGCCGGCGCGTTGCGGCCCACGCGCGTGCGCACTTCCTCGAACTCCTCGTAGCCCGATTCGGTGACGTACTTGGGCATCTTGCCCGGCGTGCCGAGGTCGGCCCCCTTGGCATAGGTGACCGCCAGCAGCCAGCGGCCGTCGGGGGACAGCGCGCTGTCGACGAGGTTGACGTCCTTGCCCAGGTAGGCCGGCACGGGTGCGCGCGTGGGATCGGCGGCCCGCCAGGCCTCCTCCTGCTCGCGCGCGGCCTCGCGGCGCTCGCGGTCGGTGCGCAGGGTGTCGATGTAGCGCAGCTGGCGATCGCGCAGGTCATCAGGTTTGAGCGGCTTGCCCGGATCGTCCTCGGTCTTCAGCACCGCGGCCTGCCAGACGCCGCGGCCCTCGCGCCAGCCGAACCAGTCGTTGCCGGCGCGGAAGACCAGCTGGCCGTCCTCGCCCCACTGCGGGCGCGTCTCGGCCGCATCCGTGCGGGTGACCTGGGTGAGCGCGCCGGTGCGCAGGTCGCGCACGAAGATGTCGCCGTTGCGCGAGAAGGCCATGCGCGCACCGCCGGGCTCGACCACCGCGCGCGGGCCGTCGATCGCGCCGCGTTCGGCGCCGTCGACCTTCGCCGCAGCGCCGCCCGCGACCGGCACGCGGAAGGTGTCGCGGATCGTCGCGCCGGTGCGCTTCTGCGTGTAGTACGCGGTGCGGCCGTCCCAGGACCACCAGGCCTGCTCGACCGCATTGCCGATCCAGTCCGGATCGGCCATGGCCTGGTCGAGCGTGATGCGGGGGGTCTGCGCGGAGGCGAGCGGCGCGAGGCCGGCGAGCAGCGCGGCGGTCAGGAGCGGTCGGCGCATGGACGGGTCCGTCGAACGAAGTCGGCGGAGGGTAGCAGCCGCTGCCGGGGCGCCGGCTGTGGCGAAGGTCACCGATGCGCGGTCGGGCCCTCGCGGCCGGTGGTCGAGCTGCGCTGCGCGGCAGGATGCGCAGCGGCCAGCGAGTCGCCGTCCACCGCGGCCAGGCCGCAGGGCGCCGGCCCGTTGAGGCAGCGCCCGTCGCGCGCGTCGAAGCGCGAGCCGTGCACCGGGCAGTCGAACGAGCACTCGGCACGGTTGAACGAGACGATGCCGCCCAGGTGCGGGCAGACCGCCGAGTGCGCATGCAGCTGGCCGTCGTGGTCGCGGTAGACCGCGCGCTGGGACAGGCCGTCGCGCACGATCGCGCCTTCGCCCGGCGCGATCTCGTCCACCGAAGCCACGTCGCCCGGCGTCACCAGGTCCTTGTACTGCGCGACCATGTTCGCGTTCTCGCTCGCGTACTCGCGCAGCGCGCCGGCGTGCAGGTTGCGGCGCGCCGGGTCGTAGAGCTCGGCATACGGCGCGGGCCGGCCGGTGATCAGTTCGGCGATGGTGATGCCCGCCAGGGTGCCGTGCGTGATGCCATTGCCCGAGTCGCCGGTGGCGATGTACACGTTGCGGCGCTGCACGCCCGGGTTGTGGCCGAAGTAGCCGAGCGAGTCCACGGGCTCGTAGACCTGCCCGCTCCAGCGGTGGCCCACCGCGCCCGCGGCGGGGATCCAGCGCCGCGTCCAGTCCTCGAGCTTCGCCCAGGCGCCCTCGGGATTCGGCTCCTGGCCGACCTTGTGGTCCTCGCCGCCGACGATCAGCCAGTCGCGGCCGTCGATGCGCGCGGTGCGCACGTAGTGGTAGGGGTCCTGCGTGTCCCAGAGCAGGATCGCCGGCAGCGCATCGCGCTCGAGCTCGAAGGCCACCACGTAGGTGCGGTAGGGGCCCTGCTTGGTGTGCATGGTCACGCGGTCGTTGAACGGCGTGTTGGCGGCCACCACCACCGCGCGGGCCTGCACGTGCGCGCCGCGGTCGGTCTTGACCTCGACCACGTCGCCGTCGTCGAGGTCGTGCACGTGGGTCTGCCCGTGGATGCGCCCGCCCAGCCGCGTCACCGCGCGCGCCAGGCCGGCCATGTACTTCGTGGCGTGGAACTGCGCCTGCCGGCGGAAGCGCAGCGCGCGGCCGAAGGCGGACCATTCGCCGGGCGGCGCGTCGACCCGGTCGACCTCGAGCCCCGCGCGGCGCGCGGCCTCGTATTCCTGCTCGAGCTCCTCGCGGTTCTCCGCGTCCTCGCCGAGCACCAGGTAGCCGTCGACGTATTCGAAGTCGGGGTCGATGCCTTCTTCCCGGCAGATGCGCTCGATGCGCGCGATCGCCTCGCGGTGGCTGCGCGCGGCCAGGCGCGCGCCGTCCTCGCCGTGCAGCCGCTCGAGCTCGTGGAAGCGGTCGTCGAGCGCGTCGCACAGGTGCGCGGTGGTGCGCGCGGTCTGCCCGGCGGCGATGCCGGCCTGGTCGAGCACGACCACCTCGCGCCCGGCGCGCAAGAGCTCGTAGGCCGTGGTGAGGCCGGCGATGCCGGCGCCGATCACGCAGACGTCGGCCTGTACGTGGGCATCCAGCGGCGGCGCCTGCGGGACCAGCGCGGTGGCGGACCAGAGGGAGGTGCTGCCGGTCTGTCGATGCTCGCTCATGGCACGGCTCCGCTGCGCGGGAAAACCCCACTGTCCGACGCGGCCGGTGAAACCGCCGTCACCGGGGCGCGGCGTTCGCCCGTGCACGTGCCGGGTATGCTGTGCGTTCGCCCGACCGGCTCCGCGCCTCGCATGCACGCCTACGTCTACAAGAGCCTGCGAAAGGCCGACACCTACGTCTACCTCGCCACGCGCGACGGCTTCGACGCGCTGCCGCCGCCGGTGCGCGAGGCGCTGGGCGGGCTGGAGTTCGTGCTCGAAGTCGTGCTGACGCCCGAACGCCGCCTGGCGCGGGTGGACGCGCAGCAGGTGCGCGAGGCGCTGGGCGCGCGCGGCTTCTTCGTGCAGGTGCCGCCGCCGCCCGACGCGGCCGCCTACGACGCCACCGAGTTCTACCGGAGCCGCGATGCCTGAACGCATGGCCCGCGGCCTCGCGCCCGCGCTCGTCGCGGCCGGCCTGGTGCTGGTGATCCTCGGCTGGCTGCCGGCGCCCTGGGGCGCCGCCGCCGCGTTGCTCGCGCAACCGCTGCTGGCCGTGGGGCTGGCGCTGCGTGCACAGGCGCTGGCCGAGATCGGCCACTACCACGAGGCCTACGGAATGCTCGCCGCCCTGCG
>NZ_SKFB01000074.1:0-7137 GCF_004344885.1 Lysobacter sp. N42
AACGGCTGGGGCGTGGGGATTGACTGGCCATGCCCGCCAGTCTCTCCGGGTATACCTGAATGTCGATTCGACCTAGGGCCTGTCAACGCTATCGGCATGGGTCGCGCCCGCCCTGCGGGTGAGGCCCGAGGCCGCCCCATGCAGCCCCGCGCGGCTCGACCTTGCAGTCAGCAAGGCGCATCGCCGCGCAGAACCGCCTGACACGGCCTCAGGCCTCGCGCGACCCATGCCGACAGCGTTGGACAGGTCCTAGAACGCCAGGCCCGCCGCGCGTGCGAAGGCGCGTACCGCCTCGCGCGCGCCCTCGACCGCCGCATCCGGCGGAACGCGCCGCGCGCGACGATCCAGCGTGCAGTCGAGCCCGCGCGCCAGGAGCAGCGCATGCGCGGCGATGGCGGCATCGGCCCGCTGCTCCGCCACCAGGCCCGCCGCGCGCGCAGCCTCGAGCAGTGCGCAGGTATTGCGCGGTGCGAGCAGGGCATCGGTGCGCGCCGCGTGCTGCAGGACCAGTGCCTGCAGCGCGAATTCGAGGTCGACCAGCCCGCCCTCGCCCTGCTTGAGGTCGAACGCGGCGCCATCGGAGCGGTCGAGCTCGGCGCGCATGCGGCGGCGCATCGCGGCCACGTCCTCGAGCACGCGCGCGGCCTCGCGTGGCATGCCCAGCGTGGCGCGCCTGACGGCCTCGAAGTCCGCGCACAGCGCGTCGTCGCCACCGATGCAGCGCGCGCGCACCAGCGCCTGGTGCTCCCAGGTCCATGCGCGCTCGCGCTGGTAGGCGGCGAAGCTGGCGAGGCTGGAAACGAGCAGGCCCTTGGCGCCGTCGGGGCGCAGGCGTACGTCGACGTCGTACAGGCGCCCGGCGCCGGTGGGCGCACCCAGCAGCGAGACGATCTTCTGCGCGAGCCGCGCGAACCAGCGCTGCGCGTCCAGCGGGCGCGCGCCGTCCGACTCCGCGTCGGGCGGTGCGTCGTAGAGGAAGACGAGGTCGAGGTCGGAACCGAAGCCCAGTTCCTCGCCACCGAGGCTGCCGTAGCCCAGCACCGCAAAACGCGCGGCCGGCACGCGGCCATGCACCTGCGCGACCTCGTCGCACGCAAGGCGCAGCACCTGCCGGACCACCGCATCGGCCAGCCAGGCGAGCTGGCGCGCGGCGTCGGCCGCGGGCTGGCGGCCGTCGCGCACGGCCATGGCGATGCGAAAGCCCAGCGCCTGGCGCGCCTCGTTGAGCGCGCGCAGGGCCTGTTCGGTGTCGTCGATGCCGTCGACGGCCGCGGCGCAGGCGCCGTCGAGCACGCCGCGCCCGGGCAGCGCGCCGGCCACGCGCACGTCCAGCAGTTCGTCCAGCAGCAGCGGATAGGCGGCCAGGCGCTCGGCCAGCAGCGCGCTGCGGGTGACGACGTCGACCAGCCGCTGCAGCGCGGCCGGCTGCTCGTCCAGCAGGGCCAGGTAGGCGCTGCGGCGCAGCACGTTGCCCACCAGCGCCAGCAGGCGCCGCAAGGCCAGCAGCGGCTCGCGCGAGTTCGCGGCGGCCAGCAGCAGCTGCGGCATCACCCGGTCCAGGCGCAGGCGCGAGGCGTCGCCCAGGCCGCGCATGGCCGGCGCGCGCGCGAAGTCGCGCAGCAGCGCATCGGCCTCGTCGGCCGGGCGCAGGCCAGCCTGGTCGAGTACGCGGGCATCGGCCTCGCCGGGCAGCGCGCGCCAGTACAGCGCGAGCGCATCGGGCGGGGCGTCGACCTCGCGCGGGGCCAGCAGCGCGGCGAACTCGGTGGCCACGCGCCCGCGCACGGCGTCGAGCTCGGCACGGAACGTGGTCCAGTCGGCATGGCCCAGGCCGCGGGCGATGCGCTCGCGCGCCAGCGCATCCACCGGCAGCGCATGCGTCTGCGCATCGGCGAGCATCTGCAGGCGGTTCTCCACGCGCCGCAGGTAACGGTAGGCCTGCGCCAGTGCGTCGCCGGTGGCGGCGTCCACGTGGCCCGCCTCGACGAGTGCGGCCAGCGCCGGCAGGAGGCGTCGCCCGCGCAGCGCCGGCTCGCGGCCGCCACGGATCAGTTGCAGGGCCTGCACCAGGAACTCGATCTCGCGAATGCCCCCGGGGCCGCGCTTGACGTCGTCGGCCAGGTCGCGCCGCGCGACCTCGGCGGCGATCGAGGCCTTCATCGCGCGCAGGCCGTCCAGCGCGCCGTAGTCGAGGTAGCGGCGGTAGACGAAGGGACGCAGCGCCTGCAGGAAGCGTTCGCCCGCCTCCACGTCGCCGGCCACGGGCCGCGCCTTCTGCCAGGCATAGCGCTCCCAGTCGCGGCCCTCGCGCTGGAAGTACTGCTCCAGCGCCGGGAACGACCAGGCCACCCGCCCGGCGGTGCCGAAGGGGCGCAGGCGCAGGTCGACGCGATGGCAGAAGCCGTCGGCGGTCACCTCGTCCAGCAGCTTCGCCAGCTGCTGGCCCAGCCGCATGAAATAGCCCTCGGCATCGAGCGGCCGCGGCCCATCGGACTCGCCGGCATCCTCGTAGGCGTAGACGAGGTCGATGTCGGAACTGAAGTTGAGTTCGCCGCCGCCGAGCTTGCCCAGGCCGAAGACGACCAGCCGCAGCGGCCGGCCGTCGGCCGCGCGGACGTCGCCATGGCGCGCGCGGAACTGCGCCTCCAGCGCCGACAGCGCCAGCGCCAGGCAGTCGTCGGCCAGGCGCGTGGCGCCGGCCAGCGTGGCGTCGACGTCGTCCAGCCCGTGCACGTCGCGCCAGACCAGCCGCGTCGAGGCGGCCGCGCGGTAGCGGCGCAACTGGCCGGGCCAGGCGGACGGGTCGGAGTGATCGAGCACGGGCGGGGCGACCGGCGCCTCGCCGTCGTCGTCCAGCAGGCGGCGCAGCAGTGCGCCATCGCGGGCCAGCGTGGCCATGGCGAAGTCGCTGGCCATGGCGACGGGCGCAATGCGCGCCGCTTCCTCCGGAGCCAGGCCGGGCAGCTGCGCGAGGGCGCGTCGGATCAGGGCGTCGACCGCATCCGCGGCATCGGTCGGGGCGGTCATGCAGCCATTCTGTCACGCCGCTGCAAGCCCCGGCGGGCAAAGAAAAGCCCACTGCCGTTGCCGGCAGCGGGCTCCTGCTCCCTCCCCCACGTCGGGATGCCGAGCCAGTGTTAAAGCGCCGTGATGGCGAATGCACGCTGCGCCGCAGCAAAACCTTGCTGGTTCAGGCGCCCGGTCGCGGCTTCGCGAGCCGGCGCCCCGGGCTGGCGCGGGGAGCCCCGACCGCTGCCACGCGCCCCGCACGCGTTGCGATGCCCTACGAAAAAAGAAGGCCCCGCCGGAGCGGGGCCTTCCTGTCTGCGGTACTGACGCGACGGACCAGTGGCGCAGCGCGGCGGCCTGCAGGATGCATCGTTCGAGGTGGTCGATCTGCGGCGCGAGTATCCGCAGCATCGCGGCAGCGTCGCGCTGCTGGACGTGCTGCAGTTCATCCCGCCGGACGCGCAGGCGCGCACGCTCGACGCCGCGGTGGCGATGCTCACGCCCGGCGCGCGGCTGGTGATCCGCACCGGCCTGGCCGACGGCAGTCGCCGCGCGCGGGTGACGCGGGCGGTGGACGTGGTGTCGCGCGCGGTGGGCTGGATGGTCTCGGGGCCGACGCGCTATCCCGAGCCGGACGCGCTGCGCGCGCGTTTCGAGGCCGCCGGACTGCACGCGACGTTCACCCCGCTGTACGGGCGCACGCCGTTCAACAACTGGCGGATCGTGGCGACCCGGCCGGGCTGACGTTCACAGCAGGCGGCGCGAGACGAGCCGGTCGCGCAGCACCCACTGGTGCCAGAGCGCGGCCGCCACATGCAACGCCACCAGCCCGGCCAACGCCCACGCGCTCCAGTAGTGCACGTACCAGGCGATCGCGCGCCAGGTCTCGTCGTCCGCCGGCGGCGTGAACAAGCGCGGCACCTGCCCCAGGCCGAACACGTCCCGCGGGCCGTCCATCCACACCCAGATCACGTAACCGCTGAGCGGCAGCACGAACAGCAGCAGGTACAGGGCTGCATGGACGCACGCGGCGAGCCGGCGTCGCCACGGCCGCGCATCGACCGTGGCGGGCGGCGGCAGCCCATGCAGCAGGCGCCGGCCGGCACGCAACACCATGAGTGCCAGCAGCAGCATGCCGAGCTGGAAGTGGAGGTGGAGCAGGCGCGCGCCGGTGTCGCGCTCGGATGCCGTTTCCGCCGCCCAGCCCAGGCCGATCTGGACGAACACGCCGAGCGCGACCGCCCAGTGCAGAAGGCGGGCCAGCGGCGGATAGCGCTCGTCGGCCCGGGCACCGGGCCGGTTCAGCGCGCGCGGCATTCGCGGTACCCCGGCACGCCCTGGCCCAGCACGATGTCGCGCTCGACCTGCCAGACCCCGTCGCCGGACCGGCGCGGCACGACCAGGCCGGCACCGCCCACGCCCTGCACCAACTGCCGTTCCTGCGCCGGCGTCAGCCTGGGATCGTCGCGGAACACCACGTCGTCGATGAAGTAGGTGAAGCAGCCGGGCTCGACGACCTGCATGTGGATGTGCTCGGGAATGTCCTCGCCCGGATAGGCGCCCGGCCGGATGGTGTCGAAGGCGTAACGCCCCTGGGCATCGGAACGCACCCAGGCGCGCAGACGGCCATGCCGCATGGCGCCGGCGTCGGACGCCGCGCGCGGCTTCGGATAGCGGCCGGCATGGTCGGTCTGGTAGGCGTACACGATCACGCCGGCACGCGCGCGACCGGAGCGGTCCAGCACGCGTCCCGACACGGTCATCGGCGCGCCCGGCTGGTCCGCGGGCGCGATCCGCGCGCGGGAGGGGATCGTCGCCGGCATGCCGTCGAACACCGCCTCGCATCCTTCGCAGGCGTGGCCGATCACGGGCAGCGGCGCGCGGACGGCAGCGTCGGCGCGGTCGTCGCGCATGCCTGCGCCGGATCCTGCGGCGATGGCCGGCACGAGTACCGCGGCGGCGAAGAGCGATCGAAGCGGCATGTCCGGCTCCGGATGGGGTTCGGGAACGGACGTGCCCGCGGCGGCCGGCGTTAACCGGACTCCGTGCCCGTCGCCGGCAACGCGTCCGGCCATTGCAGCCACCACCGCTTGGCGCGCGGATAGGGCAGTGCGTCCCACCACGGATCCACCGCCGCCGGCGTGCGGCGCACGATCGCCTCGCGCGCGACCGGCGGCGCGTCCGGCAGAAGTTGGACCAGCCGGTCGTACAGCGGCCCCTGCGCCAGCTCGGGGTGACGTTGCAGGAGCGTGAGCAGACTGATGGCGTCCTGCGGGCGCGATGCGGCGATCAACCGGCGCACCTGCTCGCCGGCGGGCGGCACCCGCCCGCCTCGTGCGTCGATCGCCTGCAAGGCTGCGACGAACGCGGCGCTCGCGCCCAGATCGCGCGGCGTGCCCGCTCCCGCACCGCGGCGCAGGGGCACGGTCGCACCGCGCGGCACCAGCACTTCGCCCGAGCCGGCATCCACCAGCACCCAACCGCTGAGCACGGTCAGCGCCCCGTTGCCCGCGGCGTCGCTCTCGACCACGAATTCGCATCCCAGGTCCAGCGCCTCGACGCCCGGCAACCGCACGCCGAAATGCAGCGGCGGTGCCCACACCCTGGCCCGCAGGCGTCCCTGCAGCAGCCGCACCCGGTGCCGGCCGGAACGCGTCTCCTCCAGCCGCAGCCGCGAGTCCACGCCGAGCCACAGCTCGCCGATGCGCGCCACGCGCAGGCGGGCACGCCCCTGCTCGCCGGTGACGATCTCGCCTCCCGGGGCCAGACGCCCTGGCGTCGGCCCGTCCTGCCAGCGCACCTCGCCCGTGGTCGTCAGCACCTGCCAGGCCTCGCCGTCCGGCCAGGCCAGACGGTGCTGCAGCAGCAGCGTCACGGCCAGTGCGCAGACCGCCAGCGTCGCCGCCAGCGCCAGCGTCGTCCGCGCCCGGCGCGCTGGGCGCGGGCCCGGGCTTCCCCGGTCGGCGCGCCACGCCGGCGACAGGCCGTGCGGACGATGTGCGTAAGGCGCCAATAGCCGCTCCAGGCGCTCGATCTCGCGATCGCGCCCGGCCTTCGTCCACAGATAGTCGTCGTGGCCGCTCATGATCGCGCCCCTTCTTCTCGCACCGCCAACGCCTGGCGCAACTGCGCCATGCCGCGGTGCAGGTTGACCCGCACGCTGCCCGGCGTCAGGCCGGTCAGTTGCGCGATCTCCGGTCCCGTCAGCCCCTCCACCAGACGCAGGATCAGGGTCTCGCGATAGGCCTCGGGCAGCGCGCGAATCGCCCGCAGCACGCGTTCGGCGTCGGCACGGTCCTCGTGCGTGGCGCCGCCGGCGGGCAGCTCGATTCCGACGCCGGTCAACGGCGCGCTGCGGCGAAGCTGGTCCAGCGCGGCCCGCCGCGCCACGCTCACGATCCAGCCGGGGAACGCGGCATCCTCGCGCAGATCGGCGAGCCGTCCGAGCGCGACCTCGAACACGTGCTGGGTCAGGTCCTCGGCATCGGCGTGCTGCACGTAGCCGAGCAGCACACCGTGCACCACGGGCGCGAAACGGCGGTACAGGCGTTCCAGCGCGCCGCCGTCTCCCCGGCGCGCGGCGGCGACCAGCGCGGCTGTTGCTTCGGTTTCGCTCAAGCAGTGGAGGGTATAGGAAGTTCAACCGCCCTTTTTTGCGAGTCTGGCGGGCAGGAAGCGGCCGCGCAAGCGCCGCTTTGGGCACAGATCGGGCACAGATCGGGGGTTCATGCGTGGGTTTTCGACATCGCGGGGCCACGCAGCGGCTCAGTGCGTAGCCATTTCTCACCGAATCCCGGCACAGGGCCGAGCGCAGCCCTGCGGGGTCGTGGCCGCATCGGATCGGACTCTGGCTTGGCTGCCGGCTGTGTGGCCGGCGCCTCATCACGCGGCGGCCGGCGGCGGCGCGCGCTGCTGTCCGGTAGTGCGCTTGCTCCAGCGCGCCGTGTTTCTCGAAGTGGGCGAGGATGGCGCGGATGGCGCGGATGGCGGTGGGTTCCTCGATGCTGGCGACGATCCGTACCGCGCCGCCGCAGTGGGCGCAGGTGGTGATGTCGATGGAAAAGACCCGCTTGAGCCGTTGCGCCCAGCTCATCGCACGGCGCTTCTGCTCGGGGCTGCGCGGCTCGT
>NZ_SKFB01000075.1:0-7117 GCF_004344885.1 Lysobacter sp. N42
AACGACAGCTGCATCGCACTCACCCCGATCACGGTGAGGCATTGTCGCGCAATCGGGCGGAGTTGTTCAGACCTTCCTGAGGATGTTGAGCGCGATCTCGGGGTTGCCGTTGGGGATCTTCCCGGCGACCTGCTGCACGGTGCGGGTGTCGATGGGCGGGCGCCAGGTGACGAAGGCCTCGCCGAAGGCGCGCATCCACTGGTGGTCCTGGTAGAGCGTCTGGCGGCCGGTGAGCGTGCGCCAGGGGATGAGCTCGTGGACGTTGGTCCAGCCGGCGTTGTAGGTGATCTTCTCGTGCTCGATGCCCGACCAGGTCGGCGAGCTGATGATCTTGCGCGGCTGCGCGGCCACGTCGCGGAAGCGGATCTTCTCCTCCTCGCGGCCTTCGGCCAGGTGCACGTGCTCGCGGCCGGTGAACTTCTCCAGCGCGTGCCAGGCCTTCACCGCCACCTGCCCGCTGGTCTCGGGCGCGAGCATGAGGATCATCTCGCAGGCCTCGATGTCGTTCTCGATGCGCGGGCGCCCGGCGGTGGGGCCGTCGGCCACCACGCCGTTGAGCTCGGCCAGCGCGCGCACGTCGTCCTTCGTGTCCCAGGTCAGGCCCTTGCTGCCGTTGCCCTGCGCTTCCAGCAGCGGGCCGACCGAGACGAAGCGCGCGTACGTCTCCGGGTAGTTGCGCTCGACCAGGAAGACGTTGGACATGGTGCGCCCGGGCACCGGATCGCATTCGCCGCGGCCCCAGTCGCGGGGCTCGTAGGGCTGCGCGATCTCGCCGGGCGAGTCGTGCATGATCGGGTTGAGCACCACGTCGTGCTCCACGCCCAGCACCTCCGGCGCCACCTGCGAGAACGCCTTGGCGATGCCGCGGAAGATCGCCCAGTCGCTGCGCGACTCCCAGGCCGGGTCCACCGCCGCGGTGAGCGGGTGGATGAACGGGTGCATGTCGGTGGTGTTGAGGTCGTGCTTCTCGTACCACGTGGCCGTGGGCAGCACGATGTCCGAGTACAGGCTGGTGGTCGACATGCGGAAGTCGATGTTGACCATCAGGTCGAGCTTGCCGACCGGCGCCTCGTCGTGCCAGGCCACTTCCTGCGGGTGCCGCCCGTCCGGGCCGAGGTCGGTGCCGACGACGCCGTGCAGCGCGCCGACGAGGTGCTTGAGGAAGTACTCGTGGCCCTTGCCGCTGGCGCCGAGCACGTTCGAGCGCCAGAAGAACATGTTGCGCGGCCAGTTGCGCGGATGGTCGATGTCGCGGTTGGCGAACTCGAGCTCGCCGGATTTCAGCCGCTCGGCCACGTAGGCCTTGGGGTCGGCGCCGGCGGCGTGGATCTCGCGGCCGAGCTCGATGGGATTGGTGCGCAGCTGCGGCGCCGATGGCAGCCAGCCCATGCGCTCGGCGCGCACGTTGAAGTCGATGATCGAGCCGCTCCAGTCGCCCGGAGGCGCGGTGGGCGAGACGATCTCGGCCGGGTCCAGCGTCTCGTAGCGCCACTGGTCGGTGTGCGCGTACCAGAACGAGGTGGCGTTCATCTGCCGCGGCGGCTTGGTCCAGTCGGTGGCGAAGGCCAGCGGCAGCCAGCCGGTGGCCGGGCGCAGCTTCTCCTGGCCCACGTAGTGCGCCCAGCCGCCGCCGGGCTGGCCCACGCAGCCGCAGAGCACGAGCATCGCGATGATCCCGCGGTAGCTCATGTCCATGTGGTACCAGTGGTTCAGGCCGGCGCCGAGGATCACCATCGACTTGCCGTGGGTGTCGGCGGCGTTCTGCGCGAACTCGCGCGCCACCTGCACGATGGCCTGGCGCGGCACGCCGGTGATGCGCTCGGCCCAGGCGGGGGTGAAGGGCACGTCCTCGTCGTAGCTGGACGCCACGTTCGCGCCGCCCAGGCCGCGGTCGATGCCGTAGTGCGCGGCGAACAGGTCGAAGACGGTGGCCACCAGCGCCTCGCCCTCGCGCAGCGCCAGCCGGCGCGCGGGCACGTGGCGCAGCAGCACGTTGGCGTGGTCGGTGGCGACGAAGTCGTGCGGGGCGTCGCCGCCGAAATACGGGAAGGCCACCGCGACGTTCTCGCCCTCGCCCTTGAGCGTGAGCTTCAGGCGCGTCTCGCGGCCCTGGCCGTCCTTCTCCTCGAGGTTCCACTTGCCCTGCTCGCCCCAGCGGAAGCCGGCCGAGCCCAGCGGGCAGACCACCTCGCCGCTGGCCTCGTCGATGCCGACGGTCTTCCAGTCGGGGTTGTTGGCCTCGCCCAGCGCGCCGTCGAAGTCGGCGGCGCGCAGCATGCGGTCGGGCACCAGGTGGCCGTCGCGGTCGACGAGCTTCACCAGCAGCGGCATGTCGCTGTAGCGGCGCGCGTAGTCGGCGAAGTAGGGCTCCTGCCGGTCGACGTGGAACTCGCGCATGATCACGTGGCCGAAGGCCAGCGCGAGCGCGGCGTCGGTGCCCTGCTTGGGGTGCAGCCACATGTCGCCGAACTTGCTGGCCTCGCTGAAGTCCGGCGTGATCACCACGCTCTTGGTGCCGCGGTAGCGCGCCTCGGTGTAGAAGTGCGCGTCGGGCGAGCGCGTCTGCGGGATGTTCGAGCCCCACACCAGCAGGAAGCCCGAGTTGTACCAGTCGGCCGACTCGGGCACGTCGGTCTGCTCGCCCCAGGTCTGCGGCGAGGACGGCGGCAGGTCGCAGTACCAGTCGTAGAAGCTGAGCAGGTTGCCGCCGATGAGCGAGAGGTAGCGGCTGCCGGCGGCGTAGGAAATCATCGACATCGCGGGGATCGGCGAGAAGCCGGCGATGCGGTCGGGGCCGTACTCCCTGATGGTGTACGCGTTGGCGGCGGCGATGATCTCGTTGACCTCGTCCCAGCCGGCGCGCACGAAGCCGCCGCGGCCGCGGCGCGAGACCCAGGCCGCGCGGGTGTCGGGGTCCTGGACGATCGCGCGCCAGGCCGCCACCGGGCCCATCGACTGCCGCGCCTGGCGCCAGGCGCGCAGCATGGCGGCGCGCACCAGCGGGTACTTGATGCGGGTGCCCGAGTACAGGTACCAGCTGTAGGACGCGCCGCGCGGGCAGCCGCGCGGCTCGTGGTTGGGCAGGTCCGGGCGCGTGCGCGGGTAGTCGGTCTGCTGCGTCTCCCACGTCACGATGCCGCCCTTGACGTAGATCTTCCAGCTGCACGAGCCGGTGCAGTTCACGCCGTGCGTGGAGCGCACGATCTTGTCCGCGGCCCAGCGCTTGCGGTAGGCCTCCTCCCACTCGCGCCCCTCGCGGCTGACGATGCCGTGCCCGTCGGAGAAGGTCTCGCGCGGGCGGGTGAAGTAGGTCAGTCGGTCGAGGAGATGGCTCACGCACGGGCTCCTTGGATGTCGGCGGTCGGGGCGGCCGGCCCGTTCCGCGGGCCTTCGATGTCGCGCATGAAGCCGCGCGGCCCGGTGTAGACCCACCAGGTGATCGCCGCGCAGCTCACGTAGAACGCAAGGAAGCCCCACAGCGCCGCGTTCGCCGCGCCGGTGGCCTCGATGGAGCTGCCATAGGCCTTGGGGATGAAGAAGGCGCCGTAGGCGGCGATGGCCGAGGTGAAGCCGATGATGGCGGCCGACTCGCGCTCGGCCTGCACGCGGCGCTCGGGCTCCGGCATGGCCGCGGCGACGATGCCCAGCTCCTTGCGCATCATTCCCGGGATCATCTGGAACGTGGACGCGTTGCCCACGCCGCTGATCGCGAACAGCGCCAGCACCATGGCAAAGAAGCCGGGGAAGCTGCGCGCCTGGAGGAACCAGAGCATGCCGCCCATGGCCGCGATCATCGCCACGAACACCCAGAAGGTGACGCGCCCGCCGCCCACGCGGTCGGCGATCCAGCCCGAGCCGGCGCGCGAGATCGCGCCCACCAGCGGCCCCATGAACGCGTAGCGCAGCGCGTCGACCTCGGGGAACACGATCTTCGCCAGCAGCGGGAAGCCCGCCGACATGCCGATGAACGTGCCGAAGGTGCCGGTGTAGAGCCAGCACATGATCCAGGTGTGGCGGCGGCGGAAGATGCTGGACTGGTCGGCGAACGACGCGCGCGCGCTGAGGATGTCGTCCATGCCGAACCAGGCCGCCAGCGTGCCGGCCAGGATCAGCGGCACCCAGACGAAGCCCGCGTTCTGCATCCACACGCGCGTGCCGTCGGCGGCGACCTGGGCCTGCCCGCCGAGCGCGCCGAACAGCCCCATGGTGACCACCACCGGCACCAGGAACTGCATCAGGCTCACGCCGAGGTTGCCCAGGCCGGCGTTGATGGCGAGCGCGTTGCCCTTCTCGCTCTTGGGGAAGAAGTAGCTGATGTTGGCCATCGACGAGGCGAAGTTGCCGCCGCCCAGGCCGCAGAGCAGCGCCAGCACCAGGAAGATGAAGTAGGGCGTGCCCGGGTCCTGCACCGCATAGCCGATGCCCAGCGCGGGGATGAGCAGCGAGGCGGTGGACATGGTGGTCCAGCCGCGCCCGCCGAAGATGGGCACGAGGAAGGCGTAGAAGATGCGCAGCGTCGCGCCCGACAGCCCCGGCACCGCGGCCAGCCAGAACAGCTGGTCGGTGGTGAACGCGAAACCGAGGGCGGGCAGGCGCGCGACCACCACGCTCCACACCATCCACACCGCGAACGAGAGCAGCAGGCAGTACGTGGAGATCCACAGGTTGCGGCGCGCGATGGGGCGGCCGGTGCTTTGCCAGAAGGCCGGGTCCTCCGGGCGCCAGTCGTCGAGCTTGTGCGGGCGGCGCGCCGGCACCACCACCCCGGGCTCGCCCAGGCCCTGCATCTCTGGCAGTTCCGGCAGCGCCTGGCGCTGCTGCTCGGTGAGCGCGCCGCGCTCCATGCGCCGCACGGCGGCGTGCATCCACACCAGCGCCACGGTGACCAGCAGGAACAGCAGCGCGAAGCAGCTGGTCCAGATGCCGGTGAGGTCCAGCAGCACGCCGAACACCAGCGGCAGCACGAAGCCGCCCAGCCCGCCGATCATGCCCACCAGCCCGCCGACCGCGCCCACGTGGTGCGGGTAGTAGACCGGGATGTGCTTGTAGACCGCGGCCTTGCCCAGGCTCATGAAGAAGCCCAGCCCGAACAGCAGGATCAGGAACGGCACCAGGCCCAGCGAGGTGGAGAAGCGGATCGGCCCGTTCTCGCCGTGGATGACGTAGTCGGTGGGCGGGTAGCTGAGCATGAAGGTGCACAGCACCGACACGCCGAAGGTCCAGTACAGCACGCGGCGCGCGCCGAAGCGGTCCGACAGCCGCCCGCCGTAGATGCGGAACAGGCTGGCCGGCACCGAGTAGAACGCGGCCAGCATGCCCGCCGCGCGCAGGTCCAGCTCGTACACGCCGACCAGGTAGCGCGGCAGCCACAGCGCCAGCGCCACGAACGCGCCGAACACGAAGAAGTAGTACAGCGCGAAGCGCCAGACCTGCAGGTTGCGCAGCACCGACAGCTGCTCGCGCATGCCCATGGGCCGCGTCTTCTCGCGGCGGCGGCGTTCGGCGTCGGGGTCCTCGGGCGTCACCAGCAGGTAGACGATGCCGGTGACCAGCAGCACGCCGGCCCAGACCCGCGCCACCCCCTCCCAGCCCAGCGCCAGCATCACCATGGGCGCGAAGAACTTGGTGACCGCCGAGCCGATGTTGCCCGCGCCGAACACGCCCAGCGCGGTGCCCTGCTGGCCGGCGGGGAAGAACTTCGACACGTAGCTCACGCCCACCGAGAACGCGCCGCCGGCCAAGCCCACGCCCAGCGCGGCCACGAGGAACTGCGCGTAGGTCTGCGCGTAGGAGGTGAGGAAGGTGGCGATGGCCGCCAGCACCATCACCAGCGCGAACACGCGCCGGCCGCCGTACTGGTCGGCCCACACGCCCAGCACGATGCGGCTGAGCGAGCCGGTGAGGATGGGCGTGCCCACCAGCAGGCCGAACTGCGTCTCGCTCAGCCCCAGCCGCGTCTTCAGTTCGACGCCGATGATCGCGAAGATCGTCCAGACCGCGAAGCAGACCGTGAAGGCGAAAGTGCTGGCCCACAGGGCACGTTGCGCTCCAGCCTGTCGGGAAGGATCTGCATCGACCACAGGCATGACCTCGCGCAGGACAGGCGGACTCTAGCCTGCGTGCAGCTGCGGTATGGCGAAGTGAAGGGCATGCGAGGGCAATTCCGTCGCGCCATCCGACAGGCGGCGTGCGCCGCGCATCGATCCTTCACGCGTCGCACATGTATCGCGAGGCGCACGTGCGACGCGTTCGCGATGCCGTGCATTGCATTGCATGGCGTGTTCTCGCAGGCCGCGCAGCCGTAGCCATGGCGCGTGGCGCGTCGCGGCCCGACGGCGCGCCGGACATGCGCCGCACTTGACGTGCATCAGGGCGTTCGCACCGCGCCGCCGCGATGCTGCGCGCCGGCCCGATGCAGGAGAACGCGATGGCATGTGGTTCCCGTCCGGACGCCCCCCTCGACCTGCGCGGCCTGCCCGCGCCGGTGCCGATGGAGCGCGCGCTGGCCGCCGTCGAGCGCCTCGGGGCCGGCGTCGACCTCGAACTGCTCACGCCGCAGATGCCGTATCCGCTGATCCAGCTGCTGGGCGAGCGCGGCTTCGCGGTGGCGGCCGAGCGCTGTGCCGATGGCACGGCGCGCCTGCGCGTGCGGCGTCCCGCGGGTCGATGACGCGGCTGGCCATCGGCGCCGGCCCGCCCGTCGCCCTGCCGCTGGCGTTCCTGGCCGCCGTGCCGGCCTGGGGCCTGGCGGCGGGGCTGCTGCTGGCGGCCGACGGGCCGGTCGCCCTCGCCAGCCGCTGGGCGCCGTCGACGCTGGCGCTGGTGCATGCCACCACGCTGGGCGTGCTGGGCAATGCGATCGCCGGCGCGCTGCTGCAGTTCCTGCCCGCCGCGGCCGGCGTGCGCGTGCATGGCGGCACGCCTGCGGGCCTGGCGGCGTTCCTGATGCTGCAGGGCGGCACGCTGGCGCTGGTGGCCGGCTTCCGCGGCATGGCGCCGGCGCTGCTGACCGCCGGCGCACTGCTGGCGGCGGCCGCGTTCGCGCTGCTGGGCGTGCATCGATTTCTGGGGTTCCAGCCACGTGCTCGGCCCGCAGGGGGAATTCCTCGCCGAGGCG
>NZ_SKFB01000076.1:0-6990 GCF_004344885.1 Lysobacter sp. N42
CGGCGAAACAGGCCGCGCCCCAACCCGTACGGCATGCTCGCGCCGCCCGCGGGCAACCCTCGGGGCCACGGGTGCAGTCGTCTTGACCTGCCCCCACTGAGCCGTACCAGTCGAAGCTGGGTAGAGTCCGTCACCGAGAGAGGACGGACATGCGCAAGAGTCGCTTCACCACGGAACAGATCATCGGCTTCATCAAGCAGGCCGAGGCGGGTATGGCGGTATCGGAGCTGGGCCGGCAAAACGGCTTCAGCCCCGCCAGCTTCTACGCCTGGCGCGCCAAGTACGGCGGCATGGAGGCGGAGGACGCCAAGCGCCTGAAGGAGCTCGAGTCGGAGAACGCCCGACTCAAGCGGCTGCTGGCCGAGGCGCACCTGGACATCGAGGCGCTCAAAGTGGGCTTCGGGGTAAAACGCTAGCCCCGCAACGCAAGCGCGAGGCGGCCCGACGCATGCTCGAAGCTTTGGTGGTGAGCGAGCGCCGGGCGTGCCGCCTTGCGGGGCTGTCCCGCGATGCCTTCCGCCACCCGCCTACGCTGCCGCCTGCGACACAGGCGCTGTCGGCGCGGATCATCGAGCTGGCACAGGTTCGCCGCCGGTTCGGCTATCGCCGGCTGCACGACCTGCTGCGTCCGGAGTACCCGGCTGTGAACCACAAGAAGGTCTACCGCCTGTATCGCGAGGCGAACCTTGCGGTGCGTCGTCGCAAGAAGATCCGCAGGCCACCAAGCGAACGCCAGGCACTATCGGCTGCAGCCGCCCCCAACGCGGTGTGGAGCATGGACTTCGTCAGCGACGCCTTGGCCAATGGTCGTCGCCTGAAGAGCCTGACTGTCGCCGACGACTTCACCCACGAGTGCGTCGACATCACCGTCGACCACGGCATCAGCGGCGCCTACGTCGTGCGCGTGCTGGATCAGGCGGCGCGGTTCCGGGGCTATCCACGAGCCGTACGTACGGACAACGGTCCGGAGTTCACCAGCCGGGCCTTCATCGCATGGACGCAGCAACACGGCATCCAGCACCTGTTGATCGAGCCCGGCCGACCCATGCAGAACGGCTACATCGAGAGCTTCAATGGGAAGTTCCGCGACGAGTGCTTGAACGAGCACTGGTTCACGTCGCTCGCACAGGCCCGCGACGTCATCACCGAGTGGCGGCGGGATTACAACGAGGTCAGGCCGCACAGCAGTTGTGGTCGCATCCCGCCCGCCCAGTTCGCTGCCAACCACCGCACCCAAACCCATCAACCCAAAATACCCTTCAACCCCGGGCTCTCCCAGTAACTGGTGGTACGGCTACTGGGGGCAGGTCAGAGTGACGACGGCGGCCCGCAGGTCCGCTCTACCGTGGATCGAACGGTGTGCGGTGCGCGCCCGCCCTGCGGCGACTGGGCTTCAGGCGGACGCCAGCGCCGCCTGCGCGATGAGGCCGAGGCTGCAGGCCAGACCGACGAGCCAGGCCAGGCTGCGCAGGCTGGCGAGGTCGGCAATGTAGAAGATGCCGTGCAGCACGCGTGCGGCGACGAAGACGATGGCCAGCAGCGCCACGCGTGTTTCGTCCACCTCGGCGAGGGCGGCGAGCGCGACGCCCGCGACGAATGCCGGCAGGGCTTCGAAGGCGTTGAGCTGGGCGGCGTTGGCACGGAGGCGGCGTGGCTCGGCCTGGCGCGCCATCCAGCCGCGGGGGTCATGGTTGTCGTAGCCGCGGCCGCCGGCCTTGGCCAGGCCGACCCAGACGTAGGGCAATACGGCCGCGACGAGCACGCACCAGTAGGCGACGGAGATCGACATGGGGTGGCTCCGGGTCAGGAGCCGCGAGGGTAGCCGGTCGATTGCGCGCACGTCACCCGCGATGCGGCGGCAGCGCGGATGGCCGTGCCGCCGCGGTCGGCACGCCTCCTGCGTGGCGGCCCGATGCGCCGCGTCATTCGATGGGCGGCGAGCCGGCCTGCGGCTGGCCCACCGGCATCTCGAGCTGCGGCCCTGCGGACATGGATTGCTGCCCGGCCGGGTTGACCGGACGGCGCGAGCTGCGCGCCGTCCGGCGATCGTCAGCGTGCGCCGCGCAGCCGTTCCTGCGCAGCGCGGAAGGCGTTGCCATCGCGCCAGCGCGGCCAGGCCGGGCCGTCGGCGAGCACCTCGCCCACCGCGTAGAGCGCCTGCAGGTCCAGCACGACGCCCTCGTACGTCCACGCGGGGTCGAACTCGTCGGAGGGCTTGTGGTAGCGCTCGGCGCGGTAGGCCTGCGCGATCGTGCGGCCGGCTTCCACGCCGCCCTCCACCAGGTCGTCGCCGCCCTTGGCATAGAGCGCGGGCACGCCGGCCTTGGCGAAGTTGAAGTGGTCGGAGCGGAAGTAGTAGCCGTGCTCGGGCGTGGGCTCGGGCGTGAGCACGCGACCCTGCGATTTCGCCGCGGCGGCGAGCAGATCCTCGAGCTCGGAATTACCGTAGCCGATGACCGTCATGTCCCTGGCGCGGGGCGTGACGGGCATGGCGTCTAGGTTCACCACCGCGACGGTGTTCTTCAGCGGCACCGCGGGATTGGCGACGTAGTACTTCGAGCCCAGCAGGCCCGACTCCTCCAGCGTCACCGCCACGAACACCAGCGAACGCTCCGGCCGCCGCGGGCGACTCGCGAACGCCTCGGCGATCTCGAGGATGCCCGCCACGCCGGTCGCGTTGTCGATGGCGCCGTTGTAGATCGCGTCGTCCGCGGGCGTCGCCTCGCCGTGGCCCTCGTGGCCGTGGTCGCCCAGGTGGTCCCAGTGCGCCATGTAGACGATGGCTTCGTCCGGGCGGGTGCGGCCCGGCAGGCGGGCGACGACGTTGCGCGAGGACTTCTCGGCCACGCTGCTCCTGAGGTCGACGCTGGCGCGCGCATCCAGCGGGATCGCCCTGAAACCCTTGCGCGAGGCCTGCCGGTAGAGCGCGTCGAGCTCGAGGCCGAGGTCGGCGAACAGCGACTTCGCCTGCGCCTGCGTGATCCAGCCCTGCACGGGCAGGCGCGGCTCGGGGTCGTCGCTGGCGCGCAGGTCGAACTGCGCGCCGCTCCAGGAGTTCTTCACCACGTCCCAGCCATAGGCCGCGCCCAGGTCGTCGTGCACGATGAGCGCGCCGGCGGCGCCCTGGCGCGCGGCTTCCTCGAACTTGTAGGTCCAGCGGCCGTAGTAGGTCATGGCCTTGCCGTCGAACAGCGCGGCGTCCTGCGTGTGGAAGCCGGGGTCGTTGACGAGGATGACCACGGTCTTGCCGCGCACGTCGAGGCCGGCGTAGTCGTTCCAGCCGCGCTCGGGCGCATTGACGCCGTAGCCGACGAACACGAGCTGGCTGGCGTCCAGCTTCACCTGCGGCTTCGCGGTGCGGGTGCCCACGACCATGTCGGTGCCGAAGGCCAGCGTGCGCGGCTTGCCCCTGACCTCCAGGGTGAGCGTGGTGGCCGGGTCGGCCGTGGTTTCGACCATCGGCACGGTCTGGAACCAGCTGCCCTGGTTGCCGGGCGCCAGGCCCATGCGGCCGAACTGCGCGGCGAGGTACTCGACCGTGCGCTCCTCGCCGGCGCTGCCGGGTGCGCGGCCGCCGAACTCGTCGGAGGCGAGCGTGCGCACGTGCGCGGCGAAGTCGGCGCCGTCGATCGCGGCCCGGAAGGCATGGCCGGCGGGCGCCGCGGGCGCGCCGGCCTGCGGCGTGGCGGCGCAGCCGGCGAGCACGGCGGCCAGGGCGAGCGGGAGGGCCGCGTAGGGCGCGGCGGGGAAGCGTCGGGACATCGCGGGCTCCGGCTGGGCGACGCGGCAGGATGCCGCGCCGACCGGCCGATTCTAGGCCCGCAGCAGGCGGGCCTGCGTCAGTCGCGCGGCGGCGGGGCGTCCGTGCTGAAGCGCCGGGCGGTGGCACCGGTGATCGGGCCGGTGCGTGCAGTCGAATGCACCCACAGCTCGACGGTGCGCTCGAACACCAGCGGGCCGTCCACGCGCGCGTTCGGACCGATGACGATGCGCGGATCGCGCTTCTTGCGGATGGTGATCCCCAGCCCGCTCATCTGCGGCTTCTCGACACGGATGCCGCCACGCACGTGGCTGCCCACGCCCACGGTGACGTCGCCGTTGACCGTCTCGATGCCGCCGGCCACGTCGGTGTCGACCAGGCCGATCGCGCCGTTCACCGTTTCGACGTCGCCATCGACCGTACCGCCGCGACCGACGAATACGCCGCCATTGACCGTCGACAGGCCGCCCACGCGGTTGCCGCCCTCGATGCGGATGCTGCCGTTGACCGTTTCCAGGTTGTCGGCCTGCGCGCCCGGCTCCATGCGGATCGAGCCGTTCACGGTTTCCGCGTCGCTCACGCGCGCATTGGCGCCGATGCGGATCGAACCGTTCACGGTTTCGAGGTCACCGTAGGCCTTGCCGGGCTCGGCATGGATGGAGCCATTGACCTTCTCGATGTTCGGGCCCTGCTGTGCGTAGGCGGGCGCGAGCGCCAGGCCGAGCGCGAGGGCGAGCGGAGCGGAAATGGGCAGGCGCATGGTTCTCTCCTTGGGAGTCCGGCTTCGATGCGCGAAGGCCGCGCACGGTTTAAGCCGCGTGCGGGCCGGCGGGGAACGCCCCGATACAATCGCGCTTTCCGATCCGCCGGGCACCTGCCCGAAGTCACAGGAGCCGCCGTGTCCCAAGCCGCCGTCAAGCCCGTCGTCCTGCTGATCCTCGATGGCTGGGGCCACCGCGAGGATCCCACCGACAACGCGCTGGCACAGGCGAGGCTGCCGAACTGGAACGCGCTGGTGGCGGCCTGTCCGCACACGCTGATCCACACCGAGGGCCGCCACGTGGGCCTGCCGGAGGGGCAGATGGGCAATTCCGAGGTCGGGCACATGAACCTCGGCGCCGGCCGCATCGTCTACCAGGACCTCACGCGGATCGACGCGGCCATCGAGGACGGCAGCTTCTTCGACAATGCCGAGCTGCGCGCGGCCTGCGAGGGCGCGAAGTCCGCCGGTGGCGTGCTGCACGTGATGGGGCTGCTGTCGCCGGGCGGCGTGCACAGCCACGAGCAGCACGTGTTCGCGATGCTGGAGATGGCGCATCGCCTCGGCGTGCCGCGCGTGGCCGTCCACGCCTTCCTCGACGGCCGCGACACGCCGCCGCAGTCGGCCGAAGCGAGCCTGGTCGCGCTGCAGGCCCTGTGCGCACGCCTGGGCAATGCCCATGTGGCGACGGTGTCCGGCCGCTACTTCGCGATGGATCGCGACAAGCGCTGGGACCGCGTGCGCCGCGCATGGGATGCGATCGTCGAGGCACGCGCCGACCATGTCGCCGTCGACGCGACGGCCGCGCTGCGCGAGGCCTATGCGCGCGGGGAGACCGACGAGTTCGTCGCGCCCACGGTCATCGCAGGCCACGCGCCGATGCGCGATGGCGACGCGGTGGTCTTCATGAACTTCCGCGCCGACCGCGCGCGCCAGCTCACCGCGGCCTTCGTCGCGCCCGCATTCGACGGCTTCGATGCGCGCCGCCCGCGGCTCTCGCGCTTCGTCTGCCTCACCGAGTACGACGCGAAGTTGCCGGCGCCGGCCGCCTTCGGCCCCGACGAGCTGCGCAACACGCTGGGCGAGGTGCTCGCCGCGCATGGCCTGAGCCAGCTGCGCATCGCCGAGACCGAGAAGTACGCGCACGTCACCTTCTTCTTCAGCGGCGGGCGCGAGGAGGAGTATCCGGGCGAAACGCGCATCCTCGTGCCGAGCCCCAAGGTGGCCACCTACGACCTGCAGCCGGAGATGAGCTGCCCCGAGGTCACCGACAGGCTTTGCGCCGCGATCCGCTCGGGCGAGGTGGACGTCGCCATCTGCAACATCGCCAATCCCGACATGGTCGGGCACACCGGGGTCATCAGCGCGGCGATCCAGGCCGCCGAAGCGGTGGACGTGGCCATCGGCGCGATCCGCGAGGCGGTTGCCGACATGCACGGCGCGCTGCTGGTCACCGCCGACCACGGCAACCTCGAGATGATGCGCGACCCTGCCACCGGGCAGCCGCATACCGCGCACACGGTCGGCCCGGTGCCCTTCGTCTACTGCGGCCCGCGGGCGGCCCGGCTGCGCGCGGGCGGCGCGCTGCGCGACGTCGCGCCGACCATCCTCGACCTGCTGGGCGTGGACAAGCCCGTCGAGATGACGGGCACCAGCCTGCTCGAAGGCTGAGATGCGCGCGCCCTGCCGCCTGCTGCTCATCGCCGTGCTCGCGCTCGCGGGCGCCGGCGCGCAGGCGCAGGACACGCGCAAGGCCGAACGCCAGCTGCAGCAGGTCAAGCGCGAACTGCAGGGCGTGGCGGCCGAGCGGCGCCGGCTGGAAGGCCAGCGCGGGGAGGCGGCGCGCGAGTTGCGCAGTGCCGACGAACAGGTGGGCGCGAGCGACCGTGCGCTGCGGCAGACACAGGCGGAGATCGAGGCCGACCGCGTGCGCCTGGCCCAGCTGCACAGCCGGCAGAAGGCGCTGCGCGGCACGTTGTCGGGCGCGCGCGAGGAACTGGCCTCGCTGCTGCGCGCGGCCGACCGGCAGGGCCGGGCGGGTGCGCTGAAGTCGCTGCTCGCCCGCGACCGCGTCGAGGACGCGCAACGCGTGCTCACCTATCACGCCTACCTGCAGCGGGCGCGCGCGCAGCGCATCCGCAGCCTGACCACGCAGCTGGCCGAGCTCGACCGCGTCGAGGCGGAGATCGCGCAGCGGCAGAACGCGCTCACCGCGGCGCAGCGCGAGCAGGCCGCGCAGCTTGCGAAGCTGCAGCGTGACCGCGCTGCGCGCGCGGCGCTGGTCGCGCAGATCGAGCAGCGCTATCGCGACCGTGCCGAGCGCGAGAAGGCACTCGGCCGCGATGCGCGTTCGCTGGAACAGCTGCTCAAGCGGCTGCGCGCAGCCGCGGCGAAGGCGGCCGCCGAGCGCAAGCGCCTGGCCGCCGAGCGGGCGCGGGCGGAGAAGGCCGCCGCCGCGAGGGCGCGTGCC
>NZ_SKFB01000077.1:0-6988 GCF_004344885.1 Lysobacter sp. N42
CCCGGCGTGTAGCTCTGCACCGCCAGAAGGCCCATCACCTTCTCGCCCAGCACCAGCGGCACGCCCAGCCAGGCCTGGAAGTCCGGCGGCCCGTGCGGCTCGATCTCGCCCGATTCCACCCGCGCGCGGAATTCGCGCGCGGCCTCCGCATCGCGCATGTCCACCAGCCAGGGCCGCCCGCGGCGGATGGTGTACTCGGTGATGCCGCGCCCGTAGCGCCGGCTTTCCGGCCAGGTGCCGTACTGGTCGACGAAATAGGGAAAATGCAGGATGTCGCCGTGCGGGGAGAGCGTGGCGATGTAGAAGTTCCGCGCGTCGAGGAATTCGCCGACGATGCGGTGCACCGCCGCGTAGAACTCGTCGAGATCGGTGGCGGTGTGCGAGAGCTCGGCGATGCGGTAGAGCGTCTGCTGCACGCGCACGCTGCGCTGCAGCTCCTGGGTGCGTTCCTCGACGCGCCGCTCCAGCTCCTCCTGCGCCAGCTTCCTGTCCACCGCGGTGAGGATGTGGCTGCCCACGTAGCTCAGCAGCGCCTGGTCGGCGGCGGTGTAGCGCGGGCGCTCCACGTAGCTCTGCACCACCAGCACGCCACGCACGCGATCGCCCAGGATCACGGGCACGCCGAGCCAGTCGAAGCACTTGGTGCCGATGTCGCGCAGCGGCCCGGACACCTGCCTGCGCATGTCCTGCAGCGATCCCATGAGCGGCTGCCGGTCGCGTATGCAGTACCAGGTCAGGCCCTGCTCGAGTGCCGACATCGGCACGGGCCGGTCGGCATCGCGGATCGTGGCGTCCCCGGCGTCCTCGGTGTCGACGAAGTAGATGAAGCGCAGCGTGTCCGACGCATCGTCGTACAGCGCGATGTAGAAGTTCTCCGCATACATGAAGCTGGCGACGATGGCGTGCAGCTTGCGCAGCATGTCGCCCAGGTCCATGTCGGAGCTGGCCATGTCGGCAATGGCGAACAGCGCCGACTGCAGGTGCTCCGAGTGCGCCAGCTGCTCCATGGACGCGGTCAGCAGGGACTTCTCGTAGATCGCCGCACCCACCGGCGCGAGCAGCTCGACCTGGCGCGCGACCTCGGCATGCCGCTCCTGGCCGGCATCGACGATCAGGCTGAAGGCATAGCGGCCCTCGCCGGTCTCGACGCGACAGGCCAGGCGCCCGCGCGCGGCGTCGAAGGCCCAGCCGGCCGCGCGTGCGGCCTGTACCAGGGCGCGGTCGCCTTGGCGCAGGCGGCTGGCGTCGTGCAGGTGCAGGGCATCGCCATCCAGCGTCCAGCCTACGAGCACGCCGGGCAGACCCTGGGCTTCGAGGTACGCGGCGGCGCGGGTGGCGAAGCTGCGCAGGTCGGGGGCGCCCAGGAGCTCGGCCAGGCTCCGGCCCAGCCCGGGGCCGTCCACGGCCGGCGCGGCCATGATCGCGATGTCTCCCACACTCTGCACGCTCGTCTCCTGCCGGACCCGCCGCCGGGGCGGGCGCCCCGAAGCGGTTTAACGGCCGCTGGAGGGCGTACTTGAGTCCGGCAGGCGATGGCCGTCACGGCGGAAGGCCGGTCCTGCGCCGATCTCGGGGGTGCGGTCCTGCAGGTGCGACCGCAGCTGCCGCACCGTGGGGCGCGGCAGCTGCGGGGGGGCATAGGAGATCGAACGGGTCCGCGGCAGGCGCCGCGGACCACAATGACGGCGGCCGGTCAGCCGCCGGTGCCGCCCGCCTGGCCGGCGTTCGACGCCGCGGCGGACGCGCCGCCGAGCTGCGTCTGGATCTCGCGGGCGCGGTCGTGGTGCTGCTGCACGTGCTGCCGCGTGGTGGTCAGGTGGTTCCTGACCGCCTCGTCGGTCGCCGCCGGGATCAGCATGCTGTCGAGCAGGGTCAGCGCTTCGGCATGGTCGGTGACCATGGCATCGATGTAGCCCTTCGCGAAGGCCTCGCCCTCCAGCGCCTGCAGCTGCGCGCGCTTGGCCTCCGACTTGGCCTTCTGCTCGTTCAGGCGCGCGCTGTCGGCGGGCGCACCGCCGGCGGTCTGCAGCAGGGCATTGGTGTCGGTCATGTTCTTGCCGTGCTCGGCCTGCATCATGTTGGCGTACTCGAGCACCGGGCCGGTGACGTTCTTCGACTTCGCCATCTCCGCGGCCTTGACCTCGTGGTCGTTGACCGCGTTGAGCAGCGCCAGCGCCTCGGCCTGCGACGGCGCCGCGGCGGCATCGGTGCCCGGGGGCACGGCGGGGCCGGCGGGCTGCGTGTCGGTCATCGCATCCGCGCCCGCCGCGTCCGGCGACGGCGTGTTGTTGGTGTGCCGCCGGCGGCATCGTTGTTGCGGTTGCAGGCGGTGGTGCCGGCCAGCAGCAGCGCCGCCACGGCCAGCGCGAGTGGGGTCTTGGTGTTCATGCGTGGATCTCCGTCATGGATGCAGCGCAGTGGGGGATGCATCGGGCCCGCCCTCGGGCCGACGGGCGACGGTAGCCAGCGCATCGGTCATGCATCGTGAAAGCGGCTGCGTCAGCGGCCGTTGTCGTGCACGGCGATCGCCTGCGAACCCACGGCCCCACGCCTGCCGCCGCGCGCCCCCAGTCGCTGGCCGCGTCTGACACGGCTCTCACGGCGGCCGTGACAGGGTAGGCGTCCCCCGCACCTCTACGCCCGCCACAGGTGACCCCATGAACGCGATCGAACTGCTCAAGGCCGACCACGAGAAGGTGCGCGGCCTCTTCGAACAACTCACCGACACCACCTCGCGCGCGGTGAAGACGCGCACCGAACTGCTCGAGAAGATCCGCCTGGAACTCGACGTGCACACCACGATCGAGGAGGAGATCTTCTACCCGGCCTTCCGCGAAGCCGCGGAGAACTCCGAGGACAAGGAGATGATCTTCGAGGCGCTGGAGGAGCACCGCGCCGCCGGCGAGCTGGTCATGCCGGACCTGCTGGAGACCGAGGTGGCCAGCGACCAGTTCGGCGGGCGCGCGAAGGTGCTCATGGACCTCGTCGAGCACCACGCCGAAGAGGAAGAGAAGGAGATGTTCAAGCGCGCTCGCGAGCTCCTCGACCGTGAGCAGCTGGTCGAGCTCGGCGAGCGCATGGCCGCGCGCAAGGAAGAGCTGATGGCCGCCGGCCCGGCGATGATCGAGGCCATGAAGCGCCAGAAGGGCCAGCGCGGCTCCGAGCAGCGCCCGCTGCGGTAAGCGCCAGCCACCGCACCGATACGCGAAGCCCGCCGGATGGCGGGCTTCGTCGTTGCGGGCGGGCGCCGGCCGCGATTACCAGCGATAGCGCAGGTTGCCGTACACGAAGGCGCCGTTGAAGCCAAACGGCGAGCTGGACGAATACGGCAGCTGGCCGAAGGTGGAGTTGGCGAAGATCACCTCGTCCGGATACTCGTCGAGCACGTTGTCGGCGCCGAGGGTGAACTCCCAGGCATCGCGCGTATAGCTGAGCGCGAGGTCCCACAGCCACTTGCCGCCGAAGGTCTGGTCGAGCGCGGGGGTGGCGCCGCGCACGGTCACGCTGCCGTAGCGCGTGGTGTTGGAGGTCAGCTTCCACGGCCCGTAGCTGTACACGCTGCCGAGGAAGAGCTTGCTGCGCGGCGAGCCCACCACCAGCCGGCCCACCTCGGTGCGGCCGAAGCGCACGGCATTGGGGTCTATCGCCTGCAGGGTGGCGGGATTGGCGGCGATGCGGTCTATCGTCGTCTTGTTGTAGTTGTAGCCGCCGGTGAAGTCCATCTTCAGATCGCCGCGGCGCGCGGTGTAGGTCGCTACGAGGTCTGCCCCGCGCGTGGTGGTGTCAATGGCATTGGTGAAGTAACGGCCGCCGCCCACGTCGGGGAAGCCGTTGTTGTTGAGGTAGGTTCGCACCGCCGTGGACGTGAGGTTCTCCGACAGCGCGATGCGGTCGTCAATCTCGATCTGGTAGGCGTCCAGGGTGATGTAGAGATCCTTCAGCGGCGTGAGCACCACGCCCAGGCTCAGGTTCCTCGACTCCTCCGCGCGCAGCGGTTCGGCGCCCAGGGCGATCGCGGCCGGGTCGTTGACGCGGAAGGTGCGGATGTCGAAGGGCACGGTGCCCACGTTCGGCACGCTGATGAAGTTCGTCGCCGTGGACTGGAAGAACTGCTGCTGCAGCGAGGGCGCGCGGAAGCCGGTGGACGCGGTGCCGCGCAGCGCGAAGGCCGGGCTGAACGCATAGCGCGCCGACAGCTTGCCCGAGGTGGTGCTGCCGAAGTCGCTGTACTGCTCCGCGCGAGCGGCCAGGCCCAGCGAGAGCTTGTCGGTGATCTCGCCTTCCAGGTCGCCGTAGATCGAATAGCTGTGGCGGTCGAAGGCGCGTGCGTCGGCGGGGCGGAAGCCGGGGAAGACCTGCGAGCCCGAGGGCGCCGGCGCGCCATTGGGCAGCCGCACGCCGCCATTGATGTAGGAGGCCGGCTCGCCCGCGCGTTGCTCGAAGCCCTCGCCGCGCCATTCGGCGCCGAAGGCCAGGGTCAACGGCGCGTCCAGCCAGCCCACCTCCAGCAGCTTGTTGAAGTCGAGGTTTAGCACGTGCTGGGTGAAGCCGAGCGCGCCGGCATGGAAGTTGCGCTGCGAGGTCGGGCCGAGCGAGCGGTTGAGGCTGTTCTCGACGTTGAACTCCAGGTCGCTGCTGCCGTAGTTGTAGCTGAACTCGATGGCGAGCCCGCCCGCGGTCTCGCCGTGCAGGCCGGCGACGAAGGCGCGGTCGTCGGCGATGTTGCGGATCTGCGGCAGGAAGCCGTTGGGATAGATGGACGGGATGTTGCGGGTATCGCCCGCGGGCCGGAAGAAGCCATTGGACAGCGCGTCGCGCCGGCTGGCGGTGCCGAAGGCGAACAGCTCCACGCCTTCGGCCAGCCCGAACTCGGAATTGAAGCCGACGGCCTGCTGCTCGATGGCTGGATCGCCCTGGCGCTGCACCACCACGCCCAGCGGCGGCGTGGCCGGCCCCGGCGTGCCCTGGAACGGGCGCGCGCGGTCGGTCTGCTCGCTGTCCACGGCCTGCGCGGACAGGTGCACGAAGCCCGACTCGCCCAGCCCGAAGCCGGCGTCGCCGGAGAGCTGCACGGTGCGTCCGTCGCCCGCGCTGTACTGCCCGGCGCGCGCGTTGACGCTGCCCGTGCCCGCCTTGCCCTTGAGCACGATGTTGATGACGCCGGCAATGGCGTCGGAGCCGTACTGCGCCGAGGCGCCGTCGCGCAGCACTTCCACGCGATCAATCGCGGCGATGGGAATCGCGTTGAGGTCCACCGGCGAGGAGCCGCGGCCCTGCGTGCCATTGAGGTTGAGCAGCGCTGTGCCGTGGCGGCGCTTGCCGTTGACCAGCACCAGCACCTGGTCCGGCGCCAGCCCGCGCAGCTGCGCCGGGCGCACCGCATCGGTGCCGTCGGAAATCGCGGGGCGCGGGAAGTTGAGCGAGGGCAGCGTGCGCGCCAGGGCGGTGGCCAGTTCCGTGGTACCCGTGGCCTCCAGCGCCTCGGGGCGGATCACATCAATCGGCGAGGGCGACTCGGCCACCGTGCGGTCGGAGGCGCGGGTGCCGGTGACGATCACCTGGTCGAGCGTCTTGGCGTCCTCGTCCGGCGCCTGGTCGGCGTTCTGGGCGCGGGCATCGAACGCAGGCGAGGCGAGGGCGATCAGCAGTGCGGCGTGCAGGGCGGTTCGAGTCATGCGCGTATCCCGGCGGTGGCGATGCGTCGAGCCTAGCCGATACGCCGGCGTCCGCAACGGCCGCTTGCGCTGCGGTCGCGCAGCGGCCGCGGTGGCCGTGGGCGCGCCGCTACAGCGTCACGTGCGCGCCGTGCAGCCGCGGCGCGCCGTCCTCGATGTCGGTCCACACCAACCACAGGCCGGTCTTTGCGGCCACCAGGTGAGGCAGGCCGGTCCCGCGGCCGCGCCCGGTGAACTCGGCGATCCTGATCCGGTGCTCGATGCGCGTGGCGTCCGGCGAAACCGCGGCCAGCCACAGCGATTGCCTGCCCGCTTCCTCGCGCAGCCACGCGATCCATGCGCGCCCGTCGTGGTGCGCCACCGACGCGCGGCCAAGCACGGCCGGCCCCTGGTCAATCTCCAGCGCGGGGCCGAAGTGAGCGCCGCCGTCGGTGCTGCGGGCCAGGCGCATGCGCGCCACGCCGCCGGCCATCGTGTACCAGCCCACCGTGACCTCACGGCCCTGCGCGGCCACCGACGGGCCGTTCACCGGGCAGGCCGGCATCTGCCATCCATCGGCATGCACGAGGCGGGGCGCGGTCCATTGCCCATCGAGCAGGCGCGTGGCGGCGATGTCGCGGATCTCGCCTGGCGCGCGGTCGCGGTAGACCAGCACGGGCGAGCCGTCGGCGATGGCCACGTCGGTCTGGCAGCAGTCGCAGGTGGAGGCGTCTATGCGCACCTCGCCGCGGCGCTGCAGGCGCGCGTCGAACGTGGCGCTGCGCAGCGTCATTGCCCCGCTCCCGCCGTGGCCGCCGTGGCCGCCCGCGGTCTCGCGGCCGTCGAGCCAGGCGATGCCGAGCGCATCGCGGCCCACCGGCCACATGGAGACGAAGCCGTGCTCGGTGGGCGTGCCGTCGTCGTGCACGCGTACCGGCGCCGACCACGTCGCCCCGCCATCGGCCGAGCGGCTGAGCACGACGCCGTAGGCATACTTGCCCTCGCCCGATTTCTGCAGCCAGTGCGCCCACAGCGCACCGTCGGGCGTGGCGGCGATGTGCGGGATGTCGGCCCAGTTGACGAACCAGTCCTCGCCCGCGGCGATCGTGCGCGAAGCCGACCAGCGCTCGCCGTCGAACCGCGCAAAGCGCAGCGCGTTTCCGCCGGTCACCGGCCCCAGCCACGAGAGCAGCAGGCTGCCGTCGGGCGCGACGACGAGATCGGGATGGCCCCAGGCGTCGTCCGGCAACCGCCAGGGCCGCACGCGCGGCGCGAGCGGCGCCTTCCCGGCGGCGGCGGCGCCTTGCGGCGCGGGCGGAGCGGCCTCCGGCGAG
>NZ_SKFB01000078.1:0-6966 GCF_004344885.1 Lysobacter sp. N42
AAGGGTTCCGCCGCATCTTCAGCCGCTTCGACAAGCTCGACGTCATGTTCGCGGCCTTCATCCACTTCGCACTGATCATCGAATCGTTGCGATAGTGTTAACAGGCCCTAGGCGGGCAAGGGCGAGGGCGCGCGACAGCGGCCGCATCCGGCACCGCGTCGCGCCCCGGGCCGCGCGCTCAGCCGCCGCGCACGCGCAGCGTCAGGCCGCGCAGGAAGTAGCGCAGCAGCTGGTCGCCGCAGGGGCGGTAGTTCTTGTGGCCCGGCTGGCGGAACAGCGCGGAAAGCTCGGGCCGGGAGAGCGGATGGCCGGCGGCGGCGAAGATCGCGTGCAGGTCCACGTCCTTGAGCTCGAACGCCACGCGCAGCTTCTTGAGCACCAGGTTGTTGGTCAGGCGCGCTTCCGGCGCGCGCACCGCGCCGTCCTCGCGCGGGCCCCGGCAGTGGATCACCAGCCCGTCGAGCACCAGCGCGAGCACGCGGTCCTCCAGCGGCGCGAAGCCCGGCTCGTCCTCCCGGCGCAGCCAGGCCTGCACCTGCTCCCGCTCCACCTCCACGCCGGGATCGGCCATGCGGACGAGGTTGGCCACGTGCACGTCGCCGAGGTCGAGCATGTAGCGCAGGCTGCGCAGGACGTCGTTGTTGATCATGGTGTCGCACCGGGTGCGGCCGGGCGGGGGAGGATACGGCACGGCGCGGTCCTGCCATGCACCGCCTGCGGTCGCGCCTATTCGCATCCGACCCCGTCGTTGTCCCGGTCCAGGTGCGGCCCGTAGCCCGGCTCGCCGCGTCGTACCGGCGCGGCACCTGCCGCACGCGCGGCGGCGCAGTTCGCGTACGCGCCGCCCGTCGACCGTGGCGCGCCATACGATGCGCGGCCGGGCGCGAGGGTCGAGCCACGGGATGGCGCGGACGAGCGCGGGGTGCCCGAGCCGCGATGGCAGTGGTAATCGCCCGTCCTGCGGTTGTTGTGGCAGCCCTCGGCATTGAGCCCGCCGGAATGCGCGAGCACCTCCGTCGCCAAGCCGGCCGTGGCCGCCAGCGCGGCCACGAGAAGAACGCATCGCATACGGCCCCCTGCACCCCGGCGCCCCCTGGCCGGCACGCGAACCCTAGGCCAGGGCGAGGGCGCGGTCTCTAGGACTTTTGCCGCCCCGGCAGCCCCGCGCCTGCCTGCCCAGGCGCCCGGGCCGCGCCGCGACCCTCGCGCGGCATCGCGCCTGCCGCCCGCCCTCGCTGCACCGCGCGCCCCCGGCACGCCGGCCGGCGCGGCGCCATCCGGCAGGGTCACGGCGTCGCGGCCCGCCACCTGCACAGTTGCGCGGCGCCCCCTGTCGCCGCCCACGCACCCGGTGCTCTACTTCCCCCATGAAGACCCGCCTCCTGCTCGCCGCCATCCTCCTTGCCACCGCCGCCTGCACCGGCCTGCCCGGCGGCCACGCCACGCCGGCGCCCGGCCTGACCCTCGCGTCCTGGAACGTCGAACACCTGGCCGAGCGCGACGGCACCGGCTGCCGCCCGCGCACCGCGGCCGACTACGCCGCCATGCGCGCGCACGTCGAGCGCCTGGATGCCGACGTGGTCGCGTTCCAGGAAGTGGAGTCCAGGGCCGCCGCCGAGCGCGTCTTCGATCCGGCGCGCTGGACGGTGCTCGTCGAGGAGCGCATCGGCACCCCGCGCACCTCCGCCTGCGGCGGCCGCGCGAAGGGCCAGACCATCCGCGCGCAGCGCACCGGCTTCGCCATCCGCAAGGGCCTGCCCTTCGACCGCCAGCCCGACCTCACCGCGCTGCAGCTGGGCGATCCCGACCTGCGCTCGGGCGTGGACGTGATCCTGCGCCCGCGCGGCGGCCAGCCGCTGCGCCTGCTCTCGGTGCACCTGAAGTCCGGCTGCAGCGCGGGCGACCGCAACGAGGCCTGCCCGGTGCTGTTCCGCCAGGTGCCGGTGCTCGAGCAGTGGATCGACCGCCGCGCCGCCGAGGGCATGCGCTTTGCCGTGCTGGGCGACTTCAACCGCCGCCTGGCCCTGCCGGGCGACGCCGTCTGGGCCGAATGGGACGACGCCAGCCCCGCCAACGCCGACCTCAGCCTGGCCGCCGGCGACCGCACCGCGCAGTGCAACCCGCGCTATCGCGACTTCATCGACCACATCGTGCTCGACCGCCGCGCCGCCGCCGACCTCGCCGGTTTCGACGAGGCGACCTATGCCGGCGAGGCGCTGAGCGATCACTGCGCGATCTCGGCGCGCCTGCGCTGATCGCGGCCCGGGCCGGCACGACGTGGGTCAGAGTCGATTTTCCCGGGGCCCCGGGAAGGGCCATTCGCCCCTGTCCGGCCGAGTCGGACCCGTCGAAGACCGGCAGTAGACGCCGGCGATCACTCGCCGGCGTCCTGGTTGAGGTGGAGCGATCGAACAGGCCGGCGCGGATCCGCTAGCCGCATTTGCCCGCAGCGCGCAGCAGCCCGTTGCAGCTCGCCTGGTTCACCTTGCCCTTGTCCCTGGATCCCTTCGTGAAGTCCGTGCACACGGCAGCGGAGCCACCACTGGCCATGCCCCAGCTCATGACCCGCCCGAACTTCGACTGCTCGAAGATCTCGCACTTGTATTTCTTCCCGGCATCGGTCGCCACCGTGTACTCCATGGCCTTCATCCCCGCCGACGACTGGATCTCCTGCTGCGCTGTGACGGCGAAGTCGCCGACTTCCTCGCCGATTGCCATGGAAATCTTGCGCATGGTCTTCTCGTCGGTCGCCACCGGTGCCGCCGCGGGCTTGGACGTCCCCTTCGACGGTCCGCTTCCCACCGCTGCCGCATCGCCCTTGCGGCTGTCCTTGCCGGCGCTCGAGAACTCCGTGCAGTCCGCGCTGCTGCCTGCGCCCATGCCCCACGTCGCGATCTTGCCGAACCTGGACTGTTCGAAGATCTGACACTTGAACTTCTGCCCGCCACGGGTCTGCACGGTGTAGACGATCGCCTTCATGCCGGCGGACGATTCCACTTCCTCCGTCTTCGTGACGACGAAGTCTTCCGCTTCCTCGCCGATGCCCATCGACAGCTTCCGCAGCGTCTTGTCGTCCACCTGTACCACTGCGGCCTCGGCCGTGGTGCCAGCCACTGCCTTCTTGCCCTGCGCCACCGCGCTTCCTGCGAACGCGACCGTCAACAGGACGATCGCAGCGGCTTTGCCATTCGACTCCATGATCTTCTTTCTCCTTTGGTTGGGGATGTCCCGACGCCCCACCGCGCAGTACGGCACTCACGATCGGCCGCCTGGACCCGATCAATCTACCAGTGGCGTCAGCCTGCGCGTCGGGCCGGTCGGTGCGCGCACACGCCGGCGCTCGCCGATGCGCGGCCCCCCGCGGCTCGCCGGTAGCGTCGGGCTGCCGCGTGGCCAGGGGTTGACGTCACGAGGGGCACCATCCACGTGCAGCGCAGGCGCGCAGTGCTTACCGGGCCAGGACGCTGCGTGGTATCGGCCCGCCTCGGCTGACGCGACGTCACGACGGCGCCCGCCTTCCGGGGGCGCGGCGCCTACCCGGGGCTACGGCCTCCGCACATGCATCTTCCGCGCAGCTCCCGCCGCTCTCACGCTCTTGTACATCCGCAGGCGCAGGCTCGCGCCCTTTCGGGAGGGCCGTGTCATGACGCACGAAAACCGCCACGGACAGAACGATCGCGTCGGGGAGACGCGCGAGCGGGAACGCAAGGCCGCCGCGAAGGCGCAGGAGTCCAGCCGACAGACGTTGCCCGACGTGAACCTCGACGGCGGCGGCGAGACCCTGATAACCGGCCGCAACAGCGCGCAGAACGCAGCCGTGTCGCGGCGCACGGAACAAGGCTAGCGTCGAGGCGGCAGGTCGCCGCTTGGCGGTCGTCGTGGCGATCCTGTCCTCGCAGGACAAGGACGGGTCGGCCTTCGCGGCTTGGCGAAGACCCTGGTGAGGTTCTTCGTGACGACTGGCCCGGGCAAGCCACGGGCCACCCGTGGCGACCACCACGCTGCGATGTCAGCAGTTGCCGCGTTGCCGATCGCGCGCCGCCCGGGTGCGCTGCGCTTACGCGGGCTCCGCGGGGTTATCGGTTCAACGCCCAGAAAACCCGGCTCCGGCCCGTACTTCTCGACCCCGTTGTCGCTTGTCCCCGGTCCCGAGCCCGGTGTACACCGGGAGCCCTGGAGGAGGGGTCCATGCACCGACCCGTATCGGTTGAACTGCTGCGGACTCGCGGTCCGGTGGTCGACAGGCCTGGCGCGCGCGGGGGCGCGGTCAGGTGCCTGCAGCGCACCGCGTGCGTGGCGGTGCTCGCGTTCGGGGCTGCGGCGGCGCCCGTCGGCGCGCAGGACGCAACGGCGGCGCCGCCGCGCTGCCAGCAGGTCTCGGCGACGGTCTTCATGCTCGACGGCCCGACCGACGCGGCCATGCGCGACTGCGTGGTCGCCACGCTCGCACCGACCACGAACGAGCTGGTCGTGCGCAGCGGCGGCGGGAATGTCGAGGTCGCGCTCGACATCGCCGAGCGGCTGCAGCGTCCAGGGCTGGTCGTGCGCGTTCGCGAGAAGTGCTACTCCTCCTGCGCCAACTATTTCCTCCCGCTGGCTGCCACGCTGGTGGTGGAGCCGGGGGCGACGATCGTCCTGCACGGCGGGGTGGACCCGCAGTTCATCGCGGAGGAGCACGTCGGCAAGCGCGACCAGCATCTCCGGCATCGCCGCCGGCTGCGGCCGGATCTCCCGCCCGAGCAGCTCGCCGCCGACTTCGAGCGTTCGGTCGAGGCGTTCACCGCGCTCGCGCAGCGCCAGCGCGAGTTCGCGCTCCGGCACGGCGTCGGGCTGGGGTGGTTCCTTTACCGCGAGCCGGGCGACCGCGACTTCGGTCGCCACGTCGCCGGCCGCGCGGGGCCGCGGCCCAGCGTGTTCGGCTGGCGCTACCTGCTGGTCGAGGAGCCGATGCTGCGCTCATGCCTGCCGCGGGTCCGGGTGCAGGCCTTCCAGGCGGAGCTCGAGTCGGGGTTCATCCGCGACCGCGAGCGCTATCGGCGGTTCGAGCGGGAAAAGGGGCGGCGGTCGCTGGACCTGCAGTGCACGCCGGCCGCCCGGGCGCCCAGCTGAGGCGCGTCGGCTGATCGCTGGTTTGCGGGGCTGCGGCCTGAGTGCGGGGAACGGCGAGCGTTTCGTCCGTGCAGGACGGAAACGCCACTCCGACCGCGGTTTCTGGCCTCAGGCGCCCAGCAGCTCCACCTCGAACTTCAGCGTCGCGTTCGGCGGAATCACGCCGCCGGCCCCGCGCGCGCCGTAGCCGAGATTGGGCGGGATGATCAGCGTGCGGATGCCGCCCTCGCGCATGCCCTGCACGCCTTCGTCCCAGCCCTTGATGACCATGCCGCCGCCCAGCGGAAAGATGAAGGGTTCGCCGCGGTCCTTGCTCGAGTCGAACTTCTGGCCCTGCTGGCCGTTCTCGAACAGCCAGCCCGAGTAGTGCACGACGACGTTCCGGCCGGGCCTGGCTTCTGCGCCGGTGCCTGCGACGGTGTCTTCGTACTGCAGGCCGGATGGCGTGGTGGTGTAGGTCATGGGGTTCCCGTAGGTGGATAGGGTGGCCCCGGAGTGTAGCTGTCGACAGGAACGAAGCTCGGCTTCGGTTCCATCGGTCGTCGGCAAAGGCGTTTCGTGCGCTTTCGCGCCCGAGTCACTTTTCTTTGCTGCTGCAAAGAAAAGTAACCAAAAGAAAGCAGCTTCCCCGACGGATCTACAGCTCGCGATCGGACACGACTGCGCGGATCACCACACTCGGCATCCTGCCTCGGGTGGCGACGGCGCGCGTCCTGCGCGCCGCCCTTCGGGTCTCCCGTTGCCGCCCGGCTAGTGAGGTCGAGGAAAGTCGACTCTGACCCCTCTTGCGCGCCTCTACGGGCCTTCCGGCTCGGCTGGGCCAGTAAGGTCCAGAAACTCGACTCTGACCCCTGTTGTTACCTCCGACAGTGGACGCACCACCCACGTCACATCGACGCGGCCCAGGCCCACTTCCACCATGGGAATCGCGAGAAAGTAGGTCCGCGCCGGGCCGATGCAGTACCAGAAGGAGTCCGAGATCCAGCGCGGGCCAACGGGGATCGTGAATACGTCGTCGTACGAGAAGGGCATGCCCTGTTTGAAGATCTTGACAACTCGGACCGCGTCACCGCTAACGACGCCGTCGGGCGTGTCGAATCGGAGCCGGAGGAATGTCTCGCGCAGGGCCTGTTTGACGCGGCGTCGGCCGACTACCTGGCCGTAGATGTTGATGGCGAACGCGATCGGTATGAGAAGCAGTGGAAGGAAGGCGAGAAGGTCGATTGCAGGTTCGTTCCCACGCCTTCTGTTGGACGGCTGCAGGTCAGGGTGGCAAAGCACGAGCGTTTCGTGCGCTTTCGCGCCCGAGTCACTTTTCTTTGCTGCTGCAAAGAAAAGTAACCAAAAGAAAGCAGCTTCCCCGACGGATCTACAGCTCGCGACCGGACACGACTGCGCGGATCGCCACACTCGGCATCCTGCCTCGGGTGGCGACGGCGCGCGTCCTGCGCGCCGCCCTACGGGTCTTTCGATGTTCCTCGGCTAGTGAGGCCGAGTAATTCGACTCTGACCCCTGTTCTGGTTGTTTCTGGACCCCGCTTTTCCTGTTTTCTTTGGCGTCATGGTGTCGCTGCCGCGGGTGCGGCAGCCGACTCACTGGCGGTGCGTGTCGCCAAGTGCTGCTCTGCAACTCTCAGCGCGTCATCCAAGGCCCCCTTTGAACGGAGGCCAGAAAATAGGGGCCACTCCTTGATGTCGGAGGCGCTAACAACACCAAGTGAGGCAAGTTTGTTCAGCTTCTCCACAGCTTGGTCGTCGCGGTCTAGCAGAACATCTTTAGGGAAGGTCTGAACAACTCCGCCCGATTGCGCGACAATGCCTCACCGTGATCGGGGTGAGTGCGATGCAGCTGTCGTT
>NZ_SKFB01000079.1:0-6857 GCF_004344885.1 Lysobacter sp. N42
AACGACAGCTGCATCGCACTCACCCCGATCACGGTGAGGCATTGTCGCGCAATCGGGCGGAGTTGTTCAGACCTTCCTTAAGCCGCGCCGCGAAGCGGCGTCGGCTTGGACGAATTGTTAGGCCCCGCTTACTTGATCTTGCCCATGTAGGTAACGCCGCTCCCGGCATCCTGCTGGCCGTACGCGGCAACCACTTGGCCACGATTGATCACGAACTCGTATGGCTTGGCGCCAACATAGCCGCCGTAACTATTCTTGGCGTTTACCATGCACTTGAGGACGTATCCGTAATGCTTGCGATACTTCTCAAATACGGTGTCGTTACGCCACCCCTTCTCCGGGGCTTGGCACTGGTATACGGCGCTATACGGGTCCTTCAAGACCGTCGAAAGGACTTCCTTTGCTAGGCGCTCCGCGTCTTCTTGGCTAATCGGCGGGCCGTAATCGGCAGCGGCCAGTTCTTGCGCGGTGGGTGCAGCAACAGTGGCGCATCCGGAGATGGCGATGCTTGCTAGAGCGGCTGTCAATGCCTTGCGATACATACGACCTCCAGTTAGGTGGGTGCGGGGCCTAACACCAGAGCTAAGCCGCGCCGCGGCGCGACGGTAGGGAACCGATGATGCCAGAGCCGCCGGCCTGATCAACGAAGCCGTGAAGCGGCGTCGGCTTGAGCGACTTGTTAGCTGTGCGCAGCGGGTGCTCCTGGCACCAGCCTTCACGGCTTGCTTTGCACCCGCTGCAATGAGCGAAGCGGGAATGGGTCAGAGCAACCCCGCAAAAGCCGCACCCCGGCCGTGGCCGAAGCCGCGCGATCCGGCCCACCATGCTGCCGAGCGCCGCCCCGTCATGCCTGGGCGGTATGGAATACCGCGAACTGTGTAGTAACCGCGGCGCGAGCCGTGAAGCCTGTTGGGGGATGCGGCCGAAGACGACGGGAAACCCCGAGCGCCACTGCTGAATACGGCCACGCCGCGTACACAGCTAACACCTGAGTTAAGCCGCGCCGCGAAGCGGCGTCGGCTTGGACGAATTGTTAGGCCTTGGCTGCATGACCTCCCGCAGCACCTTTGGATGACGCGACACGATTCGAAGCAGGGTTTCCGCCGCGCCGGAGGGCTGGCGCCGACCTTGCTCCCATTGCTGGAGCGTGCGAGGCGAGATATGAAGTGCCGCTGCAAACTCCGACTGCGACAAACCACACTTGAGCCGGGTTTCCACCACCTCGTTGGCCGAGACCGAATACTCGGCTCCAGCCTTTCCGGCCTTCACATCCCGGATGGCCTGGAGCAGCTCTTCTCCGATGTTGCGGGATGCATCCCGCTTGGCAATTGACTTACTCACCATGGCCCAGTTCCTCCGCGATCTGGCGCAGTACATGCGCAGGAATATTGTCCCGTGCACTCTTGGAGTAGATGGTGAGCAGGACGACCTTTCCATGCCCCAGCCACACCGTATAAATGACTCGAACGCCACCGCGCTTGCCTGAACCAGGCCGCGACCACCGAATCTTGCGACAGCCACCCGATTGCGGGATGACATCGCCGGCCTCGGGGTTTGCAGCGAGGTAGGTGGCGAACTCCAAGTGCTCTTCAGCCGACCAATAGTCGGGCCACAGCCGGCTGAACAGTGGCGATTCAATGATGGTCAGCACGCCGCGACTATACGCCACTGGCGCACGGGTGGCAAGCTACGCCCAAGGCCTAACACCCGAGTTAAGCCGCGCCGCGAAGCGGCGTCGGCTTGGACGAATTGTTAGGCCTTCGACCGCCTAGCCCGCACGAGCCTGCTCTTTCGGAGCAGCCGCTCGGTGCGCATGACGTGGAGGATGAAGACCTGCTGCCCATCGTAGCGGTAAAAGACCCGGCAAGGCGGCTGCACCAACTGCCGGTATCGGGACTGGCGTAGCTCGGGAATACGGGTCCCACTCTCGGGGTGCTCGGCCAGCTGGCCGACGTGGCTGACCACGCGCTGGACCAACTCGGAGGCTGCTGCCGGGTTCTCTAGCGCGATGTACTCAGCGATAGCCTCCAGATCAGCCAGGGCCGGCTCGGACCAGGTTACTTCAGCCATCGGGCGAGGCGGGCCTTGGCTTGGGCGTGCGAGGTGGAGCGGCCTTCTGCCAGGGCCTGCTCCCCACGGGCGATGCCCTCCAGAACGCCCATGCGCTGCTGCATGAGTTCGTAGGTTTCCACGTCCACCAAGTAGGCGCTGGGCAGGCCGTGCTGGGTGATCAGGATGGGCTCGCGGCTGCGCTCGAGGTCCGAGAGGAGCTCGGTAGCCTGCCGCTTGAGGGTAGTAACGAGTTCGGTGCGCATGGCAGTGACACTAAAGTATCACTCGCCTGCCTGCAAGGCCTGTAGAGAAGGCCTAACACCTGAGTTAAGCCGCGCCGCGAAGCGGCGTCGGCTTGGACGAATTGTTAGGCGCACAAGGCCGGATGCGCGCACGTGAGCCTTTCCCCAGAACTGCGCGCAGCTCCACTATTGGCCCCATGAGTGCCCTGCGGCGCCGCAATTGCGCTCCAGCGAGTCCATGACTTCCTCCGCCGTGTACTCCTTGGACCGGTAGCCGTCGATGTTCGCTTGGACGATTGCCCGGCAGTTCTTGGGTAGCCCGGTTTCTTCCCCATAGGTTGGCTTTGAGTTCGGGTCGCAGCCCATGAGGGCAGCGCCGGCCACAGCGAGGAGAATCTTCAAGAGCTTATGGGAAATCATCTGTGCGCCTAACACCTGAGTTAAGCCGCGCCGCGAAGCGGCGTCGGCTTGGACGAATAGTTAGCGCCCGGCCCGGTTGGGACAGGCGCCTCCGAAGACTTACGGCCGCGAGCATGCCACGCCCTGTCCGGAACGGCAGCTGCCCGCGAGCCCGGCCGCGACGGGAGCGAGGCGGCACGGCCGAACGAGCCGCGCTGCGCGAGCAGGGCGGCAGGGCCGATGCTGCAGGGCAAGCTGATTGCCACACCCGCCGAGACGTGTCCGGGCAGGGTGCCGCGCTGCAGCGGCTTGGCTGTGCGGTCTGCACGGCGCGGCAGCCTGCGTGGAGCCGGCGAACCGGCCGGGCACGACGCCACGGTGCATGGCCACTTGCTTTGCGGTACCAGCCGCACACGAGCGGAAAAGGTCGAGTGCGACGGACAAGCCCCGGATACCGAGCCCCAACTGCGGGCGCTAACACCTGAGTTAAGCCGCGCCGCGAAGCGGCGTCGGCTTGGACGAATTGTTAGCGCCCGGCCCGCTTGGGACAGACGCCTCCGTAGACTTACGGACGCGAGCATGCCACGACAGGCCCGGAACGGCAGTAGCCCGCGAGCCCGGCCGCGACAAGGGCGACGCGGCACGGCCAGCCGGGCCGCGCTGCGCCAGCAGGGCGGCAAGCCGAGTCAGTTGGGTGCGGGAGTGCCACAACCGCCTGCATCCAGCCGGGCAGGGTGCCGCGCTGCAACGGTGTGACCGGGCGGTTTGCACGGCGCGGCACGCTGCGTGGAGCCAGCGAACCAGCCGGGCACGACGCGACGCTGCACGGCCACGTGCTTGCGGTGCTCGCCACACACGAGCGGAAAAGGACGAGTGCGACGGGCAAACCCCCGCATACCGACTCCCAACTGCGGGCGCTAACACCTGAGTTAAGCCGCGCCACGAAGTGGCGTCGGCTTGGACGACTAGTTAGCGATCACACGCCGAGGAACCTGCCGGACGTGGACCGCACGAGCCTGGATTCTGCCATGGCTCGCGCCCCTAGCCGCCGCGACGCCGGAATTGCATGCGCCAGCCAAGCTGCACCGCGGGCACTGACCGATCCGGAGGCTGCGGGCTTTCACCGCGGGCTAGAGACTGGCCGCCCGATGCGGCTGTAAGCTGCGACACGACACGCCGCCTAGTGAGCCGCTAGAACAGCCGCAACCAGTGTGAGCGCTAACACCAGAGCTAAGCCGCGCCGCTGCGGCGGGCTATCCGGAGCCGATCATGCCAGAGCTGCGGCAGCTTGGTCGGAGCCGTGAAGCGGCGTCGGCTTGAGCGACTAGTTAGCTGTGCGCAGCGGGTGCTCTTTCCGCCGAGGCGAACTTGCAGCCCCTCGGCTTTGCACCCGCTGCAGTGAGCGAAGCGAGGATGGCCCAGAGCACCCCCGCGAAAGCCACACCCCGGCCGTGGCCGAAGCCGCAGGATCCGGGCCGCCAGGGATCCGAGCGCCGCCCGGTCACGCCTGGGCGGTATGGAATACCGCAGACGACGAGGCTTGCGCGGTGCGAGCCGAGAAACCTCGGTGCGAGATGTGGCCGAAGACGACGGGAAACCTCGAGCGCCACCGCTGAACACGGCCAGGCCACGTACACAGCTAACACCTGAGTTAAGCCGCGCCGCGAAGCGGCGTCGGCTTGGACGAATTGTTAGGGCGCACCCGGCTGACCTACCGCCCTGGATAGCCGAAGGCATATGGGCCCCCGCAGCGCCGCGCTACCTCCGGGTACTCTGCCACCACAAACTCCTCCGGCGCACCCCCGCCACCAAACCCCGCCGGTTCGTTGAAGCGGGTGATACCGCCGGTGAATGTATTACGGAGGAACAATCCCTTCTCGTCACGATCGAGTTCGATTCCCTCGTACCAGAGAATGGTCTTGGCTTTGCCTCCCCGGGGTCCGCGCAGTTTCACGCAACCGTTCTCCACGACGAGCTTGCCGCTCATACCCGCAGTGAGCCATACCTGATCGAGTCCTGTTGGAGCAGGTTTCACCTTGGGGAAAACCGGCATCTCGCCGGTCCATGGGCCGTGAGCACATGCAGCTAATGCCACAGGGAGAAACACGACAACGAGGATCTTCATGTGCGCCCTAACACCAGAGCTAAGCCGCGCCGCTGCGGCGGGCTATCCGGAGCCGATCATGCCAGAGCGGGCCGCCAGAGCAACGGAGCCGTGAAGCGGCGTCGGCTTGAGCGACTTGTTAGCTGTGCGCAGCGGGTGCTCTTTCCGCCGAGGCGAACTTTCACCGCCTTGGCTCTGCGCCCGCTGCAGTGAGCGAAGCGAGGATGGGCCAGAGCAACCCGGCGAAAGCCGCACCCCGGCCGTCGCCGAAGCCGTGGGATCCGGTCGGCCATGGTTCCGAGCGCCGCCCGGCCATTCCTGGGCGGTATGGAATACCGCAGACGACAAGGCTTGCGCGGCGCGGGCCGAGAAACCTCGGTGCGGGATGTGGCCGAAGACGACGCGAAGCTTCGAGCGCCACTGCTGAATACGGCCAGGGCACGTGCACAGCTAACACCTGAGTTAAGCCGCGCCGCGAAGCGGCGTCGGCTTGGACGAATTGTTAGGGCCCGTGCCCGTGCTACACACAAGACGTGTACTCAGACACCAGGAGTCAGGCCCGCCGATACCGAAGGGTAACCCAGACGCTACACACCTCATTACTAGCGTAGGAGAGTTGAATGTCTGAGCCAGTGTTCTCAGCGTGCGCGCCCCACGCGCGGCCACCACGAGCCTTTAGCGCAGAAGCGGGAGCTAGTTCCGCGTGGTCTGGGCTGTAAGCGTTGTCGTGGCCAACCGCAACCCTTTCGGGGAGATGGTCACGAAGGGTCCGAGTGTCAGACGAAGAGCTGCACAGATACTCCTGTACGACGAGCCATGCCTGATGCGCATGCCGGCCACGAGACGCGGCGATGACAAGCCCTCGTAGCCGGCGCTGTTCCTCTGGGCTGCAAGACCACAGGAGCCTTTCGTCGGACTCGGCAGGAATCAGCACTGCAGCTGGCTGAGCTGAGGCGGAGGCGACGAATATGCTCAGGAGCAATGCGGCCGACACGTGTGAGCTTCCCAAGGGCCCTAACACCTGAGTTAAGCCGCGCCGCGAAGCGGCGTCGGCTTGGACGAATTGTTAGCGCCCAGCCGAGCAACGACGGAGCGCGAACGGTAGTTTCCGGTAGCGAGGATGCCACGGCAGAGCACTGACCGAGAACCCGGCCGCGAGCCGGGCAGGCTGACCCGCGATAGGGCACGGCCGCCTGGGCGCGCTGCGCAGCGGGGCGCAAGACCGAAAGGGTGAGGGCAGAGCGACTAGTTCAACCGCGGGAGACCCGCCCGGGCCGGGTGCCGTGCACGCGGGCCGTGGACCTGCGGGAAAGCGAAAGTAACACCCGAGTGTGCGCGGCACGCGGCGTGGAGCCAGCCATGTGACCCGGGCCCGAGCCGAGGATGCATGGCAACTCGCTTGCGATGTATGCGGCCGTGAAAGGTAGAGACTCAGTTGCGACGTGACAACACCACGACTCGTAGCCCGTTCCTGGGCGCTAACACCTGAGTTAAGCCGCGCCGCGAAGCGGCGTCGGCTTGGACGAATTGTTAGGCCCCGCCCTCTTTCGGCCGGAGTGCCCTGACGCAAGCGCGTGGCCGCGCCTCATTTCCACCTGCGCGCCTTGGTGAGCGCTACATAAGCTGACCGGGCGAGACCCAAACCTATAACCAGAAGCGCCAGACACACCAGTTGGACTATGACGCCTTCGAACTTGACCCCTCGCCACGACAGGGTCCAAACCCCGTGGGCGACGCCGCGGAAGAGGATCTGGGCCGCCATGTACGCGAGGATTATCCCGCCAGCGAACCAGAACAACTGCGCTGCTCGTCCCGAGCTAGACATGGGTTGGCTTACTTCGATCCGACATGCGGGGCCTAACACCAGAGCTAAGCCGCGCCGCGGCGCGACGGTAGGGGCCCGATGATGCCAGAGCCACCGGCCGGATCAACGAAGCCGTGAAGCGGCGTCGGCTTGAGCGACTTGTTAGCTGTGCGCAGCGGGTGCTCTTCGCACCAGCCATCACGGCTTGCTTTGCACCCGCTGCAATGAGCGAAGCGAGAATGGGTCAGAGCAACCC
>NZ_SKFB01000008.1:0-134074 GCF_004344885.1 Lysobacter sp. N42
GGGCCGCCGGCACCGGGCCGGCCGCCGCCGGGACGCCCGGCACCCGGGCGCGCGCCACCCGGCTTGCCGCCGAACGGCTTGCGGGCACGTCCATCCGGGTTGCGGTGGCCCGAAGGGCCCGTCTCGACGCCGTCGGGCACGTACCACGTACGGAAGGCGGCGGGATTGCCCTCGGGAAGCGGCTTCGGCCCCTTCTCCTTGCGCTGCTTGAAGGGCTTGTTGGCCTGGCGCGCGGCCATCTCGCCGCTCACCGTCAGCCCGCCGTGCTTGCGCGGGCCACCGCGACCGCGGCCGCGGTCCTCGCGGACATGGTCGAAGCGGCGCAGCTCGCGGCCCTCGTCGGCGGCGTTGTGGCCGCCCACGTAGCCGCCCTGGCTGCGCTCACCGCCGAAGTGGATGGTCGACTTGGCGGCGCGCCGCTGGCCGATCACCGGCTGCAGGGTCAGGGCCGACGGCGTGCCGTCCTCCAGCCCCAGCTCCTCGCGCAGCTGCTCGACGCGTGCGGTCGGCAGCTCCTGCGACTGGCCGCGCAGCAGCTCGCGCGGCAACTCGATGCCACCGTAGCGCACGCGCTTGAGGCGGCTCACCTGGCAGCCCTGCGACTCCCACAGGCGGCGCACCTCCCGGTTGCGGCCTTCCTTGACGACCACGCGGAACCAGTCGTGCGACTCGCTGCCGCCGATCTTCTCGATCTCGTCGAACTTGGCGGGGCCGTCTTCCAGCTGCACGCCCTTGCCCAGCAGCTCGACGGCGGCGTCCGGCACGTGCTCCTGGCCCTCCGGCGGACGCACGCGGCAGACGTACTCGCGCTCGACCTCCCTGGACGGATGCATCAGCGCGTTGGCCAGCTCGCCATCGGTGCTGAGCAGCAGCAGGCCGGTGGTGTTCATGTCCAGCCGGCCGATCGCGATCCAGCGGGCCCCCTTGAGGCGGGGCAGGGCGTCGAACACGGTGGGACGCCCTTCGGGATCCTCGCGCGTGGTCACCTCGCCCTCGGGCTTGTTGTACATGAGCACCCGCGGCGGCTCGGTCAGCGCGGTCGCCACGAACTGGCGGCCGTCGATCTCGATGCGGTCGCCGCCGCCGATGCTCATGCCGACGCGCGCCACCTCGCCGTTGACCTTCACCAGGCCGTCGGCGATGCGCTGTTCGAGCGCCCGGCGCGAACCGAGGCCGGCCTGTGCGAGCACCTTGTGCAGGCGCTCTTCCTGGCGCGGGGCGGGGGCGGCGGGCTGTTCGCGCCGCAGGGTGAGCTTGCGGCTCTTTTCTTCAGTCATGTCTTTCGGACTCCGCCGCATCGGTCGATGCGGTCGTCAGTGCGGGAACGGTCGTCGTCTCGACGGCGTTGGAAACGGAACCGGACTCGTCGTCTGGCCCCTTTAACGCAGTGATCGCTGCGGCCTCGGAGACACCTGCCTCCGCCGCCATTTCGTTCTCGGTCGCCGCGCGCGTACCCGGCGCGGCTTCGGGGTCGACGCCGGGTTCGCCGGCATCGGAAAGTGCATCGTCATCGTCGCCCGGGTCGAAGACCACGGGGCGTTCGCTGCGGAAATCGAGGTCCTGGTCGGAGCCGTCGCCGGCGTGCCCTTCCGGCGCGTCGTCGTCCGGCGTGCCGGCCCCGTCGGCGGAGGCGGCCTGCGGCCCGGGAGCGTCGACGCCGGCGGACCTCCCCCCGTCTTGGCCTTCGTCGACGGAGGCAGTATCCGCGCCGTCGCCTGAAGCCTGGCCGACGGCGGGCGCCTCGCCCTCGCGCGCCTGGTCGGCCTCCGCCACGCCGGCCGCGATCCGGCCATCCACGCCGGCCGTCTCGTCGAAGCGCAGCTGCGGTTCGAGCTCGCCGATGTCACGCAGCTCCGAGAGCGGCGGCAGCTCGTCCAGCCGCTTGAGGCCGAAGTAGTCGAGGAACTGCTTGGTGGTGCCGAACAGGGCGGGGCGCCCCGGCACGTCGCGGTGGCCGACCACGCGGATCCACTCGCGCTCCTCCAGCGCCTTGATGATGTTGCTGCTCACCGCCACGCCGCGCACCTGCTCGATCTCGCCACGCGTGATCGGCTGGCGGTAGGCGATGAGCGCCAGCGTCTCCAGCGTGGCGCGCGTGTAGCGCGTCTGGCGCTCGGTCCACAGCCGCGCGACCCAGGGATGCACCTCGGCACGCACCTGGTAGCGGAAGCCGGACGCGACCTCGACGAGCTCGACGCCGCGATCGGCACAGGCGGCCTGCAACTGCTCGATGGCCGCCTCGACGGCGCCCGGCGGCGCAGGCTGCTCCTCGGGGAACAGCTCGCGCAGCTGCGCCAGCGACAGCGGCTGGTTCGAGGCGAGCAGCGCGGCCTCGACGATGCGGTTGATCAGCGATTGATCCATGCGGTCTGCATTGCGATTGGTCGTTCACATCGATCGGCGCGCCATCCCCCGGCGCGGGTTCGGTCCGTGGTCATTCCCGCAAACGCGGAAGAACCAGGGACCTCGTGGCCTGCAACCTCACGCCGCGGCGCTGGCGGCAGCGCGTGGCGTATCGGGTTTCACCCCTCGTTCGCCGCGTCGGCGTCGAACTCGCTCGACAGTTCGATCTCCGACGGGTCCTTCATCAGCGCCAGGGACTTCACGTAGATCGGCGCCAGCGGTGCGTCCTGCACGATCTCCACCAGTTGCTCCTTGGCGAGCGTGAGCATGCCCAGGAACGTCACCACCACGCCCAATCTGCCTTCCACCGGGTCGAACAGCGTCTCGAAGCGGTGGAACGAGCCATCGGCCAGGCGCTCGAGCAGCTCGCCCATGCGCTGGCGCACGCTGAGCGCGTCGCGCTTGATCGCATGCTGGGTGAAGAGCTCGGCGCGCTTGAGCACGTCGCGCAGGGCGAGCAGCATCTCCTTCAGTTCCACCGGCGGCGGCAGCCGCACCGCGGCGCGGTCCGGCACGTGCACCTCGTGCACGGGCGCGGTGTCGCGGTCCTGGCGGGGCAGGGCATCGATGTCCTCCGCCGCCTTCTTGAAGCGCTCGTACTCCTGCAGGCGGCGCACCAGCTCGGCGCGCGGATCCTCCTCCTCGCCTTCGTCGTTCGTCACGCGCGGCAGCAGCATGCGCGACTTGATCTCCGCCAGCATCGCCGCCATCACGAGATAGTCGGCCGCCAGCTCGAAGCGCATCTCGTGCATCGCGGCGATGTACTCGACGTACTGCTTCGTGATGTCGGCGACCGGGATGTCGAGGATGTCCAGGTTCTGCCGGCGGATCAGGTACAGCAACAGGTCCAGCGGGCCCTCGAAGGCCTCGAGGATGACTTCCAGCGCGTCCGGCGGGATGTAGAGGTCCTGCGGGATCTGCAGCACGGGCTGGCCGTGAACCACCGCCAGCGGCATCTCCTGCTGCTGCGGCCGGCCGGCGGCGGGCGCCTGGCCTTCGGTCGGCTTGTCGGTTTCGGTCGCCTGCGGCGCGACGTCGTCGGTCATTCGGGGCCGGCCCCCTCCGGGCCTGGGCACAGCACACTGCGGAAGCGGGGCGGCGCTGGCCGTCCCTCGGACTTGCGGACTGCTCGGATCCGGCGCGGGCCAATGGCGGCGGTGCCACCGGGCGGAGCCGGTCGGCGATCCACTGGTGCCGGGCGGCGGGAGGCGGGGCTCCCGCGGGTGCGGCCTCCGCCGGTGCGGGGCGCGTGGGTGCCTAGCGTACGGGGGCGCCCCGGGGCTGTCCAGCCGACCCGGGGGCTAGAATGCCGCGCCTCCCCGAAGCTGGTACCTGCCATGTGGTACGTGATCGACGCGCGCGACGGCGCGGACGTGCTCGCCCGCCGTCTCGAGGCGCGCCCCCGCCACCTCGCCCGGCTGCAGGCCCTGCGCGACGCCGGCCGCCTGCTGCTGGCCGGCCCGTGCCCCGCGATCGACGCCACCGACCCCGGCCCGGCGGGCTTCACCGGCAGCCTGGTGGTGGCCGAATTCGAATCGCTCGAGGCCGCCCGCGAGTGGGCATCGGCCGATCCCTACGTCGAAGCCGGCGTCTACGAACGCGTTGACGTGCGTCCGTTCCGGCCGGTGCTGCCATGAGCCCCGCCGAGCGCCCGGCCGCCATCCGGGCCGCGCTCGAGGCTGCGTTCGCGCCCCTGGCCCTGGAGGTGGTCGACGACAGCCACCGCCACGCCGGCCATGCGGGAGCGCGCGACGGCCGGGGCCATTTCAATGTGGCGATCGTCAGCCGGCGCTTCGCCGGCATGTCGCCGCTGGCGCGGCACCGCGCCGTGTACGCGGCGCTGGGCGAGCTGATGACCACCGACATCCACGCCCTGGCGATCGTCGCCCGGACCCCTGAGGAAGCCGGCTGATCAGGGGCGCCAGTGCGCCTGCAGCGGCCCGCCGGCCTGCTGCAGCGCGTGGAGCGCCCCCTGGCCACCACCGGCCGTCGACGCCTCCAGCAGTTCGCGCTGCCGCGCCCCGCGCAGCAGGAGGACGCGCATGCGGACACGGGCCAGCCCGGCGGGCGTGATCGAGATGCGTCGGGCCCACGGCGCCTCGTCGGCGCCGATCGGGGCATCCAGCGCGACATAGGCCTGCTGCGAGGCCAGGGCGCGGCCATAGTCCGGCGACTGCGGCGCCAGGCCGGCCACGCTGCCATCGTCGCCCAGCACGAGCACCGCCACCTGCGTCGGCTGGTGTGCATGGGCATTGGCCGTGGCGACCGCGTCCTCGATCCGCCGCCCGACCAGCGTCAGCGTCTCGAAGCGGGCGGCCGCCGCGTGCTCGACGACCAGGCTGTGCCGGACCGCCGCGGCCCGGCTCTCCGGGTCGTCCGGCCGCAGCCAGCGCTCGTCCGTCAGCCCCACGTCGACGCGTGCCCAGTCCAGCGGCGCGCGCGACAGTGCCTGGTACACGGGCAGCGCCGGCGCGGCGCCGCTGACCAGCAGCCGGCTCCGGGGGCTGGCCTGTAGATCCCGGCGGAGCTCGGCCGCTACGGCCACGGCGGCCGCCCAGGTCCAGACGTGCGAGTCCCGGTGGACGTGCAGGGTGACCGCACCCGACGGATCGGGCACGTGCTCGGTCAGCGGAGTACTGGCCAGGAACCCGAACGCCATGCCGGAATGATGCAATTTCCGGGCCGCGTGCGCATTCGCGGGCCGGCCCCGCCGTGAAGGCCGCCGCTATACTCGCGGGCCGCGCGCCCCCTGTCGCCTTGGCGCGTCCGCCGCCAGAGGCCGCGTCAAAGCATGCGTCTTTCCACGATCAAGCTGTCGGGCTTCAAGTCCTTCGTCGACCCGACCACGCTCCACCTGTCCGGCAACATGACCGGCGTCGTCGGCCCCAATGGCTGCGGCAAGTCCAACATCATCGACGCCGTGCGCTGGGTGATGGGCGAGAGCTCGGCCAGCCGCCTGCGCGGCGATTCGCTCACCGACGTGATCTTCGCCGGCTCCTCGGCCCGCAAGCCCGTGTCGCAGGCGATGGTCGAGCTGATCTTCGACAACTCCGACCACACCATCAGCGGCGAGTACGCGGCGTTCAACGAGATCTCGGTCAAGCGCACCGTCTCGCGCGACGGCCAGAGCCAGTACTACCTCAACGGCACCAAGTGCCGCCGGCGCGACATCACCGACCTCTTCCTCGGCACCGGCCTGGGCCCGCGCAGCTACTCGATCATCGAGCAGGGAATGATTTCCCAGATCATCGAGGCGCGTCCCGAGGACCTGCGCATGTACCTGGAGGAGGCCGCCGGCATCTCCAAGTACAAGGAGCGCCGCAAGGAGACCGAGACGCGCATCCGCCATACGCGCGAGAACCTCGACCGCCTCAACGACCTGCGCGAGGAAGTCGGCAAGCAGCTCTCGCACCTGGCGCGGCAGGCACGGCAGGCCGAGCAGTACCAGGCCATCCAGGCCGAGCGACGCGTCAAGGACGCCGAATGGCGTGCACTGGAGCATCGCGCGCTGGACCGCAAGCTGCAGGCCCAGCGCGAGAAGCTCGCGCAGGCCGAGACGCGCCTGCAGCAGCTCATCGCCGAGCAGCGCGAGGCCGAGCGCCAGCTCGAGGAAGGCCGCGTGCGCCGCGACGAGGCCGCGGAGACGCTGTCGCGCGCGCAGGCCGAGAGCTACGAGGTCGGCGGAACGCTCGCCCGCATCGAGCAGCAGATCCAGCACCAGCGCGAAATGTCCTCACGCCTGCAGCGCGCGCGCGACGAAGCCCTGGCACAGCTGTCGGAGATCGCGAGCCACATCGGCAGCGACCAGGCCCGGCTCGATGCCCTGCGCGACGCGCTGGAGAACGACGAGCCGCGCCTTGAAACGCTGCGCGAGGAGGAAGTCGCGCGGCAGGACGCGCTGCGCGATGCCGAGCAGAAGCTGGCCGACTGGCAGCAGCGCTGGGATGCCCATGCGCGCGCGCAGTCGGAGGCTTCGCGTGCCGCGGAGGTCGAGCGCACCCGGCTGGAAGCCTTCGACCGCCAGGCGCTGGAAGCCGAGCGCCGCCGCGAGGCGCTGTCGAACGAGCGCACGGGGCTCGACGTCGAGGCGCTGGCCGAGGCCGCGGCATCGATCGTCGAACAGCTCGAAGCGCAGAAGCTCTCGCTGGAGACGCTGACCGCCGAACTCGAGGCGCGCAAGGAAGCCGTCTCCGCGCTGCAGGAGCGGCAGCGCCAGACGCAGGCGCAGCTGGCCGACGTGCGCAAGCAGGCGCAGTCCGCGCGCGGTCGGCTCTCGGGCCTGGAGACGCTGCAGGCCGCCGCGCTCGGCCAGGAACAGGGGCGCGCCATGGACTGGCTGCGCCAGCATGGCCTCGAATCCGCACCGCGCGTGGGCGAGTCGCTGGCCGTCGACGAAGGCTGGGAAACCGCGGTGGAAACCGCGCTCGGCCAACTGATCGAGGGTGTGCTGGTCGATGACGCCGCATCGCTGGCGATCGCGGCCGGCGCCTTGTCCGAAGGGCGCCTCGCGCTGGTCGACGGCGAAACCGGCGGCGACGCGTTCGCCGCGGGCACGCTCGCCGCGCACGTGCGCGGCCCGGTCGCCATCCGCCGCCTGCTGGCCCGTGTGCACGGGGCCGACGATCTCGACGCCGCGCGGGCCCTGCTGCCGACGCTGCCCGAAGGCGACCTCGTCATCACCCGCGGGGGCGAACGCGTCGGTGCCGGCTGGGTGCAGGTGGTCCGCACGGGCAGCGGCTCGCAGGGCGCGCTCGTGCGCGAGCGCGAGATCCAGTCGCTGCGCGGGGAGATCGAGGCGCTGGTCGCGCGCGAGCACGAGCTCGAAGCCTTGCTCGTGCAGCTTCGTGACCAGTCGCTCGCCTCCGAGCAGCAGCGCGAGGACGCACAGCGCTCGCTCTACATGGCCCACCGCAGCGTGTCCGAACTCAGCGGCCAGCTGCAGAGCCAGCAGGGGCGCGTGGACGCCGCGCGCGGTCGCATCGAGCGCATCGACGCCGAACTCGCCCAGCTCGCGGAAACGCTGGAGGCCGCGCGCGAGCAGGCGCGGCTGGCGCGCAGCAACCAGGAGGATGCGGTCGTGCGCATGTCCGAGCTGGAGGACGCGCGCATCGACCTGGAAAACCAGCGTCGCCGCCTGACCGAAGCGCGCGACGCGGCCCGCAATGCGGCGCGGGAAGCCCGCGACGCGGCGCATGCCCTGGCGCTCACCGTCGAATCCCAGCGCGCACAGCTCGCCGGGCTGGCGCAGGCGCTCGAGCGCATGACCGGCCAGCGCGTCCAGCTCGATTCGCGCCTCGGCGAACTCGCGGCGCAGCTGGCCGACGGCGATACGCCCGTGCGCGAGCTGGAAGCGCAGCGGCAGGTGGCGCTGGAGCAGCGCGTGCTGGCCGAACAGCGCCTCACCGCCGCGCGCACCGCGCTGGACGGAATCGACCACGAACTGCGCGGCTTCGAGCTGGTCCGCCAGCAGCGCGACGAGCAGGCCCTTCAACAGCGCGAGGCCATCGGCCAGCGCCGCCTGGAGCTGCAGGCGCTCGCGCTCAAGGCCGAGCAGCTGGTGGCGGCCATCATCGAGGCCGGCTTCGCGCTCGACCAGGTCGCCGCCACGCTGACCGAGGACATGGATCCGCAGGCCTGGGAGCGCCACGTCGCCGAGCTGGACGCCAAGCTGCGCCGCCTCGAGCCGGTCAACCTGGCCGCCATCGCCGAGCATGCCGAGGCCGCGCAGCGCAAGGACTACCTCGACGCCCAGCACGTGGATCTCACCACCGCGCTCGAGACCCTGGAGGAGGCGATCCGCAAGATCGACCGCGAGACGCGTGGCCGCTTCAAGGACACCTTCGACCGCGTCAATTCGGGGATCCAGGAGCTGTACCCGCGCCTGTTCGGCGGCGGCCACGCGTACCTGGAGCTCACCGGCGACGACCTGCTCGACACCGGCGTGGCGATCATGGCGCGGCCACCCGGCAAGCGCGTGTCCAACATCACGCTGCTCTCCGGCGGCGAGAAGGCGATGACCGCGGTGGCGCTGGTATTCGCGATCTTCCGCCTCAATCCCGCGCCCTTCTGCCTGCTCGACGAGGTCGACGCGCCGCTGGACGAGGCGAACGTGGGCCGCTTCACGGCGATGGTCAACGAGATGAGCGAGCAGGTACAGTTCCTGTTCGTCACCCACAACAAGGTCACGATGGAAGCGGCGAAGCAGCTCATGGGCGTGACCATGCGCGAGCCCGGCGTGAGCCGCCTCGTGTCCGTCGACCTCGCCGAGGCCGCGCGCCTGGCCGGCGCCGCCTGATCCGAGGAGCCCGATGATGTCCGACATGACCATGCTGCGGATCTGGATCCTCGTCGCGGGCATCGTGCTCGTGGCGGCGATCCTGATCTTCGGTCGCCCCAAGAAGGCGGGGCAGGGCCGCCGCGTGGCGCGCGGCGAGGACGCACGTGCCGAGCCCACGCTGGGGCAGCAGCTGGAGTCCGAACTCGCCATGGGCGACGGCGCGGGCGCTCCCGTGCAGGAACCGCTCGACCTGCCGGGCGTGGAGGCGCCGCCGGCGCAGTCCGAACTCGGCCGCCGCACCACCGAGGAGTTCGACAAGATCGTGACGCTCTACCTGGCCGCCAAGGCAGGCCAGGCGCTGCACGGGCCGGACATCGTCGTCGCGGCCGAGCGCGCCGGCCTCGTTTACGGCCACATGGGCGTCTTCCACCGGCTGGTCGATGGCCACCCCGAGCGCGGCCCGGTGTTCAGCGTCGCCAACATCATGAAGCCCGGCAGCTTCGACATGGCCAGCATCCATGAGCTGCAGACGCCGGCGATCGCCTTCTTCCTGACCCTGCCGGCGCCGCTTTCGGCCCTGGACGCCTGGGACACCATGCTGCCCACGGCCGAGCGCATGGCCGAGCTGCTCGACGGCGTGGTGCTGGACGAACAGCGCAACGTGATCGCGCGCCAGCGCGTTGCCCACATCCGCGACGAGCTGCGCGCCTATGATCGCCAGCGCCAGGCGCCTCCGCTGACGCGCCCCGGCCGCTGGTAGCCCGCGTCGCACCACGGGGCGCTCACACGAGCGGCCGCTAGACTCGCGCATCGCCTCGATGCAGGGCCCTGCGACATGCCCACCAACCGACTCGAACGTTCCCGCCACGACCGCATGATCGCCGGCGTGCTCGGCGGTTTCGCACGCTGGCTGGGCTGGAACCCGATGCTGCTGCGCATCGTCTTCGTGCTCGTCTCGATCCTGTCGGCGGCCTTCCCCGGGATCCTCGTCTACCTGCTGGCCTGGCTGCTGATGCCGGAGGAAGGGCGCTGACGCAAGGTCCTACCCGGACAGCCGAGGGCCGGCCGGCCGGAGCCACGACCCCGGCGGCTGGCCAGCCCGCGCCGCGCCCGCGCCGCCGTCCGCCCGCGCTGCTGCTCGCGCTCGGCCTGCTCTGGGCTCTTCCGAACACGCTGGTCGGCCTGCTCCTGGGGCTCGTGGGGCTGGTCTTCGGCGCCAGACCGCTGCTGCGTGCGCGCGACCTCGCGCTGGTGTTCCACCACTGGCCATGGGGTCCGGGCGGCGCGATCACGCTGGGCAACGTGATCCTGCATACCGGCCACGACCTGGACAGCGCCTGCGCAACCTATGCGCACGCGGCAGGACTCTCCCGGGATCCTCCCATCCGGCTCTGTGACCACGAGCGCGCGCACGTCTACCAGTACCTCGTGCTGGGGCCACTGTTCCTCCCCGTCTACCTGCTGGCGGGCGGCGTGAGCGTGCGCAACCGCTTCGAGCGCGCGGCCGACCGCTACGCCGCCACGGGCCGGGGCTGGTGGCCCTGGCCGATGCCCGCGCTCGGTCGGGAGTCCCGAGGGGGCTGACGGGCCGACGAGCGGCGCGGCGCGCGCGCCTGCGAGAGCTAAGGTAGGATGGCGACGTGGTGGGCAGGGGGCGGCGGGTCAGGCGCGGGAGGTGCCATGATCTTCAGGGCATATGCACGTGGGGACGGCGCGCTGCTGCTTGTTCCCGACTGTCTGGTCGCTTCGCGCGACGCCGAGCGGCGGCATGGCCCGCTGCTCTTCATCGGCCGCATCGACGACCGCCACCTGGCCGACCAGGCCGTCTGGAACCGCGTCCTCGCCGACATCGACCGCCAGTCCTACGCCGTCGTCCGCGGCTCCATGCGGTCGCTGCTGACCAGCGGCACGACCGAAACGGCCTGAGCCGGCCTCCCCACTACCGGGCCGAACGCCGCGCGCGGCCTAGGCTCCGGTCTTGGAGTGCGGAGCCTCCACGTCCTTGGATTCCGTCGAATCCTTCTCGCGCAGGAAGATCGAAAGCAGCACGAGCGCCACCACCGCCAGGAACTCGCTCTGCCAGTTCTGGAACGATTCGAACCAGAAGTCGCTCCCCCCGAGGTACTGCCACATGGAGAGCACCGCCTGCTCTCCGTGCTGCAGCTGCTGTTCGACATGGTGCTTCCAGCTGAAATAGAGATGGGCGAAGAAGCTGCCGACGAAGAGCAGCAAGAGCGCGCCCGACAGCGAATGCTCGTAGGCCTTGCGCCAGGCGCCGCCCCTGCGCACCGGCCACGGGCGCTGCGCGTAGGGCACCGGGTCCGGCTCGGGCTCCTCGGAAGGATCCAGCGGGCGCGACTCCGACGCACCCTTCTGGCGGAGGAACGCGGTCAGCAGTACGAACAGGCCCATCTGCAGGAACTCGCTCTCCCAGTTCTCGAAGAGCGTGCCGAGGAAATGCCCGTCGCCCAGATAGGTGGTCAACGCCTCGGGCGCCTGGCCATGGTCCTGCCGCTCCTGGTTGCTCGCATGCCAGCCCGTCAGCGCGTGGCCCAGCACGGAAAGCAGCATGAGGGCCAGGAAGGCCAAGCTGAGGCCATTGCGGGCGAGGAAGCCGCTGTGCACGGCGCCGCGCGATGCGACCGTTGCCATGTTCGCTCCGTTCGTGTGTTTCCCGAAGCATAGGAACGGCACGCGTACAGCCGGTGCGAAGAACGGCCGCTCGGCAGACCGGAGGCGGCAGGACCGCATCACCTGTTCAGTCGCGGGGCAGGGGGCTTGCAGGATGCAACCCAGCCAGCAGGTGGTGCCGGAAGTGGGACTCGAACCCACACGGTTTTAAGGCCGGCGGATTTTGAGTCCGCTGCGTCTACCGATTCCGCCATTCCGGCGCGGGCGTGAAGTATAGCGGCAGGCGGCACATGCCCGCGCCGCCCGGGGACGTTGCAACCAGGCGCGCCAGCTGCTGCGCTGCCGATGCGGAGGTCCCCGGCAACCAGGGCGAGGGGTCCGGCGCGCGAATCAGGTCGAGTCGGTCGCCAGGGTGCGCTCGCTGCGGCGGTACCACTCGCCCCCGAGCGGCGTGAACGTCGAGCAGCACTGCATCTGCGCCTTGTAGATGTGCAGCGAGACGGCGACGCGGTCCTGGCTCATGTTGCGGATCGTGTGGTACTCGTGGGGCGGGATCAGGCTGCCGGCGCTGCCGGTGCCGGCCTGCATGCCGCCGGTGGCGCGGAAGCGGAAACGGTCGCCGTCACGCTCGAGCAGTTCGTACTGGGTGATCTCCAGCTCGCCGTCCCAGACACCCTCGACGCACCACAGGCCCGAATGGTCGTGCACGGGCGTACCCTGGCCGGGGCCCCAGGTCATGGCCACCACGCTGTACCCGTGCAGCGGGCTGCGGTAGATCTCGCGGCGCGCGTAGTGGTCGTCGATCGGCTCGTAGACGCTGGCCGGCAACTGCACGTCGCGGTCGCGGATCATCTCGCAGAGCAGCTTGCGCACGGCGGTCGTGACCGCTTCGCAGTCGCCCGCGCAGACGGCCGCGTCCAGTGCGGCGACCAGCTTGTCGTGGCCGGGGAAGTCGATGTCGGGCAGGGCCTGCGCGTTCATGCGCCGATTCTAGACGGGTCCTGCCGGCTGGCGGCGCCCCGGGCGTGCAGCTCGTCGAGAAATTCGCGGACGACGGGGCCGAAACGGGCGATGTCGACGAGGAACGCGTCATGCCCCTGGGGCGATTCGAGCGGCACGAAGCGAGCGTCCACGCCGCCCCGCGCCAGGCCTTCGGCAATCTCCTCCTGCTGCTGCAGCGGAAAGAGGATGTCGGTGTGCACTCCGATCACGAGCGCACGCTCGAGCGTGAGCGAGGCGAGCGCGGCGAGGGTGTCCTCGCGGCTGTTGCCGCTACGCCGGGGGCAGTAGTCGCCGAGGTCGAACCAGTCCATGGCCCGGCCGAGGTAGAGGTAGCAGTTGGGGTCGAAGCGGCGCACGAAGCGCCGCGCATGCGCTTCGAGGTAGCTTTCGACCTCGAACTCGAGGCCGAAGGGATCGCTGTCCTGGCGCTCGGAATCGAGCCTCACGCGGCCGAAGCGGCCGTCCCACTCGAGCGCGGAACGGTAGGTGATGACGCCGAGCTTGCGCGCCATGCGCATGCCCGATTCGGGGTAGGACTGGTCGTCGTAGTGCCCGCCGTTCCAGGCCGGGTCGAGCCGGATCGCCTCGCGCTGCAGGGAGCGGATCGCGATCGAGAACGGGAGCGCGCGGGCGGCGCCGGAGATGTTCACGTGCTGACGTGCGAGCCCCGGGTGTCGCTGCAGGAAGGCGAGGGCGACCATGCCGCCCATCGAATTGCCGACCACGCAGGCCAGCTCCCCGATGCCCAGGCGGCGCACGACGTGGGCGGCCGCGTCGGCACAGTCCTCCACCGACAGCGGCGGGAAGTCCAGCCGGTAGGGCTCGCCGGTGGCGGGGTTGAGGGAGGCGGGGCCGGTCGAGCCCTTGCAGCTGCCGAGGGTGTTCACGCAGACCACGAACCAGCGATCGGTGTCGATGGGCTTTCCCGGGCCCAGCATCTGCTCCCACCAGCCGGGGTCGGGATTGGCGTCGCTCGACGCGGCGTGCGCGTCCGGCGAGAGGCCCGTCAGGATCAGGACGGCATTGGAGCCGTCCGGGGCGAGGCGTCCCCAGCTTTCATACGCCATGCGTGCGCCCCGCAGCTCACCGCCGCGTTTCATGGGGAAGGGCGAGGGTAGGTCGACGAAGTGGGTTCCCGTAGGAATGAATTCGGTCATGCATGCGTCCTGCGCTGTCGGTGGATTGTGCCCCGACGGCCGTTCGTCCGCCCCATCGCGCGCCGGAACGCTGTTTCGACCGCCGCTACACACCCGCCGCTCCACAGTGGGCATTCCCCCAACGGAACGAAGGCCATGGCGAACACGCAGAACACCAATGATCAGGGCAGGGACATGAACCGCGATCCGATCTCCGGCGCGCCGGGCTCGCATCCCGTGGGCACGGGCGTAGGCGGCGTGGGCGGTGCGGCGGTGGGCGCGGCGATCGGCAGCGCGTTCGGGCCGATCGGCACGCTCGTCGGCGGTGCGATCGGCACGGTCGCCGGTGCCGCCGCCGGCCATTCCGTGGCCGAGCGCGTCGACCCGACCGGCGAGACGGATCACTGGCGCAACGAAGTGACCACGCGCCCGTACTACGACAGCTCGAAGGACTACGACCGCGACTACGCCCCCGCCTACCGCTACGGCACCGAGGCGCGCAACGAGCACCATGGGGAAGCCTGGGAACGCGTCGAGGAACGCCTCAAGGAGGGCTGGGAACGCGTGAGGGGCGAGTCCCGGCTCGCCTGGGCGGAGGCCCGCGACGCCACGCGCGACGCCTGGGACCGCACCGACCGCACGCACCGCACCTACGACGCCACGGACCGCCACTACGAGCAGCGTTTCAACCAGGCCGATTACTACAAGGCCGACTACTCGTTCGACGACTACCGCCCGGCGTACCGTTACGGCACCTACGCGCGCAGTCAGTCGAAGACCGGCCAGTGGGACGAGGCGACCGAACGCGAACTCGAGCGTGGCTGGGAAAGCGCGCGCGGCACGTCGAGGCTGTCGTGGACAGATGCCAAGGAAGCGGTCCGCGACGCGTGGCACGGCGTGGAACGCATCCTTCCGGGCGACGCGGACCGGGACGGCCGCTGACACCCGCGGCACCGCAGTACGAAGGGGCGCGTGTTCCGGCGCGCCCTTCGTACTGTCGACGTACAAATCGTCGACGCGGGGAGGTGTTGTGCCGACACGGTGGCAAGGCGGCAAGGGATGGCGGCGAGTGCCGTATCGACGCGGGTGACCGACCCGGCGTGCGCCATCACGGCAATGTGTACATAATAGACATTATGCGAAGTTTCAAATAGGCGGCGTTCTGCCTCCCAGATGTCGCCTTCCCGCGCTTAACGACAACGCTTCGTTGGTTCGACGCTACGCACGCCCATGCTCGACAGATTGCGCGAAAGACCGATTGCTCGTCCCATCGACTACTCGGCGCGTCAACAGCGTGCTCTCCGATAGTGCGCAGCCCGGCCGGAGCGGCCTTACCCACGAGTTCCAAGCCATGACCGCACGCCGCCCGGGCGGCGCGGCGTTCGATCGTGCGTATACCCGACGACAACCACCCGGGACATCGCCGCGACCCGGCAGGAAACGCACCGCACGGCACCCCAGCCACCAGTAGCCGAGGTGCTACAGAGGTTTCGGTCCGAGCGGCCGTCTCGGCGGCTTTCCGCGACAGTGCCGGCTCGCCGGGAACTCCATCGAAGCTGCGTACCGGTCTGAGCCCCCCAGGCGACTGCATCCACCGCCGACGCCCTGCACGGGCTGCATAGCCCGGCTGAAACAAAAAGGCCGCCGGTTGCCCGGCGGCCTGGAATTCGTTGGCGTCGCGACTCAGACGGCGGCGTCCTTGAGCTTCTTGAGCGGGCGGGCCTTCAGCTTGACCGAAGCCGGCTTGGCCGCGAACCACTGCTCTTCCTTGGTGAAGGGATTGATGCCCTTGCGGCGCGGCTTGGCCGGGACGTCGACCTTGGTGACCTTCAGCATGCCGGGGAAGGTGAAGGTGCCGCAGCCCTTCTTGTGCAGCGAACCGTGGGCGGCTTCCTCGAGGGCCGACAGCACGGCGCGCACGTCACGCGGCGCCAGCTCGGTGCGCTCGGAGATGTAGTTGACGAGGCCACTCTTGCCCAGGGGCTCGGTGACCGGCTTGATCTTGGAGCCAGCACTCGCGGTTTTCTTCGTCGCCATGGTTTGCGATTTCCGGGTGGAAGGAGTGCGCGTTATCGCGCGACTTCGATCCCGACGCAAGCGGTTTTTTTCGGGGTATCCCGCCAGAATCGCGCCTGCCCGGCCTCCGCCGGACGCTCCCCGGCGAGGCACCCTGCCCCGCCATGCCGGCAAGGCCCGCGCGGCGAGCCCGGCCCCACCCACGCCGTGCCATCGCCATGCCCTGGTGGACCTCTGCCCGTGGCCGCCCGAAGAGGCGTCGTCTACCGGCATGCATCGTAGACGTCGCGCTGCAGCGCGCTGAGCAGCTCGTAGGTCCGCGCCAGGCCCACGCGCCGCTCGACGGCGTCGCGGCGCTCCTTGGCCGCCCGGCAGGGGTCGACATCGGCGCGAGCGGCCGCCCGTCGGTAAGCGGTGCGACCACGGCGCGGTGCTGTCGACATCGCGCGTGTCGGCATGCTCGGCGCCGCGACGGGCGTAGCCGGGTCGGGCTCGGCGTCCCACGTCGCGAGAACGCGCTCGCCCGGTGCGCAGGCCGCACTCTGGTACCGGACCGTTCCATCCGGTGCGCGGCACTTCTGCACCGTCTGCGCGCCCGCCGGCGACGAGCTGGCGATCAGCGCCACCAGCACGAGCATCCATGTTCGAAACATCCGCATGCGTCCTCCTGTTCCGGGACGCGCAGTCTCCACCGCCCGCAAGCGCCGGGCCGTCCGCCGCGCGCGTACGCGCGCGTAGGATTCCGCCGCATCCCCTTCCGGGCGCGGTGCCGGCATCATAGGCAGCCCTGCGAAGGAAACCGTATGCAGCCCGCCTCGCTTCCGCCAATCGACACTGCCCGCGTCGCGATCGTCGGCCTGGGCTACGTGGGGCTGCCGCTGGCCGTCGCCTTCGCCGCCACGCGCGACACGCTGGGCTTCGACGTGGACCCGCAGCGCGTGGACGAGCTGCGCAAGGGCCTCGATCGCACCGGCGAAACCGATGCCGCCGCGCTACGTGCGCCGCGGCTCCGCTTCGACAGCGACCCCGAAACGCTCGCCGGCCACGACGTTTTCGTGGTGACCGTGCCGACACCGGTCGATGCGTACAAGCGGCCGGATTTCAGCCCCTTGGAAGCCGCCAGCCGCACGGTGGGACGCGTGCTCCGGCCCGGCAATGTCGTCATCTTCGAGTCGACGGTCTATCCAGGCGCCACCGAGGAACGCTGCGTACCCATCATCGAGCGCGAATCCGGTCTCGTATACCGACGCGACTTCCATGTCGGCTACAGCCCCGAGCGGATCAACCCGGGCGACCAGGGCCGCCGTCTTCCCGACATCGTCAAGGTGACGTCCGGCTCCTGCGAGGCCGCGGCCGGGTTCGTGGACGCCCTGTACCGGGGCATCGTGCCGGCCGGCACGCATCGCGCGTCGAGCATCCGCGTGGCGGAGGCCGCGAAGGTCATCGAGAACATCCAGCGCGACGTCAACATCGCGCTCATGAACGAGCTGGCGCTGATCCTCGACCGGCTCGGCATCGACACCGTCGACGTGCTCGAAGCCGCGGGCACCAAGTGGAATTTCCTCCCGTTCCGCCCCGGCCTCGTCGGCGGCCACTGCATCGGAGTCGATCCCTACTACCTCGCGCACAAGGCGCAGGAAGTGGGTTACCACGCCGAGCTCATCTCGGCGAGCCGCCGCATCAACGACGGCATGGGCGTGCACGTTGCGCATCGCGTGCTCAGGCTCGTGGCCTCGCGGGGCCTGGCTGCGCGCCCGCGCATCCTCGTGCTGGGCCTTGCCTTCAAGGAGAACTGCGGCGACCTGCGCAACACGCGCGTGGTCGACATCGTGGCCGAGCTGCGCGCTTTCGGCGCGGAAGTGGATGTGCACGACCCGCGCGTCGACGCCGGCGAAGCCACGCGCGCCTACGACTTCGCCCTGGTCGATGCGCCGGCCCGCGGCGCCTACGACGCGGTGGTGCTGGCGGTTCCGCACCGCGAGTTCGTCGAGGCCGGCGCCGAGGCGCTGCGGGCCTTCGGACGCGAGGGTGCGGTGGTCTACGACGTCAAGGGCGCCCTGCCCCGCGCCGCCGTCGACGGGAGGCTCTGACATGCGCGTGCTGGTCACCGGCGCGGCCGGCTTCATCGGCGCACACCTGGCGCGCCGCCTCATCGAGCGCGGCGACGAGGTCTTGGGTTACGACGACCTCAACGCGTACTACGACCCGCAGCTCAAGCGCGACCGCCTGCTTCATCTGGTGCCGTCCGACGGCTTCCGCTTCGTAGAGGCGAAGCTGGAGGACCGCGAGGCGCTCGAGCGCGCCTTCGCCGACTTCCGCCCGGACCGCGTCGTGAACCTGGCCGCACAGGCCGGGGTCCGCTACTCGCTGGAGAACCCGCGTGCCTACGTGGACAGCAACCTGGTGGGCTTCATCAACATCCTGGAGGCCTGCCGCCATGCGGGCGTGGAGCACCTGGTCTACGCGTCGTCCAGCTCGGTCTACGGCGCCAACCGCCGGCTGCCGTTTTCCGTGGAGGATCCGGTCGACCATCCGGTGAGCCTGTACGCAGCGACGAAGAAGGCCAACGAGCTGATGGCGCACACCTACAGCCATCTCTACGGGCTGCCGACCACCGGCCTGCGCTTTTTCACCGTCTACGGCCCCTGGGGCCGGCCGGACATGTCGCCGTTCCTGTTCGCGCGGCGCATCCTGGCGGGCGAGCCCATCGACGTGTTCAACCGCGGGCGCCACAGCCGGGACTTCACCTACATCGACGACATCGTCGAAGGCGTGGTCCGCGTTCTGGGCCGCCCGCCCGTCGGCCGCGACGACAGCTCGCTGCTCGCCTCCCCGGCCACGTCGACCGCGCCGTACCGGGTCTACAACATCGGCAGCCACCAGCCGGTGGAGCTGCTGCGCTTCGTCGAGGTGCTCGAGGACTGCATCGGGCGTCGCGTCGAGCGGCGCCTGCTGCCCATGCAGCCGGGCGACGTTCCCGATACCTATGCCGACGTGGAGGCCCTCAGGCGCGACACGGGCTTTGCGCCCTCGACGCCGATCGAGGACGGGGTCGCGCGGTTCGTGGCGTGGTATCGCGGGTACTACGGGGTCTAGGGGGCGCGCCGCCGCGGAAGAGGCGCCGGCGGAGCGACGTCCCGGGTGCGGCCTGCGGCCTTACCCGGGCTTCGGCGACGAGGGGTCGGGCGCCTCGCCGCGCGCCCTGGCACGCGCGCGGCGCAGTTGGTCGAGCTTCTCGCCCAGCTTGATCTCCAGCCCGCGCGGCACGGGGCGGTAGTAGACGCGCTCGCCCATGGCATCCGGGAACGCGGTCTGATCCAGTGCGACGCCGCCTTCCTCGTCGTGGTCATAGCGGTAGTTCCTGCCGTACCCGATCGACTTCATGAGTCGGGTCGGCGCATTGCGCAGGTGCAGCGGCACCTCCTGCGTGCCGTATTCGCGCACGTCCCGGCGCGCCTCGCCCCAGGCCACGTAGCCCGCGTTCGATTTCGCGGTCGATGCGAGGTAGATCACCACCTGCGCGAGGGCGAGTTCGCCTTCCGGGCTGCCGAGCCGGTCGTAGGTTTCCCAGGCATCGATCGCCATGGCCAGCGCACGCGGGTCGGCGAGGCCGATGTCCTCCACCGCCATGCGGGTGATGCGCCGTGCCAGGTAGTGCGGGTCCGCGCCGCCGTCGAGCATGCGGGCCAGCCAGTAGAGGGCGGCGTCGGGATTGGTGCTGCGCACCGACTTGTGGAGCGCGGAGATCTGGTCGTAGAACTGCTCGCCGCCCTTGTCGAAGCGGCGCGTGCGGTCGGCCAGCACCTGGGCGAGCGTGGCTTCGGTCATGCGGCCGCCCTCCCCCGTCGCGAGCTCGGCGGCGATCTCGAGCAGCGTCAGCGCGCGCCGCACGTCGCCATCCGCCGCCTGGGCGATCTGCCCCAGCAGCGCATCGTCGACCGCGATCTCCTGCGCGCCCAGCCCGCGTTCGGCGTCCGCCAGCGCGCGGCGCAGGGCATCGGCGATGTCGTCCGGCGACACGGCCTCCATGACATGCACGCGGCAGCGCGACAGGAGCGCGGAATTGAGCTCGAAGGACGGGTTCTCGGTGGTGGCGCCGACGAAGACGATCGTGCCGCGCTCGATCGCCGGCAGGAACGCATCCTGCTGCGCCTTGTTGAAGCGGTGCACCTCGTCGACGAAGAGCACGGTACGACGGCCTTCGGCAAAACGCTCGGCCGCCTCGGCGAGCACCTGCCGCACGTCGGGCAGGCCCGAGAGCACGGCGGAGATCGCGCGGAACTCGGCGTCGGCATATCGCGCGAGCAGCAAGGCGAGCGTGGTCTTGCCGCAGCCCGGCGGACCCCACAGCACCATGGAATGGATGCGGCCGGATTCGACCGCCCTGCGCAGCGCGGAGCCGGGTGCGAGCAGTCGGCGCTGGCCGACCATCTCGCCCAGCGTGCGCGGTCGCATGCGCTCGGCGAGGGGTTTCAGGGCATCGGGGGCGTCATCGCCGGCGATGACCGGCGTGGAGGGGCGTCGTGGCACGTGCGTGCGGGAGTCTGGCCTGCACGCACCTTACCAGCGGGCGGTCAGAGGCTCGCGACGGCCCCGCCGACCAGGGCTTCGTCCGAGGGGCCGAGCTCGTAGCTCACGCGCAGCCAGCGCCCGGTGCGCCGGTCGTACAGCGCATCCACACGCGCGTCCACGCGCCCTTCGGCGCCGAAGTCGGCCAGCCCGCTGCCCACCACGTGGACGAAGCGCGAATCGGCCGTGGATACCCGCGTGGCGCCCTGCTTCCAGGTCACCGGTTGCCCCGCGAACTCGACAGTCAGCGCCTGCGCGACCCGTGCTTCCAGGCCCCGCGCGATGGCGGCGTCCGCCGCGCTGCCCGCGCCCGCGGTGCCCAGCTGCAGGCGCGGCTGCGAGACCTCCGCGTTCTGCGTGTCGTAGAGCGCGGCGAAGCGGAACGGGATCCACTGTGCGTGGCCGTCGATGCGAAGCCGCCCGCTGCCGCGCAGTTCGCGATCGCGGATGCTCAGCGGCACCGCGTCCACATCGGTCAGCTGGACGGTGACGTCCTCGGTGTCGAACTGCCCGCTGATGCTCCCGATCACCGCTGCGGCGACGGCGTCGTCGACGGCGCTGGCAGCGGCGGGCGCGGCGGCCTGGGCCACGGCGCGCGGGGAGCCATCGCGGCCGTGGGCAATCATCGTGCCCGCAGCGAGGGTGGCGACGGTGGCGAGGGCCAGGAGGGCGGGTCGGTGCATGGCGGTTCCCCGGAACGCCGCGGTAATGCGACTACGGGGCCACTGTCGGCGGACAGGCGTGCACGCCGGGTGATATCCGCACCGGGAAAACGCCTTGTTTTCCAAACGGTTAAGCCACAAACGCGACACCGGACACAGGAAGGGGCGGTTGCCCGCCCCTGTCCGTTCAGGTCGCCGCGGCTATCAGCCGCCGATCACGTCGACGCCCTTGGGGGGCGTATAGCGGAAGGTCGCCGCCGGCAGGCTGGGGTTGCGCTTCCAGCCGCTGAACGCGATCTCGGTGCGCTGGCCGAGCTGATCGACCACCTGCATCCGCGCCAGCCCGCCGTTGGCGAACCCCAGGCGCGCGCTGCGGAAGCCGGCCGAGGCCGCGTCGCCCTTGGGCGTCAGCATGAGCCACTGCAGGCCATTGGCCGCGCCCGCGTCCTTCACGACGAACTGCGCATCGAGGCGGCTCGGATCGATGAGCACGGCCAACGGGCTGTTGCGCTCCTCGGCGCCCTGCGGGCGCTTGGTCACCTGCTTGAGGTCCGGCTCGTAGATCCAGACCGTCTTGCCGTCGGCCACCACCAGCTGCGGGTACGGCGTCGCGTACTCCCAGCGGAACAGGCGCGGGGCCGACAGCGCGATGCGCCCGGTGGATTTCTCCTTCAGGCGCCCCTTGGCGTCGAAGACCTGCTGGGTGAAGCGGCCGTCGAGGCCCTTCAGGCCCTTGGTGAAGGTGTCGAGCTCGTCGCGGGCGCCCGCCGAGGCGATGCCCGAAACGAACAGCAGGCCGGCGGCCGCGAGTGCGGTGATCGATCGCATGGTCGTCTCCTGGAAATACGCGCCGAGTCTGCCGCGCGAAAGATGAACAGGGTGAGAGCCTGCTGCCCCGGGTCGAATCCGCTTCAGCCCGCTCACATCTTCGGCGGCGGCGGCGCCAGCACGCTGCGGTCGCCGTTGTGCTCCGGCGGGCTGACCACGCCCGCGGCTTCCATCGCCTCGATCAGGCGCGCGGCGCGGTTGTAGCCGATCTTGAGCCGGCGCTGGACGCCGGAAATCGAAGCCCGGCGCGTCTCGGTGACGATCTTGACCGCCTCGTCGTAAAGCGGATCCGACTCGTCCCCTCCCCCGCCGCTTTCGGGCAGGCCGGTGGGTCCGACGACCACGCCATCGCCCATAGTCTGCACTTCCTCCAGCACGCCCTCGATGTAGTCCGGGCCGCCGCCGATCTGCTTGAGGTGCTCGACCACGCGGTGCACTTCCTCGTCGCTGACGAACGCGCCGTGCACGCGCTCGGGCATCGCGGTTCCGGGCGGCAGGTAGAGCATGTCGCCGTGGCCCAGCAGCGTCTCGGCGCCGGACTGGTCGAGGATGGTGCGGCTGTCGATCTTGCTCGACACCTGGAAGGCGATGCGGGTCGGAATGTTGGCCTTGATCAGGCCGGTGATCACGTCCACCGACGGCCGCTGCGTGGCCAGGATCAGGTGGATGCCCGCCGCGCGGGCCTTCTGTGCCAGCCGCGCGATCAGCTCCTCCACCTTCTTGCCGACGATCATCATCATGTCGGCGAATTCGTCGATGAAGACGACGATGTAGGGCAGCGGCTCCAGCTCGCGCGGCACCTCGCCCGCCTCGGCATTGGGCCGGAACAGCGGGTCCATCATCGGCTGGCCGGCGTTGATCGCGTCCGTCACCTTCTTGTTGAAGCCGCCCAGGTTGCGCACGCCGACGGCGCTCATCAGCTTGTAGCGGCGCTCCATCTCGGCCACGCACCAGCGCAGGCCGTTGGCGGCCTCCTTCATGTCGGTCACGACCGGCGCCAGCAGGTGCGGAATGCCCTGGTAGACCGACAGCTCCAGCATCTTCGGGTCGATCATCAGCATCCGCACGTCCTTGGCGGAGGCCTTGTAGAGCAGCGAGAGCACCATCGCGTTCACCGCCACGGACTTGCCCGAGCCGGTGGTGCCGGCGACGAGCAGGTGCGGCATGCGCGCGAGGTCGGCCACGGTCGGGCGGCCGGCGATGTCCTTGCCCAGCGCCAGCGTGAGCGGGCTCGCGGACTTGTCGTACTCCTTGGAGCGCAGCAGCTCCGAGAGATAGATCATCTCCCGGTTGACGTTCGGGATCTCCAGCCCGATCACCGACTTGCCCGGGATCACGTCCACGACGCGCACAGACTTCACTGAAAGTCCACGCGCTATGTCCTTGTCCAGGCTGGAAATCTGGCTGACCTTGATGCCCGGCGCCGGCTCGATCTCGAAGCGCGTGATGACCGGGCCCGGGTAGGCGCCCACCACGTTCGCATCGATGCGGAAATCCTTGAGCTTGAACTCGATCTGGCGCGAGAGCGTCTCGAGCGTATCGGTGTCGTAGCCCTTGGGCTGGGGCTTGGGATCGTCCAGGAGCGCCAGCGGCGGGATCCCGGTGCCGTCAGGCACGTGAAAGAGCGGGATCTGCTGCTCGCGTTTGGCGCGCTCGCTCTTCTCCACGACGGGCGCCGGCGGCGGCTCGATGTGGACCGGCTCGCGCTTCTCCCGCCTGGCCGTCTCGACCTTGCGCACCTGCTCGCGCTCCTCGCGCAGGGCGCGGACCTCGCGGCGCACCTCCACCTCACGGGCGCCGCGTCGGAACAGCTTCGAGAACAGGGGGCCGGTTGCGAGCACCCACTGGCCCAGCCGATCCATCACGGCCAGCCAGGACAGCCCGGTCGCCAGTGTGATCGAGGTCAGCAGCAGCGCCAGCAGGAACAGGCTGCCCCCCAGCCGGCCGAAGCCGCGGGCCAGCGAGTTGCCGACCAGTTTGCCGAAGATGCCGCCCGCGCGGGTGAGGTCGACGTCGCCCGCGTCCAGCCGCAGGTGCAGGAGGCCGCACATGGCGACGAAGAAGGCCACCAGGCCGACCAGCCGCAGCGCGGGGCCGAGGTCGGACTGCTCGCCGTCCGGGTCCTTCCAGAACAGCGCGAACCAGGCGACCGCGCCGAGGATCACCGGCAGCAGGTAGGCCGCGTAGCCGAAGAGGTTGAGCAGGACGTCGGCGATGACCGCCCCCACGCTGCCACCGAGGTTGCGAAGCGGTGCCGTCACCGAACCCGCGGTCGACCAGCCGGGGTCGGAAGGCGAATAGCTGGCGAGGCAGGCGACGAGGTACAGCAGCGCCGGCGCGAGGAAGATCAGCGCGATGTCGCGGGCGATCCGCTGCCGTCGCGGCGACGGCGCGGCCCGCTCGGTCCGGCTTGCCGCGTTCGCGGCCTTCTTGCGGGTTGCGGCCGATGCCTGCGCCACGTGAGAGTTCGCCTCAGCTGATGCGTCTTAGTCGTTGAATATACGTGAAAAGCCGGGATTGGGGATTCGGGATTCGGGATTCGCAAAAGCGAAGCGCCGGGCCATCACGGCACCGGCGCCCGCAGGACTCGGCATGTCCGAATCCGGAATCCCGCCCTTACAGCGCCATCCCCTGCAGCGCCGGGTGGACGATCTTCCCGCCCTCGACGTTGATGCCGCGCACCAGCGCCTCGTTCCCGCGCCAGTCGCCGGAAGCCAGCTTGTTCACCCACGGCAGGATCGCCGCGCAGATCGCCTGCGACGAGGTCTGTGGCACCGCACCCGGCATGTTGGTGACGCAGAAGTGGGTCACGCCCTCCTCGACGTACGTCGGCTCCTTCCAGGTGGTGGGGCGGGAGGTCTCGAAGCAGCCGCCCTGGTCGATGGCGATGTCGACCACCACCGAGCCGTCCTCCATGTCGCGCAGCATCTCGCGCGTCATCACGTGCGGCGCCTTGGCGCCGGTCACCAGCACCGCGCCGATGACGAGGTCGGCCGAGGCCACTTCGCGCGCCACTACGTCGTGGTAGGGATACAGCGCGGTGACGTTGTTGCCCAGGCGCATCATGTCGTCCATGCGGTCCTGCCGCATCTCGAACACGGTGACGTTGGCACCGGCCGAAGCGGCGAGCGCCGCGGACGCGCCGCCGGCCTTGCCCGCGCCGAACACGACCACCTTGCCGCGCTCGGTCGACGGCAGGCCGCCCAGCAGCTTGCCCTTGCCACCCATGGGCTGGTGCAGCATGTGGGTGCCGACCTGCACGCCGATCTTGCCGGCGATGACCGACATCGGCGCCAGCAGCGGCAGGTCGCCGTTGGGCAGCTCCACGGTCTCGAAGGCGACGCCGGTCAGGCCGATGTCGAGCAACTGCCGGGTGAGCTGCGGCTCGGCGGCCAGGTGCAGGTAGCAGAAAAGGAGGTGATCCCTGCGCAGGTGCGCGAGGTCGCCGGCGATCGGCTCCTTCACCTTCACGATCATCTCGCCCTTCTCGTACAGGGCGGCCGCATCGGGCGCGATCCGGACGCCGAGGCGGGTGTACTCCTCGTCCCTGAAACCGCTCTTGAGGCCGGCACCCTGCTCCAGCCACACCTCGTGGCCGCGCTTGACGAGGTCGCCCGCGGCGGCTGGCACGAGGGCCACGCGGCCTTCGAGGGTCTTGGTTTCCTTGGGTACACCGATGCGCATTGCGATCTCCGTGACGCCCTCGCGACGCCGGGGCGATGCACGGGCGGACTCAGTGGGTTGACGGCGCGGCGGCGGAACGCTCTTTCGCCCCTCGCGCCTTGTGTTGCCGGCGGGTGGTCGCCAAGCTATGGCGATCCCTGTCGTGCCCTCGCGGCGGCGGAATGATGCGGCAGCCGCCCCATCGTTCCACCTGCCGGAATGCACGCATCACATAGCGCGGCATTATATCCATGACCCTTTCCAAGCACTCGCGGCTGATCATCCTGGGCTCGGGCCCCGCCGGCTGGACCGCGGCGGTCTACGCGGCCCGCGCCAACCTCAAGCCGCTGGTGATCACCGGCCTGCAGATGGGTGGGCAGCTCATGACCACCACCGAGGTGGACAACTGGCCGGGCGACCCCCACGGCCTGATGGGCCCGGACCTGATGGCGCGCATGCAGGCCCATGCCGAGCGCTTCAATACCGAGGTCGTCTTCGACCACATCCATACCGCCGACCTCTCGCAGCGTCCGTTCCGCCTGCGCGGCGACAGCGGCGAGTACACCTGCGACGGCCTGATCATCGCGACGGGGGCCACGGCCAAGTACCTCGGCCTGCCTTCGGAGGAGGCCTACAAGGGCCGCGGCGTGTCGGCCTGCGCCACCTGCGACGGCTTCTTCTACAAGGACCAGGACGTGGCGGTGGTCGGCGGTGGCAACACGGCCGTCGAGGAGGCGCTCTACCTCTCCAACATCGCCCGCAAGGTCTACCTGATCCATCGCCGCGACACGCTGCGCGCCGAGAAGATCATGCAGGACAAGCTGTTCGCGAAGATCGAGGCCGGGAAGATCGAGCCGGTCTGGCACCACACGGTGGACGAGGTGCTCGGCAACGAGGCCGGCGTGACCGGCCTGCGGCTGCGCTCGGTGCTCGACGAGTCCTTCCGCGAGATCGACGTCCATGGCTTCTTCGTCGCCATCGGCCATACGCCGAATACCGCGCTCTTCGAGGGCCAGCTGGAGATGCGCAACGGCTACATCGTCGTGAAGACCGGGCTGGAGGGCGACGCGACCGCGACCTCGGTGCCGGGCGTCTTCGCCGCGGGCGACGTGGCCGACCAGGTCTACCGCCAGGCCATCACGTCCGCCGGCTCGGGCTGCATGGCCGCGCTGGACGCCGAGCGCTTCCTCGACAAGGGCTGAGCCCGGCCGCGGCATGTCGCTTCGCACGCGCTGGCTGGCATCGCTGGCGGAGGTCGAGGCGACGGCCTGGGATGCGCTTGCCGGTGACGCCAATCCCTTCGTCCGACATGCCTTCCTGGCGGGGCTCGAGATCAGCGGCAGCCTGCAGCCGCACCTGGGCTGGACCCCTCGCCACCTCACGCTCTGGCGCGGCGACACGCTCGCTGCCGCCGCGCCCTGCTACGTCAAGACCAACTCGCATGGCGAGTTCGTCTTCGACCATGCCTGGGCGCATGCCTACGCCCGCTACGGCCTCGACTACTTCCCCAAGCTGCTCTGCGCCGTCCCGTACTCGCCGGTGACCGGCCCGCGGCTGCTCGCGCCTGACGATGCGTCGCGGCGCGCACTGGCGGATGCGCTCGGCGGCGCCTGCGCTCACGAGGGCTTCTCCTCCGCGCACGTCAATTTCCTTCCCGAGGCCGAGGCGTCCGCGTTTCCGGACCCCTGGATCGAACGCACGGACGTGCAGTACCACTGGACCAACGACCGCGGCTGGAGGACGTTCGACGAGTTCCTGGCGGCGATGGACCACCGCCACCGCAAGAACATCCGGCAGGAGCGCGCGAAGGTCGGGCGGGCGGGCATCCGATTCCGCATCGTCCACGGTAGCGACGCCAGCGGGGCCGACCTCGATGCCATGTACGGCTTCTACCTTCGGACCTTCGCCGAGTACGGCAACCGCCCTGCCCTGACCCGCGCCTTCCTCGACCATCTGGCCGCGACGATGCCGGCGTCGCTGGTGCTCGTGCTGGCCGAGCGTGCGGGACGGCCCGTGGCCGGCGCGCTCTGCCTGCGAGGCGGGGACACCCTCTACGGCCGCTACTGGGGCGCCTCGGAAATGCATCCGGGCCTGCACTTCGAGACCTGCTATTACCAGGGCATCGACTTTTGCCTGCATGAGGGCCTGCGCCGCTTCGAGCCGGGCGCCCAGGGCGAACACAAGCTCGCGCGCGGCTTCCTGCCCGCGCACGTGCGCAGCCGCCACTTCGTGGCCGACCCGGCCTTCCGAGCTGCGCTGGCCGGCTGGTGTGCCGACGAGCGCACGGCCGTGGACGCCTATGTCGCCCGGCTCGCGACCCATTCGCCCTTCAAGAGCGGAACGCAATGAGCCCGCTGCGCCTGCCGTGGCTGGAGGACGATCCGGACGCGCCGTTTCCGCCTCCGGAAACGGCGCTTCGCGAGCCCGACGGCCTGCTCGCCGCCGGCGGCGACCTCAGCCCGCGCCGTCTGCTGGCCGCCTATCGCCAGGGCATCTTTCCCTGGTTCTCGGCCGGCGAGCCTCCACTGTGGTGGAGCCCCGATCCGCGCGCGGTGTTCCGCACCGGCCGCGTCGCCCGGTCCAGGCGCTTTCGCCGCAGCCTGCGCGGCTCGACGTGGGTCGCCCGCGCCGACACCGCCTTCGACCAGGTCATCGCCACCTGCGCGCGCATCCCGCGGCGCGGCCAGCGCGGGACCTGGATCACCGACGACATGCTGCGGGCCTATTCCACGCTGCACCGCCTGGGCCATGCCCATTCGGTCGAGGTCTACGACGGCACCGACCTCGTCGGCGCCATCTACGGCGTGGCCATCGGCCGCATGTTCTTCGGCGAAAGCATGTTCAGCGCCCGGACCGACGGCTCGAAGGTCGCGATCGCCGCCCTGGCCCAGGTGCTGGCAGGCTGGGGCTGGCCCCTGATCGACGCCCAGGTGGCCAATCCGCACCTCGCGCTATTGGGGGCCGAGCTCTGGCCGCGCGGCGAGTTCCTGCGCGAGGTCGCCCGGCTCACCGCGGAGCCCGGCCGGGTCGGCTCCTGGACGGCCGCCGTGGGCGAGCTGCCCGCATCGTCGCTGGCCGCGGCAGACTGAACGCGACGCCGGGCTGGAGCGGCCGCGTTTTGCGCCGCCTGCGCGCGCCGTGGCACAATCCACCGCTTACCCGGGCCAGACCGCCCCCCGCCACTGCACAGGAACCCATGGCAAAAGACGACGTGATCGAATTCGAAGGCACGGTGTCGGAGACGCTCCCGAACACCATGTTCCGCGTTCGCCTCGAAAACGGCCACGAGATCATTGCCCATATCTCGGGTCGCATGCGCAAGAACTACATCCGCATCCTCACCGGTGACAAGGTCAAGGTCGAAATGACGCCCTATGACCTCACCAAGGGCCGCATCACCTATCGCATGAAGTGATCGGCGGCGGTGGCAAGACGCTAGAGCGGCCTCCGGGCCGCTTTTTCGTTGGCGCCGGCGAAGGGGTCAAGACAAAAAGAAGGCGGCCCCGCGGCCGCCTTCGTCCGGGCGCGAACGCCCATCAGGTTTCGATGGTCGCCGGCAGCAGCTTCTCCGGCTCGGCCTTCGAGTCCACGACCAGCTTGCCCTCGCGCACGTCGATGGTCACTCGGCCGCCTCCCATCAGCTTTCCGAACAGCAGCTCGTCCGCGAGCGGGCGCTTGATGTTGTCTTGGATGATGCGCGCCATCGGTCGGGCGCCCATCTGCGGATCGAACCCGTTCTGGGCCAGCCAGTCGCGGGCTTCCGGCGTGGTCGAAAGCACGACGTTCTTCTCGTGCAGCTGGGTCTCGAGTTCGATGAGGAACTTGTCGACCACGCGCAGGATGTGGTCCATGCCCAGCGGCTGGAACTGCACGATCGCGTCCAGGCGGTTGCGGAACTCGGGCGAGAAGCTGCGGCGGATCACTTCCATCGCGTCCGAGGCGTGGTCCTGCTTGGTGAAGCCGATCGAACGCCGCGAGGCCTGCGAGGCACCCGCGTTCGTCGTCATCACCAGGATCACGTTGCGGAAGTTCGCCTCGCGGCCATTGGTATCGGTCAGCATCCCGCGGTCCATCACCTGCAGCAGGATGTTGAAGATGTCCGGGTGCGCCTTCTCGATCTCGTCCAGCAGCAGCACGCAGTGCGGCGTCTTGACGATCTTCTCGGTCAGCAGGCCGCCCTGGTCGAAGCCGACGTAGCCCGGGGGCGCGCCGATCAGGCGACTCACCGAATGCGCCTCCATGTACTCCGACATGTCGAAGCGCACCAGCTCGATGCCCAGCTGCATGGCGAGCTGCTTGGTCACCTCCGTCTTGCCGACGCCCGTGGGGCCGGCGAACAGGAAGTTGCCGATCGGCTTGTCCGGATTGCCCAGGCCCGAGCGCGCGAGCTTGATCGCCGAGGTCAGCGAGTCGATCGCCGGATCCTGGCCGAAGATCACCATCTTCAGGTTGCGCTCGAGGTTGCGCAGCACGTCCTTGTCGGTGGCGGTGACCTGCTTGGCCGGGATGCGCGCCATCTTGGCGACAATACGCTCGACCTCCTCGACGTCGATCACGGCCTTGCGCTCGTTCTCGGGGAGCAGGCGCTGGCGGGCGCCGGCCTCGTCGATCACGTCGATGGCCTTGTCGGGCAGCAGGCGGTCGCCGATGTGCTTGACCGAGAGGTCGACGGCGGCCTGGATGGCGTCGTCGGCGTAGGAGACGTTGTGGTGCGCCTCGTACTTCGGGCGCAGGCCCTTGAGGATCTCCACCGCCTCGCTCACCGTCGGCTCGACGATGTCGATCTTCTGGAAGCGGCGGGCCAGCGCACGGTCCTTCTCGAAGATCCCGCGGTATTCCTGGAAGGTGGTCGAGCCGATGCAGCGCAGCTCACCCGAGGAGAGCGCGGGCTTGATGAGGTTCGAGGCGTCCATCGTGCCGCCCGAGGCGGAACCCGCGCCGATGATGGTGTGGATCTCGTCGATGAACAGCACCGCGCCCGGGATCTTGCGCAGCTGCTGCAACACCGACTTCAGGCGCTTCTCGAAATCGCCGCGGTACTTCGTCCCGGCCACCAGCGCGCCCAGGTCCAGGGCGTAGATGGTCGCGTCCTGGAGGACTTCCGGCACGTCGCCGTCGACGATGCGCTTGGCCAGGCCTTCCGCGATCGCGGTCTTGCCCACGCCCGCCTCGCCCACGTAGAGCGGGTTGTTCTTGCGGCGGCGGCAGAGCACCTGGATGGTGCGCTCGACCTCGTCGGCGCGCCCCACCAGCGGGTCGATGCGGCCCTCGCGGGCGAGCTGGTTGAGGTTGGTGGCGAACTCGCCGAGGGCGTCGGCCTTGCCCTCGCCCTCGCCGCCCTCGCCACCGCCCTGGCCGTCCTCGCGCCCCTGCTCCTCGCCGCCCTGCTTGGAGATGCCGTGCGAGAGGTAATTGACGACGTCCAGCCGGGCGATGTCCTGCTGGTTGAGGAAGTAGACGGCGTGCGAATCCTTTTCGCCGAAGATGGCGACCAGCACGTTCGCGCCGGTCACTTCCTTCTTGCCGGAGGACTGCACGTGGTAGACCGCCCGCTGCAGCACGCGCTGGAACCCCAGCGTGGGCTGGGTGTCGCGGTCGGTATCGTCCGGAAGCACCGCGACCGAGGTGGCGATCGCCTCCTCAAGCTCGCGGCGCAGGCGGGGAAGATCGGCATCGCAGGCGCGCAGCACGCCCTCGGCGGACGGGTTCTCGAGCAGCGCCAGGAGCAGGTGCTCGACCGTCATGAATTCGTGGCGGGCCTCGCGGGCTCGCTTGTAGCACTGCCCGATGCTGTACTCGAGATCCTTGCTGAACATGGTTTGGAGCCTCCGGAGCGTCTGCGGCTCTAGATGGGGTCCAGCCGGCCGCTTTAAACGGCTTTTAGGCCTTCTCCATCGTGCACAGCAAGGGATGCTGATTGAGCCTTGCGTATTCGTTCACCTGCGACACCTTGGATTCCGCAATCTCGCGCGTGAAAACGCCGCATACGCCGCGGCCCCGGGTGTGGACGTGCAGCATGACCTGGGTGGCTTTCTCGACGTTCATCGCGAAAAACCGCATCAGGACGTCGACGACGAAGTCCATCGGCGTGTAGTCGTCGTTCAGCAGCAGGACGGAGTACATGGGCGGCGGCGCGATCTCGGGCTTTCCAGGCTCGACCGCCAGGCCGTGGTGGTGTTCGTGGATCGGCTTCGGCATCGCGGCAGTATACGGGCGCGGCCACCGCGCCCCTGCGTGGACGCTGCGGGCGTCCGGCTTGCAGAATGGCCACTCCTGACAGGGGATCCGCCATGAATTTCCGCCTCACCGCCTTGCTGCTGGCCGTGGCCCTTCCCGCCCCCGCGGCCTGGGCGGCCGACGCGCGCCTGGAGGCGCAGCTCAAGTCCCTCGATTACACCTACAAGATGGACGAGGACGGCGACTACCGTCTCGTTTTCGAAACCGGCGACGACGGCAGCCGGTCGCAGCTGGTCTACGTGCGCTCGCCGGTGGAGACGCTGGGCGAGCACCGCGTGCGGGAGATCTGGGCGCCCGGCTATCACTCGGCGGGCGACAGCTTCCCTGCGGATGTCGCCAACCGGCTCCTGGAGGCCAGCCACGACGTCAAGCTCGGCGGCTGGACCAAGCAGGGCCGCTACGCGGTGTTCGTGGTCAAGGTCGCGGCCGACGCGACCGCCGCGCAGCTGCGTGACGCCATCGAGGCGGCGGCCGAGAGCGCCGACGAGATCGAAGCCGAGTTGACCCCCGGCAAGGACGAACTCTGAGTGACGGCCGACCCGCGCTTCTGGCAGCCCGACGTGACCGTCGCCTCGGTGGTGGTCGACGGCGGCCGCGTCCTCGTGGTCGAGGAGCGCGTGGCCGGGCGCCTGGTGCTCAACCAGCCGGCCGGGCATCTGGAACCCGACGAGCCGCTGGTCGACGCGGCGGTGCGTGAAACGCTGGAGGAAACCGGCTGGGACGTGCGGCCCACGGCCTTCATCGGCGCCTACCAGTGGAAGGCGCCGTCAGTCAGCGGCGGGGGCGCCGAGCGCCAGTACATGCGCTTCGCCTTCCTGGCCGAGCCCCTGGCCTTCGATCCCGCCCATCCGCTGGACGAGGGAATCGTGCGCGCGGTATGGATGACGCCGGGCGAGCTCCTGGCACAGGCCGACCGCCACCGCAGCCCGCTGGTGGCGCGGGTGGTACTCGACGCGCTGGCCGGCCAGCGGTATCCCCTGCACCTGGTGCGGAGCCTGCTGTGAGCGCGCGGACGATCGTCGGCGTGTCGGGCGGGGTGGATTCATCGGTCGCCGCCCTCCTGCTGCGCGACGCCGGCGAGCCGGTGGCCGGCCTCTTCATGCGCAACTGGGCCGACGACGGCTCGGGCGACTGCCGGGCCGAGGACGACCGCCGCGACGCCGTGGCCGTCTGCGGCCGCCTCGGCCTGCCGATCCACTTCCGCGATTTCAGCAGCGAGTACTGGAGCGGCGTCTTCGAGCATTTCCTCGCCGAGTACGCCGCGGGCCGCACGCCCAACCCGGACGTGCTGTGCAACCGCGAGGTCAAGTTCAAGCACTTCCTGGACGCCGCCCGCGAGCTCGGCGCCGAGCGCATCGCCACCGGCCACTACGCGCGCGTCGAGCATGCCGGCGGCCGCTGGCGCCTGCTGCGTGCGCGGGACCGATCCAAGGACCAGACCTACTTCCTGCACCAGCTCGGCCAGCCCCAGCTGGCGGCCACGCTGTTCCCGCTGGGCGGGCTCGAGAAGGCCGCCGTGCGCCGCCTGGCCGCCGATGCCGGCCTTCCCACCGCGGCCAAGAAGGATTCGACCGGCATCTGCTTCATCGGCGAGCGCGATTTCCGCGAGTTCCTCGGGCGCTACCTGCCGGCGCGCGAGGGCGAGATCCAGACCCCCGACGGGCAGCGCGTGGGCACCCACCCGGGCGTCTTCTACTTCACCCTCGGCCAGCGCGAGGGCCTGGCCATCGGCGGCGTGCGCGGCCGTCCGGCGGCCCCCTGGTACGTCGTCGGCAAGGACGTGCGCCGCAACGTGCTGTACGTGGACCAGGGCGCCGACAGCCCGTGGCTGATGTCCACCCGCGCCCGCACCGAGGCCGCCCACTGGATCGGCGGCGCTCCCCCTGCGCCACGCTTCGACTGCACGGCGCAGACGCGATACCGGCAGAATGACGAGGCCTGCACCGTGACGGTGGACGAGGACGGATCCCTCGGCGTCGCCTTCCACCGCCCGCAGCGTGCGGTCACGCCGGGTCAGTCGCTCGTGCTGTACGACGGCGACGAATGCCTCGGCGGCGCCGTCATCGCAGGCACCGACGCCCCCCTCGAAGCCCGCCTCGCCGACCTCGCCGCATGACGCGTACCTCGTCCGACATCGCATCCACCATCAGCAGCGTCGAGCCGGTCTACGACCGCGTGCTGGCGCTGGCCGGCATGCTGCAGGCCCTGGCGCAGGTGCGCCGCGTGGCCGACACCGGCGAGGCGAACCAGCAGGTGCTGGAGGTCTGCATCGAATCGCTGTTCCGCTTCGATGCGCCGACGACGGCGGCGGTCTACGGCGGCATCGAGGGCGTGCGGCCCGGCCTGCTGCTGCTGCGCGAGTACCTGGGCGGCCGCCTGGGCGACGACGCCGTCCCGAAGCTGGCCCTGCCGGTCCTGCAGCTGGAGCGCCGCTTCATCCGCGACGAGGAAATGGTCCGCCGTGTCCGCAGCGGGCTGGAAGCGCAGCTCGCGGCCGTCGAACGGGACGGCCCGACGCATCCGGAAGTGGTGCTGGCGCTGGGCAACCTCTATGCGCAGACGCTGAGCCTGGTGCGCCCGCGCGTGCTCGTGCAGGGAAATCCGCACTACCTCGGACAGGCCGGCGTGGTGGCCGAAGTGCGCGCTCTTCTGCTGGCGGCCGTGCGCTCGGCCGTGCTCTGGCGCCAGCGCGGCGGCAGCCTGTGGGACTTTGCGTTCCAGCGGCGCGCCATGTCGGCGGCCGTGGACGCGCACCTGGGCTGAGGCCGTAGGGCGCCGTTTCCGGCATAATTGAGCGGTTTTCCCGCGGCGATCCCCTTCCGGCCGTTTCCGGCCGATGCACCTCGCCGCGTCTCCCTGCCGCCGCCCTACGGAGCCCTCATGGCCGACTCCTTCGCCACCCGCGCGCAGCTTGCCGTCAACGGCAAGTCGTACACCTACTTCAGCCTGCCGACGCTGGGCCAGCGCTTCAATCTGGCGCACCTGCCCTACTCGATGAAGATCCTGCTGGAGAACCTGCTCCGGCACGAGGACGGCGTCACCGTGCTGCCCGAGCACGTCGAGGCGGTGGCGAAGTGGAACCCGCAGGCCGAGCCGGACACCGAGATCGCGTTCATGCCGGCGCGCGTGGTGCTGCAGGACTTCACCGGCGTGCCCTGCGTGGTCGACCTGGCCGCGATGCGCGACGCGGTGACCCGCCTCGGCGGCTCGCCGAAGCAGATCAACCCGCTGATCCCCTCGGAGCTGGTCATCGACCACTCGGTGCAGGTCGACGTGTACGGCCGCCCCGACGCGGCCGACATCAACGGCCAGATCGAGTTCCAGCGCAACATGGAGCGCTACAGCTTCCTGCGCTGGGGCCAGAAGGCGTTCGACAACTTCAAGGTGGTGCCGCCCAACACCGGCATCGTGCACCAGGTGAACCTCGAGAACCTCGCCCGCGTCGTGGTCGAGCGCGAGGTCGACGGCGTGCTGCAGGCGTTCCCGGACACCGTGTTCGGCACCGACAGCCACACCACGATGATCAACGGCATCGGCGTGCTGGGCTGGGGCGTGGGCGGCATCGAGGCCGAGGCGGCGATGCTGGGCCAGCCCTCCTCCATGCTCATCCCGCAGGTCGTGGGCTTCAAGCTCACCGGCAAGCTGCCCGAGGGCACCACCGCCACCGACCTCGTGCTGACGGTCACCCAGATGCTCCGCGCGCTGGGCGTGGTGGGCAAGTTCGTCGAGTTCTTCGGCGAGGGCCTGCAGCACCTGCCGCTGGCCGACCGCGCCACGATTGCCAACATGGCGCCCGAGTACGGCGCCACCTGCGGCATCTTCCCGATCGACGCCGAGGCGGTGAACTACCTGCGCCTGTCGGGCCGCTCCGAGGAGCAGATCGCGCTGGTCGAGGCCTATGCCAAGGCGCAGGGCCTGTGGCACGACGCGGGCACCCCGGAGGCCTCGTACTCGGCGGTGCTGGAGCTGGACCTCGGGGACGTCAAGCCGTCGCTGGCCGGCCCCAAGCGCCCGCAGGACCGCGTGCTGCTCGAGAAGGTCAAGGACAACTTCCACGCCAACCTGCCGGCCCTGACCGCCAAGCGCGGCGCGGCCGCGGGCAGCAGGCCGGCATCGGCGATCCGCATGAAGGAGCAGGACGTCCAGATCACCGACGGCTCGGTGGTGATCGCCGCGATCACCTCCTGCACCAACACCTCCAACCCCGCCGTGATGCTGGGCGCCGGCCTGCTGGCGCGCAACGCGGTGAAGCTGGGCCTGAAGGCGCAGCCGTGGGTCAAGACCTCGCTCGGCCCGGGCTCGCTGGTGGTCACCGACTACCTGCGCAAGGCCGGCGTGCTGGACGACCTCGCCCAGCTGGGCTTCGACGTGGTCGGCTACGGCTGCACCACCTGCATCGGCAATTCCGGCCCGCTGCCGGAGGAAGTGTCGCGCGGCATCGCCGAGAACGACCTCGTCGTGACCTCTGTGCTCTCGGGCAACCGCAACTTCGAGGGCCGCGTGCACCCCGAAGTGAAGATGAACTACCTGGCCTCGCCGCCGCTGGTGGTGGCCTACGCGATCGCCGGCACCGTCGACATCGACCTCGCCAACGATCCGATCGGCACCGGCAGCAACGGCCAGCCGGTCTACCTGCGCGACATCTGGCCGAGCAACAAGGAGATCGGCGACACCATCGCCGCCACCATCGGCCCGGAGCTGTTCAAGCAGGCCTACGCCGACGTGTTCAAGGGCGACTCGCGCTGGAACCAGATCGCCTCGCCCGAAGGCGAGTCGTTCGCCTGGGACGAGGCCTCGACCTACATCAAGAACCCGCCCTACTTCGACGGCATGACCATGGAGGTCGGCTCGATCTCCGACATCCAGGGTGCACGCGTGCTCGGCCTGTTCGGTGATTCCATCACCACCGACCACATCTCCCCGGCGGGCAACATCAAGAAGGATTCGCCGGCGGGCCGCTACCTCATGGAGCGCGGCGTGCAGCCGGCGGACTTCAACAGCTACGGCAGCCGCCGCGGCAACGACGACGTGATGGTGCGCGGCACCTTCGCCAACATCCGCATCAAGAACCTGATGCTGGGCGGCGAGGAAGGCGGCAACACGCTGTACTTCGGTGGCGCGCAGCCCGAGAAGCTGGCGATCTACGACGCGGCGATGAAGTACCGCGCCGATGGCGTGCCGCTGGTGGTGTTCGCGGGCAAGGAGTACGGCACGGGCTCCTCGCGCGACTGGGCGGCCAAGGGCACCAACCTGCTCGGCATCAAGGCGGTGGTGGCCGAGAGCTTCGAGCGCATCCACCGCTCGAACCTGGTCGGCATGGGCGTGCTGCCGCTGCAGTTCAAGGCGGGCGAGAACGCGCAGGTGCACGGGCTGGACGGCTCGGAGACGATCTCGATCGAAGGCCTGCAGGACGGCGCGAGCAAGACGGCCACCGTGGTCGCGCGGCGCGCCGACGGCTCGGAGAAGCGCTTCGAGGTGAACGTGCTGCTGCTGACGCCCAAGGAAGTCGAGTACTTCCGCCACGGTGGCATCCTGCACTACGTGCTGCGGCAGCTGGCGGCACGCAAGGCGGCCTGAGCCCGGTCCGGGCGCCGCGCCGAAGCGGACGTCGGATCGGCACGACGCGACGAGGGGCGCCGGAGGACGCCCCTCGCTTTTTTTGTGCGGCGCAGCGGCGAAAACCTGCGTGATCGCCTTGATCGCGCCTGCGACGCCATGCTCCAATCCGGCGGACCGTACGGCGCCGCACACGGCGGCGGCGACTGACGCGATGAGAAGGGGAAATCGCATGACACTAGAACGTCCGTGGCTCGCCAGTTACCCGCCGGGCGTGCCCGCCGAGATCGATGTCGACGAGTACCCGTCGATCGTCGCCGTGCTGCAGAACGCGATCGACAAGTACCGCGGCCGTCCGGCCTTCTCCAACCTCGGCCGCACGATCACCTACGCCGACGTCGACCGGCTGAGCGCACGCTTCGCGGCGTACCTGCTCGGCGAGCTCAAGCTCAAGCGCGGCGACCGCGTGGCGATCATGTTGCCCAACTGCCTGCAGTACCCGATCGCGACGTTCGGCATCCTGCGCGCCGGGCTCACGGTGGTGAACACCAACCCCATGTACACCGCGCGCGAGCTGCGCCACCAGCTCGTCGACTCGGGCGCGAGCGCGATCCTCGTGCTCGACAACTTCGCGCACACCGTGGAGGAGGTCCTCAAGGACACCGAGGTCCGCACCGTCATCACGACGGGGCTCGGCGACTGCCTGCCCTTCCCCAAGCGCGGCATCGTCAATTTCGTACTCAAGTACGTGAAGAAGATGGTGCCGGACTACGACATCCCCGGCGCCGTCCGCTTCAACGACGTGCTGGACCGCGGCGCGGCCCTGCCGCTCCCGGCCGTCGACATCAGGCCGGAGGACATCGCCTTCCTGCAGTACACCGGTGGCACCACCGGGGTGGCCAAGGGCGCGATGCTCACGCACCGCAACCTCGTCGCCAACATGCAGCAGGCGTCGGCGTGGATCGGCAAGAACGTGCGCTACGGCGAGGAGACGATCATCACCGCGCTCCCGCTGTACCACATCTTCGCGTTGACGGCGAACGGGCTGGTCTTCATGAAGTTCGGCGGGCTCAACTACATGATCACGAACCCGCGCGACATGCCCGGATTCGTAAAGGAACTTCGCAAGACGAAGTTCACCGCGATCACCGGCGTCAACACGCTGTTCAACGGCCTGCTCAATACGCCCGGTTTCGAGAAGATCGATTTCTCGGCGCTGCACCTCACGCTCGGCGGCGGCATGGCCGTGCAGCGGGCGGTGGCCGACCGCTGGAAGCGCGCGACCGGCTGCACGCTCGTCGAGGCCTACGGCCTGACCGAGACCTCGCCCGCCGCGTGCATCAACCCGATGGACCTGCCCGAATACAACGGCTCCATCGGCCTGCCGATCCCTTCGACCGACGCCTGCATCAAGGACGAGGACGGCAACATCCTTCCTGTCGGCGAGATCGGCGAGCTCTGCATCAAGGGCCCGCAGGTGATGCGGGGCTACTGGCGCCGCCCGGAGGAAACCGACAAGGTGATCGACCGCGACGGCTGGCTGCACACGGGCGACATGGCGCGGATGGACGAGAAGGGCTTCTTCTACATCGTCGACCGCAAGAAGGACATGATCATCGTTTCGGGCTTCAACGTGTACCCGAACGAGATCGAGGACGTCATCGCGATGATGCCCGGTGTGCTCGAAGTCGCCGCGGTCGGCGTGCCCAGCGAGAAGTCGGGCGAGGCGGTGAAGGTGGTCATCGTGCGGAAGGATCCGGCGCTGACGGCCGAGCAGGTCATCGCGCATGCGCGGGAGAATCTCACGAGCTACAAGGTGCCGCGCGAAGTCGAGTTCCGCACCGAGCTGCCCAAGACCAACGTCGGCAAGATCCTGCGCCGCGAGTTGCGCGACACGGCATCGGCATAGTTTCCCCCGTCGCGCGGCCGACGGAAAATCGACGGATCGAACCAGCAGGCCCCGCATCGCGGGGCCTGTCTTTTGCATGCACGAGCGCGGTGTAGGATCGCCCGGTGGGCACCATCCGACCGCCCGCGCCCACCAGCTCCCGCGGACGGTCCACTTCCGAGGACCCGCAACATGAGCAACATCGAGTCGCTTCACCGTGCACGCGCGTACCCCACTGTCCGCGTCGAAGCGGACCCATCGGGCGCGGGCCACTGGCTCTACATGCATGCCGACCACGCCACCGGTGCGCGCCCCTGCTTCCGTCCCGAACTCATGCACGACATGTGGGCCATGCTGTCCACGGTCGCGACGCCGGGCGCGCAGGCGGCACGCACCGGACTGCGTCACGTGGTGCTCGCCTCGGATGCGCAGGGTGCGTTCAACCTCGGGGGCGATCTCGCCCTGTTCGCCCAGCTCATCCGCGCGCGCGACCGCGATGGCCTGATGGACTACGCGCGCAAGTGCATCGACGGCGTGCACCTGCTCCATGACGGCCTCGGCGGCGGCGTGCGGACGATTGCGCTCGTCCAGGGCGACGCACTCGGTGGCGGCATGGAACTGGCGCTCGCCTGCCACGTGATCGTGGCCGAGGAAGACGCGGAACTCGGGCTGCCCGAAGCGGTATTCGGCCTGTTTCCCGGGATGGGCGCCTACTCGTTCCTGAGCCGACGCGTCGCGCCGCAGCTGGCGGAGCGCCTGATCCTGGAAGCGCGCATCCTCCCGGCACAGGAGCTGCACCGCATGGGCATCGTCGACGTGCTGGCCCCCAAGGGCCAGGGCGAGCGCGTGGTGCGCGAACTCATCCAGCAGGAGCAGCGCGCGCCGCAGGCACACCTGGCGCTCAATCGCGTGCGCCGCGTCGCCAACCCCGTCACCTACGACGAGCTCATGGCCATCACGGGCATCTGGGTCGATGCCGCTCTCGCCCTGGGGGATCGTTCGCTGCGCACCATGGAACGGATCGTCCGCGCGCAGCTGCGGCGCGCCGCGGGCTGACGGGCTCAGTCGTTGCGGTGCCCCGCCTCGTCGCGTCCGCCATCGGCCGCGAGGCGGGCACCGAGGATCTCGCGTCCCTGCGCCAGTCGCTCGCGCAGCGCCTCCACGCGCGAGCGCCACTCGCCCGAGAGCTGCCAGTCGGGCATGCGCATCATCTCGCCGGAAAGGCTGGACAGCCGGACGAGCCCGACGTTGCCCGCCACGCCCTTCACCGCGTGCGCGTGTTCGCGCAGCGCGGTCCAGTCGGAGCTGGCGGCCGCGCGCGCGATCTCGGCGATCCCGCGTTCCGCGTCCCCGAGGCACTGTCCGACGAACTCACGCTCGAACGCCTCGCCCATGCCCAGCGAGGCCAGCTCGTCCAGCACGCCGGGGTCGAAGGCTCCGTCCGACGGCGCCGGTTCGGCCGAGGGCTGGATGCGCAGGCCGCGCGCCGACGGCCGATCCTGTTCGGCGACCTGCGCAAGCGTGTCCAGCAGCCGCGCGGTGGAGACCGGCTTGGCCAGAAATCCCCATGCGCCGGCGTCCTGGCACGCCTGGATGGCGCCCGGGGTCACGTCCGCACTCAGGATCACGACCGGCGTACGGCGGCCGGCGCCGGCCTCCATCAACCGCAGATGGCGCAGCATGTCGATGCCGCTCATGCCGGGCATGTGGAGGTCGGTGACCACGAGGTCGAACTGCGCCTCGGCAAGCAGGTCCAGCACCTCCTCGGCGCCGTCCACGCAGGTCACGCGGTGCCCGGCCTTCTGCAGGAGCCGCTGCAGCACCATGCGATTGGCCGCGTGGTCGTCCGCGACCAGCACGCTGAGCGGGCGCACGCGTGCCCTGTGCCGGAGGAAGGGGTTGGCGAATTCGATGACGTTCTCGGGCGGGCGCGCGTCGCGCGCCGAGCGCGCAGCCGCCAACGGCTCGGGCGCGGGCGCCGCCTTGGCCACCGTCTGGAACGGCAGCACGATCCAGAAACGCGAGCCCTTGCCCTCGCTGCTCTCGAAGCCGATCGACCCGCCCATGGCCTCCGTCAGCCCCTTGGCGATCGTCGTCCCGAGCCCGGTGCCGCCGTGGCGGCGGGCCAGGCCGGCGTCAGCCTGCTCGAACGCATCGAACAGGCGCTGGCGCGCCGCGGCCGGGATCCCGATGCCGGTGTCGGTGACCGCGAACCGCAGGCAGGTGCGCTGCTCGTCCCGGGCGACGACCTCGACGTCCAGCCCGACCGAGCCGGCATCCGTGAACTTGACGGCATTGCCGAGCAGGTTGATCAGGACCTGGCGCACGTGGCTCGCGTCGCCGCGCACGCATGCGGGCACGTCCGGGGCGATCCTGACCTGGTAGTCCAGCGCCTTCGCGCGGGCCTGCGGCTCCAGGATGAGCCCGATGCCGTCGACGAGCTCGCGCACGTCGAACTCCGCGTTGTGCAGCCGCAGCTTGCCGGCCTCGATCGCGGAGATGTCCAGCACGTCCTCGACCAGGCTCATGAGCGTGCGCGTCGAGGCCTGGATGGTATCGAGCGCTTCGCGCTGTTCCGCATCGAGCCTGGTCGATGCCAGCACCTCCGCCATGCCGGCCAGGCCGTTGAGCGGCGTGCGGAACTCGTGGCTCATGTTGGCCAGGAAGCGGCTCTTGGCCTCGTTCGCGCGTCGCGCTTCCTCGGTGGCGCGGGTGAGGTCGCGCAACAGGCCCGTCAGGTACATCGGAATCGCGAACAGGCCGATCAGCAGGCCGATGCCCAGGCTCAGGTTCTCGCGCCAGTACGGCGACAGGGCCAGCACCAGCCCGAAAGCCGTCATGGCCGCGGCCACGGCACCGGCCAGGTAGCGGCTGCCGAACCGCAGGCCGTTGCCCACCGTCACCCACATGATGAGCATGTAGACCCAGGCGATGGGTTCGCCCATGCGGATCATGGCCGCGCACATCAGCCCGTAGTCGGCCGCCATGCCGAGAAGGCGCCGCGGGTGGCTGCGCCCCGGCGCGGCGAGGATCCAGGCGAGGATGACCGCGCCAATGACGAAGCCGACGGCCACCATGGCCAGGACGTCGTGCCAGGCCTGGGACTGGCGGCCGCCGCCGGCGACGAGGTAGATCAGCACGACCGCCAGTGCGCCCATGCGGACCGCCGCCTGGCCGTGCTCGCTGTCGGGACGTTCGCGCAGCTTCTCGCGCAGACGGGCCAGTGCCGCGTTCACTGTCTGCTCCCCGCGGCCGGTCCGCCCGGCCCGCATATGGGGTCGAGCTGGCGACGGGCCGACAGCAGCGCCTGGACGCAGTCGGGGTCGAACAGCCGGCCACGCTGCGCGTACAGGTGCGCGAGCGCGGCGTCGATCTCCCACGCGTGCTTGTACGGCTGCTCCGAGATCAGCGCATCGAACACGTCGGCGACCGCGACGATGCGCGCTTCGAGCGGGATCTCGTTGCCCTTGAGTCCGTCGGGATAGCCGCTGCCGTTGAAGCGCTCGTGATGCCTGAGAGCGATCGTCGCCGCCAGGTCGAGGAAGGCGCTGCCACTGCCCGCGAGCAGCTCATGCCCGATCTCCGGATGGCGTCGCACGAGGGCGCGCTCCTCGTCCGAGAGGGGGCCGGCCTTCTGCAGCACGGCATCGGGCAGCGCGATCTTGCCCAGATCGTGCAGCGGCGTCGCCAGTTCCAGCAGCCGCACCTCGTCCTCGAACATCCCCACGCCGCGCGCGACCACGCCGACGACGGCGGCCATGCGCTGCAGGTCCGGATGCGCGCCGCCGTCGCGGTACTGCACGGCACGCGCCAGGCGCGACAGGGTTTCGCGCTCGCGTTCCTCGATCTGCTGCAGCGTGGCCTGGAGACGCGCCTCCAGCGACAGCGCACGCTGCTTGACCGTTTCCGATTGCTGGCGCAGCTGCAGGAGGTTGCGGCAGCGCGCCCGCAGCTCCCGCGGGCGCACGGGCTTGACGAGGAAGTCGATCACGCCGGCGTCCAGGGCCGCCTGCCTGACCGGCTCGTCGCCGACGACCGTCACCAGGATGATGGGAATGTCGCGGTGCCGCGGCAGCCTGCGGAAGCGGCGCGCGAACTCGAGCCCGTCGATGCCCGGCATGCGGTAGTCCAGCAACAGCAGGTCGGGATCGTGCGCGGCGCACCAGTCGAGCGCAGCCTGCGGCTCCCCGAAGTCGTGGACCTCGAGCTCGGAGCCGATGTCCTCGATGATGTGGCGCAGCATGGTGCGTGCGCTGGTCTGGTCATCGACGATGACGACGTTCATGGGACCTTCCGTTGGCAGGCGCCCCGACGGCGGTTGGCGCGAGGATAACCCGGTCGCGGCGCGCGCGGCGCGCCGTCCTGTCCCGGTTATCGGCGGCGTCCGTGCCGTACTTGAACGCATGGATCAGCCGTGCTCCGGCCGCATGTACGGAAACAGCAGCACGTCGCGAATGGAAGCGCGATCGGTGAGCAGCATCACGAGCCGGTCGATGCCGATGCCCAGCCCGCCGGTCGGCGGCATGCCGACCTCCAGCGCGCGGATGTAGTCCGCATCGAAGTGCATGGCCTCGTCGTCGCCGCCCTCCTTCGCCTGCACCTGCGCGAGGAAGCGCGCAGCCTGGTCCTCCGGATCGTTGAGCTCCGAGAAGCCGTTCGCCAGCTCCCTGCCGCCCACGAACAGCTCGAAGCGGTCGGTGAGTTCGGGGTCGGCGTCGCTGGCGCGCGCCAGCGGGCTGACCTCGACCGGGTGGTCGGTGATGAACGTCGGCTGGACGAGCGTGTGCTCGACCGTCTTCTCGAAGATCTCCAGCAGCAGCTTCCCCCAGCCGTACGAGGGCTTGACCGGGATGCGCAGCCGCGCGCAGTGCTCGCGCATGCGGTCGAGGTCGCGCAGGTCCTCGCGGGCGATCGCGGGGTTGTGCTCCAGCACGGCGTCGGTCATAGACCAGCGGCGGAAGCGCGGGCCGAGGTCGATCGCCTGCCCTTCCCATTCCAGCTGCGTGGTGCCGAGCACCTCGAGGGCCGTGTCGCGGATCACGTTTTCCGTGAGGTCCATGATCTCGTGGTACGTGGCATAGGCCTCGTACAGCTCGAGCATCGTGAACTCGGGGTTGTGCCGCGTGGACACCCCCTCGTTGCGGAAGTTGCGGTTGATCTCGTAGACGCGCTCGAGCCCGCCCACGACCAGGCGCTTGAGGTAGAGCTCAGGCGCCACGCGCAGGTAGAGCTCAAGGTCCAGCGCGTTGTGGTGCGTGACGAAGGGCCTGGCCGTGGCGCCGCCGGGGATGTAATGCATCATCGGCGTCTCGACCTCGAGGAAGCGCCGCGCATCCAGCCAGGCGCGCATGGCGCGGATGATCTTGCTGCGCTTGACGAACACGTCGCGGGATTCGGGCGTCACGATCAGGTCGACGTAGCGCTGGCGGTAGCGCTGCTCGATGTCGGCCATGCCGTGGAACTTGTCCGGCAACGGGCGCAGCGCCTTGGTGAGCAGGCGCAGCGACGACGCCTTGACCGACAGCTCGCCCGTACGCGTGCGGGTGAGCTCCCCCTCGACCGCCACGATGTCGCCGAGGTCGAGGTTCTTGAAGACGTCGAAGGCCTCGCCCAGCAGGTCCTTCTTCAGCCAGAGCTGGATGCGCCCGGACTCGTCCTGCACCTGCGCGAAGCCGGCCTTGCCCATGTCGCGCTTGAGCAGCACGCGCCCGCCGAGGGCCACGCGGCGCGGGGTCACGTCGAACGCCTCGGCCGTCCAGCGCTCCACATCGGCGAACTCCGCCTGCAGGTCACCGGCGTAATCGATGCGCCTGAAGTCGTTCGGGAAGGCGATGCCCTGCCCGCGCAGCGCGGCGAGTTTCGCGCGGCGCTCGGCGATCAGGTGGTTCTCGTCGGCGTGCGGCGTGGCGGGCGTGGTGTCGGTCATCGTCGTGGTCTTGCTGGTCGTGGGGTGCGGCGGCTTCGTCGGCCTGTGGCTGCGTGGGTGCCGCGTGCGCGGCGCGCCATGGATCGTGCAGTCGACGTCGGTGTACTTGTCTACGGGGCGATCCTTCGCGCCGGCGGGAACGTCCACGCCCTGCGGGACGAAGGACGAACCCCGACGCGAGCGGCCTTCCGGGTCAGACGGCGTCCGCGCGTTTGGCGCCTACCTCGAGCCCGGCCTTGAGGCTCGCCTCGACGAACTCGTCCAGGTCACCGTCGAGCACCTTCTGCGTATCGGAGCGCTCGATGCCGGTGCGCAGGTCCTTGATGCGGCTCTGGTCCAGCACGTAGTTGCGGATCTGGCTGCCCCAGCCGATGTCGGACTTGGTGGCCTCCACCGCGTCCTTCTCGGCATTGCGCTTCTGCAGCTCGAGCTCGTAGAGCTTGGCCGCGAGCATCTTCATCGCGCGATCCCGATTGGCGTGCTGGCTGCGCTCGGTCTGGCAGGCCACCACGATGCCGCTCGGGACGTGCGTGATGCGCACCGCCGACTCGGTCTTGTTGACGTGCTGGCCACCGGCGCCCGAGGAGCGGTAGACGTCGGTCTTGAGGTCGGCGGGGTTGATCTCGATGTCGATCTTGTCGTCGACCTCGGGGCTCACGAACACGCTCGTGAAACTGGTATGCCGGCGGTTGTCGCTGTCGAAGGGCGACTTGCGCACCAGGCGGTGCACGCCGGTCTCGGTCTTGAGCCAGCCGTAGGCGAAGTCGCCCTCCACGCGGAAGGTGGCCGACTTGATGCCCGCGACGTCGCCGCCGCTGGCTTCCAGCAGTTCGGTCTTCCAGCCCCGCGACTCGCACCAGCGCAGGTACATGCGCAGCAGCATCTCGGCCCAGTCCTGCGCCTCGGTGCCGCCGGCGCCGGCCTGGATGTCGACGAAGGCGTTCGCGCCGTCCATCTGGCCGGAGAACATGCGCTGGAACTCGAGCTTGTCGACGTCGGAGGCATAACGCTCGACGTCGTCGACCACCGCCTTCGCGGTGTCCTCGTCGTCCTCCATTTCCGCGAGCTCAAGCAGCTCGAGGGCGCCGACGAGGCCGTCGGTCAGGCTGCGGATGCCGGTGACGACCCTGTCGAGCGAGGCGCGCTCGCGGCCGAGGGCCTGCGCACGCTCCGGATCGTTCCACACGTCGGGGCTCTCGAGCTCCCGGTTCACTTCTTCGAGACGTTCGACCTTGTGGTCGAAGTCAAAGATACCCCCTGAGCGAATCCAGCCGTTCCCGGAGGTCGGCGATTCGCTGGCGCACGGGATTGAGCTCGATCATGTCCGGCGGCAGTTCGTTGATGGCGAACCGCGAATTCTAGCAGCGCGCCTGCTTCAGGCGGGCTCGCGGTGGGCCACGACCAGCTGGATCGCGTCGCCTCCCCGGTAGTCGTCGGGCTCCAGCCGGTAGGCGATCCGGACGCGCTGGCCGGGGGGCTCGCGCTCGGCCCCGCCGAACTCGATCGCGTTCAGACGCGTGCCGCGCAGGTCCAGGTCGAGCCGGAGGTGCCGCTGGCCGACGATCCGCGTGCCCAGCACGCGGAACTCGCCGTCGAACAGCGGCTCGGGAAACGCCTGCCCCCAGGGACCGCCGTCGCGCAGCGCCTCGGCGCAGGCCCGGGAGAGTTCGTGCGGCGCGAGCTCGCCGTCGCTGTGGATCTCGGCCTGCAGCAGCTCGGGCGTGAGATGGCCGGCGGCAACCTCGTGCAGCGCGTCGCGGAACGCATCGACGCGCGCGGCACGAAGGCTCAGGCCCGCGGCCATGGCATGCCCGCCGAAACGCTCCACCAGCCCGGGGCGGACCGCCGCGATCGAGGCCAGCGCGTCGCGCACGTGGAAACCCGGGATCGAGCGCGCGGAGCCGCGCAGCAGGTCGGAACCGGGCGCGGCAGGCGCGAACGCGACCACCGGGCGGTGCAGCCGCTCCTTGATCTTCGAGGCGACCAGGCCGACCACGCCCGGATGCCATTCCGGGTCGAACAGGCAGATGGTGGCGGGAAGCGCACCGCCCGGCAGCTCCACCCGCGCCAGGGCGCGCTCGGCCTCGTCGACCATCTGCTGCTGCACGGCGCGGCGCTCGCCGTTGATCTCGTTGAGCATGCGGGCGATCTCGCGGGCGCGCTCGAGGTCGTCGCTGAGCAGGCATTCGATGCCCAGCGACATGTCCTCCAGCCGCCCGGCCGCGTTGATCCGCGGGCCCACCGCGAAGCCGATGTCGGCGGTGGTGAGGCGCGCCTCCTCGCGCTGCGAGACCTCGATGAGCGCGCGCAGCCCGGGACAGCCCTGCCCCTTCTGCAGGCGGCGCAGGCCGCCGGCCACCAGCGCACGGTTGTTGGCGTCCAGTGGAACGAGGTCGGCGACGGTCCCGACCGCCACGAGGTCGAGCAGCGTGGACAGGTCGGGCTCGCCACCGGCGAAAGCGCCCGCGTCGCGCAGGCGGCGGCGCAGCGCCAGCAGCACGTAGAAGATCACGCCGACGCCGGCCAGCGCCTTGCTGGCGAACGGATCGCCGCGCACGTTCGGGTCGACGATCGCATCGGCCGGCGGCAGCGATTCACCCGGCAGATGGTGGTCCGTGACCAGCACGCGCCATCCGCGTGCCTTGGCCGCCCCCACGCCCGCGTGGCAGGCGATGCCGTGGTCGACGGTGACGACGAGGTCCGGCGCCATCGGCGCGAGCTCGTCGACCATCGCCGGCGTCAGGCCATAGCCATGCACCATGCGGTTGGGGACGGCGTAGGACACGCGCCGCGCGCCGAGCATGCGCAGGCCGCGCACGCCCACCGCGCAGGCCGTGGCGCCGTCGCAGTCGAAGTCGCCGACCACCACGATGTGCGCGTCGGCCGCGATCGCCTCCGCGAGCAGGCGCGTGGCGTCCTCCAGCCCGCCCATGGTGTCCGGCGGCACCAGGTGGGCCAGCCGCGGGCGTGCCTGTTCGATGCAGGTGGCGCCGCGCATCGCGTACACGCGCGCGAGCACGGGATGCAGCGCCGCCGCCCAGGCGCCGGGCGCGACGGGGGCACGACGCACGAGGCGGGCGGCGATGCGGCTCATTCGGCGTCGTCGGCAACCGGGGCGCGCAGTGGACGCCGCCAGAATCTCAGGGCCTGCGACCGGCGGATGCGGTAACGTATGCCGTCGTCGAGAACGAGTTCCAGCGTCGCGAGGCGGCCATGGCGCACGGCGTCGATCGCAGGCTCCAGCCACTGCCGGCACAGTGCGTCGAGGCCGCGCATGCGGCGAAGGTCGAAAGCCGCGTCGCCATGGACGTCGCCCGGCCACTGCGCCGGCAGACCTTCGCGACCGGCATTGGCGAGCATGGCCAATGCACGCACGGCCTCGTCGTCGCTGGCGATGCGGGTGAAACGCGTGGTCACGTGGTCCGGAAGCCGTCCGCCGCCCCAGAACCAGACCGAGTTGACCGGCGCCAGCCCGCGTGTCGCGCGGTCGGCGTTCAGCGGATGCTGGTGCAGCAGGATCTGCGCTTCGCTCAGCAGGGCGCGCCAACGGCGGCCCGCATCGCCCGGCGGCAGGTGCTCGAAGAGGTCGGCGCCAAGCGCCTCGTCCGGGTGGGCAAAGCTCGGCAGGGGCGCGCCGGCATCGACGCGCAGATACCAGCGCGACGGTGCCGTGGCCTCGATCGGCATGCCGAAGTCGCCGAACACCGGTCGCAGCGTGCGCAGAAGGGTTTCGGCGGAGGCATCGTCGAGGCCGAGGCTTTCGCCGATGGCCAGCAGGCGTGCGCCGTTGATGTCCGGCCGCACGTACGCGGGGTCGGCGCGCACCCACTGCGCGCCGGCGGCGTCGCCACGCTCGGCCTGGCGCATCACCGCCGCCATGGGCCATCCGCGGGGCAATACGTCGAACGCCGCGCCGAGCCCGCCGTCGCCGCGATCCCTGTCCGCGCGGCCCAGCGCGCGCGCCACCGCGGCCGGCAGCGCCTGCCCCGCGAAGCGGGTGCGCGGAGGCAGCATGAGCATTGCCGTCGGCATGCTCAGCCGATGTAGCGGACGCCGACGATCTCGTATTCCCGCGTGCCGCCCGGCGCCTCGATGGTCACCGTGTCGCCCTCGTTCTTGCCGATCAGCGCACGCGCCACCGGCGAGGAGATCGCGATCAGCCCCTGCTTGATGTCGGCTTCGAGGTCCCCGACGATCTGGTAGGTCTTCTGCTCGTCGGTGTCCACGTCGGCAAGCTCGACGGTCGCGCCGAACACGACGCGGCTGCCGGCATTGAGCCGGGCGACGTCGATGATCTCCGCGTGCGAGAGCTCGCCTTCGAGCTGCTTGATGCGTCCTTCGATGAAGCCCTGCTGCTCGCGGGCCGCGGCGTACTCGGCGTTCTCCTTGAGATCGCCGTGCGCGCGGGCCTCGGCGATCGCATTGATCACCGCCGGGCGCTGCACCGACTTCAGGTTGTCGAGTTCGGCGCGCAGCTTCTGCGCGCCCTTCGCCGTAATGGGAGCTCTCATTGGGATTCCTGGAATTCGCCGGCGTTCGCCGCGGCGTGGACAAGCGGAAAGCGGTTTACCACGGATGAAAACGGATTTGCACGAAGCGGTCGGCATCGACGTGAAGCGACGTCACCCGTCCGTGTTCATCCGCGTTCATCCATGGCCGGACTTACTCACCCCGCGAGGCTGGCGTGCAGTTCCTGCAGCGACCACACCGGGCCAGTGCCGCGATAGGGCAGCGACTGCAGCAGCGCACGGGCGCCCGCGATCGTCGTCGAGTAGATCACGCGGTGCTGCAGCGCCTCGCGGCGGATCGAGAACGAGTCCGAGATCGCCTGCCGCCCTTCGGTGGTGTTGACGATGTAGGCAATCTCGCCGTTCTTGATCAGATCGACCACGTGCGGCCGGCCTTCGATCACCTTGTTCACCACTTCGCACTCGACGCCGTTGGCACGCAGGAAATTGGCCGTGCCGCGCGTCGCGACGATGCAGTAGCCGCGCGCGACCAGGTCCTGGGCCACGGGCAGCACGCGCTGCTTGTCCGGATCGCGCACCGAGATGAAGACCTTGCCGCTCGACGCGAGCTGGCGGATGCCGCCGGCCTCGTGCGCGCGGGCCATGGCGGCGCCGAAGCTGCGCCCCACGCCCATGACCTCGCCGGTGGAGCGCATCTCCGGGCCGAGGATGGGGTCGACACCCTGGAACTTCGCGAACGGGAAGATCGCCTCCTTGACCGAGAAGTAGTCGGGCACCACTTCCTCGGTGGCACCCTGCTCGGCCAGCGTGCTGCCGGCCATGCAGCGCGCGGCGATCTTGGCCAGCGGCTTGCCGATCGCCTTGGACACGAAGGGAACGGTGCGCGACGCACGCGGATTGACCTCGAGCAGGAAGATCGTGTCGCTGCCGTCGGGCTCCTGCTGGATCGCGAACTGCGTGTTCATCAGGCCCACGACCCGGAGTGCACGTGCCAGCGCGACCACCTGCTCGCGCAGGCGGTCCTGCGTGGCCTTCGACAGCGAGTACGGCGGCAGGGAGCAGGACGAGTCGCCCGAGTGAACGCCGGCCTCCTCGATGTGCTCCATCACCCCGCCGATCAGCACATTGCCCTCGCGGTCGGCGATCACGTCGACATCGACCTCGACCGCGTGGTCCAGGAAGCGGTCGAGCAGTACCGGCGAGTCGTTCGAGACCTTCACCGCATCGCGCATGTAGCGCGCGAGCTCGGCGTCGGAATGGACGACTTCCATCGCGCGTCCGCCCAGCACGTAGCTCGGGCGCACCACCAGCGGGTAACCGATCTCGCGGGCCAGCACCTGCGCCTCCTCCGGGCTGCGCGCGGTGCGGTTCGGCGGCTGCTTGAGGCCCAGCTCGTCGACCAGCTTCTGGAAGCGCTCGCGGTCCTCGGCCAGGTCGATGCTGTCGGGCGAGGTGCCGATCACGGGCACCCCGTTGGCCTCCAGCGCGCGGGCAAGCTTGAGCGGCGTCTGGCCGCCGTACTGCACGATCACTCCGAAGGGCTTCTCCACCTCGACGATCTCCAGCACGTCCTCGAGCGTCAGCGGCTCGAAGTACAGGCGGTCGGAGGTGTCGTAATCGGTCGACACGGTTTCTGGGTTGCAGTTGACCATGATGGTCTCGAACCCGTCCTCGCGAAGCGCGAGCGCCGCGTGCACGCAGCAGTAGTCGAACTCGATGCCCTGCCCGATCCGGTTCGGGCCGCCGCCCAGCACCATGATCTTGCGGCGGTCGCTCGGGTTCGACTCGCACTCGTCCTCGTAGGTCGAGTACATGTACGCGGTCTCGGTGGCGAACTCACCTGCGCAGGAGTCGATGCGCTTGTAGACCGGGCGCACGCCGAAGGCGCGGCGCAGTGCGCGCACGGCCGCCTCGTCGGTGCCGGTGATCTGCGCCAGGCGCGCGTCGGAGAAGCCCATGCGCTTGAGCTCGCGCATGCGCCGGGCGTCGAGGGCGGACAGGCCGGCCGCCGCGACCTCCTTCTCGGCCGCCACGATGTCCTCGATCTGGTCGAGGAACCAGCGGTCCACGTGGGAGAGCGCGTGCACGTCCTCCACGGACAGGCCAGCACGGAACGCGTCGCCGATGTGGAACATGCGCTCCGGGCCCGGCTCCTTGAGCTCGCGGCGCAGGGTCGCCAGGTCCTCCTCGTTCGCGAGATCGAGCCCGGTGGGGTCGAGGCCGACCTTGCCGGTCTCCAGGCCGCGCAGGGCCTTCTGCAGCGACTCCTGGAACGTGCGGCCCATGGCCATGACCTCGCCCACCGACTTCATCTGCGTGGTGAGGCGTGCATCGGCCTGCGGGAATTTCTCGAAGGCAAACCGCGGGATCTTGGTGACGACGTAGTCGATCGAAGGCTCGAAGGACGCCGGGGTCTGGCCGCCGGTGATCTCGTTGCGCAGCTCGTCCAGCGTATAGCCGACCGCGAGCTTGGCGGCGACCTTGGCGATCGGGAAACCGGTCGCCTTGGAGGCGAGCGCCGAGGAGCGCGACACGCGCGGGTTCATCTCGATGACGACGACTCGGCCGTTCTGCGCGTTCACGCCGAACTGCACGTTCGAGCCGCCGGTATCGACGCCGATCTTGCGCAGCACGGCGATCGAAGCATCGCGCAGGCGCTGGTACTCCTTGTCGGTGAGCGTCTGCGCCGGGGCGACCGTGATCGAGTCGCCGGTATGCACGCCCATCGCGTCGAAGTTCTCGATGGAGCAGACGATGATGCAGTTGTCCGCCTTGTCGCGGACGACCTCCATCTCGAACTCCTTCCAGCCCAGCACCGACTCCTCGACGAGGATCTCGTGCACGGGCGAAAGCTCGAGGCCGCGCTTGGCGATCTCCTCGAACTCCTCCTTGTTGTAGGCGATGCCGCCGCCGGTGCCGCCCAGCGTGAAGCTGGGGCGGATGATGGTCGGATAGCCCACGCGCGCTTGGATCTCGACGGCTTCCTCGAAGCTGCGCGCCACCGCGGCCTTCGGGCACTCCAGCCCGATCTCCTGCATCGCCACGCGGAACAGCTCGCGGTCCTCCGCCATGCGGATCGCCTCGCGCGAGGCGCCGATCAGCTCCACGCCGTATTTCTCGAGCACGCCGTTGTCGGCCAGGTCCAGCGCGCAGTTGAGCGCGGTCTGGCCACCCATCGTCGGCAGCAGCGCGTCCGGCCGCTCCTTGGCGATGATCTTCTCGACCGTCTGCCAGTTGATGGGCTCGATGTAGACCGCGTCCGCCATGTCGGGGTCGGTCATGATCGTCGCGGGATTGCTGTTGACCAGCACGACGCGGTAGCCCTCGTCGCGCAGGGCCTTGCAGGCCTGCGCGCCGGAGTAGTCGAACTCGCAGGCCTGGCCGATGACGATCGGGCCCGCGCCGATGATCAGGATGGTCTTGATGTCGGTGCGCTTGGGCATGTCAACGCGCCTCCAGCGACGCAATGAAACGATCGAACAACGGTGCGAGGTCGTGCGGGCCCGGGCTGGCTTCGGGATGGCCCTGGAAGCTGAAGGCCGGCGCGTCGGTGAGCGCGATGCCCTGGTTGCTGCCGTCGAAGAGCGACCGGTGCGTGATCCGCACGTTCGCCGGAAGCGTCGCCTCGTCCACCGCGAAGCCGTGGTTCTGGCTGGTGATCAGCACGCGCCCCGTGTCGAGGTCCTGCACGGGATGGTTCGCACCGTGGTGGCCGAACTTCATCTTGAGCGTGCGCGCGCCGGCGGCGAGCGCGAGGATCTGGTGGCCGAGGCAGATGCCGTAGATCGGTACGCGGCGCGCGATGAACTCGCGCGTGGCCTCGATCGCGTAGGTGCAGGGTTCCGGGTCGCCTGGGCCATTGGAAAGCACCACGCCATCGGGGTTCAGCGCGAGGACATCGGCCGCGGGCGTCTGCGCCGGCACGACGGTGACGCGGCAGCCGCGCGAGGCCAGCATGCGCAGGATGTTGAGCTTGACGCCGAAGTCGTAGCAGACCACGTGGTAGCGGCCCTCGCCCTGCGCGAAGCCGTCCGTGTCGAGGTCGAGTTCCGTCTCGCGCCATTCGTAGGGCTCGCGCGTGCAGACCTCCTTGGCCAGGTCCATGCCCTTGAGGCCGGGAAACTTGCGGGCGGCCTCGATGGCGGCATCGGCATCGACCGCGTCGCCGGCCATCAGCGCACCGTTCTGCGCGCCGCGGTCGCGCAGCAGGCGGGTGAGCTTGCGCGTATCGATGTCGGAAATGGCCACTACGCCCTTCTCGGCGAGCCAGCCGGGGAGCGAGAGCTGCGAGCGCCAGTTGCTGGGCCGCCGGGGCACGTGGCGCACGATCAGGCCGGCGGGCCAGACGGCCCTGGCCTCGTCATCCTTGGACGTGGTGCCGGTGTTGCCAATGTGGGGATACGTCAGCGTGACGAGCTGCCGCGCGTAGGACGGGTCGGTCACGACTTCCTGGTAGCCCGTCATCGCCGTGTTGAACACGACTTCGCCGACGGACAGGCCGGGCGCGCCGACCGATACGCCCTCGAAGATGGTGCCGTCTTCGAGCGCGAGGATTGCGGGTTGGGTCACGGGGGATCGCCTTGGCTGCGAAGGGAGGCCGAGCCCTGCGGCCGCCGGAATCGCGGCTGCAGAAAATCGCGGACGCGGTGCTGGACCGGTCCGACGATGGGCTTCAGGCGAGCGGGAATTCTATCCGCGCGGGGGTCGCTGCGCCAGCGCCCGGTGCACCGCCGGAGCGGCAGCGGTCAGGTCAGCAGGTCCTTCACGGCGTACAGGCCGGGCGGGCGGCCGACCACGCGACGGGCGACGTGCAGCGCACCGCGCGCGAAGATGTCGCGGTTGGTGGCGCGGTGCACCAGCTCGACGCGCTCGCCGGCGGTGGCGAACTGCACCGTGTGTTCGCCGACGATGTCCCCCGCGCGCAGCGAGGCGTAGCGCGGCTCGGCGCCACCGGCCCGGGCCCGCTCGCCCAAAGCCAGCGCCGTGCCCGAAGGGGCGTCCTTCTTGTGCACGTGGTGCGCCTCGACGATGTCGCAGTCCCAGCCGTCCAGCAGCTGCGCGGCACGCTCCACGAGGTCGGCCAGCACCGCAACGCCGAGGCTGAAGTTGGCCTCCCAGACGACCGGAATGCGGCCGGCGGCCGAGCGGACCGCGGCGCGCTGGGCCTCGGAAAGCCCCGTGGTTCCCGACACCAGCGGCACGCCGCGGGCGACGCAGAGCGCCAGCACCGCGTCGAAGGCCTCGGGCAGGCTGAAATCGATGGCGACGTCGAAGGCCGGGGCCTCGTCCATGCGCGCGGGCGGCAATGCCTGGCGGCCGTCGGGGAGCGGCCGTCGTGCGACCGCCGCGACGGGTTCCAGCCCGAGGTCGGGCGCGAGGCGCAGCAGCGCGGAGCCCATGCGGCCGCTGGCGCCGTGGACGAGGAGACGGTTGCAGGATGTCATCGCGACAGGCTATGCGACCGGCGCGGCCGCGATCAATCCGGGAGCGTGTCGAACTCGGGCTCCGTCACGAGGTCCGTCCCCGCAAGTACCCAGCGGTTCTTGCCCGTCGCCTTCGCGCGGTACATCGCGGCATCGGCGCGCTCGAGCAGCGCGTCCAGGCAGGCCGGGCCGCGTGCCTCGACCATGCCCAGGCTGATGCCGATCGCCTGCAGCGAGCCTGCAACCTCGAACGGACGGGCGGCGATGCCCACCAGCCGCGCGGCCAGCCGCGTCGCCGGCTCGCTCGGGCTCGGCTCGACGACCACGAACTCGCCTCCGCCGAGCCTGGCGACGGTGGCCTCCGGGCCCAGCACGTCGGTCAGGCGCTTTCCGATTTCACGCAGCACGGCGTCGCCCGCGGCGTGGCCATGGTGGTCGTTCACGCGCTTGAAGTCGTCCACGTCGACGACCCCCACGAGCGTTCCGGCGTGGCAGGCCGAGCCCGGCAGGAAACGCTGCCTGAGGTAGGCGCGGTTGGGCAGACCGGTGAGCGCGTCGTGCATGGCCTGTCGACGGAGCTGGCGCGCCAGCGCCCGCGCATCGAGCGCACCCGCCACCATCTGCGCAAGCAGCCGAAGGCCGACCACGTAGGACTCGTTCCACGCCACGTGGCGGCGCACGGCGTCGAAGCCGATGAATCCGCGAAGCCGTGCGCCCGACCACAACGGCACGATCAGGATCGACCGGATCCCCTCGCGCTCGAACTCGCGGCGCTCGGCCTGTGCCGCCGGCGGCAGATCCTCGAGGCGGTCATAGCTGAATACCGCGTCGCCGCGAAGGCGCTCCAACAGCCAGGGAAACGTGTCGAGCGGCACGCCCTGGAGGTTCTGCACCTCGCGCGAAACGCCCGGGGCCGTCCATTCGTGCGTATTGCTCTGCGTGCCGGCAGCTTCGTCGATCAGGAAGACGTAGGCCCGATCGACGTCGAAGAAGCCGCCGACGTTGCCGAGCACGGTCTCGATCTCGCCGTCCAGCCGCGCGTCCCCGCTGCGCATGAGCGCGGCCGAGCTGCGCGTGAGCAGCCGTTCGAACTCGAGGCGACGCTCGAGCCGGTGCCGCAGGCGCACGTCGGCGTCGGCAGCCCGCAGCAGGGCGACGCGGTGGCCGCCACACGACGGGCCGAGCGCGAACTCCAGGATGCGCCCCTCGCCGGCATCGAGCACGCCGCGCGCGGCGCCCGGGCCATGGCGATCCACTGCGGCGATGACGCGCGCGCCTATCCCGGCGGCCTCGCGCCCGAGCATTTCATGAGCCAGGGCGTTGGCCGCTACGACTCCGGACGGACCGAGCAGCAGCGCGGCCAGCGGCAGGGCATCAAGGCAGGGCTGCAGGTCAGCGGGACCGTCCACGTGCGCCTCCTTGGCATCGGATATGCCGAGGATGCCAGAGCCGGCGGCCCGCATCAGCTGCCACGGGGCCGCCAGTCCGCAGCCAGCGCCGGCGACCGCTCCCGGCCTGCTCCCGGGCGGCTCAGCCCGTCATCCGCTCCCAGAAGCCCTTCACGCCGTCCAGGAACGTGGACGACCGCGGGGAGTGGCGGCGCGCGCCCTCGCCGCCGAACGTGGCCTCGAACCTCTCCAGCAGCTCCCGCTGCTCGGCGGTCAGGTTCACCGGGGTCTCCACGACGACGCGGCAGTAGAGGTCGCCCGGCTGCCGGCTGCGCACCGAGCGCACGCCCTTGCCGCGGAGGCGGAACATCTTGCCTGTCTGCGTCTCCACCGGGATGCGCAACTCGACCTCGCCCTCCAGCGTCGGCACGCGGATGGTGTCGCCCAGCGCGGCCTGCGAGATGCGGATCGGCACCTCGCAGTGGAGGTCGTCGCCGTCGCGCTGGAAGATCTCGTGCTCGCGCACGCGGATGTCGACGTAGAGGTCGCCCGGAGGCGATCCGGCCGGGCCGGCCTCGCCCTCGCCCGCCAGGCGGATGCGGTCGCCGTTGTCGACGCCCGCGGGAATCTTCACCTGCAGGGTCTTGGTGCGTTCGACGCGACCATGCCCATGGCACTCGTCGCAGGGGTTGGCGATGGTCTTGCCGCGCCCGCCGCAATGCGGGCAGGCCTGCTGCATCGAGAAGATGCCGCGCTGGAAGCGGACCTGGCCGCGCCCGTGGCAGGTATTGCAGGTATCGAGCCTGCCGTCGGACGAGCCGCTGCCATCGCAGGCCTCGCATTCGTCCAGCGTGGGCACCTCGATCTGCTTCTCGACGCCGCCGACCGCTTCCTCCAGCGACAGCTCCATGACGTAGCCGATGTCGGCGCCGCGGCGCGGGCCGCGTCCACCGCCGGCACCGCCGAAGATGTTGCCGAAGATGTCGCCGAAGATGTCGCCCATGTCGGCGTAGCCCGCACCGCCGCCGCCCATGCCGTGCTCGAAGGCGGCATGGCCGTGCGCGTCGTACATGCGGCGCCGGGAGGGGTCCGACAGTGTCTCGTAGGCCTCCTTGCATTCCTTGAAGGCTTCTTCGGCGGCCTTGTCACCCGGGTTGCGATCCGGGTGGTACTTCATGGCGCAGCGGCGATACGCCTTCTTGAGGTCGTCCTCGCCGGCATCGCGGGCGACGCCCAGGACCTCGTAGTAATCGCGCTTGCTCATCGGCGTCTTCGTCGTGCTGCAGATTCATGCCGGCGGTGGATTCACGCGCGGCGGGTCCCCAAGGAAGACGGGAGCCGTCACGCGGCTCCCGTCCGGTACAGCTTACTTCGGCTGGTCGTCCTTGACTTCGGTGAATTCCGCATCGACGACATCATCGTTGCGTGACCCACCACCCGGATTCGCACCGGCGGGCGCCTGCTCCGCCCCACCCTGCTGCGCGGCCGAGGCCACGGCGAGCAGCGACTGCGCGGCCTCCTCCAGCGCACGGCTCTTGGCCTCGATCTGCGCCTTGTCGTCGCCCTTCATCGCGGTCTCGAGCTCGGCGATCGCGCCCTCGGCGCGACCGATCGCATCGCCCGGCACCTTCTCGCCGTGCTCCTTGATCGCGCCGCGGGTCATGTGGATGAGCCCGTCGGCGTGGTTGCGCGCCTGCACCAGCTCGTGGAACTTCCTGTCCTCCTCGCGGTTGGCCTCGGCGTCCTCGACCATCCGCTTGATCTCGTCCTCGGACAGGCCCGAGCCGGCCTTGATCTCGACCTTCTGCTCCTTGCCGGTCTTCTTGTCCTTGGCGGTGACGTGCACGATGCCGTTGGCGTCGATGTCGAAGGACACCTCGATCTGCGGCATGCCGCGCGGCGCCGGCTCGATGCCGGTCAGGTCGAAGCGCGCCAGCGACTTGTTGTAGCGGGCCTGCTCGCGCTCGCCCTGCAGCACGTGCACGGTGACGGCCGACTGGTTGTCGTCGGCGGTCGAGAACGTCTGCGAGGCCTTGGTCGGGATCGTGGTGTTCTTCTCGATGATCTTGGTGAACACGCCGCCCAGGGTCTCGATGCCCAGGCTCAGCGGGGTCACGTCGAGCAGCAGCACGTCCTTGACGTCACCCTTGAGCACGCCGCCCTGCACCGCGGCACCGATGGCCACCGCCTCGTCCGGGTTCACGTCCTTGCGCGGCTCCTTGCCGAAGAACTCGGCCACCGCCTGCTGCACCTTCGGCATGCGCGTCTGGCCACCGACGAGGATCACCTCGGTGATGTCCGAGGCGCGCAGGCCGGCGTCGTTGAGGGCCACGCGGCAGGGCTCGATGGTCTTCTTGACGAGGTCGTCGACCAGCGCCTCGAGCTTGGCGCGCGTCAGCTTGATGTTGAGGTGCTTCGGGCCGGAGGCATCCGCCGTCACGTACGGCAGGTTCACTTCGGTCTGCTGCGCGCTCGAGAGCTCGATCTTCGCGCGCTCGGCGGCGTCCTTCAGGCGCTGCAGGGCGAGCGGATCCTTGCGCAGGTCGATGCCCTGGTCCTTCTGGAACTCCTCGACCAGGTAGTCGATGACGCGCTTGTCGAAGTCCTCGCCGCCCAGGAACGTGTCACCGTTCGTGGCCAGCACCTCGAACTGCTTCTCGCCGTCGACTTCCGCGATCTCGATGATGGACACGTCGAACGTGCCGCCGCCGAGGTCGTACACGGCGATCTTGCGGTCGCCGCCGGCCTTGTCGAGGCCGTATGCCAGCGCGGCCGCCGTGGGCTCGTTGATGATGCGCTTGACGTCCAGGCCCGCGATGCGGCCGGCGTCCTTGGTCGCCTGGCGCTGGCTGTCGTTGAAGTAGGCCGGCACCGTGATCACGGCCTCGGTGACGGTCTCGCCCAGGTAGGCCTCGGCCGTCTTCTTCATCTTGGCCAGCACCTCGGCCGAGATCTGCTGCGGCGCCATCTTCTTGCCGTCGGCCGTGGCCACCCAGGCGTCGCCGTTGTCGTGCTGGGTGATCGCGTACGGCACCAGGCCGATGTCCTTCTGGACCTCGGCGTCGGTGAACTTGCGGCCGATCAGGCGCTTGACCGCATAGAACGTGTTCTTGGGGTTGGTGACCGCCTGGCGCTTGGCCGGCGCGCCCACCAGCACTTCGCCGTCCTTCGTGTAGGCCACGATGGACGGCGTGGTGCGGTCGCCCTCCGCGTTCTCGATGACGCGGACCTTGCTGCCTTCCATGACCGCGACGCACGAGTTGGTCGTGCCGAGGTCGATGCCGATGATCTTGCCCATGGGTGTGCTCCTGCTATGCCTTGGATGCGTGGGGCGCCGTGCGCCGATATGCCGTATCTATGGACCGCTCGCGCCGGTTCAAGCGCGCCGGCTTCAACCGCCCTGCGCGACGACCACCAGCGCGGGGCGCAGCAGCCGCTCGTTCAGCAGCCAGCCCTTCTGGTAGACCTGCACGACGTGGTTCTCCGCCTGGCCCTCGCCCGGCGGCACCATGCTCATGGCCTGGTGGTGCTCGGGGTTGAAGGGCTGGCCGGCGGGATCGATGGGGCACAGGCCGTTGTCGGCCGCCACCTTCAGCAGCTGGCGCAGGGTGAGCTCCATGCCCTCGCGCAGCGGAGCCGCGTCCCCGCCGGCCTGCGCCAGGCCCGCCTCCAGGCTGTCGATCACGGGCAGCAGGTCGCCCAGCAGGCGCTCGTTGGCGAACTTGCGCGCATTCTCGATGTCGCGTGCGACACGGCGGCGCTGGTTCTCGAGGTCGGCGCGCTCGCGCAGCATGTCCTCGCGAAGCCGGGCCAGCTCGGCATTGGCGGCATCGAGCTGCTCCTGCAGCGGCGTGCAGCAGTCGTTCCGGATCTCCCCGCCCGCCTGCGCCGCCTCGGCGGCAGGGGCTGCGGTCTGTTCATTGGTCATCGCAGGCCTTCTCCTTCGCGCCGTCCGGCGCGCCGGGGCCAGCTATGGGGCCACGTGCGGGGGATTCAAGCCTAAGCCGCCGCGGTCGGCCTGCAGGGCGTCGCCCAGGATGTCGGCCGCGGCCTGCACCACGGGAATCACGCGGTCGTAATCCATGCGCGTAGGCCCGATGACCCCCAGCACGCCGAGCACCTGCCCACCCGCCGCATACGGCGCCGTCACCAGCGAGATGCCGTCCAGCGGGGCCAGCCCCGTCTCCTCGCCAATGAAAATGCGCACGCCGGGTGCGCGGGCCGTGCGCTCGAGCAGCTGGAGGATCTCCCGCTTGCGCGAGAACGCGTCGAACAGGTCGCGCAGGCGCTCGATGTCCGCCAGTTCCTGCACGGTCATCAGGCGCGTCTGCCCCGCCACCAGCATGTCGTCGTCGGCGGGCGCCAGCGCCTGCTCGGCGAGTTCGATGGAGCGGCCCATCAGCCGGTTCAGTTCGTCCTGGGCGCTGCGCATCTCGTGCAGGAGCACGCCGCGGATCTCGGCCAGCGTGCGGCCGGCGAAGTGCTGGTTGAGGTAGTTCGCCGCGCGCTCCAGCTCGTTGGCATCGAAGGGCCGGCGCACCTGCAGGATGCGGTTCTGCACGTCGCCGTCGGCGAACACCAGGATGGCCAGCACGCGCTGTTCGTCGATCGGCACGAAGTCGATGCGCCGGAACGCGAACTGCTCGCGGCGGGGCACGCTGACCACGCCCACGAAATGCGTCATCGCGCTCAGAAGTTCGGATGCGCTGCCCAGCAGCGCCTGCGTGCCCGAGCCGGAAGGGAGTTCGCCCCGCAGCCGGGCCCGCTCGCCCTCGGGCAGCGGCCGGACCTGCAGCAGCGAGTCCACGAACAGCCGGTAGCCCTGCGCCGTGGGCACGCGCCCCGCCGAGGTATGCGGCGCGCTTAGCAGCCCGGCGTCCTCGAGATCGGCCAGGATGTTGCGGATCGTCGCCGGGCTCACGTCCAGCCCGGCATGCCGCGCGAGCGTCTGCGAACCCATGGGTTCCCCGCTGCGGATGTAACGCGCGATCAGCGTGCGCAGCAGGTGGCGCGCGCGGGGGTCCTGGCTGGGGTCGGCGGGGCGACGGCTCATGCAGGGCATATAAGCTGCCCGCCGGGCCCGTGCAAGCCGCCTCGTCGCTATGAGTGCGACGCCCGGGCGGGCACAATTCACGCCATGCTGACCCATCTCTCGCTGAAGCAGTTCGCGGTCGTCACCGCTGCCGACCTCGAATTCGGCCGCGGCCTGACCGTGATCTCGGGCGAAACCGGCGCCGGCAAGTCGCTGCTCGTGGATGCGTTAGGCCTGCTCTCGGGCCTGCGCGCCGACAGCGGCGTGGTCCGCCACGGCGCCGAGCGCGCCGAGCTGGCCGCCGACTTCGACCTGGCCGACGCGCCCGCCGCGCGCGACTGGCTGCGCGAGGCGGAACTGGACGACGAGGACGAGGCCGGCACCTGCCGCATCCGCCGCGTGATCCGTGCCGATGGCGGCTCGAAGGCATGGATCAACGGGCGCCCGGCGACCATCGCGCAACTGGTGGAGCTTGCCGGCCGACTGGTCGAGATCCACGGCCAGCACGAGCACCAGGCGCTGCTTTCGCGCGGCAGCCAGCTCGCCCTGCTGGACGCCTTCGGTCGCACGGAAGCCGAACGCCTCGCCGTGGGCCAGGCCGCCGAGGCCTGGGCCGCACTGCTGGGCGAGCGCGACCGCCTCTCCGCGCAGGGCGACGTCTCCGACCGCGTCGACTGGCTCCAGCACCAGCTCGACGAACTCGAACGCGAGGATCTCGAGCCGGAGAGCCTGGAGAAGCTGCAGGCCGATCACCGGCGCTTCGGCCATGCCACGGCGCTCATCACCGCCTGCGACAGCGCGTTCGCCCGTCTGGGCGGCGAGGACGGCCCGTCGATTTCCCGCGTGCTGGGCCAGGTGCGCGGCGAGCTGTCGCGCGCCAGCGAACACGAGCCGCGGCTGGTGGAGGTGGAAGGCATGCTGGATCTCGCCACCATCCAGGTGGACGAGGCCCTGGCGGCGCTGGACCGCATCCGCAGCGATCTCGACATCGACCCGGACACGTTCGACCGCCTCGAGCGCCGCCTCGGGCGCGTGCACGAACTCGCGCGCAAGCACCGCCTGCCACCCGAGCAGCTGGCGGCGCGTCGCGACGCCATCCGTGGCGAGCTCGACGAGCTTCGCGGCGCGGGCGAGCGCCTGGCCCGCCTCGACGGCGAGATCGCGAGCGCGCGCGAAGCCTGGCGCATCGCCGCCGACCGCCTGGGCGACGCGCGGCGCCGCGCCGCGGAGTCGCTGTCCCTGCAGACCACGGCGCTGATGGGCGAGCTGGGCATGGGGGGCGGCCTGTTCGACATCGCCATCGAGGCCACCCCGGGCGACCGCCCCGACCCGCTGGGCGGCGAGCGGGTCGAGTTCATGGTCAGCGCCAACCCGGGCCAGCCGGCCCGCCCGCTGCGCAAGGTCGCGTCCGGCGGCGAGCTGGCGCGCATCTCGCTCGCGATCGAAGTCGCCTCCCTCGGCCTGGACGCCGTGCCGACGATGATCTTCGACGAGGTCGACACCGGCATCGGCGGCGCGGTGGCCCACATCGTCGGCCAGAAGCTGCGCGCACTGGGCATGCACCGCCAGGTGCTCTGCGTCACCCACCTGCCGCAGGTGGCGGCGCAGGGACATGCGCACTACCGCGTGATGAAGTCCAAGAGCGACGGCGTGACCCAGAGCGAGGTCCGCGCGCTGTCACGGGCCGAGCGCGAGGAGGAACTGGCCCGCATGCTCGGGGGCGTGGAACTCACCCGCGAAGCACGCGCGGCGGCCAAGCGGTTGTTGCAGGACGTGGTGTAAGAGCTGGCTTTAGCCACGGATCGACACGGATGGACACGGATAGGGCGCCCATCGACGACGGCGCGGCGCGACCGCGCCTCCAATCCGTGTCCATCCGTGTTCATCCGTGGCTGAACGAGCGCTCTCGCCCCGCCTGACGGGAGCCTCAGCGCCGCTTCCTGCGCACGTACAGGACGAGCGAGTGCGCCTCGATCTCGTAACCGTGCTCGGCCGCGATCCTCTGCTGCAGGGCCTCGATCTCCGCGCTTTCGAACTCGATCACCTTGCCGGTGTCGACATCGACCATGTGGTCGTGGTGCTCGCCGCGGTCGAGCTCGTAGACGGCCTGCCCCGACTCGAAATGGTGCTTGAGCACCAGCCCGGCGGCTTCGAACTGCGTGAGGACGCGGTAGACGGTGGCCAGGCCGATGTCCTCGCCCTGCTCCAGCAGCTGGCGGTAGATGTCCTCGGCCGTCATGTGGCGCGACTGCGCGCTCTCCAGCACGGCCAGGATGCGCAGCCGCGGGTGGGTCACCTTGAGGCCGGCATTGCGCAGGTCTTGCGATTCCATCGGGTCTCCGGGGGCAGGCCACCGCATGCCTCAACCGCGCCTGACGCAGGGCCGCGCGGCGGCATCGCGACGCGGGCCGCAGTGTATCATCCGGCCGTCCACGGCCTTCGCCGTGCGGAGCGTCCAGAGCCCATGCGCAAGCTGCTTCCCGTCCTCGCCGCCGCCCTGCTGACTTCGGCCTGCGGCGTCGTCTATCGCCAGCCGATCTACCAGGGCAACCTGCTCGAGAAGTCGGCGGTCGACCAGCTCCAGGCGGGCATGGACAGGCAGCAGGTTGTTCTGCTGCTGGGCACGCCGTCCATCGCCGATCCCTACCACCAGGATCGCTGGGACTACACCGCGACGCAGCGCACCGGCCGCACGGGGCGCACCGAGATCAAGAACCTCACGCTGCACTTCCAGGGCAACCAGCTCGTGCGCTGGGAGGGCGAGTACTTCCCGGAGCAGGACGAAGCCCTGGCGCGCGATGCGGTCCGCCAGTTCGGCCCGAACCTGGCCAAGCCCAAGGACAAGCGCCGCCGCGGCGGCTAACGCCCGCGCGCTGCCGCGCGGCGACGCCGCGCGTCCTTCGGGTCTGCCAGCAGTGGCCTGAGCAGCTCCACCCTGTCGCCGGCGCGAAGCGGTGTATCGCGCCCCGCGCGCTGGCCGAACACGGCGTAGGCCACGGTCCCGGCATCACCCGACCATCCCGCCGCGTCGACCGCATCGCCCACGGTGGCGCCTTCGGGCAGCTGCAACCGCACCGCCTCGAAGCGCCGTGGCCACGCGCGGATCACCTCCACCTCCATCGCCTCAGCCCCGGTCCGCGGCGCGCACGAAATCGTCGACCATGCGGTCGGCCAGCGCCTGGAAACCCAGCGCAAAGGCCGGTGCCAGCAGGCGCGAGGCGGGTTCGAAATCCAGCGTGAGCGAGACGCGGCAGGCCGATTCGTCCAGCGCGTGGAATTCCCACCGCCCCTTGAGCCGCTTGAACGGCCCCTCCACCAGGTGAAGGTCGATGTGGTGCGGGGGCGCCATGCGGTTCTCGGTCACGAACCAGGTGGTGAGGCCGGCGGCGCGCAGGTCCAGGCGCGCGACCACGCGGTCCTGCGACTCCTCGAGCACGCGGGCCCCGTCGCACCAGTCGAAGCGGCTCGGATAGGCACGTACGTCGTTCACCAGACCGAACATGCGGGCGGCGGAGTGTTCGACCAGGGCACTTCTTCGGATCGTGGGCATGCGGGCCGGCGTTCTCGCCGCGATGTCCCCCGATCGGGGACAATGGCGCGATGAGCAAGCATTCCAAGGGAAAGTCCGGCAAGGATAAGTCAAAGGCCGCGGGCGGCACGATCGCCCTGAACAAGCGCGCGCGCCACGAATACCACCTGGAGCAGCGTACCGAGGCGGGGCTGGCGCTGCAGGGCTGGGAGCTGAAAGCCATCCGTGCGGGACGCGCCAACATCGGCGAGGCCTATGCGGTGGTGCGCAACGGCGAGATGTACCTGTTCAACGCGCAGATCACGCCGCTGATCTCGGCTTCGACCCACGTCGTGCCCGAGGAGCGCCGCACGCGCAAGCTCCTGATGCACCGCCACGAGATCGACAGCCTCATCGGGCGCATGCAGCGCGATGGCTACACGGTGGTTCCCACCGCGCTCTACTGGAAGGGCAACAAGGTGAAGGCCGAGGTCGCGCTGGCCAAGGGCAAGAAGGAGCACGACAAGCGCGACACGGCCAAGGATCGTGACTGGCAGCGCGAGAAGCAGCGCGCCATGCGCGCGCACAACCGCGACGCCTGATCAGCCCTCCGCGGGGCCCGGGAGCGTGAAGTAGAAGGTCGCGCCCTCTTCCACCCGACCCTCAGCCCTGATCGTGCCGCCGTGCCGTTCCACGATGCGGTGCACGGTGGCCAGGCCGATGCCATGGCCCGTGAAATGCTCCTCGTTGTGCAGGCGCTGGAACGGGCGGAACAGCTTGTCGACGTACTCCTGCGCGAAGCCGGCGCCGTTGTCGCGCACGTAGAACTCGCCCGCGGCGTTGCGCCCGAACTGGATGCGCGCCGGGTCGCGCTCGCGGGTGAACTTCCAGGCGTTGCCGAGCAGGTTGCCCAGCAGGCCGCGCAGCAGCGTGGCGTCGCCGTCCACCACCAGCCCCTGCTCGATCTCGACTTCCACGCGGCGCGCCGGATCGCCCGCCTGCAGTTCCTCGACGAGCTCGTGCGCCATGCGCGTGAGGTCGACGCGCTCGACCTTCAGCGGGCTGCGCGTCAGGCGCGAGAGCTGGAGCATCGAGTCGATCAGCTCGCCCATGCGGGCGGCGGCGCGGCGCACGCGCGCGAGATAGCCGCGCCCCGCCTCGTCGAGCCGTTCACCGTAGCGTTCGGCCAGGATCCGGCTGAAGCCGTCGATGGCGCGAAGCGGTGCGCGCAGGTCGTGCGAGACGCTGTAGGCGAAGGTTTCCAGTTCCTGGTTCGCGCGCATGAGCTCGCGGGTGCGCAGGGCCACGCGCGCCTCGAGCGTGCGATTGAGCGCATGCACGCGCGCCTCGGCCAGCATGCGCTCGGTCACGTCTTCCATCTGCGCCAGGCCGGTGATGTCCTGGCCGATGTTGCCCGGCACCGGCGAATAGGTGACGTGGACATGGCGCACCGAGCCGTCGTCGCGCTGCAGGCGGCGCATGCGGCGCCAGACGCCGCCGGCCTCGATCTCCCCGCGCTCGGCCGATTCGATGTCGTCGAACAGCGACTCGAAGGCCACGCCGACCAGGTGCGCGGCCGGGCGCCCGACGGTCCTGGCGAATGCCGGGTTCGCTTCGACGATGCGGCCGTTGCTGTCCAGGAGCACCTTGCCGATCGCCGAATATTCCATCGCGCTGCGGAAGCGCTGTTCGCTGCGACGATAGTCCTCGGTCAGCTCGGCGGCGATGCGCCTGGCGCGCGTGCCGGTCCGCGCCAGCGAGAACGCGACGCCGTACAGCAGCAGCGCGGCGACCAGGCCGAGCGCGAGCAGCCCGCGCAGCGCCGCCAGGTCCGGCGCGGCCTGCGCGAGCGGCGGAGACGCGAAGTGCAGGCGCCAGGTGCGGCCGTACGCTTCCAGGTTGCGTTCCTCGACGAAGGCGGCGTCCTGGGCATCGATCCCCCCCTCGTAAAGCGGCCTGGCCGAGGCGGTCACGTCGTCGATCCGCAGTCGCAGGTGCCGCAGGTGCGTCCTCGCGGCGTCTTCCACGTGCACGCCCACGCGGAACGGAACGTAGATCCATCCCTGCGCGGACGCGCGACGGGCGGCTTCGTTCGATGGGGCGTCGCCGGCCCGGTAGATGGGCAGATACAGCAGGGCGCCGATGCGCCGTGCCTCCCCGTCCTGCACCAGCTGCACCGGGCCGCTCAGGCGTGGCTCTCCGCTCACGAGCGCGGCTTCCATGGCCTCGCGCCGCGTCGGCTCGGAGTACATGTCGAATCCCACCGCGGCGACGTTCTCCGGCCGGCGGGGCTCCAGATAGAGGATGGGCCCGTAGTAGGCCCGCCTGCCGTGCGGCCTGACGTTCAGCAGCCCGTAGCCGGACTCGCGCCACTCGAGCTGCAGGCGCGGCAGATCGCTGGCCGCGACGTACCCGGCGAAACCCAGGCCGAGTACAGCCGGGAAGCGCTGCTCGAGCTGCATGCCGTCCACGTAGGCCTGCCACTGGCGCGGAGTGGGCCGTGCCACCGAAGCGAACAGCGACACGCCGCCGCGCGTGACCAGCTCGTACTGCGCCAGCCGCTGCCGGAGCAGTTCCGTGACCTCGTTGGCCTGCGCGGCGAATTCGCCCCGCGCGGCCTCGATCTCGCGCTCGCGCGCGTTGCTCCACATGGTGAGCACGAGCACCACGGAGGCGACGAGGATGATGAAGGCGAATACTTGGCTGCCGCGTGGCAGGAGCCGCGCGGACCAGCCGCGCACGGAGGCGGCAGTCGGCATGTCGGGGAGAATACCTGTGCGGCGGGCAGGCGCCGTATACAACGCACCAATGAAAAGGGGCCCAGCCTGCGCTGGGCCCCGCGATTGGTGGAGGTGGGCGGAGTCGAACCGCCGTCCGAAGGCACTCCATCCCCGGCACTACATGCTTAGCCCGCCGTTGGATCTCGCCCCGGAGCAGCACGGCGTGCAAAGCGCGCCCCGGAACCAGCCTGCGAACTCTTAGCCGTCGACGGGCAGGCGGCCCCCGGCGGCGATTCCGTGATCATGACCCTACGCTGCGAGCACGGACACAAGCAGTTTCGGGGCTTAGGCCTTAAGCGGCCAGAGCGTAGTTGTCGTCGTTGGCAACTATGAGTTTGCCGCTGGATTTACGAGGAAAGCTGCCCCCTCGGCATGCGCCAGGCGATTTCGCAACCCCCGTCGAAGCCAGTGCACCCCCGGGGACAGCATGTCGCTGACGGGAAGCAGTATAGGCCCCTTCCCCGCCACCTCAAGCCCGGCGTGGCCGCGGCCGCGGCGCCTGTTCAGCCCGCGGGCGGCGGATCCAGGCGGCCGTGCCGGCAGCGCAGACCACAATCCCGTCGCGCGTGCCGGCATCGACGTGGCAGCCGCCGGTGAACTCGGAAAATGCGGGCAGGACCGTGGCCCGCGGCTGCAACCAGAACACCGGGAAGCGGCGCGGCCCGAGTTCGCGGATGGCCACGCAGGGATGCAGGTGGCCGCCCAGCACGTGCAGGCCCGGTACCTCGCAGGGCTCGTGCCGCAGCGCGAAAGGACCGACGTCCAGCGCTTCGCCGAGAAGCTCCACGCCCAAGCCCGCGCCCGCGAGCGCGCGGTCATGGTTGCCGGTGAGCGCGGCGAAGTGGACGCCCCCCCTCGCCTCCCGCCAGGCATGCCAGGTGCCGCGCCATGCGCTCTCATGCACGGCGCCATGGACGACGTCGCCGAGGATCCAGACGGATGTCGCCCCCGTGAGGTCGATGGCGCGGCCCAGCCGATCCAGGTCCCCGGCGGTGCCACCGCTGGGCAGGCCGATGCCGGCGCGGCGGAAGACGTCGCCCTTGCCCAGGTGGAGGTCGGAGAGGAACAGCCGCCGCTCCCGCGGCCAGTAGAGCGCCCGGTCGGCCAGCAGCCAGACCTGCTCGCCGGCAATGTCGGCGACGACGTAGCGGCCGTCGGCATCATCGCGCATGGCGCTTCTCCAGCTGCGCGGCAGCGCGTTGCACACGCGTCTTCCAGTCCTCCGTGCTGAGCTGGCCGCGCAGCCCCTCGGCCCACAGCGGAAAGGACAGCGGCGTGAGGCCGCGCGGCCGCAGCAGCAGCACGCGCCGCCGGGCGCATTCCTCGAGCACACGCTGCAGGCGCTGCACTTCGAGCTGGCCGGCGAAGACTTCCCGCTCGGCCAGCTCGAGCAGCATGTGCTGCGGGTCATGGCGCTGGAGAACGTCGAAGATCAGCCCGCTGGAGACCTGCAGCTGCCGCATGCTCTTCTGGGGCCGCCCCGGCACCGTGGGCGGCAACAGGCCTGCGATGCGCGCGATCTCGCGGAACTGCCGGCGCGCCAGCTCGCCCAGGTTGAGGCTTTCGCGCAGGTCCTCGAACAGGCGATCGGGCGTGAGCAGGGACTCGAGCAGGCCCTCGTCGACGGCGACGTCCCTGGCCGGGCGCAGCACGAAGCCGTAGTCGTTCGCGGCATAGCCGAAGGTATTGGGCTCGACGCGGCCCCAGCGCAGAGACACGAGCGCGGCCAGTCCTTCGTTGGCGAGGCGGCCGGCGAACGGGAACACGAACAGCTGCGGGCCCTCGCGCGTACGAGCGAACTCGACGAGCAGCCGGCCCGTGCGCGGGAGCGACGACAGGCGCGACTGCAGCGCGAGCAGCCCGGCGACCGCACGCATCTCGGGCGCGTCCACCGGCTGCGTGAGCAGGCGTTCCACGCGCGCGGCCAGTTCCATCGACAGCGGCTGGCGGATGCCGGTCCACTGGGGGACGATGCCTTCGCCCGGCGGGGCGCGCTTGACCAGTGCCGTCATCGCGTCGATGCGCACGAGCTCCAGCATGCGACCGGAGAACAGGAAACGGTCGCCGGGCCTGAGGCGGGCGATGAAGCCCTCCTCGACCGCGCCCAGCGTGCCGCCACGCACGAGCTTGACCGCGACGCTGCCCTCGCTGGCGATCGTGCCGATCGACAACCGGTGGCGCGTGGCCACGCGGCGGTCCTCGACCACGTAGCGGCCCGCGGCGTCGCGCACCACGCGGTGGAAGTCGGGGTAGTGTTCCAGCGCGCGGCCACCTTGGATGATGAAGTCGAGCACGGACTGCCAGGCCTCGTCCGCCAGCCCAGCGAAAGCATGCGTGCCGCGCACTTCCGCGAGCAGGGCATCGGCGTCGAAGCCTCCGCCCAGCGCGAGGGTGACGCAGTGCTGGGCCAGCACGTCCAGCGACATGCGCGGGGGCCGCCGCGCTTCGACCTCGCCTGCGCCGATGGCCTCACGCACCGCGGAGAACTCGACCAGCTCGAGCATGTGCGTCGGGATGCAGACCACATGTCCCGACTCGCCCGGCCGGTGCCTGGCGCGGCCGGCGCGCTGCAGCAGGCGCGCCGTGCCCTTGGGGCTTCCGAGCTGGAAGACCTGGTCGACGGCCGGGAAGTCCACGCCCAGGTCGAGGCTGGAGGTGGCCACCACGCAACGCAGGCGCCCGTCGCGCAGGCCCGCTTCGACGTCGGCACGGATGTGCGGATCCAGCGACCCGTGGTGCAGCGCGAGCGTGGACGGATCCTCCGGCCATACCGCCTGCAGGGCCTGGTGCCAGAGCTCGGCGTAGGCACGCGTATTGGTGAACAGCAGGCTCGTGCGGGCGCGGAAGATGCGCTCGGCCACGCGCGCCAGCTGCGCCAGCCCCAGGTGCCCGGCCCACGGGAAGCGTTCGCCTTCGGCGGGGACGAGCGTCTCGAGCGTCATCGGGCGCGGCGTTGCACCCGAGACGACCTCCGATGCGGGCGCGTGCGGCAGCAGCACGTCGCGCGCCTCGTCGAGGTTGCCGAGCGTGGCCGACAGGCCCCAGATGCGCAGCCGCGCGGACAGCGAACGCAGCCGCGCCAGGCCAAGCTGCAGCAGCACGCCGCGCTTGGTGCCCAGCAGCTCGTGCCACTCGTCGACCACCACGCAGCGCAGCGCACGCAGGCGCTCGGCGGTGTCGGGATACGACAGCAGGAGCGCGAGCGATTCGGGCGTGGTGACGAGTGCGTCGAGCTGTCCCTCGCGCGCGAGCCGCTTGTCGCGCGAGGAGGCGTCGCCGGTACGCAGGCCGATCTGCCAGTCCAGCCCGAGCCCCGCGGCCGGCTCGCGCAGGGCGCGGACGGTGTCGGCGGCCAGCGCCCGAAGCGGCGTGATCCACAGGACCTTCAGTTCCCGCCCCGCATCGCGGGACGTCGCCCCTGCCCGCGCAGCATCCGGCAGCATGCAGGCCTCGATCAGCGGCCCGCCGAACGCGGCGAGGGTTTTCCCGCTGCCCGTGGGCGTGTGCAGCAGCCCGGACTCGCCGCGCAGGTAGCGCGTCCATACGTCCTGCTGGAACGGCGCGGGTGTCCAACCGCGCGCTGCGAACCATGCACGCAGGCGGCGCGCGGGGTCGCCAACCTCGGTGCCAGCGGTGTCCGGCCGAGCCCCGTCGCCGGCTGGTACGACGCCCTCCAGGCGCTCCAGCGCATCGGGTTCGGGTTCCCCCTCTCCCACGGGGGCGATGGCGCCCTGCTGCGTGCGGCTGGCGGCGTCATCCCCGGCCTTGCGCCGCCGCCGTTCCCGCGCTTCGTGGCGCGCGCGTTCGCGCCGGATCGACTCCACCGTCTGCCGCGGCGCATCCGGGCGGGGCCGCTCGGGGTACTCCGCGTACGGATCCTCGCCTTCCGGCGGCAGCGCACCCCGCAACAGGAAACCGCTCATCGCGCCAGCGCCCGCAGCGTGTCGAGCCTGTCGGCATCGCGCGGGGTCTTGTCGTGGCGCCAGCGCAGGATGCGCGGGAAGCGCACGGCGATGCCGGACTTGTGCCGGGTCGACCGGTTGACCGCCTCGAAGCCGATCTCGAACACGTGCTGCGGCTCCACGGAGCGCACCGGCCCGAAGCGCTCGACGGTGTGCGCGCGGATCCAGCGGTCGAGCTGGAGGATCTCGCGGTCGTCCAGGCCGGAATAGGCCTTGGCGACGGGTACCAGCGCGTCGCCATCCCACAGCGCGAAGGTGTAGTCCGTGAACAGCGTGCTGCGACGCCCGCTGCCCGACTGCGCGTAGATCAGCACCGCGTCCACGTTGAGGGGTTCGATCTTCCACTTCCACCAGTCGCCGCGACGACGGCCCACCTGGTAGGTCGACGCCCGCCGCTTGAGCATCAGCCCTTCGACGCCCCGCTCCCGCGCGGCCTGCCGCAACGTCGCGGCCTCGGCCCAGTCGGCGGGCTCCACGAGGGGTGACGGCACGATGCGCGGATCGTTGTTCTCGCCGAGCAGTTCGTCCAGCAGCGCGCGGCGCCCGGAGAGCGGCAGCTCGCGCAGGTCGCGGCCTTCCAGCTCCAGCAGGTCATAGGCCAGCACGCAGACCGGCGTGTCCGCGAGCGTCTTCGGCCCGGGCCTGCGGCGCTGGATTCGCGTCTGCAGCGCCGTGAACGGCATGGGCTGCTCGTCGCCCGGACGCCAGGCGATGAGTTCGCCGTCGATCACGCAGTCACGCGGCAACGCAGCGGCGGCGGCCTCGATCTCGGGAAAGCGCCCGTCCAGCCGCTCCTCGCCGCGCGACCACAGCGCGACCTCGGCGCCGCGGCGGATCAGCTGAAGTCGTATGCCGTCCCATTTCCATTCCAGCAGCCAGTCCTCGATGGGGCCGAGCGTGTCGACCTCCGCCTCCAGCGGCGAAGCCAGGAAGAAGGGATACGGCTGCTCGCGGTCGCCGGGGAGCTCTTCGGGGTTCAGGAGGTCGCGCAGGAACCGCGCCGTCGGCACCCAGTGGCCCAGCATGCGCTGGGCGATCCGGGCGATGTCGATGCCGCTCATGTCGGCCAGGGCCTGCTGCACGAGGCGCTGCGAGACGCCCACCCGCAGGGCGCCGGTCAGCAGCTTGTTGAAGACCAGGCGCTCGTCGGCGCAGAGCGTGCGCCAGCCCTCGACCACCGCCGCGCGGCGCGCCTCGGGATCGCGGCCGGCGACGGGAATCAGCCGCCGCTCGATCCATTCGTGCAGGGGCACGTCCGCGAGGCGGCGCGAGGGATCGTCGATCAGCAGGGTGAGCGTCTCGGCCAGGTCGCCCACATGCGCATGGCAGTCGTCCACCAGCCAGTCCGGCGTGCCCGTCTCCTGCGACAGCCACTCGCGCAGCTCGCGCGTGTTCGCGATCTTCGCCAGCTTGCCGCCCGAGAGCAGCCACAGCGCCCAGGCCGCGTCCTCCGGCGGCGCCTCGCGGAAATAGGCGACCAGTGCAGCGCGCTTGTCCAGCGTGGCCGTGCTGCGGTCCAGCTCCCGGTAGAGGGCGGCGAAGCGCCTCATTCGGCTTCCCCGGCGTAGTCGGTGGCGAAGGCCTCGGCCGCTATGCCGTCCTCGTTCAGGGCGCGGATGATCGCGTCGGTATTGCCGTGCGTGGCAAGTACCCGCCGCGCGCCGGTCTCGCGGATGGTGCGCATGAGGTCCGGCCAGTCCGCATGGTCGGAGACCACGAAGCCGCGGTCGTAGTTGCGGCGGCGCCGGTTGCCGCGAACGCGCATCCAGCCGGAGGCGAAGCCGATCTGCGCGCGCCGGAAGCGCCGCATCCACGGGCTGCCGGCCGCCGATGGCGGCGCGATGATCAGCTCGCCCGCGAAATCCGCGCCCTTGGCGGTGTCCGACACCGGCTGCGTGGCCAGCATCGGCACGCCTGCTTCACGGTAGACGTCCACGCCCGCCTGCACCGCCCCGTGCAGGAAGGCGGGGCGGTCGGTCCAGGCGGCGAGCTCGGCTAGGATGCGCTGCGCCTTGCCGAGCGCGTAGCACAGCAGCACGGCGGCCTCGCCGCACCTCTCGCAGTGGTCGCGCCACTCGACGATCTCGCGTGCCGCGTCGGCGGTATCGGGCCAGCGGTAGATCGGCAGCCCGAAGGTGGCCTCGGTGATGAACGTGTCGCATTCGACGACCTCGAAGGGGTCGCAGCTGGGGTCGTGCTGGCGCTTGTAGTCGCCCGATGCCACCCAGACCTGCCCGTCCGCCTCGATTCGCACCTGCGCCGAGCCCAGCACGTGGCCCGCGGAATGGAACGAGACGCGGGCATTGCCGATCTCGAAGGGCTGGCCGTAGTCGAAGGCGTGGTAGCGCTGCTCGCCGAGCCGCCACTGGAGTATGGGCAGGCTGCGCGCGGCTGCGAAGTAGTCGACCGATCCGATGCGTGCATGATCGCCGTGCCCGTGCGTGATGACCGCACGCTCCACCGGCCGCCAGGGGTCGATGTAGAAGTCGCCCTGCGGGCAGTACAGGCCTTCGCGGCGGAGCACGATGAGGTCGGAATTCATGGGGGGACCGTAGGCAGGCGGCCGTCATCGCGCTGAAAAGGCCGGCAGGCCGCGGGCGATGGCGTAACGCTAGGTTGACGGCGTCTCAACCACTGTGACGGCCATGGAATGGCTCAGTGAACTGGAGGCCGTGGGTGCCGCGGCCTATGCGATGCTGCTCGGCGGCGTGATCGGCTACGAGCGTGAGCTCAAGAACCGCCCGGCGGGCTTTCGGACCCACATGCTCGTGGCCGGCGCGGCCGCCCTTCTGATGGCCATGAGCCATCTCGCGCTGCAGGATCCGCCGGCGGTGGATTCCAGCGTCAAGCTTTCGGCCGACCCGCTGCGCCTGGTCGAGGCCGTGATCAGCGGCGTGGCCTTCATCGGCGCGGGCACCATCTTCGCGCGCAAGCAGGGCCAGCACATCGCCGGCATCACCACGGCGGCCTCCCTGCTGATGGTGGCCGTGATCGGCCTGATCACCGGCGTGGGCCACTACCTGCTCGCCAGCGCGGCCACGGTGCTCACCCTCCTCGTGCTGACGGCGCTCAACCTGCTCGAGCGCCGCACGGGCATGCGCGAGGCCGGCGATCCGGGCGAGGACGACGACGGCGAGCCCGGTGGTGCGGAGCCCGCGCGCAAGCGCCGCAACCCGGACCTGCACTGATTCGGACTTCGGGCGGGTCCTGTCCGGCGGGCATCGCACCATGCCCCGGGTTCAGCAGCAGTCGCCGGGCTGCGCCCTGCCCTGGCCCGTGGCGCGCGCGCAGCCATGCGGGTCCAACAAAGGAAACGGGGCGCCTGAGCGCCCCGTCGCCATCGCCTGAAGGCTGGATATCAGGAACCGGCCCGCAGCGGCACCAGGGTGATCTCGACGCGGCGGTTGCGCGCGCGGCCGTCCTCGGTGTCGTTGCGGGCGATCGGGCGGGTCTCGCCGGCGGCCACGATCTCCATGCGCTGCTGGCTCACGCCCTTGCCCGACAGGTAGCTGGCAACGGTGTTCGCGCGGCGGCGCGAGAGGTCGTAGTTGTACTGGTCGGAACCCACGCTGTCGGTATGGCCCGCGACCTCGATGATGGTCTGGTTGTACTCGTTGAGCGTGGTGGCCAGTCGATCCAGCACCGGGCGGAACTGCGGCTGCAGGTCGGCGCGGTTGAACCCGAAGGTGATGTTGTCGGGCATGTTCAGCGTGATGTTGTCGCCCTGGCGCACGACGTCCACGCCGGAGCCGGCCAGGCGGTCACGCAGCGCGCGTTCCTGGCGGTCCTGGTAGTTGCCGATGGCGCCACCGGCCAGGCCACCGACGCCGGCGCCGACCAGTGCGCGCTGGCGGCGCTCGACGGCATCGTCGCCGCTGAGCAGACCTGCGACGGCGCCCACGGCAGCACCGATGATCGCGCCGCGCGTCGTGCGGTCGTTGGTATCGGGGTTGGTGGCGTAGCGGTTCGGGTCGGTCACGCAGCCTGCGAGCAGCGTCGCGGCAACAGCGGACGCCAGCGCAATCTTCATCTGAGTCTTCATGGAGGAACCCTCGCTTCAAAGGCGGGGCCACGCTAGCCACGGCGTCGTAGGCGAGGAGTGAGGAGCCCGACCCTCTGTTCAGCTGCCGTAGAAGCGTCTGCTGGGCGCCCGTTCAGTCGCCCGCGTGGGACGTCGACGGCCGCTGCGCAGCGGCCGTCCGCATGGCGCGATACGCATCGAGCGCGGCGTCGCGGCCGGCCTGCAGATCGACCATCGGGCGATGGGGATAGTCGGGGGCGACGCGGCCCAGCGCCTGCGGATCGCGCCAGGGCGCATGCCGCAGCGCGACTGGCAGTGGCGCGAGTTCCGGCAGCCAGCGCGCGATGTACTCGCCCTGCGGGTCGAAGCGCTCGGCCTGTGACACGGGGTTGAAGATGCGGAAATAGGGCGCGGCGTCGGCGCCGGTGCCCGCGACCCACTGCCAGCCCATCGTGTTGTTGGCCAGGTCGGCATCCAGCAGCGTCTGGCGGAACCATGCGGCGCCCTCGCGCCAGTGCATGCGCATGTGCTTGCACAGCCAGCTCGCCACTACCATGCGCACGCGGTTGTGCATCCAGCCGGTGGCCCAGAGCTCGCGCATGCCCGCATCCACGATGGGCACGCCGGTCCGTCCATGCCGCCAGCGCTCGATCCTGGCGCGGTCCGGCCGCGCCCAGGGAAACGCGTCGAAGCGGGCGTCGAGGTTGTGCTCGACGGTATGAGGGAAGTGATGCAGCAGGTGGGCGGCGAACTCGCGCCAGACGAGCTGGCGCAGGTAGGCCTCCACGTGCCCCTCGGGTACCCGCCCGCGTGCCGCCTCCACAGCCGCGGCGACCCGCCAGGGCGCGATCTCGCCGAAATGCAGGTGCGGCGACAGACGCGAGGTGCCGCTGCGGTCGGGACGCTCCCGGCCGGCGGGATAGTCGTGCAGCGCGCCGTCGACGAAGGCCTCCAGCGCGGCATGCGCGCCGGCCTCTCCGGGCTCCCAGCCGGACCAGAAGCCGCTGTCCCAGGGCTGCAGCGGCGCCAGCCGCAGCTGGTCGGGCAATACGCCCTCGGGTGCTTCGGCGGCGTCGTGGATGCGCACCGGCGCTGGGCAGGCCGCGGCGGGATTCCAGCGCGCCCGCGCCGCACGCCAGAACGGCGTGAATACGCGGTAGGGCCCGCCCTTGCCCGTCGCCAGCTCCCAGGGCTCGAACAGCAGGGAGCCGTTGCGGCTCTCCACCTGCAGCCCCTGCGCGCGCAGCTCGCGCTTGACCTGCGCGTCGCGCCGCTCGACATCGGGCTCGTAGCGCCGGTTCCAGAACACCGCCTCGGCATCCGTCGCCGCCGCCAGCGCCGAGAGCACCGGCAGCGCATGGCCGACGAACAGCCGCAGGCGGCTGCCGCGCGCGCGTAGGTCGGCGTCCAGCGCGGCAAGCGACCGCGCCCGCCAGGCATCGGAGGCCGCGCCGGCCCGGGCGTGGCCGTCACCGTCAGGGTCGTGGACGTACACCGGCAGCACCGGCAGGCCGGTGCCCAGGGCCGCCTGCAGCGCGGGGTTGTCGGCGAGGCGCAGGTCGTTGCGGAACCAGACGATCGCGACGCCCATGCCCGTCCTCAGCGCTCGATGAAGCGCACGCGACGTGTGATCGAGCAGGTCAGCTCGTAGCCGATGGTGCGTGCGGCCGACGCGATGGTCTCGACCGGCAGCTCCGCCCCCCACAGCAGCACCGGGTCGCCCACGCGCGCTCCGGGCACGCCGCGCAGGTCGATGGTCATCAGGTCCATGGAGACGCGCCCGATCACCTGCGTGCGCCGGCCGCCGACCAGCACGGGCGTCCCGGCCGGCGCAGCACGCGGATAGCCGTCGCCGTAGCCGATGGCCGCCACGCCCACCTCCATGTCCTCCGGGCATTCCCATGTGCCCGCATAGCCGATGCGCGCGCCGCGTCGTACGCGGTTCACCGCGATCAGGCGCGTGGACAGCGTCATCGCCGGGCGCAGGCCGAAGTCGGCACCCACGCGTCCGTCCACCACCGACATGCCGTACAGCGCGCCGCCCGGGCGCACCCAGTCATCGTGGGCCTCCGGCCAGCCCAGCACGGCCGCCGAGTTGGCGAGCGATCGCGCACCCGGCAGCCCGGCCGTCACCTCGCGGAAGACGGCCAGCTGCTCACGGGTCTGCGCGCCGCGCGAGGGACTGTCGGCGAACTCGTCCGAACTGGCGAAGTGGTTCATCAGCACGATGTCGCCCACCCGGCTCCCGCGCATCGCCCAAAGGCGCGCGTGCGCGTCGCCGAACGCCTCGGGCGCGAAGCCCAGCCGGTGCATGCCGCTGTCGAGCTTGAGCCAGCAGTCGAGCGGTTCGCCGGGCGCGGCCTGCTCGAGCATCTCCAGCTGCGAGGCATGGTGGATCGTCGTCCAGACGTTGAGTTCGCGCAGGCGCGGGATGTCACCCGGCTCGTCGAAGCCCGACAGCAGCAGGATCGGCTGGGAGATGCCGGCTGCACGCAGCCGCTCGGCATCCGACAGCGCGGCCACGCCGAAGGCGTCGGCACCTGCCAGCGCGCGCGCGACGCGCTCCAGGCCGTGGCCGTAGCCGTCCGCCTTGACCACGGCCATCACCCGGCTGCGCGGCGCGCGGGCGCGGACCTGCCCGAGGTTGTGACGCAGCGCGTCGACGTGGATGGTCGCGGAAGTCGGTCGTGCCATCGCCACAGTCTAGGGTCTGTTAACGCCATCGGCATGGGTCGCGTGAGGCCTGAGGCCGTGTCAGGCAGTTCTGCGCGGCGATGCGCCTTGCTGATTGCAAGGTCGAGCCGCGCGGGGCTGCATGGCGCGGCCTCAGGCCTCACCCGCAGCGCCCGCCCTGCCGGCGTTGCAGGCAAGGAAGAGCGAGGAAGCGTGCGTCCGCACGCGACCGAGCGATGACGCCGCCTGCAACGCCGGCAGGGCGGGCGCGACCCATGCCGATAGCGTTGACAGGCCCTGGCGGCCGCCCGCCGCGCACGGCAGCGCGCCGCGTCGCGGTCAGTGCACCAGTTCGTAGCGGTAGCGATCCCGCAGGCGCTCGCTGAAGTACGCGCCCTGCGACGGCGCCTCCAGCAGCCGCCTCACTTCGTGCTCGGGCACGTCGAAGTACTGGTAGACCCGGCCGCTCGTGAATTCCACTTCGAGCACGTGCCGCGCCGGGTCGTAGCCGACGCTGGCGAGGGCCTCCGACTCGAGCGGGATGCGGTCCACCAGCGTGAAGTAGCGCGGACCCGGTCCGGGCCGGGTGAAGGCCGCGCCGCGCGCGCAGGCGCCGGATGAAACGCCCCGGGTTGCGCCCTGACCCGTCTCCGCCGCGTCGCCTTACTCGAACGAGCCGATCGAGTCGTGCGAGAGGTTGTCGAAGCGCGTGTACTCGCCGAAGAACTTGAGCTTGAACGAGCCCGTCGGGCCGCTTCGCTGCTTGCCGATGATGACCTCGGCCAGTCCCTTGTCCGGCGAGTTTTCCTTGTTGTAGTAGTCGTCGCGGTAGATGAAGACGATCATGTCCGCGTCCTGCTCGATCGCGCCGGACTCGCGCAGGTCGGCCATGACCGGGCGCTTGTCGGTACGCGTTTCCAGCGAGCGGTTGAGCTGGCTGAGCGCGATCACCGGCACGCCCAGCTCCTTCGCCAGGCCCTTGAGCGAGCGCGAGATCTCCGAGATCTCCGTCGCGCGGTTCTCGTTGTTGCCGGGCACGCTCATCAGCTGCAGGTAGTCGATGACGATCAGGCCCAGGCCGTGCTCGCGCTTGAGGCGGCGGGCCTTGGACGAGAGCTTGGCGGGCGACAGGCCCGGCTCGTCGTCGATGAAGATCTTGGCCTCGCGCAGCTGGCGGATCGCGCCGGTGACGCGGCTCCAGTCCTCGTCCTCCAGCTGGCCGGTGCGAAGGCGCTGGGCGTTGACGCGGCCGACCGACGAGATCAGGCGCATCGCCAGCTGCGCCGCGCTCATTTCCATCGAGAACACCGCAACCGGCAGGCGGCTCTTGAACGCGGCGAACTCGGCGATGTTGAGCGCGAGCGTGGTCTTGCCCATGGCCGGGCGCGCGGCAAGGATGATGAGGTCGGTCTTCTGCAGCCCGGCCGTCATCTCGTCGAACTCGCTGTAGCCCGTCGGCAGGCCGGTGACGCCGCTGCCGTTGGCGTAGCGCGTCTGCAGGTCGTCGAAGGCCTCCGACAGCGCCTTGGTCACCGGAGTGAAATCGCTGCGGCCGGAACGGTTGGCCTGCGAGATGGCGAGTACCTCGCGCTCGGCTTCCTCCAGGATCTCCGCGCTCTCGCGCCCGTCGGGCTGGAAGGCGTTGTTGACGACCTCCGTGCCGACCTCGATCAGCTGCCGCAGCACGGCCTTGTCGCGCACGATCTCCGCATAGGCGGCGATGTTCGCGGCCGAAGGCGTGGTGCTCGCGAGCTCGATCAGGTACGCGCCGCCGGCCACCATCTCCGACTGCCCCATCGACTCGAACCACTCGCCCAGCGTGACGGCGTCGAAGGGCTTGTTCTTCTCGGCAAGCTCGCGGATCGCGCGGAAGATCAGCTGGTGGTCGCGGCGGTAGAAGTCGCTGTCGCTGAGCAGATCGGCGACGCGGTCGTAGGCGTCGGGCGCGAGCATGAGCCCGCCCAGCACGGCCTGCTCCGCCTCCACCGACTGCGGTGGAACGCGCAGCTGGTCCACGCGCTGCTCGGCGCGGGTTTCGAAGCGTTTGTCGTTGCGGAAGCCGGCGCGTGCACTCATCGGGATACTGCCTCGGTGGCCCTCTCGGGCCGTGGATCACCACGGCATCCTAGCCAGCGACCGCCTGCCTCCGTTGCAGATAAGTCTGTGGACAAGTCGGGATAAGTCCACCGCCTTGTCGCATGCGGGCGTCTCTCCCGCTGCGATTTGCCCGTCCAGGGCAGCAGAGCCCGCCCACGGGGGACCAGGACGGACGTGCAGCGAGCGAGGCGCCGCACGGCGCGGGTCACGCGCGGCCTGTCCCCAATCGTCATCGCAGCCATCGACGGGATCGCGCGCGGTCCATGTTCACCGGCGCGGGCCGACACGTCAGACCGGACGACGCGCAACGAAAAGGGCGCCTCGCGGCGCCCTCTTCCTTCCACCATCGATGTCGCGATCAGGCCTGTTCGCCGACCACGATCACCTTCACGGTCTGCTCGATGTCGGCATGCAGGCGCACGACGACTTCGTACTCGCCGGTGCGGCGGAACGGGCCTTCGCCCATCACGACTTCCGACTTGTCGACCTTGTGGCCGAGCTTGGTGAGCTGCTCGGCGATGTCGCGCGGCGTGACCGAGCCGAACAGCTTGCCTTCGGCCGACGCATTCGCGCTGATGGTGACCTCGACGCCCTCGAGCTCGGCGCGGCGCTTCTCGGCGCCTTCCAGCTGGGCCTTGGCCTTGGCCTCGAACTCGGCGCGGCGCGCCTCGAAGTCGGCCAGGTTCGCCGGGGTGGCCGGAACGGCCTTGCCCTGCGGCACGAGGAAGTTGCGGCCGTAGCCCGGCTTGACGGTGACCTTGTCGCCGAGCTTGCCGAGGTTGGTGACGTTCTGCAGGAGGATGAGCTGCATGGTGATGCTCCGTATTCGTTAGTGCCGCGCGGCCGGTGCCGGGCGACACAGCGGATCGCTGTCCGAATGGATGGGATCGCGAGTGCTTCCTGTCGAAGGGTCCGCACACGGAGGTGCGGGCCTTTCCGAAGGATCCGGATCAACGGCCCGCACGTGGACGTGCGGGCTGTTCCGGAGGACCCGGACTCAGGCGTTGTGGTTGTCGGTGTACGGGATCAGCGCCAGGTAACGGGCGCGCTTGACCGCCGTGGCCAGCTGGCGCTGGTACTTCGACTTGGTGCCGGTGACGCGGCTGGGGACGATCTTGCCGGTCTCGGTGAGGTACTGGCGCAGGGTGTTGAGATCCTTGTAGTCGATCTCCTTCACACCCTCGGCCGTGAACTTGCAGAACTTGCGGCGACGGAAAAACTTGGACATGGACGTGTTCCTCAGGCGGCTTCGGCGTTGTCGGAGGCTTCGGCGGCGGGAGCGGCCTCGCCCTCGTCGTCACGGCGGCGGCGCTCGCCGCGCTCGCCCTTGTCGCCCTTCTCGTCCTTGAACTTCATGATCAGGGACTGCTCGGTCTCCGGGCCGTCGCGCTTGATCACGAGGTGGCGCAGGACCGCGTCGTTGAAGCGGAAGCTGTCGACCAGCTCGTTCATCGTGGCCTGGGTGGCCTCGATGTTGAGCATGACGTAGTGGGCCTTGACCAGGTTCTGGATCGGATAGGCCAGCTGGCGGCGGCCCCAGTCTTCCAGGCGGTGCACCTTGCCCTCGGCGCCTTCGATCAGCGCCTTGTAGCGCTCGATCATGGCCGGCACCTGCTCGCTCTGGTCCGGATGGACCAGGAACACGACTTCGTAATGACGCATTTTCGTTTCCTTGTGGATGGCGGCGCGCAGGCGCCGGTCAGCCCCCCGCGATACGACGGCGGTGGAGCAAGGTCGCCACGACCCGGAGGCCGCGGAGCCAGAAATTATGGCAGCTCAAGGGCTTACGTGCAAAGGGCGTGAAACGGCTGTGCCCGGCCACCTGGAGGTGCGGGCGATCGCCGGTAGGCCCGATCGGCACCGCGCCCCGTCGGGCGGCCATGCCGCCCCCGGCGACCGTCGGGCGACGGTAGCGGGCCTCGGCCGGTCGGGACCGCTATTCCGCCGGCGCTCCGCCCGCCGTGGCCGGTGCGGCGGCCGGCACCGCCTTCCGGGCGGCGATCCACCGGTCGATATGCGCCTCGAGCACCGACAGCGGGACCGACCCCGTGGCGAGGACGGCATCGTTGAAGTCGCGGAGGTCGAAGCGGTCGCCCAGGGCCACGCGCGATCGCTCGCGCAGTTCCGAGATCTTCAGCTGGCCGATCTTGTAGCCCAGCGCCTGCCCCGGCCAGGAGATGTAGCGGTCGATCTCGTTGACGATGTCCTGCCGCGTCTTGGGCGCGTTGTCCATGAAGTACGCGATGGCGCGGTCGCGGCTCCAGCCCTTGGTGTGCATGCCCGTGTCGACCACCAGCCGCACGGCGCGCCACATGTCGTAGGCCAGCTGGCCCATGCGGTCGTAGGGGTCGTCGTAAAGCCCCATGTCGTAGCCGAGGCGCTCGGCATACAGCCCCCAGCCCTCGCCGTTGGCGGTGAAGTAGCTGGTGCGGCGGAAGTTGGGCACGTCCTCCAGCTCCATGCTGCGCGCGAACTGGAAGTGATGGCCGGGCACGGCCTCGTGCAGCGACAGCGCCATCATCTCCCACGTCGGGCGCACCTCCGGCTTGTAGAGGTTGACGTAGTAGAAGCCTGCGCGGCTGCCGTCGAGCGCACCGGGCTGGTAGTAGGCGGTCGTCGTATCGGGCGCGATGGCGTCGGGAATCGGCCGCACGCCGTAGGGCAGCCGCGGGATGGTGCGGAACACCTTCACGAGTTCCGGGTCGATGCGCTTGCTGATCGCCTGGTAGGCCTCGAGCAGTTCCGCGGGCGTCTTCTTGAAGAACTTCGGTTCGGTACGCAGGTGGTCGAAGAACTGCGCCAGCGTGCCCTTGAAGCCGACTTCCTCGCGGACCTTCTCCATCTCCGCGCGGATGCGCGCGACCTCCTTCAGGCCGATGTCGTGGATCTGGTCGGCGGTGAGGTCGGTGGTGGTGAAGAAGCCGGCGAGGAAGTCGTAGTAGGCCCGCCCGTCCGGCAGGTCGACCGCCGCCGTGGTGCTGCGCGTACCCGGGAGGTACTCCTTCTCGAAGAAGGTCGCTAGCTCGCGGTAGGCCGGGACCACGCGCTCACGGATCACCTGCGCCGCGCGCGCCTGCAGGCGGGACCGGTCGGCCGCCCCGAGCGAGCCGGGCATCTTCGCGAAAGGCGCGTAGAAGCGGCTCCTGGTCGGGTCGTCGACCAGCTGGGCCGCGATCTGCGCCGGCACGCGCTCCATCAGCACGCGTGGCGGCGTGTTGCCGGCCTTCAGGCCCTCGCGCATGAGCACGATGTTCTGCCGGACGACGGTGGGCAGCGCTTCCAGGCGACGGGTCCAGTCCTCGTAGTCCTTGACGGTGGAGAAGCGCAGGATCTCCACCATCTCGTCGGCGGTCTGCACCCCGCCGCGCTGGGACAGCGGACGCTGCCATTCGTTGAAGCGCTGGCGCTCCACCGAGCGCTCCAGCGACCAGGCGAAGACGTCGTAATTGAGGCGGTCGGCCTCCGACAGCGCGTTGCGGTCGATCGCCCTCAGGCGGGCGAGCGCCGCCCGGTCGGCCGCCTGGCGGGCTCGGATGGCTTCGAGGCTGTAGTCGGTCCAGCGGTCGTTCCAGCGCAGGTCGCCGTCGGCCGACGCGCTTTCCGGCGACTCGCGCAGGCCGCGCTCCCATTCCTCGTCGAAGAGGGCGTGCAAGGCGCGGCTGGCCTCGCTGGCGGCCGGACGGGCCTGCGTGACGGGTGCCTGGGCCCGGGCGGGATGGGAGGCGAGGGCCGCCGACAGCGCGACGGCGAGCAGGACGGGACGCAGCATCCGAAAGACTCCGGGCAGTGGACGCCCCGAGTCTAGCGCCGCCCCGGGCCGCTGCCGGGTGCCGTCAGTCCTGGTCGGCGGTGGTGAAGCTCTCGCCGCAGCCGCATTCGGCACGCACGTTCGGATTGCGGAACACGAACTGCTCGCCGAGCTTCTGGCGGACGAGGTCGATCTCCGTGCCATCGACGATGGGCAGGCTGGCCTCGTCCACGAAGATCCGCACGTCCTCCTGCAGGAAGACGCGGTCGCCCTCCCCGCTTTCCTTCGCCAGGTCAGCCACGTACTGCCAGCCCGAGCAGCCGGTGCGCTTGACGCCGAACCGCAGGCCCAGCGATCCGGGCGACTCCGCGAGGTAGCGGCGGACGCGGTCGAGCGCGGCGGGGGCGAGGGAAACGGCCATGGAGAACTCCGGAAAACACCTTGTCGGAACGGAGGCGAGTATAGGCGGCGCGCTGCGCGCCACCGGCAACAGCACGTAAACTCTTCGTCCCCCACATCGGGCCCGCGGGCCGGAGTTTCAAGCCATGGTGGTCAGCGCATGACGGTCATCAGCGTGCAGCAGGCGCTCGCGGGCAAGGTGCCGCTGGGCGGCGAAGTCACCGTGCGCGGCTGGGTCCGCACCCGCCGCGATTCCAAGGCCGGCCTCAGCTTCGTCAACCTGAGCGACGGCTCGTGCTTCGCGCCGATCCAGGTGGTGGCACCGGCGGACCTGCCGAACTATGAGAGCGAGGTCAGGCGCCTCACCGCCGGCTGCGCCGTGATCGCGCGCGGCACGCTGGTGCAGTCGCAGGGCCAGGGGCAGTCGTTCGAGATCCAGGCCTCCGCGATCGACGTGGTCGGCTGGGTGGAGGACCCGGAGACGTATCCGATCCAGCCCAAGGCGCATTCGCTGGAGTTCCTCCGCGAGGTGGCGCACCTGCGCCCGCGCACGAACCTGTTCGGCGCGGTCACGCGCATCCGCCACACGCTCGCCAACGCCGTGCACCGCTTCTTCCACGAGCGCGGCTACTTCTGGGTCAATACGCCGATCATCACCACGTCCGATGCCGAGGGCGCGGGGCAGATGTTCCGCGTGTCCACCCTCGACATGACCAACCTGCCCCGCGACGGCAAGGGCAACGTCGACTTCTCGCGCGACTTCTTCGGCAAGGAGGCGTTCCTGACCGTCTCGGGCCAGCTCAACGTCGAGGCCTACTGCCTGGCGCTGAGCAAGGTCTACACCTTCGGCCCGACGTTCCGCGCCGAGAATTCGCACACCACGCGCCACCTGGCCGAGTTCTGGATGATCGAGCCGGAGATCGCGTTCGCGGACCTCGCCGAGGACGCGTCGGTGGCCGAGGACTTCCTGAAGTACCTGTTCCGCGCGGTGCTGGACGAGCGGGCCGACGACATGGCCTTCATCGCCGAGCGCGTGCAGAAGGATGCGGTGACGCGGCTCGAAGCGTTCATCAACGCGCCTTTCGAGCGCATCGAGTACTCCGATGCGATCGCGTTGCTGCAGAAGTCGGGCGAGAAGTTCGACTTCCCGGTCGAGTGGGGCCTGGACCTGCAGACCGAGCACGAGCGCTGGCTCACCGAACAGCACGTCGGCCGCCCGGTCGTGGTCATGAACTACCCCGAGCACATCAAGGCGTTCTACATGCGCCTCAACGACGACGGGAACACCGTCGCCGCGATGGACGTGCTCGCCCCCGGCATCGGCGAGATCATCGGCGGCAGCCAGCGCGAGGAGCGCCTGGATGTGCTCGACCGCCGCATGGCGCAGTTCGGCCTCGACGCCGAGCACTACGGCTGGTACCGCGACTTCCGCCGCTACGGCACCGTCCCCCACGCCGGCTTCGGCCTGGGCTTCGAGCGCCTGGTGGTCTACGTCTGCGGCCTGTCGAACATCCGCGATGCCATTCCCTACCCGCGCGCGCCGGGCCAGGCGGAGTTCTGATGATCCTGTTCCTGGCGCTGTGCTTTGTGGGCATCGCCATCGGCGGCGCCACCGCGCTGGCGATCTTCTGGCCGCTCGCGCTGGTGCACATCCGCGACCGGCATCCGGACGTGGCCGCGCGGCTGGGCCCTGGCGCCTTCTACCGGCCGTCGGCGCTGGCCTGGCTGCTTCGAGGCGACTATCGCGCGACGGGCGACCGCAACCTCAGCGGCCTGGCGACCCCGGCGCGCGTATCCCTGATGACGATCATCGGCGGCCTGCTGGCCGCCTGGCTGCTCTGGCTGGCTTCCTGGTGGATGGGCGCATGAGCGATACCCGCGACGAATGGTGGCTCGCAACCGCCGGCAACACCCTGATCTGGGCGCGCCTGCGCGTCCTCGAAGCGGGCACGGCCGAGGTCTTCGACTGCGATGGCGCCACGCTGCCCTACGACAGCGAGGACAGTGCCCGCGCCGCCCTGATGGACGCCGAGTTCGTGGCGCTGGACGGGTTGGACGACGAGGACGCAGCCGCACGCGGCATCGACCTGTCCACGCTCGCTCCGCCGCGCGGGAACGATCCGGAGGCGTTGCGTCCGCAGATGGTCCTGCGCCTGCCGCCGAGGCAGTGAGCCGGCGGTGGCGCCGTGCCGTTCGGGCCGATCGCGCCTTTGCCACTTCCGCCGCCCGCAGCGGTCCTGCACGCCCCCTCGCCCGCCCTGCGCGGGCCAACGCCGAGGACTGACCATGGATCTCGACCTCACCGGCCGCCACGCACTCGTCTGCGGTGCCTCCGAAGGCATCGGACGCGCCGCCGCGCATGAGCTGGCGCTGCTCGGCGCGGACGTGACGGTCCTCTCGCGCCGCGCGGACGTGCTGCAGGACGTGGCGGGCTCGCTGCCGGTGCGCGGCGCGCAGGCACACGGCGTGCTCGCGGCCGACGTGTCGGACCTCGAACAGCTGGACCGCCGGGTGCGCGAGCAGGTGGCAGCCAGGCCCGTCCACATCCTCGTGAACAACACGGCCGGCCCGCCGGGTGGCCCGGCGCATGCGGCCACGCTCGACGCATACCGCGATGCCTTCGCCCGGCACGTGCTCGCCGGGCAGGTGCTGGTCGCCGCCACGCTCGACGGGATGCGCGCGGTGGGCTGGGGGCGCATCGTCAACGTGGTTTCGACCTCGGTACGCGAGCCGATCCCCAACCTCGGCGTATCCAACACCGTGCGCGGCGCCGTCGCCGGTTGGGCCAAGACGCTCTCGCGCGAGCTGGGCCCGCACGGAATCACCGTGAACAACGTGCTGCCCGGCTACACCCGCACGGCGCGGCTGGCGCAGATCCTGGCCGATCGCGCACGCGCGTCGGGACAGAGCGAGCAGGATGTCGCCGACGCCATGCAGCGCACCGTGCCCGCCGGCCGTTTCGCGGAGGCGCACGAGGTGGCGGCCGCGATCGCCTTCCTCTGCTCGCCGGCAGCCGGCTACGTCAATGGCGTGAGCCTGGCCGTGGACGGCGGCCGCATGCAGTCCATCTGACCGGCCGGGCGCTAGGCTAGCCGCATGCGACTGACACACTGGATCGACGGCCGACCCTGCGGGCCTTCCAGCGGCCGCTGGCTCGACGTCCTCGAGCCGGCCACGGGCAATGCGTTCGGCCAGGTGGCGGCGGGCGACCGCGCCGACGTGGACGCTGCCGTCGCCGCGGCCGCGCGCGCCGCCGGCCCCTGGGCGGAACTGCGTGCAAGCGAGCGGGCGCGCTGGCTCGAACGGCTGGCCGATGCCCTCGAACAGCGGCTGGACGACTTCGCGGCCGCCGAGTCGCGCGATGCCGGCAAGCCCATCCGTCTCGCGCGCGGCATCGAGATCCCGCGTGCGGTGTCGAACTTCCGCTTCTTCGCGCACGCGGCCACCCAGTTCGCCAGCGAATCGCACCACGGCGAGGCCGGCCTCAACTACACCCTGCGTTCTCCGCTCGGCGTGGTCGCGGCGATATCGCCCTGGAACCTGCCGCTGTACCTGCTTACCTGGAAGATCGCCCCGGCGCTAGCGGCCGGCAACGCGGTCGTCGCCAAGCCTTCCGAAGTCACGCCGTGGACCGCGACGCTGCTGGGCGAGCTGGCCGCCGACATCGGCCTGCCGCCCGGCGTGCTCAACATCGTGCATGGCACGGGACCCGAGGCGGGCGAGCCGCTGGTGACGCACGCGCAGGTACGCGCCGTCACCTTCACCGGCAGCACCGCCGTGGGTCGGCGCATCGCCGGGCTCGCCGCGCCGCTGCTGCGCAGGACCTCGCTGGAGCTGGGCGGCAAGAACGCGACGATCGTCTTCGCGGACGCGCCCTGGCGCGAGCACATCGACCTCATCGTCCGCTCCGCCTTCCAGAACTCCGGGCAGATCTGCCTCTGCGGCTCGCGCATCCTGGTCGAGCGCGGCATCCTCGGCGAGTTCCGCGAGGCCTTCGCCGCGCGCGCCCAGGCCCTGCGGGTGGGCGATCCGGCCGACGAGGCGACCGACCTCGGCCCGCTGGTCTCGCAGGCGCACTTCGACAAGGTGATGGCGGCGATCGGGCGCGCGCGCTCGGAAGGCGGCCGCGTGCTCTGCGGCGGCCAGCCGCTGCCGGGCGACGGCTGGTTCGTGCCGCCCACGGTCATCGAAGGCCTCGGGCCGGACTGCGCCACGAACCGGGAGGAGATCTTCGGCCCGGTCGCGACCCTTCAGCCCTTCGACGACGAGCCACATGCCCTCGCCCTCGCCAATGCCTGCGACTACGGCCTCGCCGCCTCCGTATGGACGCGCGACCTCGGCCGCGCGCATCGCCTGGCGCACCGCCTGCGCGTAGGCATGGTCTGGATCAATACCTGGATGCAGCGCGACCTGCGCACGCCCTTCGGCGGCGTGGGCGCTTCCGGACTGGGCCGCGAGGGCGGCCTGGAAGCGATGCGCTTCTTCACCGAGCCCAAGAACATCGGCCTGAGCCTGGAGAACTGCCCGTGACCTACTCCATCACCGACCTGCTGGGCCGCAACCGCGACTGGGCCGACCGCGTCGTGCAGGAAGACCCCGACTTCTTCGCGCGCCTGTCCGGCCAGCAGGCGCCCGAATACCTGTGGATCGGCTGCTCCGACTCGCGCGTGCCGGCCAACCAGATCATCGGCATGGCGCCGGGCGAGGTCTTCGTCCATCGCAACATCGCGAACGTGGTCGTGCATACCGACCTCAACTGCCTCTCGGTCATCCAGTTCGCGGTGGACGTGCTGCAGGTCAAGCACATCCTCGTGGTGGGCCACTACGGTTGCGGCGGCGTACACGCGGCGCTGACACAACGGCGACTCGGCCTCGCCGACAATTGGGTGCGTCACGTCGCCGACGTGGCCGAGAAGCATGGCCCCTGCCTCGAGGCGGCCGGCGACGCGCAGGCGCAGCACGACCGGCTGTGCGAGCTCAACGTGCTGCAGCAGGTGGTCAACGTGTGCCGGACGACCATCCTGCGCGACGCCTGGGCCCGCGGGCAGGACGTCACCGTCCATGGCTGGGTCTACCGGCTGGAGGACGGCCTGGTGCGCGACCTGGGCCTGCACGTCGGCCCGGGCGACAGCGTCGCCGACTGCCATGCGCAGGCGCTGGCCCGCATCGAAACCCGGAGCGATAGCAAATGACCGAAAGCATCATCATCGAGGACAAGGCGCCGACCCCCGTGGGCCAGTACCCTCACGCGCGCCGCGTCGGCAACCTGCTCTTCCTTTCGGGCATCGGGCCGCGCGATCCGGACACCGATGCGGTGAGCGGCGACGTGCACGACCAGGACGGCAACCTGGTCTGCTACAACATCGAGGCGCAGTGCCGGGCCGTGTTCCGCAACGTTCGCGCCGTGCTGGAGGCCGCCGGCGCGAAGTGGGAGGACCTGGTCGACGTCACCGTTTACCTGACCGACCTGCCGCGCGACTTCCGCATCTACAACGCGATCTGGGCCGAGTATTTCCCCGACGCCGCGAACGCGCCCTGCCGGACCACCGTCGGCGTCAGCTGGCTGCCCACGCCGATCGCGGTGGAAGCCAAGTGCATCGCGGTGCTGCGCCAATGAAGCTGCCCGGCCCGATCGACCTGCAGCGCTGGGTGGACGAGCACCGCGAGCTGCTGCGCCCGCCGGTCGGCAACAAGTGCATCGTCGACGACGATTACATCGTGATGATCGTCGGGGGCCCGAACGCCCGCACCGACTACCACTTCGAGGAGGGGCCGGAGTTCTTCTACCAGCTCGAGGGCGAGATGGTGCTGCGCATCCAGGAGGACGGTGCGGTGCGCGACATCCCGATCCGCGCCGGCGAGATGTTCTACCTCCCGCCGCGCGTGCCGCACAGCCCGCAGCGCAGCGAAGGCGGCGTGGGGCTGGTGATCGAGCGCCGGCGCCTGCCGCACGAGGACGACGCGCTCATGTGGTTCTGCGAGCGCTGCAACGCGAAGGTCTACGAGGAGTTCTTCCACCTCGTCGACATCGAGCAGGATTTCTTCCGGATCTTCGAGCGCTTCTACCGCGACGACGCCCTGCGCACCTGCAAGGCCTGCGGCCACCTCAACCCGCGCCCGGGCCGCTACGAGCTGCAGGCGGACTCCGAGGCCGACGTCACCTGAGGCCCGTACCGGCGGCGGCCTCGGGTATCTTTGCTGCCTCGCCCGACACCGCGTACCGCGCCCGTGCTGAAGATCGATACCCACGCCCACTACCTGCCGCGCGACTGGCCCGATCTCGCGCGCAAGTACGGCGACGCGCGCTTCCCGGTCATCCACCACACCGACGACGGCCGCCACCGTATCTACAAGGACGGCAAGTTCTTCCGCGAGATCTTCAGCAAGACCTGGGACCCCCGCGAGCGCATCGACGACTACGCGCGCTTCGGCGTGCAGGTGCAGGTCATCAGCACCGTGCCGGTGATGTTCAGCTACTGGGCCAGGCCGCAGCATGCGCTGGAGCTGCACCAGGCCCTCAACGACCACATGGCGCAGACCGTTCGCGACCATCCGCGCCACTACGCCGGCATCGGCACGGTGCCTTTGCAGTCGCCCCGCCTCGCGGTGCAGGAGCTGGAACGCTGCATCGACCAGCTCGGCCTGCAGGGCGTGCAGATCGGTAGCCACGTAGGCAACTGGAACCTGGACGCGCCGGAGCTCTTCGAGTTCTTCCAGGCCGCCAGCGAGCTGGGTGCGGCGATCCTCGTGCATCCCTGGGACATGATGGGCACCGAGTCCATGCCCAAGTACTGGCTACCCTGGCTGGTGGGCATGCCGGCCGAGCAATCGCGCGCGGCCTGCTGCCTGATCTTCGGCGGCGTGCTCGAGCGGCTGCCGAAACTGAGGATCTGCCTGGCGCACGGCGGCGGCTCGTTCCCCTACACCATCGGCCGCATCGAGCACGGCTTCAACATGCGGCCGGACCTGGTCGCCACCGACAATCCCCGCAACCCGCGGGACTACCTGTCGCGGCTGTACTTCGATTCCTGGGTGGCCGACCCGCGCGCGCTGCAGTACCTGCTCGACACCTGCGGCACCGAGCGCGTGATGCTGGGCACCGACTACCCCTTCCCGCTGGGCGAGCAGGAACCGGGCGCCGGGATCGCCGCACTCGATCTTTCCGACACCGACCGCGCCCGGCTCTACCACGGCACCGCCCTGGAATGGCTCGGGCTCCCGTTGTCGCGCTTCGCCTGAGACCCGGCATGACCGACCTGCATACCGACGCGCACACCGCGGCCCTCGACGCTGCCGACCCGCTGCGCGGCTTCCGCGACGAGTTCCTGATTCCCCGCCACGACGGCCAGCCGATGGCCTATTTCGTGGGCAATTCGCTCGGCCTGCAGCCGCGCGGCGCGCGGGCGCACGTGGAGACGGTGCTGCGCAAGTGGGAGGAGGACGCCGTCGAAGGCCACTTCACCGGCGAGGCCCAGTGGATGAGCTACCACGAGCTCGTGCGCGAGCCGCTGGCGCGCCTGGTCGGCGCGAAGCCGGTGGAAGTGGTGGCGATGAACACGCTCACCGTCAACCTGCACCTGCTGATGGCGAGCTTCTACCGTCCGACCCGCGAACGTCCCGCGCTGCTGATCGAGGCCGGTGCGTTCCCGTCGGACCGCCACGCGGCCGAATCGCAGGTGCGCTTCCACGGCTTCGACCCGGCGACCGACCTCATCGAGGTGCAACCCGACGGGCCGGGCGGCCTGTTCTCCATGGATGCGATCGCTGCGGAGATCGAGCGCCATCGCGACCGGCTCGCGCTGGTGCTCTGGCCGGGCGTGCAGTACCGGACAGGCCAGGCCTTCGACCTGAAGGCCATCGCGGGCCTGGCCCATGCGGCCGGCGCGCAGTGCGGCTTCGACCTGGCGCATGCGGTCGGCAACCTCCACCTGCAACTTCACGACAGCGGCGCCGACTTCGCCGCGTGGTGCCACTACAAATACGTCAACTCCGGCCCCGGCGCGGTGGGCGGCGCCTTCGTGCACGAGCGGCATGCGCATGCCGACCTGCCCCGCTTCGCGGGCTGGTGGGGCCACGACGCCTCAAGCCGCTTCCGCATGGGGCCCGAATTCCATCCCGCGCCCGGGGCCGACGGCTGGCAGCTGAGCAACCCGCCCATCCTCGCCATGGCGCCGCTGCGCGCGTCGCTGGAGCTGTTCGACCGGGCCGGCCTGCCGGCGCTTCGCGCCAAGTCGCGCTCGCTGACCGGCTACCTCGAAGCGCTGATCGACGCCGGGCTCGGAGACGTACTGGAAATCGTGACCCCGCGCGATCCCGCGCAGCGTGGCTGCCAGCTGTCGCTGCGCGTCCGGGGCGGGCGCGAACAGGGCCGCGCGCTGTTCGAACACCTGGCCGCGCATGGCGTGCTGGGCGACTGGCGCGAGCCCGACGTCATCCGCATCTCGCCCGCCCCGCTCTACAACAACCACGCCGACGTGTTGCGTTTCGCGCGCGCGGTCGCAGGCTGGCGCGCATGACGCCGCGGCTGGGTTTCCTGAAGCCAAGCGGCCCGGCTTCGACGCGACAGGCCGCCGCCCGATCGTCCAGACTGTCCACACCACGCCGCGCCTGAGGCCTCCGTGACCGCACCGAGCGACCGCCACATCACCATCATCGGCGCCGGCCTCGCGGGCGCGCTGCTCGCCACGCTGCTGGTGCGGCGCGGCTGGCAGGTCGATGTCTACGAGAAGCGTGGCGATCCGCGCGTGCAGGGCTACGCCGGCGGGCGTTCGATCAACCTCGCCCTGGCGGAGCGTGGCCGCCACGCGCTTCGCCTGGCAGGCGCCGACGACGCCGTGATGCAGCAGGCCGTGATGATGCGGGGCCGCATGGTGCACTTCGCGGACGGCCGCACCGACCTGCAGCGCTACGGGCGCGACGACAGCGAGGTGATCTGGTCGGTCCATCGCGGCGAGCTCAACGTCATCCTGCTCGGGATCGCCGAAGCCGCTGGCGCCCGCGTGCACTTCCACAGGGGCCTGTCGGGCGTGGACTTCGACGGCCATGTCGCCACGTTCCGGGACGACCGCGACGGCTCGCTGCACCAGGCGCGCTTTGGCAGCCTGATCGGCGCCGACGGCGCGGGTTCCGCGCTGCGGCACGCGATGGCTGCGCGGGCGGAGCTCGGCGAGCGCACCGAGTCGCTCGGGCATTCCTACAAGGAGCTGGAGATCCCGCCGGCCGACGACGGCGCCTTCCGCATCGAGCCCAACGCCCTGCACATCTGGCCGCGCGGGCGCTACATGTGCATCGCCCTGCCCAACGACGAACGCACGTTCACGGTCACCCTCTTCCTGCCGAACGAGGGCGACCCGAGCTTCGCCAGCATCCGCACCGGCGCCGAGGCCCACGCGCTCTTCGCGCGCGACTTCGCCGATGCGCTGCCGCTGATCCCGCGGCTGGAGCACGACTTCGAGCACAATCCCACCGGCCTGCTGGCCACGCTCTATCTCGATCGCTGGCACCTGGGTGGCGCGGCCGTGCTCCTCGGCGACGCCGCGCACGCGATGGTGCCCTTCCACGGCCAGGGCATGAACTGCGCGTTCGAGGACTGCGTGGCGCTGGCCGACCATCTCGATCGCGCGCCGGACTGCGAATCGGCCTTCGCCGCCTTCCAGGCCGAACGCCTGCCCAATGCCCGCGCGATCCAGCAGATGGCGCTCGAGAACTACCTCGAGATGCGCGATCGCGTGGACGACGACGACTACCTGCTCCAGCGCGCCCTCGAACGGCTGCTCGCCGAACGCCACCCGGGGCGTTACGTGCCGCGCTACTCCATGGTCAGCTTCATGCGCGTGCCGTACGCCGTGGCGTTCGAGCGCGGCCAGGTGCAGCGGGCGCTGCTCGGCGAACTTACGGCCGGCCATGCGAGCCTGGACACGCTGGACTGGTCGCACGTGGACCGGCGCGTGTTGGAAACGCTGTCGATGCTGGACGAGGCGGGGCCGTGACCGACAGCTTCTTCTTCTACGACCTCGAGACGTTCGGGGCCTGCCCGCGCCGGAGCCGCATCGCGCAGTTCGCGGCCATCCGCACCGACACCTCGCTCGACCAGGTCGACGACCCCGTCTGCTTCTACGTGAAGCCGGCCGACGACCTGCTGCCCTCACCCGGTGCGACCATGGTCACCGGCATCACGCCGCAGCACGCCTGCGACCACGGCGTGAACGAGGCCGAGGCCTTCGCGCGCATCTTCGAGCAGATGATGCGGCCCGGCACCTGCACGGCCGGCTACAACTCGATCCGCTTCGATGACGAGTTCGTGCGCCACGGGCTGTTCCGCAACTTCTACGACCCCTACGAACGCGAGTGGCGCGGCGGCAACTGCCGCTGGGACCTGCTGGACGTCATGCGGCTGGCCCATGCGCTGCGCCCCGAGGGCATCGAATGGGTCTACCGCGAGGACGGCACGCCCAGCTTCACGCTCGAGGGCCTCGCCAGGGCCAATGGCGTGCGCGACGGCGACGCCCACGAAGCGCTGTCGGACGTGCGCGCGCTGATCGGCCTGGGCCGACGCCTGCGCGCTGCCCAGCCGCGCCTGTGGGACTACTGCCTGCGCCTTCGCGACAAGCGCTTCGCCGCGAGCCTGCTCGACGTCGTGCACATGACGCCGGTGCTGCACGTGTCGCAGCGCTTCCCGGCGAGCCGGCTCTGCGCCGCGCCGGTGGCGCCGCTGGCCATGCATCCGCGCATCGGCAACCGCATCATCGTCGTCGACCTGCTGCAGGACCCCGAGCGCCTGCTGCGCGAGGATGCCGACACCATCGCCGACTCGCTCTACGTGCCCCAGGACCAGCTGCCGCCCGGCACCGAGCGCATCGCCCTCAAGGAAGTCCACCTCAACCGCTGCCCGGCGCTGGTGCAGTGGGACCACCTGCGCGAGGCCGACCTGGCACGGCTGCGCATCGACCCGGCCACCGTCGAGCGCAATCTCTCCCGCCTTCGCGCCGCAGGCCCCGAGATCGCCGAGAAGGTGCGCCGCGTCTACGCCCGCGCCATCGACCGGCCGCCATCGGACTGCGATGCGAGCCTGTACGACGGCTTCCTCCCGGACGAGGACCGCGCGCATTTCCCGCGCGTGCGCACCAGCCCGCCGTCGGCGCTGGCCGGCGCGGACTTCGGCTTCCGCGACGCGCGCCTGCCCGAACTGCTGTTTCGCTACCGCGCCCGCAACTGGCGCGAGACGCTCGCGCAGGGCGAACGCGACCGCTGGGACGGCTACCGGCGCGAGCGCCTGGCCGATCCGTCGCGGTCGGAGAACACGTTCGAAACCTACTTCGGCGAACTCGACGCACTGCGGGCGGGGCACGGCGAGGACGCGCGCGTGCGTGCGCTGCTCGACGCCCTGGAGGACTGGGGCCGCGGCCTTCGAGCGGAACTGGCCTGATCTCGGCGTGGCGCTCACGACGGCTCCGTAAGCTTCCCGCCATCGTCCGGCCGAGTCCTCCATGAAAAAGCTCCTTGCCGTCCTCCTGCTCGCGGTTCTCGGGCTCGCGGCCTACGTCGCCGCCGGGCCCTTCATCGCGCTGCATGCCATCCGGGACGACGTGCAGCGCGGCGACATGCGCGGCCTGGAGCGTCACGTCGACTTCCCGCTGGTGCGCGCGAGCGTGCGCGCCCAGCTGGAGGACTACATCGCGCGGCGCATGGCCGAGCCGGACCTCCCGGCCGAGCTCCGCGGCATAGGCGCACAGGTGACGCAGGGCCTGGCCGGCGGAGTCGTCGACCTCCTGGTGACGCCCGCGGGAATCGGCGCGGTGCTGCAGGGGCGCTCCATCGTCCGCCGCGTGATGGGCCTGCCGCCGGAACGCACGCCCTCGGGCGAGCCACAGCCGGGCAGCCTCGACCCCCTCGCCGACGCACGCTACCGGTTCGAGTCGACCTCGCGCTTCACCGCGACGGTGCAGAACGCCGACGGCGCGCCCGTGGTCTTCGTCTTCTCGCGCGACGGGCTGCGCTGGCGCATGACCGACGTGCGCCTGCCCATCGACGCGCTGATAGGCAACCTCACGGGTTGAGCCCGCCGGGCGAGCGCGGCCGTCAGAGCGTCCGGTTCGCGACGCCGTGAGGCACGTGTCCCGCGGCCACGTGGTCGCGTGCGGACACGATGTTGTGCTCGGAGTCGTCGAAGAAGATGTCGGCGCCGAAGGCTTCCAGGAACGGGCCCTTGGCTCGGCCGCCGAGGAACAGGGCTTCGTCCAGCCGGATGCCCCAGTCGCGCAGGGTACGGATCACCCGTTCGTGGGCCGGCACCGAGCGCGCGGTGACCAGCGCGGTGCGGATCGGTGCCGCCTCGCCGGTCGGGAAGGCCTGCTGCAGGCGATGCAGCGCGTCCAGGAAGCCGCGGAACGGCCCGCCCGATAGCGGCTCGCCCGCGCGTCGGCGCTCGTGTTCGGCGAAAGCCGCCAGCCCGCCCTCGCGCGAGACCCGTTCGCCCTCGTCGTCGAAGATCACCGCATCGCCGTCGAAGGCGATGCGCAACTGGTCGGGATTGCCCGCCGCGGCGGCGGGCGAGCGCGAGGCCGACGGCAGCAGCATCGCGGCCGCCACCCCCGCCTGCAGCGCCGCGCGCACGTCCTCGCCATGGGCGGAGAGGAACAGGTCGGCGCCGAAGGGGCGGATGTAGGGATAGGGCGGCGCGCCATTGCTGAAGGCCGCGCGGCGGATGGCCAGGCCGTGGTGCTCGATCGAATTGAAGATGCGCAGGCCGGTATCCGCGGAATTTCGCGAGATGAGGATCACCTCGACGTGCGGCGCCTCCGGCGGTGCGTCCTGGTTGAGCTTGAGCAGCTTGCGCACCAGCGGAAAGGCGATGCCCGGCGACAGCACGTCGCTCTCGCGCCTGCGCTGGTAGTCGGCATAGGCTTCCAGGCCGTCGCGTTCGAAGAGCTGGTGGCCTTCCTCGAGGTCGAACAGGGTCCGCGAGGAAATGGCGACGATCAGGGGGTCGGCGTCACGGTCGGGCATGCGGCTATTGTGCACGCCGGCCGTCGCAGGACGTGCGCCGCCCCGCGGCTCAGCTGGCGCGGCCGTGCGTACGCCCGTCCTCGGTCGCCCGGTACAGCGCGCCCTGCGGATCGCGCTCGCGCTCGTCGCGTTGCTGGCGGCCGGCCTGGCGGGCCGAAACGCGGTCGCCCAGGGCCGGTGCGAGCCGGGCCGTCAGGGTGTTCATCTTCGACATGGCGCCCACCCTGACGTCGCGCCCGCCTTCCACCGCCGCCTCCAGGATGGCCTCGGCGACGTCCTCCGGCCGGATCATCGGCGTCGGCAGCTTGGGCTCCTGCGCCATGTAGTTGCCGGCGTGCTCCGGGTACGGCGTGTCGACCGCGGTCGGCTGGATCAGCACGACTTCGACGGGTGCCTTGTCGAGCAGTTCGACCTCCACCCGGAGCGCATCGGTGAACCCCTTCACTGCGTGCTTGCTGGCGCTGTACATGCCCTGGAGCGGGATGACGGCGTCGGACACCTCGCTGCCCACGTTGATGAGCGCGCCGCCCTGGCGCTTGAGGTAGGGCAAGGCGACCAGCGAGCCGTTCACCGTGCCCCAGAAGTTCGTCTCGAACAGGCGGCGGTTGTCCTCCTCGCTGACCTCGTCGATGCGGCCGTAGATCGACACCCCGGCATTGTTGACCCAGGTGTCGATGCGCCCGAAGCGGTCGACCGCCAGGCGTGCGGCATCCTCCAGCGCGGCGCGGTCCGCGACGTCCGCCGCCAGCGTTGCGGCCTCGTGGCCGGACTGCTCCAGGCCCTGGCGGATCTCGTCCAGCGTCTGGCGGCTGCGTGCCACCAGCACGACCTTCGCGCCGCGCTCGGCTGCCATGAGCGCGGTGGCAAGGCCGATGCCGCTGCTCGCGCCGGTGATGACGATGACCTGCTGGTCCAGGGGCTTGAGCCGGGCTTTCATCGCGCACCTCCGCGGAAAGCCCCATGCTGGAAAAGGCGGCGTTAGACGGCTGCGAACGCGCCGTGACCGTCGCTCACCCGCTGGTGAACTGCTCGGCCAGCATGCGTTCCTCGAGGTTGTGCTCGGGATCGAAGAGCAGGGTCACGGTCCGGTCGCGCGACTCGCGGATGGTCACCTCGACCACGTCACGCACTTCGTGCGAATCGGCCGTGGCGCTCACCGGCCGCTTGTAGGGATCCAGCACGGTGAAGCGCACCTCGGTGTCGGCCTTGAGCACCGCGCCCCGCCAGCGACGCGGCCGGAAGGCGGCGATCGGCGTCAGCGCGACGACATTGGAGCCCAGCGGCAGGATGGGGCCGTGCGCCGAGAAGTTGTAGGCCGTGCTCCCCGCGGCGGTGGCAACCATCACGCCGTCGCAGATCAGCTCGTCCAGGCGCGTCTGGCCGTTGAGGTCGATGCGGATGTGCGCGGCCTGCCGGGTCTGGCGCAGCAGCGAGACCTCGTTGTAGGCCAGCGAGCCGACGCTCGCGCCCGACTCGGTCTGCACGAGCATCTCCAGCGGCCGCAACACCGCCGGCTCGGCGGCATGCAGCCGCTCGATCAACGCATCGCCCCGGTGCTGGTTCATCAGGAAGCCGAGCGTGCCCAGCTTCATGCCGTAGACCGGCTTCCCATGGCCACCGTGGCGGTGGAGCGTCTGCAGCATGAAGCCGTCGCCGCCGAGTGCGACGAGAACGTCGGCCTCGCCGGGCGCGTGGTCGTCGTAACGCTGCGCCAACTCGGCACGCAGCGCCTGTGCCTCGGCCGAGGGCGCGGCCAGGAAGGCAAGCCGCGGGCGTGAGCTCAGCATCGGTTCGGTCAGCATGTACCGAGGATAGCGCCCACCCCCGAAAAAGACATGGCGGCCGTAGCCGCCATGTCGGATGCCTCGTGCGGCCTGCCGCCTCAGCCCGCGGTGGCCAGCTGCGCAAGGCGGCGGACCGCCACCGACGCCGTCGGATAGTCCAGCGACTTCTGGCTCGCCAGCTCCGCCAGCATGGCCAGGGTGAAGCGCAGGCTGGAGTCGTCCCGCTGCAGCCAGGCCGACACCTTCGCCTCGGCCGGCTTGCGACCGCCTTCGGCGAGGATCTGCGCGACCAGCGCCCGCTGCTGCGTGCCGAGCTCGTCGCGCAGCGAACCGCGCGCGAGCGCCGACCAGCGGCTGTCGACCGGCAGGGCGTCGATCTGGTCGTACAGCCAGGACAGGTGCAGCGCGTCGCCGAGCACGAAGTAGGCGCGCGTGACGTCGGCCACCGCGGCCTTCCGCGCCTGCGCGGTCTCGACGATGTCGGCCGCGCCGTCCAGAAGCGGCAACGCGGCGAGTTCGCCCGCCAGTGCCGGCGGCACCCCCTTGCCGCGCCACTCGGCGAGACGGCGGTCGAACGCCGCGCGCTGGTCGCGCGTCATCGCCGCCTGCAGGGCCGAGCGCACGGCCGAGATCCCGTCGCCGTAGCGTGCGACCGCGGCCGCGATCTCCGGCAACTGGCCGGGACGGGAGAGAAGCCAGCGCGTGAGCGAACGCATGAGCTGCCAGATGGCCAGCAACGCATCCACCTGCGCCGGCTCGGGCACCTTGCCGTCCAGGGCATCGATCTGCGCCCACAGGTCGCGCGCGTCCAGCGACTCGCGCGCGATCGTGTACGCCTTGGCGATCTCCGCCGGGCTGCGGCCGGTGTCCTCCTGCATGCGCAGCACGAACGTCGCGCCCATGCGGTTGACCATCGAGTTCGTCACGGCCGTGGCGATGATCTCGCGCTTGAGGCGATGGCCCTCCATCTGCTTCGCATACTTCTGCTGCAGGGGCTGCGGGAAGTAGCGCACCAGCTCCTTGGACAGGTAGGGGTCTTCCGGAACGTCGGAATTGACCAGCTGCGGGAAGAGCACGAGCTTGCTGTAGGACAGAAGCACGGCGAGCTCGGGGCGCGTCAGCCCCTGCCCGCGCGCCTTGCGCTCGGCGAACTCCGCATCGGACGGCAGGAACTCGATCTGCCGGTCGAGCAGGCCCTGCGATTCCAGCGTCTGGATGAAATGCTGCTTGGAGCCCAGGCGCGACACGCTCATGCGCTCCATCACGCTGATGGCCTGGTTCTGACGGTAGTTGTCCGTCAGCACCAGTTCGGCGACCTCGTCGGTCATCGACGCCAGGAGCTTGTTGCGTTGCTCGAAGGTGAGCTTCTTCTGCGCGACGACCGCGTTGAGCAGGATCTTGATGTTGACCTCGTGGTCCGAGGTGTCCACGCCCGCCGAGTTGTCGATAAAGTCGGTATTGAGCAGCACGCCGTGCTGGGCGGCCTCGATGCGGCCCAGCTGGGTGAGGCCCAGGTTGCCGCCCTCGCCCACGACCTTGCAGCGCAGGTCACGGCCGTCGACGCGCAGCGCGTTGTTGGCGCGGTCGCCCACGTCGGCATGCGTTTCGCGGCTGGACTTGACGTACGTGCCGATGCCGCCGTTCCAGAGCAGGTCGACCGGCGCCTTGAGGATCGCGCTCATCAGCTCCGCCGGGCTCATCGACTCCACGGCCGCGTCGATCCCGAGCGCCTGCTTGACCTGCGGGCTGAGCGGGATGGACTTGGCCGTGCGCGGGAACACGCCGCCGCCCTTGCTGATCAGCTTCGCGTCGTAGTCCTCCCAGCTCGAGCGCGGGAGCCTGAACATGCGCTCGCGCTCCTTGAACGACTTCGCCGCGTCCGGATCGGGGTCGAGGAAGATGTGGCGGTGGTCGAACGCCGCGACCAGGCGGATGTGCTTCGAGAGCAGCATGCCGTTGCCGAACACGTCGCCCGACATGTCGCCGATGCCCACGCAGGTGAAGTCCTGCGTCTGCGAATCGCGGCCCATGGCGCGGAAGTGCCGCTTGACCGACTCCCAGCCGCCGCGCGCCGTGATGCCCATGCCCTTGTGGTCGTAGCCCACCGAGCCGCCCGAGGCGAAGGCGTCGTCCAGCCAGAAGCCGTGCTCGCGGGCGATGCCGTTGGCGATGTCGGAGAAGGTCGCGGTGCCCTTGTCGGCCGCGACGACGAGGTAGGGATCGTCCGCGTCGTGACGCACCACGTTCTCGGGCGGCACGATCTTCTCGCCGACGATGTTGTCGGTGATGTCCAGCAGCCCGTTGATGAACATCCTGTAGCAGGCCACGCCCTCGGCCTGCATCGCGTCGCGGTCGCCGGCAGCCGGCGGACGCTTGACGATGAAGCCGCCCTTCGAGCCGACCGGCACGATCACGGTGTTCTTCACCATCTGCGCCTTGACCAGGCCCAGCACCTCGGTGCGGAAGTCCTCGCGGCGGTCGGACCAGCGCAGGCCGCCACGCGCCACCGGGCCGAAGCGCAGGTGGATGCCCTCCACGCGCGGGCCGTAGACGAAGATCTCGCGGTAGGGCTTCGGCTTAGGCAGGTCGGGCACCTTGGCCGAGTCGAACTTGTAGCTGACGTAGCCGATGCCCGCACCGCCGCGGCCGCCCTGGTAGTAGCTGGTGCGCAGCGTCGCCTCGATCACGCCCAGGAAGCTGCGCAGGATGCGGTCCTCGTCGAGGCTGGAAACGCGGTCGAGCAGCGCGAGGAAGGCCTCGCGCGCCGCCTGCACCTGCGCCTCGCGCTTGCCGGCGCGCGCCTCGATGACCGCGCGCACCGCGCCCGCGACGTTGGCATCGTCACCCGACAGACGCCGCAGCTGCGCTTCGAACTTGTCCATGCCGGCCTTGATCTCGGCCTTGCTCTCGCGGCCGGTGGCCGGGTCGAAGCGCGCCTCGAACAGTTCCACGAGCAGGCGCGCGAGCAGCGGATAGCGCGCCAGGGCCTGCTCCATGTAGGCCTGCGAGAACGTCACGCCCACCTGCAACAGGTACTTGCAGTAGGCGCGCAGCATCGCCACCTGCCGCCAGGACAGGCCGGCGGCCAGGATCAGGCGGTTGAAGCCGTCGTTCTCGGCGTCGCCGCGCCAGATGGCGGCGAATGCCTCCTCGAAGTCCTCGTCGATCTCGCTCACGTCCAGCGGACGCGCGTACTCGACCTCGAAGTCCTGCACGAACAGGACCCGGCCGGCCGCTTCGATCCGGTAGGGATGCTCGGCGATCACGCGAAGCCCCATGTTCTCCATCATCGGCAGCGCATCCGACAGCGGGATGTCGTCGCCCTCGCGGTAGAACTTGAAGCGCAGGCCGCCCTCGCCATGGTGGCTGCGGTAGAGGCTGAGCCTCAGCGCGCCCGGGCCGTCGAGCGCCGCGAGGTGCTCCACGTCGTCGGCCGCGACTTCGGCGGACACGTTCTCGATGTAGCCGGCCGGCAGCGCGCGGCCGTAGGCATTGGCCAGCGACAGCCCGCGCTCCTCGCCGTGGCGCGCGATGAGCGCGTCGCGCAGGTCGTCGGCCCAGTTGCGGACGATCTCGGCCAGGCGCGTCTCGATCGCCGCGATGTCGACCTCCGGCACCACGCCGGAATGGCCGTCGGCCGGCTTCGGGCGCACCATCATGTGCAGCTGCGCCAGCGGCGATTCACCCAGCATCACCGAGGAGTCGACGTGCTCGGCATTGAGCGCGTCGCGCAGCATCGCTTCGATGCGCAGGCGGACCTCGGTATTGAAGCGGTCGCGCGGGATGTAGACGAGCGCCGAGTAGAAACGGCCGTAGCGGTCGCGACGCATGAAGATGCGGCTGCGCACGCGCTCCTGCAGGCCGAGGATGCCGACGCCGGTCTGCAGCAGCTCCTCCTCGCTGGCCTGGAAGAGCTCGTCGCGCGGCAGCGTCTCGAGGATGTGCTTGAGCGCCTTGCCGCTGTGGCCTTCCAGCGCCAGGCCCGACTGCTCCATCACGTGCTGGTAGCGCTGGCGCACCAGCGGGATGTCCCAGGGGCGGCGGTTGTAGGCGCTGGAGGTGAACAGGCCGAGGAAGCGCTGCTCGCGCACCGGCTTGCCGGCCTTGTCGAAGACCAGGATGCCTATGTAGTCCATGTACCCGCGGCGGTGCACCGTGGCGCGCGCGTTGGTCTTGGTGAGGATCAGCGGGTCGATCTTCCCGGCCTGCGTGAGCGGGTGCGCGCCCAGCGACTCGAGCGGCCGCGGCTTGCCCGTCTCCTCCCCGCGCAGCAGGCCCAGCCCGGTGCCCGCCACCGCCTTCAGGACCTCCTGGCGGCCCTGCTTCGCGACCTCGTACTCGCGGTAGCCGAGGAAGGTGAAATGGTTGTCGGCAGCCCAGCGCAGGAACTCCTGCGCCTCGGCACGCGTGGCCTCGTCCGTCGGCGAGGGGCGGCCCGGCAGCTGCTCGGCGATCTCGAGCATGCGGTCGCGCATCGGCCGCCAGTCCGCGACCATCAGGCGCACGTCGCCGAGGACGCGGCGGATGGCTTCCTCGATCGCCTGCATCTCCTCCGCGCTCTGGCGGTCGATCTCCAAGTGCATGTACGACTCGGCGGCGCCCTCGCCCACGCCCGTCAGCCGGCCGTGGCGGTCGCGCGAGACGCGCAGCACCGGATGGCCGAGCACGTGCACGGAGATGCCGCGCTCGGCGAGCGCCAGCGTGACCGAGTCGACGAGGAAGGGCATGTCGTCGTTGGCGATCTGCAGCACGGTATGCGACGACTGCCAGCCCTGGGTCCTGGCCGTGGGGTTGAACAGGCGCACGAGCGCCGTGCCCGGCTTGCGGCTGCGCACGAAGTCGAGGAAGCCTTCGGCGAGCGCGGCCCACTCCTGGACCGAATGCTGGCCGAACTCGTCCTCGCTCATGCGCTTGTAGAAGGCGCGGGCGAAAGCCTCGCCCAGCGCCTGCTGCGCCTTCGGCAGCTGCGCGGCGAGGGCCTGGACGATCTGGTCGACGCCCGGGGCGGCCGCGCGCTTGGGCTTGGCGGCGCTGCGGGGGGCGGAGGTGCGTTTGCTGGTCATGCTCGCTCCATGCTCCGGCCCGCGTGCTGGCGGGCCGTTCTGCGGATCGTGGATGTGGAAAAGCCGGCGACCGGCACCACGGCGGCCGGGCGGGAGCCCGGGGCCAGGTGCCGCACCGCCGGCATGCAGGTCATCGGGGGCTCAGCGCAGGCCCGTCTCGTTGCGGGCGATCACCAGGCGCTGGATCTCGCTCGTGCCCTCGTAGATCTCGGTGATCTTGGCGTCGCGGAAGTAGCGCTCGATCGGCATCTCCTTCGAGTAGCCCATGCCGCCGTGGATCTGCAGGGCCTGATGGGTGATCCACATCGCGGCTTCGGACGCCGTAAGCTTGGCCACCGCCGCCTCGGTCGAGAAACGCGGGCCGCCCTGGTCGAACTGCTGCTTCGCCCAGGCCGCGCGCAGCGTCAGCAGCGTGGCGGCGTCGAGCTTGCACTTCATGTCGGCGATCTTGGCCTGCGTCATCTGGAACGTGCCGATCGGCGCGCCGAAGGCCTTGCGTTCCTTGACGTAGGCCAACGTGGCCTCGTAGGCCGCGCGGGCGATGCCGATGGCCTGGCTCGCGATGCCGATGCGGCCGGCGTCGAGCACGCTCATCGCGATCTTGAAGCCTTCGCCTTCCTGGCCCAGCACCTCGTCGGCCTGGACGACGTAGTCGGTGAACTCGATCTCGCAGGTGGCCGAGGCGCGGATGCCGAGCTTGGGCTCGGTCTTGCCGCGGTGGAAGCCCTCGCGCGTGGTGTCGATCATGAAGGCGGTGATGCCGCGCGCACCCTTGTCCGGGTCGGTCATCGCGAACAGCACGATGTACTTGGCCACCGGGCCGGAGGTGATCCAGCTCTTCTTGCCGTTGACCACGTAGCTGCCGTCGCCCTGCCTGACGGCCTTGCAGCGCATGGCCGTGGCGTCCGAGCCCGACTGCGGCTCGGTAAGGGCGAAGGCGCCGATCTCGCGGCCTTCGGCGATGGCGCGAACGTAGAGCTGCTTCTGCGCCTCGGTGCCGTTCTTGAGGATGCCGTTGCAGAACAGCGAGTTGTTGACCGACATGATCGTGGAGTGCGCGGCATCGGCCGCGGCCACCTCGATCATGGCCAGCACGTAGCTGATGGGGTCCATGCCCGCGCCGCCGTACTCGGCCGGCACCTCGATGCCCATCAGCCCGTTCTCGCCCAGCGTGCGGATATTGTCCAGCGGGAACTCGCCGCTGCGGTCGAAGTGCTCGGCGCTGGGCGCGATCTTCTCCTGCGCGATGCGGCGCGCCACGTCCTGGATCATCAACTGCTCTTCGGTGAAGCGGAAATCCACGTCGGCACCTCGAATTGTCGGATGACTGCAAAGCCCGCGAATTGTACCGGCTTGCGCCTGCCCGCCGTCTTTCGACTTGACCCCCGGCGCGGCGCGTCGGACACTTATCTTTCTATCGCGATACGTCGATAAAGGCTCCGAAATGGATCTGGAAGGCTGGTCCGGCCAGCTCAAGGTGTTCGCCGACGCCACGCGGGTCCGGCTGCTCGCGCTGCTGGCGCGCGAGGAACTCACCGTGGCCGAACTCTCGGCCATCACGCGCCTGGCCCAGCCACGCGTGTCAACCCACCTCGCGCGGCTGAAGGAAGCCGGCCTGGTGCGCGACCGGCGCGCGGGCGTGTCCGCGTACTACCGCTTCGACGAGGACGTCCTCGAGCCGGCCCAGCTCGCCCTCTGGCGGATGCTGCGGGACGGCTCCGACGATCCCCTGCTGCGGCAGGACGCCGAGCGCGTGGCCGAAGTGCTGGCCTCGCGCGCGGCCGAGCAGAACTGGGCCGACACGGTCGCAGGCGACATGGAGCGTCACTACTCGCCGGGCCGCACGTGGGAAGCCCTGGCGCGCTCGGCCCTGCCGCTGATGGAAGCCGGCGACGTGCTGGACATCGCCTCGGGCGACGGCGTCCTCGCCGAACTGATCGCGCCCCACGCGCGTCGCTACGTCTGCCTGGACGCGAGCAGCAAGGTGGTCATGGCCGCCTCCGAGCGCCTGCGCCGCCTGGGCAACGTCGAAGTGCACGAAGGCGACATGCACGCCCTGCCCTTCGATGACGCGCACTTCGACCTCGTCGTCCTCATGCACGCCCTGACCTATGCCGACGAGCCCGCCAAGGCCGTGGCCGAGGCGGCACGCGTGCTGCGCCCCGGCGGGCGCCTGCTGCTGACGAGCCTGGCCCGGCACGAGCACCGCAGCGTCGTGGAGGCCTACGGCCACGTGAACCTCGGCTTCACCGACAAGGACCTGCAACGCTTCGTGACCCGCGCCGGGCTCGAGGTCCTCAGCAGCGGCATGGTCACGCGCGAGCGCCGTCCGCCGCACTTCGAAGTCATTTCGGTGATCGCGCGCCGCCCCGATGGCGCGCGCCGCGCCGGCGCGAAAGGAACCCGTTGATGCACCTTCCCTGGCTCGATCCCGGCCGCGCGCAGGCGCTGCTGGAGCTGCTCACCCAGCGCATCCTCGTGCTCGACGGCGCGATGGGAACGATGATCCAGCAGCACGCCCTGACCGAGGCCGACTACCGGGGCCAGCGCTTCGCCGACGGTTTCGACTCCGCGAACCCGCCCCTCGGGCACGCCCACGACGCCGCCTGCGGCTGCGGGCACGACCAGCGCGGCAACAACGACCTGCTGAGCCTCACCCGCCCCGACGTGATCGAGGGCATCCATCGCGAGTACCTCGCCGCCGGCGCCGACCTCGTCGAGACCAACACGTTCAACTCGACCTCGATCTCGCTGGCCGACTATGGCCTCTCCCACCTCGCCCGCGAGCTCAACGAGGCCGGCGCGCGCCTGGCACGCGACGCCTGCGACGCGGCGGCGAAGGCCGACGGCCGCCCGCGTTTCGCCATCGGCGTGCTCGGTCCGACCAACCGCACGGCGTCGCTCAGCCCCGACGTGAACCGCCCGGGCTTCCGCGCCGTGACCTTCGACGACCTGCGCGAGGCCTATCGCGAGGCCGCCGACGGGCTCATCGACGGCGGCGCCGACGTGCTGATGGTCGAGACCGTGTTCGACACGCTCAATGCCAAGGCCGCCCTCTTCGCCGTCGAGGAGGCTTTCGAGGGGCGTGGCGCGCGCCTGCCGGTGATGGTCTCCGGCACGATCACCGACGCCTCCGGCCGCACGCTCTCCGGCCAGACGGCCGAGGCCTTCTGGTACTCGGTGCGCCATGCGCAGCCGCTCGCCATCGGACTGAACTGCGCGCTCGGCGCGCGCGACCTGCGCGCGCACGTCGACGTGCTCGCACAGGTGGCCGATGCCTACGTCAGCACCCATCCCAATGCGGGGCTGCCGAACGCCTTCGGCGGCTACGACGAAACCCCGGAGGACATGGCCGCGGTGATCGGCGAATTCGCCCGCGCCGGGCTGCTCAACCTCGTCGGTGGCTGCTGCGGCACCACGCCGGCCCACATCGCCGCGATCACGCAGGCCGTCGCGGGCATCGCGCCCCGCACCCTGCCCGCCCTGGAGGCCGCCGCATGAGCCTGCTGCCGCGCTGGACTCGCCTGAGCGGCCTGGAGCCGCTGCAGATCACGCCCGAGACGAACTTCGTCAACGTGGGCGAACGCACGAACGTCACCGGCAGCGCACAGTTCAAGAAGCTGATCCTCGAAGGTCGCCTCGACGAGGCCGTCGTCGTCGCGCGACAGCAGGTCGAGAACGGCGCGCAGGTGATCGACGTCAACATGGACGAGGGCCTGCTCGACTCGGCGAAGGCCATGGTCGACTTCCTCAACCTGATCGCGGCCGAGCCCGACATCGCACGCGTGCCGGTCATGGTCGACAGCTCGTCGTTCCGCGTGATCGAAGCGGGCCTCAAGTGCCTGCAGGGCAAGGGCATCGTCAACTCGATCTCGCTCAAGGAAGGCGAGGAGGAGTTCCTGCGCCAGGCCCGGCTGGTGCGCCGGTATGGTGCGGCGGTCGTGGTCATGGCCTTCGACGAGCAGGGCCAGGCCGACACCGTCGAGCGCAAGGTGGAGATCTGCTCGCGCGCCTACGGGCTGCTCACGGACAAGATCGGTTTCCCGCCCGAGGACATCATCTTCGACCCCAATGTCTTCGCCATCGCCACGGGCATCGAGGAGCACGACGGCTATGCGGTCGCCTTCATCGAGGCCGTGCGCGAGCTCAAGCGGCGCTTCCCGCACAGCCACGTCTCCGGCGGCGTATCCAACGTCTCGTTCTCGTTCCGCGGCAACGAGCCCGTGCGACAGGCGATCCACGTGGTCTTCCTGTACCACGCGATCGGCGCGGGCATGGACATGGGCATCGTCAATGCCGGCGCCCTGCCCCTGTACGACGACCTCGATCCCGAGCTGCGCGAACGCGTGGAGGACGTCGTGCTCAACCGGCGGCGCGACGCGACCGAGAGGCTTCTCAAGATCGCCGACCGCTACAGGGGCCGCAAGGGCGAGAAGAGGGCCGAGGACCTCCGCTGGCGCGACCGGCCCGTCCGCGAGCGCCTGACGCATGCCCTCGTGCACGGTATCGACGCCTGGATCGAGGCCGACGTCGAGGAGGCCCGCGTGCAGGCCACCCGCCCGCTCGACGTCATCGAGGGCCCGCTCATGGACGGCATGAACGTGGTCGGGGACCTCTTCGGGGCCGGCAAGATGTTCCTGCCGCAGGTGGTCAAGTCGGCGCGTGTGATGAAGAAGGCCGTAGCCTACCTGCTGCCCTTCATCGAGGCCGAGAAGCGGCGCACGGGCGATACCGGCCGCAGCAACGGCAAGATCGTGCTGGCGACCGTCAAGGGCGACGTGCACGACATCGGCAAGAACATCGTCGGCGTGGTGCTGGCCTGCAACAACTTCGAGGTGATCGACCTCGGCGTGATGGTGCCCGCGCAGGTGATCCTGGACCGCGCGAAGGCCGAGAACGCGGATCTGGTCGGGCTGTCCGGCCTGATCACGCCCTCGCTCGAGGAAATGAGCCACGTCGCCCGCGAGATGGAACGCCAGGGCCTGCGCATGCCGCTGCTGATCGGCGGCGCGACGACCTCCCGGGCCCACACCGCGCTCAGGATCGATCCGCACTACCGCGCGCCGACCGTCTGGGTGAAGGACGCCTCGCGCGCCGTCGGCGTGGCCCAGTCGCTGATCTCGATGGAGCTGCGCGAGCCGTTCGTGGCGGCCAACGAGGCCGACTACGCCGAGATCCGCGAGCGCCACCGCAACCGCGGTGACGGCAAGCGGCTCGTCAGCCTGCAGAAGGCGCGCGGCCAGCGTTTCGATGGCGGCTGGCAGGACTACGAACCACCGGCGCCGCGCCAACCCGGCCTGCACGTGTTCGAGGACTATCCGCTGGCCGAACTGGTCGAGATGATCGACTGGACGCCGTTCTTCAATACCTGGGAACTGGCCGGGCGTTTCCCCGCCATCCTCGACGATGCCGTCGTGGGCGCGCAGGCACGCGAGCTCTACCGCGACGCACGCGCGATGCTCGATCGCATCGTCGCCGAACGCTGGCTGTCGGCCAAGGGCGTGCTCGGGCTATGGCCCGCACATGCCGAAGGCGACGACGTGGTCGTTCAGGCCGGCGCGGATGCGGCCACCCTGCACTTCCTCCGCCAGCAGGTCGACAAGCCCGTGGACCGCCCCGACTTCTGCCTGGCCGACTTCATCGCGCCGCGCGATTCGGGCCGCCAGGACTGGATCGGCGCATTCGCGGTGACCGCGGGCCTGGGGATCGAGCGCCACGTCGCGCGCTTCGAGGCCGCGCACGACGACTACAACGCCATCCTGCTCAAGGCCCTGGCCGACCGCCTGGCGGAGGCGTTCGCGGAGCGGCTGCACCAGCGCGTGCGCCGGGAGTTCTGGGGCTACGCGGCGGACGAGGCACTGGACAACGAGGCGCTCATCGCCGAGCGCTACCGCGGGATCCGGCCCGCGCCGGGTTACCCGGCCTGCCCGGACCACAGCGAGAAAGCCACGCTGTTCCGCCTGCTCGACGCGCAGCGCCATGCCGGCGTCGAACTCACCGAAAGCTTCGCGATGTACCCTGCCGCCGCGGTTTCCGGCTACTACTTCAGCCACCCGCGCAGCCAGTACTTCGTCGTCGGCCGCGTCTCCAAGGAGCAGGTCCAGGATTACGCGCGCCGCAAGGGCGTCGACGTGGCACAGGTGGAGCGCTGGCTGGCGTCGAACCTCGATTACGACCCGGAGTAGCGGCCCGGCCCGGGCTCACGGCAGCCCGCGCAAGCGAAGCGCGCCCGGGGCCGAACGCCCCTCATGCCCTCCACGTGCAGCCCGCGGGCACTGCCGGGGCTACCAGACCAGGTCGTCCGGCACCTGGTACTTGGGGTCGGAATAGGGATCGTCCGATGCCGGCGCATCCGGATCGACCTTGAGCGCGATCGCCTGCGGAAAGATGGCCTCCGCCTCGGCGAGGACCGCGGCGGTCACCAGCACGTAGCGGCCGTCGAGCTGCACCACGCCGAGCTCGCCGGAATTGAGCGCGCGCAGCTGGTCGGCATTGACGTAGATGCGCTTGATCTTGCCGCCATAGGGAAAGTGGCGGGCGATGTCGGCGTCCTTGTCGTTGAGCGCCTTGTCCTTGAGGAATTCGCCGAGCTTCGCGCGGGCCTCGCGACGCTTGCGCGCCTCTTCCTGGCGCGCGGCCTCGGCCGCGATGCGCTCTTCCTTCTCGCGCTGGGCGCGGATGGCATAGGCCTTGGCGAGGTCGATGTCCTCCTGCGTGCGGCCACGTCCGCGCGGCGGCGCGCCCTGCGGCTTGCGGGCGCCCCGCGCGTCGCCGCCCCTGCCTTGCGCGGGCGGTGCGCGTCGCTCGCCCTTGCCGGTCGGTCGCGGGCCGCCGGGCCGGTCGGGCTTCTTGGGTGCCGGCGCGGGCTTGAAGCCCAAGCCGAGCAACTGGTCGCGGAGGCTGTCACTCATGGCGGTGTCCGATGCGGGACGTCAGTAGTGGGGGGGCGGCGGCTCGCTGGCCGCGTCGCCGGTCAGGCCGGAGGCGAGCCCGGCGCGCAGCTGGCGCAGCTCGTCGAGCGCGCGCTGCACCATCAGCACGAGGCGCGCGTTCTCCATGCGCAGGTCGGCGAGCGCGTCGCCGAGCTCGGCGAGCGTGTGCTCCTGGAACGCCAGCCGCGTTTCCAGGTCGATGATGCGGTCCTCGTCCATGCTCATGCCTGCTGTACCGAGCGGCCGCGGCCGATGCCGTAGTAGGCGATGCCCGCCGCCTCGACCTCGTCGGGGTGGTAGATGTTGCGGCCGTCGAAGACCACACCATCGCGCAGCGCGGCCTTCAGGCGCATGAAATCGGGGCTGCGGAACTGCTTCCACTCGGTGACGACGACGAGCGCATCGGCGTCGGCCAGCGCGGCGTTCGCGCTGTCGCAGAGCACGAGGTCGTCGCGCTCGCCGAAAATGCGTGCGGCCTCGCGGCCGGCCTCCGGGTCGAAGGCGCGCACGCGCGCTCCCGCGTCCCAGAGCTGGCGCAGCAGGCACCGGCTCGGCGCCTCGCGCATGTCGTCGGTATTGGGCTTGAAGGCCAGGCCCCATACCGCGAACTGCCTTCCGCGCAGCGCCGCGGCACCGCCGTAGTGCCTCGCGATCAGCTCGAACAGATGGCCCTTCTGGCGCGCGTTGACCTGCTCGACCGCGCGCAGGAGTTCAGGCTCGATGCCGGCCTGCTGCGCGGTACGCGCCAGCGCCTGGACGTCCTTGGGAAAGCAGGAGCCGCCATAGCCCGCGCCGGGGTAGATGAAGTGCCAGCCGATCCGGGGATCGGAGCCGATGCCCTGGCGCACCATCTCGACATCGGCACCCACGCGCTCGGCGATCTGCGCGATCTCGTTCATGAACGAGATCTTGGTGGCCAGCATGGCGTTGGCAGCGTACTTCGTGAGTTCCGCCGAACGCACGTCCATCGCCACGATGCGTTCGTGGTTGCGGTTGAAGGGCGCGTAGAGCCGCTTCAGGCGTTCGACGGCCGCGGGGCCCGAGGCGCCGACGACGATACGGTCCGGCCTCATGAAGTCGTTGACCGCGTCGCCCTCCTTGAGGAATTCGGGGTTGGACGCGACTTCGAACCCGACGTCGACGCCCCGCGCGGCCAGTTCGGACGCGATCGCCTCGCGCACGCGATCGGCCGTCCCGACGGGTACGGTCGACTTGTTGACGACGAGGCCCGGACGCTCGAGGTGGCGCCCGATCGTGCGTGCGACATCGAGCACGTGGCGCAGGTCGGCGCTGCCGTCCTCGCCGGGCGGCGTGCCCACGGCGATGAAGATCACGTCGCCATGCGCGATGGCGGCGGCGGCGTCCGTGGTGAAGTGCAGGCGGCCGGCGGCGTGGTTCGCGCGCACCAGCGCCGTCAGCCCGGGCTCGAAAATGGGGACCTGGCCGCGGACGAGGCCGGCGACCTTCGCCTCGTCCACGTCCACGCAGACCACGTCGTGGCCGACGTCGGCAAGACAGGTGCCGGTGACCAGCCCGACGTAGCCGGTTCCGAAGATGGTGACGCGCATGGGGGCGATTCCGCCGTCCCGGGCACCGGGCCCGGGACGGCGCATGCATCAGCGGCCCGGGCCCGCGGGGCCCGCGCCCGGCTTCTCGATGCCCAGCAGCTCGACCTCGAAGACCAGCGTCGCGTTCGGGCCGATCGGGCCGCCCGGCGTGCCGGCTTCGCCATAGGCGAGGTTGCCCGGCAGCCACAGGCGGTACTTGCTGCCCACGGGCATCAGCTGGATGCCCTCGCGCCAGCCGGGCACCACCTGCTGCAGCGGGATGACGGCGGGCTGGCCACGGTCCACCGAGCTGTCGAACTTCGTGCCGTCCAGCAGCGTGCCCGTGTAGTGCACGCGCACCAGGTCGCTTTCCTTCGGCTTGGGCCCGGAGCCCTGGGTGATCACCTGGTACTGCAGGCCCGAAGGCGTGGTCTGCACGCCCGGCTTCTTCGCGTTCGCCGCGAGGAATTCCTGCCCGGCCTTCTGGTTCTTGCTGGCCAGCTGCATCTGCTCGGCGATGCGCTTGGCCTGGATCTTCTGCGCGAACGCCTCGCGCACCTTGGCCGCCTGCTCCTCGGTCATCAGCGGCTTGCCGCCTTCCAGCGAAGTGCGCAGCGCCTTCTCGAGCGTGTCGACGTCGACCTCGTCCTTCACCTGCTCCAGCGTCTTGCCGATGTCCAGGCCGATCATGTAGCTGATGCGCTCCTTCTCGTCCTTCAGGCCGGGGATGGCATCGGCGTCGGCCGTCTTGGCGTCGGCGGCGGGCTTGTCGGCGGCCTTGCCGGCTGCGTTGTCCTGGTTACAGCCGGCGAGGACCAGTGCCGAGGCCAGCGTGGCGAGCGCGAGCGGGGTGTGCAGTTTCATGGGGGAAGCTCCGTGGATTCGGGCGGCCGCGCTCAGGGCGCGATGGCGAGCAGTTCGACGTCGAAGACGAGCGTGGCGTTCGGGCCGATCTGCGCGCCCGCGCCACGTTCGCCGTAGCCGAGCTCGGAGGGTACCCAGAAGCGGTACTTCGCGCCCACCGGCATCATCGACACGCCTTCCGTCCAGCCGGGGATCACCTGGTTGAGCATGAACTCGGCCGGCTGGCCGCGATCGTAGGAGCTGTCGAACACGGTGCCGTCCAGCAGCGTGCCGTGGTAGTTCACGCGCACGCGGTCGGTGGGGCTCGGACGCGCGCCCGAGCCCTGGCGCAGCACCATGTACTGCAGGCCCGACCGGGTGGTGAACACGCCCTTCTTCGCCTTGTTCTCGGCGAGGAACTTCGCGCCCTGCTCTCGGTTGGTGGTCGCAAGCGCCGCGGCGCGCCCCTCGAGCTTGGTGCGCATCTCGCGGGAGAACTCCTCGCGCAGCGCGTTGCGCTCGGCCTCGGCCATCGCGGGCGGCTTGCCGGCGAACGAATCGCGCAGGGCCTGCACCATCACGGAAAGGTCGATCTCCTCCTTGATCTGCGCGAGCGAGCGGCCCACGTCGGTGCCCACGAGGTAACCGACCTTCTCCTTCGACACCTCGGGCGCGGTCATGCCCGCCGGTGCCTGGCCGCTGCGCGCGGCGATGCGCTGCATCAGCGCCTGGCCCACCTGCTGCGCTTCCGCGCCGGTCAGCAGCGGGGCGCCGCCGTCGAAGGACGCCCGGATGGCGCGCTCGAACGCGGCCAGGTCCATGTCCGGGGCGACCGGGGCGATCGACTGCGCGATATCGAAGCCCACGAGCTGGCTCACCTTCGCGCGCCGCGCGGCCGGTACCGCGGGCGCCGGGGCGGACGCCGCAGGACGCGCCGGCGCGGGCGCCTGCTGGGGGGCGGCGACCGTGGCGAACACGGCGGCGGTGGCGAGCAGCGCGGCGGCACCGCGCGCATACGTCTTCATGCAGCGACTCCTGGGCAGCGCCGGACGCGGCGCGAAGCCCCGTATTGTCAGGGCCGGGGCTGAACCGGGCAATTGCGGCGTCGCCGGTGGCGGGGAACCCGGACCATGACTTCAGTTGGGGCAGCGGCGCTTGACCGGCACCAATTTGGTGTTATAGTTGCCTACAACACCGGTCTACCAACGAGGACGCCTGCCATGACCCGCAAGCTCCGCAACAGCCTGAACGCCCTGCTGCTCGCTTCCGCGGCCTGCATGCTCGGCGCCGTCACGCTGGCCGCCCTGCCCGTAGGCACGGATGCCGGTACACCCGCCCGCGTCACCGCCTCGCCGGCCGTCGGGCTGCAGGCCCAGGCGCCGGCCGGGCAGCGCAAGGCCCGCCGCACACACCGCATGCGCCCGTCGCTGGGCATGCCCTACTTCTCCTTCGTACCGCGGGGCTGACCCATGGCCGCCATCCAGTGGAGCGACGGCGCTCCGATCTACCGCCAGCTGAAGGACCGCGTCATCGCCATGATGCTCGACGGTCTCCTCAAGCCGGGCGATCCCCTTCCTTCCGTGCGCCAGGTGGCCGCGGAATACCAACTCAACCCGATCACCGTCTCGCGCGCCTACCAGGAGCTGGCGGACGAGGCACTGGTCGAAAAACGCCGAGGACTGGGCATGTACGTCACCGAAGAAGCCGCGAAGAAGCTGCTGGTCAACGAACGCGAGCGCTTCCTCACGGAAGAGTGGCCGCAGGTCATGGAACGCATCGCCCGCCTGGGACTCCGCCTCGAGGAACTGATGGCCGCCGGCCGTAAGGAAGGCTCGCAATGAACGCGCAGGTCGCCCCGTCCTCCCCGGCCCCCGTGGTCCGCGCCCGCGGGCTGCGCAAGGCCTACAAGAACAAGGTCGCCCTCGACGGCACCGCCTTTGAGATCCCGGCCGGCCGCATCGTCGGTCTCATCGGCCCCAACGGCGCCGGCAAGACCACCGCGCTCAAGGCCATGCTCGGCCTGATCCCGTTCGACGGCGATCTGTCCGTGCTCGGCCGCGACCCGCGCACGCAGCGCGACGAGCTGATGCAGGACGTCTGCTTCATCGCCGACGTGGCCGTGCTGCCGCGCTGGATCCGGGTGAAGGAGGCGATCGAGTTCGTCGCCGGCGTGCATCCGCGCTTCGACATGGCCAAGTGCCAGCGCTTCCTCGCCGGAACGCAGCTGACGCCGAACCTGAAGGTCCGCGAGATGTCGAAGGGCATGATCGTGCAGCTGCACCTGGCGCTGGTCATGGCCATCGACGCCAAGCTGCTGGTGCTGGATGAACCGACCCTCGGCCTCGACATCCTCTATCGCAAGCAGTTCTACCAGCGCCTGCTGGAGGACTACTTCGACGAGGAGAAGACGATCATCGTCACGACCCACCAGGTCGAGGAGATCGAGCACATCCTCACCGACGTGATGTTCATCCGCGACGGCAAGATCGTGCTCGACGCGCCCATGGACACGCTGGGCGAGCGCTACGTCGAGGTGCTGGTCGATGCGACGCGCCTCGACGAGGCCCGCGCCCTGGGGCCAGTCGACGAGCGTGCCCTGCCCTTCGGCAAGACCGTGATGCTGTTCGACGGGGCGCCCGCCGACCGCCTCGAAACCCTCGGCGAAACCCGCACGCCCGGCCTGGCCGACCTGTTCGTGTCCACCATGAAGGGGACCTACGCATGAACGCGATCACCGACACCCTGCCGCAGCGCCGCCCCGTGGCCGCGCCGCACGCAACGCACAAGTTCAAGCTGCTGCTCAGGCGCGAGTTCTGGGAGCACAAGGGGGGCTTCTTCTGGGCCCCGCTGATCGCCGGCGGCATCGCCCTGCTCTTCACCGTGCTCGCCTCGGTGGGGCTCACCATCGCCAAGCGGCGCTCGGGCAACGACTTCGAGGTCAGCGTCGACGATCCCGAGCGGATCGCCAAGCTGCTCGGCGGTGTCGGCGATGGCGCGCTGTTCGGCGGCATCGCCCTTGCCCTGGTGGTGCTGGGCTTCGTCGTCTTCTTCTACGCACTCGGCTGCCTGTACGACGACCGCAAGGACCGCAGCGTGCTGTTCTGGAAGTCGCTGCCGGTATCCGACGCCGGCACGGTGGGCTCGAAGCTCGCCTGGGCGCTTGGCCTGGCGCCGATGCTCGCGGTCGCCATCGGCATCGCGTTCGGCATCGCCTTCTGGGTGGTTGCCGCCCTGACCACCACGGTCAACGGCGTGCCCGGTGCCAGCGGCGTGTTCATGCACTCCCACCCGTTCCGCGTGATCGGCAACGTGCTGGCCATGATCCCGCTGTACGCGCTCTGGGCTTTGCCCGCCGTGGGCTGGTTGATGTTCTGCTCGGCCGCCGCGCGCACCAAGCCCTTCCTGTGGGCGGTGATGATCCCGGTGCTCGGCTGCGCCCTGGTGAGCTTCGCGAACGTGGTGCTCGGCCTGGGCTACGACGTGGGCCCGCTGTGGTACGCCGTCGCCTACCGCAGCCTGCTCAGCGTCTTCCCGGCCAGCTGGCTGCCGCGGCTGGACGGCGTCTCCGCCGACCGCGTCCAGGAACCCAACGACCTGAGCCTGCTCGTCAACGCGGCCGACAACTGGACGCTCGCCGGTTCGGCCGACCTCTGGATCGGCGTGGTGGTGGGGGTGCTGATGATCCTCGCGGCGGTGCGCCTGCGCCGCTGGCGCGACGAGGGCTGAGGCCTCGTTGCCCGCACCGGAGCCCGGCCACCCGCCGGGCTCCCCCCCCCGGCGCCGGATCCGTTCCACGCCCACGCCCCTCGACCACGCACCAGCGAAGGCCCGCCATGAAGTCCATCCGTACCGCTCTGCTCCTGGTCGCACTGCTTCCGCTGGCCTCGCATGCCGGCGAGCGTTCGGAAATCGGCCGCGAACTCGACCAGGCACGCAAGGAGCTCCGCGCCGAGCTCGCACGGGAACGCGCCCGGCTCGAAACGGAAAACCTGCCTCTGGGCGATTCGCTGCGCCTGGGCAGGCGCGACCGCAAGGCCGGGGCCACCGGTCGCGACCAGCCCAAGGGCGAGATCACCCCCGCAGGCGATCTGCTGATCGACGGCAGGGCGGTCGCCGTCGACGCCGCCCAGCGCCGGCAGCTGCTCGACTACCGCGCGCAGGTGATCGACGTGGCCAGGGCCGGCATCGAGGCGGGCGAGAAGGCCGCGCTGGTGGCGATCGAGGCCACCGACGTCTCCATGTTCCGGCTGATCGCCGGCGCGCTGACCGGCTCGCTCGAACGGCGCGTGGAAGCCGTCGTCAAGCAGGAACTCCAGCCGGCCATCCTGCAGGTCTGCCGCCGCCTGCCGCAGCTGCGCGATTCGCAGCAGGCGCTGGCCACCACCCTGCCCGCCTTCCGCCCCTATGCCACGCTGGGCAGCCAGGACATCGCCAGCTGCGAGGCCGATGTCCGGCGCGACCTCGCGCTGCGCTGACACGATTCCGGAGAGCCCACCGATGAAGATCGTCCGCACCATCCTCTGCGCCGCGCTCGTCGCGTCGCTCGCCGCCTGCCAGGCGCAGCCGCCGGAAAACGCCAACGGGTCGCAGGACGACCCGGGCCTCATCGCCCGCAATGTCGAGGAGGCCATGGATAAGGGCCGCCGCGAAATGGCCACCGGGAACATCAGCATCGGCAACAAGGGCCCGGGCAAGGCCGAGATCACACCGCAGGGCGACCTGCTGATCGAAGGCAAGCCCGTGCCGGTGACCGATGCCCAGCGCGCACTCGTGCTGGCCTATCGCGCCGAGCTCGTGGGCGTGGCCTCGGCCGGCATGGACGTCGGCGTGCAGGGCGCGCGCCTGGCCACCCGTGCGGTGGGCGAGGCACTGCGCGGGGTCTTCAGCGGCAACCCGGACGAGGTGGAAAAGCGCGTGGAAGCGCAGGCCGAGCCCATCCGCAAGGCGGCGCTGCAGCTCTGCGACCGCCTGCCCGCGCTCTACGACGCGCAGCAGAAGCTCGCCGCCGCGCTGCCGGCCTTCGCGCCCTACGCGAAGATGGACCCGAGCGACATCGACGACTGCCGCAAGGACGCCGCGGACGGCGAGCCGCCGGCCGCGCCGCAGCCGCCGTCGCCGCCCGCGGCCCCGCAGGCGCCGGCAAAGGGCGAAGCCCAGGCCGGTGCCACGGCCAGCGCGGTGATCGGCAAGCCCGGCATGCCGGCGCTGCCGGACATCACCGGCTGACGCCGGTGCGGCCCGCCCGCGCCGCGCCCGTAGCGGACGCGTGCGCGGCTAGCCGCCGCCGCCCATTCCCTCCCGGATGCCGCCCCGGGTGAGCGCTGCGGGATCCAGCAGCGCGCGCAACTGCGCCATCGGCAACCCGCTCCCCTCCGCCGCGACCTCCAGCACCGGCCGCCCTTCGCGGTAGGCCTGCTTGGCGATCGCGGCGGCTTTTTCGTAGCCGATCATGGGGTTGAGCGCGGTGACCAGGATCGGGTTGCGGTCCAGGGCCTCGCGCACGCGGTCCTCGCGGATTCTCAAGCCGGCGATGGCGCGATCGGCCAGCAGCCGCATGGCGTTCGCCAGCAGCCCGATCGAGTCGAGCAGGTCGTAGGCGATCAGCGGCAGCATCACGTTGAGCTGGAAGTTGCCGCTCTGCCCGGCCACGGTGATCGCCGCGTGGTGGCCCATCACCTGGGCGCAGACCATGGCCACCGCCTCGGGCACCACGGGGTTGACCTTGCCCGGCATGATCGAGCTGCCCGGCTGCAACGACGGCAACTCGATCTCGCCCAGCCCCGCCAGCGGTCCCGAGTTCATCCAGCGCAGGTCGTTGGCGATCTTCATCAGCGCCACCGCCAGCGCATTGAGCTGGCCCGAGAGTTCGACGGCATCATCCTGCGAAGCGATCCCCTCGAAGCGGTCGTCCGCCGCTTCGAAGCGCACGCCGGCGCGCCTGCTCAGTGCGCGCGCCATCCGCGCGGAGAAGCGCGGGTCGGCATTGATGCCCGTGCCCACCGCGGTACCGCCGATCGGCAGGCGTCGCAGCCGCCCCAGGGCGTCCTCGATGCGCATGCGCGCCGACTCCAGCTGCGAGGCCCAGGCGCCGAACTCCTGGGCGAAGGTGAGCGGCATCGCGTCCATCAGGTGCGTGCGCCCGGTCTTGGTCACCCTGGCCAGCGGCCGGGCCCGCTTCTGGATGGTCCCGCGCAGGTGCTTGAGCGCCGGCAACAGGTCGCGCGCGCAGGCGACCGTCGCCGACACGCGGATCGCGGTCGGGATCACGTCGTTGCTGCTCTGGCCCAGGTTGACGTGGTCGTTGGCATGCACGCGGCGGCGCGACGTCGAGGCCAGGTGCGCGATGACCTCGTTGGCGTTCATGTTGCTCGAGGTGCCCGAGCCGGTCTGGAACACATCGATCGGGAAGTGCGCGTCGAACTCGCCGTCCGCCACGCGCTGGGCGGCCTGCGCCACCGCGCGGGCGACATCGGCGTCGAGCAGCTTGAGCCCCCCGTTCACCTCGGCGGCCGAGGCCTTGATCAGCCCCAGCGCTTCGATGAAGCCCCGCGGCATGGGCCGCCCGGAGATCGGAAAATTCTCGACGGCGCGCTGCGTCTGCGCGCCCCAGAGCGCATCCACGGGCACCTGCAGCTCGCCCATGCTGTCGCGCTCGATGCGGTAGTCCTGACTCGCCTTCGCCATGGCCGCCTCCGGTGGGAACGCCGCGAGCCTACGCCGAGCGCGATGAAGGCGCAGCGGGCCCCATGCGGCGGCGCTGTAAAATCACCGCCCCACCGCCGCCGCCCCGCCCATGACCCCGTCCGTCGAAACCCAGCTGCTCGCCCTCTCCCCGCTCGACGGCCGCTACGCCGGCAAGGTGGACGCGCTGCGGCCGATCTTCTCCGAGTTCGGGCTCATCAAGGCGCGGGTGAAGGTAGAGGTGGAGTGGCTGGTCGCGCTCGCCGCCGAGCCCGCCATCGCCGAGCTGCCGGCCTTTTCCGACGCCGCCGTCGCCCGGCTGCGCGCCTTCGCCGACGGCCTCACGGCGCAGGACGCTGCACGCGTCAAGGAGATCGAGCGCACGACCAACCACGACGTCAAGGCGGTCGAGTACCTCATCAAGGAGCGGCTGAAGGACGACGCCGAGCTCGCGCCTTCGCTGGAGTTCGTGCACTTCGCCTGCACGTCCGAGGACATCAACAACCTCAGCTACGCCCTGATGCTGCGCGAGGCGCGCGAGGACGTGCTGCTGCCGCGCCTGCGCGAGCTGATCGCCAAGCTGCGCGGCATGGCCCATGCCCATGCCGAGCTGCCGATGCTCTCGCGCACGCACGGGCAGACGGCCTCGCCGACCACCGTCGGCAAGGAGATCGCCAACGTCGTGGCGCGCCTGGAGCGCCAGCGCCAGGTGCTCGAAGCCCTGCCCATGCCGGGCAAGATCAACGGCGCGGTGGGCAATTACAACGCGCACATGGCCGCCTACCCGGACGTGGACTGGCACACGTTCTCGCAGCGCTTCGTGGAATCGCTGGGCCTGGCCTGGCAGCCCTATACCACCCAGATCGAGCCCCACGATGGCGTGGCCGAGATCTCCGACGCGATGAAGCGCATCGGCACGATCTGCATCGACCTGTGCCGCGACGTCTGGGGCTACATCTCGCTGGGATACTTCAAGCAGGCGGTGAAAGCCGGCGAGGTGGGCAGCTCCACCATGCCGCACAAGGTCAATCCCATCGACTTCGAGAACGCCGAGGGCAATTTCGGCATCGCCAATGCGCTCTTCGAGCATTTCGCCGCCAAGCTGCCCATCAGCCGCTGGCAGCGCGACCTGACCGACTCCACCGTGCTGCGCGCCCTGGGCACCGCGTTCGGCCATGCGCTGATCGGCTTCGACGCCCTGATGCGCGGCCTCGGCAAGCTCAGCGCGAATCCCGAGCGCCTGGCCGCCGACCTCGACGCTTCCTGGGAGGTGCTGGCGGAGGCGGTGCAGACCGTGATGCGCCGCTACGGCCTGCCGCAGCCCTACGAGCAGCTCAAGGCGCTCACGCGGGGCCACGGCATCAGCGAGGAGGCCATGCGCGGGTTCATCGCCGGCCTGGAACTGCCGGCCGAGGCCAAGCAGCGCCTGGTGGAGATGACGCCGGCCACCTATATCGGCCGCGCGGCCACGCTCGCGCGCGAGGTCTGATGCGCGCGCTCGCGCTCGCGGGCGTGCTCGCCGCAACGGGCTGCGCCGCGACGCACGCGCTCCCGGCAGGCGGCACGGCCACGGCCGCCGCCGCGCGCCCGCACGCGGCCGCCGAGGCTGAGAACGCATCCGGCCGCTGCGCCGACGACGCCGGCTGGAACGACCCCGCCACGCCCCGCCACGTGCACGGCAGCACCTGGTACGTCGGCACCTGCGGCATCACCGCCCTGCTGGTGACGTCGGATGCCGGCCACGTGCTGCTGGACGCCGGCGCCGCCGAGGCCGCCCCGCAGGTGATGGCCAACATCCGCGCGCTCGGCTTCCGCGTCGAGGACGTGCGTTACCTGCTCAATTCCCATGCGCACGTGGACCACGCGGGCGGCCTCGCAGCCCTGCAGCGCGCGTCCGGCGCCAGCCTCGTCGCCCTCGACGCGGCCCTGCCGGCCCTGCGCAGCGGGCTCAGTACGCCGGCCGACCCGCAGCACGGCGCGCTGCCGGATTTCGCCGGCGCCGGCACGGGCGCGACGCATCCCATCGCCAACGGCGGCGTGCTGCGCCTGGGCCCGCTCGCCTTCACGGCGCACGCCACGCCGGGCCACGCGCCGGGCGGCACCAGCTGGACCTGGCGCTCCTGCCAGGCCGGCGCCTGCCTCGACATCGTCTTCGTCGACAGCCTGACCGCGGTCTCCGCGCCGGCCTACCGCTTCAGCGACGCCGCCACGCATCCCCAGGTGCTGCCCGCGTTCGAGGCCAGCTTCAGCCGCGTCCGCGGCCTGCCCTGCGACTTGCTGCTGACGCCGCATCCGCAGGCCTCCGCGCTATGGTCGCGGCTGGGCCCGGGCGCGACCCGGCCGCTCGCCGAACCCGGCGCCTGCCGTGCCTATGCCGACGCCGCCGAGCGCCGGCTCGAGTCCCGCCTCGCCGAGGAACGCGCCACGCCATGATCGAGATCGACGCCCGCAAGCGCCCCCCGCTCGGCATGCCGCCGGCGCGCTTCCTGCGCGAGTTCTGGCAGAAGCGGCCGCTGCTGATCCGCAACGCCTTCCCGGGCTTCGTCACGCCCATCGAGCCCGAGGACCTCGCCGGCCTGGCCTGCGAGGAGATGGCGCTGTCGCGCATCATCAGCCACGACCGCGCCACCGACCGCTACACGCTGCGCACCGGCCCGTTCGCCGAAGACGAATTCCCCGGCATGCCGCAGCGCGACTGGACGCTGCTGGTGCAGGACGGCGACAAGTGGGACGCCGACGTCGCCGCGCTGCTGGCGCACTTCGCGTTCCTGCCGCGCTGGCGCATCGACGACGTCATGATCTCCTTCGCGGCGCCGGGCGGGTCGGTGGGCGCGCACGTGGACCAGTACGACGTCTTCCTGCTGCAGGCCAAGGGCCATCGCCGCTGGCAGATCGACGCCTCGCCCAGCCCGCCGCTCGATTTCCGCGACGATGCCGAAATCAAGCTGCTGCGTGAGTTCACGCCCACCCACGACTGGGTGCTGGCACCGGGCGACATGCTCTACCTGCCGCCCGGCGTACCGCACCATGGCGTGGCCGAGGACGCCTGCCTCACCTTCTCGGTCGGCATGCGCGCGCCCTCCGCGGCCGAGCTGCTGGGCGACTTCGTCGACACGCTGGCCGCCGATGCCGACGAGGCACTGCGCTACCACGATCCCGACCTCGCCCCCGCCCGGGATCCCTTCGAGATCGATGCCGCGGCGATGGGCCGCGTGGTGGAGGCGCTGAACATGCTGCGCATGAACGACCCGGAGCGGCTGGGCGACTGGTTCGGGCGCTTCATCACCACCTACCGCAGCGCCGGCATCGTGGCCGCGCCCGACGCCGACCTGGATCCGGCGCGCATCGGCCGCGCCATGGCCGAGGGCGCACGCCTGCTGCGCAATCCGTTCTCCCGCATGGCCTGGCGCCGGGCGGCGCGCGGGGCGCACCTGTACGTCGCCGGCCACGTACTGGCCCTGCCACTGGCCGACGCGCGCCGTCTGGCCAATGCGGAAAGCATCGGCGGGGCGGACTGGGCGGGGCTGTCGCCACAGGGCCGGGCCGCCGTCTGCGAGCTCGCCGCCAGCGGCCACTACCATCTGAACGAGGAGGCGGCATGAGCCGTTTCGACGTCGCGTTCGCCGACTACGCCGCCGACCTGCAGGCCCTGCGGGCCGTGCGCGATGCCGTCTTCGTCGAGGAGCAGCAGGTTCCGGCCGAGCTCGAACGCGACGCCCTCGACCCGCTGTGCGCCCACGTGATCGCGCGCGACGCCGAGGGCCGTGCGATCGGCACCGGGCGCCTGGCGCCGGACGGGAAGATCGGCCGCATGGCGGTGCTGCGCGACTGGCGCGGCCGCGGCGTCGGGCTCGCGATGCTGCGCCTGCTGCTTCGCCGGGCAGCCGAGGCGGGCCTGGCCGAGGTCCACCTGCATGCGCAGGTCGATGCCGAAGGTTTTTACGCGGCGGAGGGCTTCATTCCGGTCGGCGAGCGCTTCGAGGAAGCCGGTATACAGCACCAGGCCATGCAGCGCCCGCTGGGCCGCCCGGCCGCCATCGAGACCGCCCCGCAGGCACAGGCGGCAGTGGTCGCCGTGCTCGCCTCGGCCCGGCGCGCCGCCATCATCTACTCGCGCGATCTCGACCCCGGCCTGCTCGACCGCCCGGAGGTGCTCGCCGCCTTCCGCCGGCTGGCCGTTCGTGGCGGCGAGGTGCGCCTGCTGCTGCAGGACGTGGCCGCGCCCCAGCGCGCCCATGCCCCGCTGATCGCACTGGCCCAGCGGCTGCCCACGGCGTTCGCCATCCGCGTGATCGACGAGCCCGTCGACCTGAACTACCCGTCGGCCTTCGCCGCCAGCGACACCGGCGGCTGGTATTTCCGCCCGCTGGGGCACCGCCTGGAGGGCGAGGTCATGCTCGACGGCGCGGCGCGCATGCGCCAGCTGCGCACGGTCTTCGATGCCGCCTGGGAGCGCGCACGGCCGGCAACGGAGCTGCGCGCGCTCGGCATCTGAGCGTTCCACCATCGGACGATGGCCGCCTAACCTCCCGCTCCCGCTATAATTCGGCTTCTTTGGCGCCCCCGTTTCCGTCCGGCCCGCGCGCATGCCCCGGCGCGGCCTCCACGGCGCCTCCCGCCGCCCCTCCGAGATCCCGACCCTCATCGTGGACAGCCTCCTGAAGCAGTTTGCCCAGTCCTCCCAGCTCGGCGCGAATGCCGCCTTTGTCGAGGACCTGTACGAGCAGTACCTGGTCGCGCCGGACAGCGTGGACCCGAAATGGAAGGCCTACTTCGATGGCGTGAGGAGGGGTTCGACCGCCGAGGTCCCGCATTCGGCCGTGATCGAATCCATCGCCGAGGCCGGCCGCCAGGCCTCCCGCGGGATGGTCGCCGCGGGCGGCAGCGAAGCCGGTGACGAGCGCCAGCGCGCCGTCGGCAAGCTGATCATCGCCTTCCGTTCGCGCGGCCACCTGGCCGCGCAGCTCGATCCGCTGGGCCTGGAGAAGAAGCCCGAGGCGCCCGACCTCGAACTGGGCTTCCATGGCCTGTCCGAGCGCGACCTGTCGGCGGAATTCAGCACCGGCGGCGTCGCGGGCCGCGACCGCATGAAGCTCGGCGACCTCGTCTCGCTGCTGAAGTCGACCTACACCGGGTCAATCGGCGCGGAGTTCATGCACATCGCCGAGGCCGAGCAGCGCCGCTGGCTGTACGAGCGCATGGAGAAGGCCGGGGGGCGCTACGCGCGCAGTGCCGAGGACCGCAGGCGCGTGCTCGAGCGCCTCACCGCGGCCGACGGCCTGGAGCGGTACCTGGGCACCAAATACGTCGGCCAGAAGCGCTTCTCGCTGGAAGGCGGCGACGCACTGATCCCGCTGCTCGACGACATGATCCGCCGCGCCGGCACCCAGGGCGCGAAGGAAGTCGTGATGGGCATGGCCCACCGCGGCCGCCTCAACGTGCTCGTCAACACGCTCGGCAAGCCGCCGCGCCACCTGTTCGACGAGTTCGAGGGCAAGTTCGAGCACATGCACACGGACCTCGCCCACCAGGGCGACGTCAAGTACCACATGGGCTTCTCCGCCGACGTCGCCACGCCCGGCGGCCCGGTGCACCTCGCACTCGCGTTCAACCCGTCGCACCTGGAGATCGTCGACCCCGTGGTCGCCGGCAGCGCGCGCTCGCGCCAGACGCGCCGTGGCGACGATTCGCGCCGCCAGGTCATCCCCGTGCTGATGCACGGCGACGCCGCCTTCGCCGGCCAGGGCGTGGTGATGGAGCTGTTCCAGATGTCGCAGGCCCGCGGCTTCGCGGTCGGCGGCACGGTGCACATCGTCATCAACAACCAGGTGGGCTTCACCACCAGCGAGCGGCAGGATGCGCGTTCGACGCTCTACTGCACGGACGTGGCCAAGATGGTCGGCGCACCCGTGCTGCACGTGAACGGCGACGATCCGGACGCCGTCCTGTTCTGCGGCGAGCTCGCGCTGGACTTCCGCAACACCTTCGGCAAGGACGTGGTCATCGACCTGGTCTGCTACCGCCGCCACGGCCACAACGAGGCCGACGAGCCGGCGGCGACGCAGCCGCTGATGTACCAGGTGATCCGCAAGCACCCGACGCCGCGCGAGCTGTACGCGCGCCGCCTCGTGGCCGACGGCGTGATCGGCGAGGCCGACGCGCAGGCCGTCGCCGATGCCTACCGCGCCAAGCTCGACGCGGGCGAGGTCACGGCGGAAGTGGTCGACGTCAAGCCCGACGAGTTCACCCCCGACTGGTCGCGTTTCCTGGCCGGCAAGCTCGCCGAGCCGGTGGACACGAGCTTCGACCGCAGCCGCCTGGTCGAGCTCGCGACGGCGATCACCACGATTCCCGAGCGCATCAAGCTGCATCCGCGCGTGGCGAAGATCTACGAGGACCGCCGCCGCATGACCGCGGGCGAGCTCGCGGGCGACTGGGGCTTCGCGGAGAACCTCGCCTACGCCACGCTGCTGGACCAGGGCTACAGGCTGCGCCTGGTCGGCCAGGACTGCGGCCGCGGCACGTTCTTCCACCGCCACGCGATCCTGCACGAGCAGACGACCGACGAGTACTACCTGCCCCTGCGTGGCCTGGTGTCGAACCCGAAGGACGTGGAGATCATCGACTCGCTGCTCAGCGAGGAAGCGGTGATGGCCTTCGAGTACGGCTACTCCACCGCCGATCCGATGACGCTGGACATCTGGGAAGGCCAGTTCGGCGACTTCGCCAACGGCGCGCAGGTGGTCATCGACCAGTTCCTGTCCTCCGGCGAGGCCAAGTGGGGCCGCCTCTGCGGTCTGGCGCTGTTCCTGCCGCACGGCTACGAGGGCCAGGGCCCGGAGCACAGCTCCGCGCGCTTGGAGCGCTACCTGCAGCTGTGCGCGCTCGACAACATGATCGTCTGCACCCCGACCACGCCGGCGCAGGCCTACCACATGATCCGCCGCCAGATGCTCATGACCACGCGCAAGCCGCTGGTGGTGATGACGCCGAAGTCGCTGCTGCGCCACAAGCTCGCGGTGTCCTCGCTGGACGAGCTGGCCACCGGCACCTTCCAGAAGCTCATCCCCGACGTCTACGCCAGCCCGAAGAAGGCCAAGCGCGTGGTGCTCTGCGGCGGCAAGGTCTACTACGACCTCATCGAGGACATGCAGAAGCGCGGCGCCGACGACGTCGCGATCATCCGCATCGAGCAGCTCTACCCGTTCCCGCGCGCGGAACTGCGCGCCGAGCTCGCACGCTATGCGGCCAGGGACGTGGTGTGGTGCCAGGAAGAGCCCATGAACCAGGGCGCCTGGTACCAGATCCGCCACCATCTGGTCGCCTGCCTGGGCGCGAAGCAGTCGCTGCACTACGCGGGCCGCGCGCGTTCGCCCTCGCCGGCGGCCGGCCACTTCGCCGACCACGTGCGCGAGCAGAACCAGCTGATCGCCGACGCGCTCGTCAACCCGCTTACCGGCGAGGCGTGCGAGGAGTGATCCCCGCGCCCCGCCCGCTCCTCCTGCCGCATCCCCACTTCTCCCAGGACGCTTCCCCATGAGCACCGAAATCAAGGTTCCCGTGCTGCCCGAGTCGGTCTCCGACGCCACCATCGCCACCTGGCACAAGAAGCCCGGCGACGCGGTCAAGCGCGACGAGAACCTCGTCGACCTCGAGACCGACAAGGTCGTGCTCGAAGTGCCCTCGCCGGTCGACGGCGTGCTCAAGGAGATCCGCTTCGACACGGGCGCGACGGTGAACAGCGAGCAGGTGATCGCGATCGTCGAGGCCGGTGCCGCCGCGGCCGCACCCGCCGTCACGCCGGCGCAAGTGGCCGACGCGAAGAACGACGCGGCCACCACCAACGAGGCCCAGCCCGTCATGCCGAAGTCCGCCGCGCAGCAGCCGGCGCCGGGCGCGACCGCTGGCGCGGCCAATGCCCAGCTTCCGCCGGGTGCGCGTTTCGCCGCCGAGACCTCCGGCGTCAACGCCGCCGACGTGCAGGGCACCGGCCGCCGCGGCGCGGTAACGAAGGAAGACATCGTCAACTACGCGAAGTCCGGCGCCGCCGTGGGTGGCACACAGGGCGCGCGTCCGGAAGAGCGCGTGCCGATGACGCGCATGCGCGCGCGCATCGCCGAGCGCCTGATGCAGTCGAAGAACTCCATCGCGATGCTGACCTCGTTCAACGAGGTCAACCTCGCCAAGGTCATGGAGATGCGCAAGGAGCTGCAGGACGACTTCGTCAAGGCCAACGGCATCAAGCTCGGCTTCATGAGCTTCTTCGCCAAGGCCGCCGCGAACGCGCTGCAGCGCCATCCGATCATCAACGCGTCGGTGGACGGCAACGACGTCATCTACCACGGCTATGCCGACATCTCGATCGCCGTCGCCACCGACAAGGGCCTGGTCACGCCGGTGCTGCGCAACGTCGAGCGCATGGGCTTCGCCGACATCGAGAAGGGCATCGCCGAGTACGCCAAGAAGGCGCGCGACGGCAAGCTGGGCCTCGAGGACCTGCAGGGCGGCACGTTCACGATCACGAACGGCGGCACCTTCGGCTCGCTGATGTCCACGCCCATCGTCAACCCGCCGCAGTCGGCGATCCTCGGCATGCACGCGATCAAGGAGCGCGCGATCGTCGAGAACGGCCAGGTGATCGCCGCGCCGATGATGTACATCGCGCTGTCCTACGACCACCGCATCATCGACGGCAAGGACGCGGTCCTGTTCCTGGTCGACATCAAGAACCAGCTGGAGAACCCGCACCGGATGCTGCTCGGGATGTAAGTCGGGCGCGACGCTGTGAAACCCCTCTCCCACCGGGAGAGGGGTTGGGGTGAGGGGTCGACGAAGCCGCACCGCTTCCACCGCCGACGACCATCCTCGCTCCGTTTCCCCTCATCCGGCGCTGCGCGCCACCTTCTCCCGCAGGGAGAAGGACAAGCAAAGGCATCGACACCATGACCGAACAACAGCACTTCGACGTCGTCGTCATCGGCGCCGGCCCCGCCGGCTACCACGCGGCCATCCGCGCCGCGCAGCTCGGCCTGAAGACCGCCTGCATCGACGCGGCGCTCGGCAAGGACGGCAAGCCCGCCCTCGGCGGCACCTGCCTGCGCGTGGGCTGCATTCCGTCCAAGGCGCTGCTCGACAGCTCCCGCCAGTTCTGGAACATGCACCACATCTTCGCCGACCACGGCATCGCCTTCGGCGAGGCGAAGATCGACGTCGCCACGATGGTCGGCCGCAAGGACAAGATCGTGAAGCAGTTCACCGGCGGCATCGCCCAGCTGTTCAAGGCGAACAAGGTGAGCGCGTTCTACGGCTTCGGCCAGCTGCAGCCGGGCAACGTCGTCGTGGTGAAGCAGCACGACGGTACGACGGTCGAGCTCAAGGGCACGAACGTGATCCTCGCCGCCGGTTCCGATTCGATCGAGCTGCCGTTCGCGAAGTTCGGCGAGCACATCGTCGACAACGTCGGCGCACTGGACTTCACCGAAGTGCCAAGGCGCCTCGGCGTGATCGGCGCCGGCGTGATCGGCCTGGAGCTGGGCAGCGTGTGGAACCGCCTCGGCGCGCAGGTCACGATCCTCGAGGGCATGCCGACGTTCCTCTCCGCCGCCGACGGCGAGGCCAGCAAGGTCGCCGCGCGCGAGTTCAAGAAGCAGGGCCTGGACATCCGCCTGGGCTGCAAGGTGTCGAATACCGACGTGCAGGCCGACGGCGTGCACGTGAGCTACACCGATGCCTCGGGCGCCGCGCAGGAGCTGGTCGTCGACAAGCTGCTGGTGGCCGTGGGGCGCCGCGCTGCGACCAGGGGCCTGCTGGCCGAGGGCACCGGCGTGCAGCTCAACGAGCGCGGCCAGATCGTGGTCGACGAGCACTGCCACACCGGGGTCGACGGCGTGTGGGCCATCGGCGACTGCGTGCGCGGCCCGATGCTGGCGCACAAGGGCTTCGAGGAAGGCATCGCGGTGGCCGAGCTGATCGCGGGCCTGCCGGGCCACGTCAACTTCGATACGATCCCGTGGGTGATCTACACCGAGCCGGAGATCGCCTGGGTCGGCAAGACCGAGGAGCAGCTCAAGGCCGAGGGCGTGCCGTACAAGGCCGGCAGCTTCCCGTTCGCGGCCGTCGGCCGTGCGGTCGCGATGGCCGAGCCGGCAGGCTTCGTGAAGGTGCTCGCGCATGCCGAAACGGACACGGTGCTGGGCATGCACCTGGTGGGCGCCAACGTGTCCGAGCTGGTGCACGAAGGCGTGCTGACCATGGAGTTCAAGGGCTCGGCGGACGACCTGGCCCGCATCTGCCATGCGCATCCCTCGCTGTCGGAAGCCGTGCACGACGCGGCGATGGCCGTGCACAAGCGGGCCATCCACAAGGCGAACTGATCGCCCGCACATCGCACTGCGCGACGCCAGGCGAAAGTCTGGCGTCGCGCGTTTCAGCCCCTGGAAAGACCGATGAAATCCGTTTGCGTCTACTGCGGCTCCAACTCCGGCGCCCGCCCCGTCTACGCCGAACGCGCGGCGGAGCTCGGCCGCCGCCTGGCCGCCGAGGGGCTCACCGTCGTCTACGGCGGCGGCAACGTGGGGCTGATGGGCATCGTTGCGGATGCGGCGCTTGAGGCCGGCGGCGAGGTGGTCGGCGTCATCCCCGAGCAGCTGGTGAACTGGGAAGTCGCGCATCGCGGCCTCACCCGGCTCGAGGTCGTGACCGACATGCATACGCGCAAGGCGCGCATGTTCGACCTGGCCGACGCCTTCGTCGCCCTGCCCGGCGGCTTCGGCACGCTGGACGAGATGTTCGAGATGCTGACCTGGCGCCAGCTCGGCCTGGGCGACAAGCCCTGCGCCTTCCTCGATGTCGACGGCTTCTGGCAGCCGCTGATCGCGATGCTGGACCGCATGGTCGAAGAGCGCTTCCTGCATCCCGCCCAGCGCGCGGACCTCTGGCACGGCGACGATGCCGGCGCGATGCTCGCGTGGATGCGAGCCTACACGCCCGCGCAGGCGGAAAAGTGGCTCGACGAGAAGCACCGCCGCGAGCTTCGCCGCTGACGTCGCGCGGGCTACGATGCCCGTGCCCCCGCATGCACGAGCCGACATGACGACGCCCGCTTCCTTCCGTGCCTTCCGCATCCACAACGACGATCGCGGCTACCGCAGCGGCATCGAATCGCTGTCGCTGGACGACCTCGCGCCAGGCGAGGTGGTGATCCGCACGGAGTACTCGTCGGTCAACTACAAGGACGCCTTGGCCGGCACCGGCGAGGGCAAGATCCTGCGCCGGTTCCCGCTGGTGGGCGGCATCGACGTGGCCGGCCGGGTGGTCGAGAGCCGCGATCTGCGCTTCCGCGAGGGCGACGCCGTCCTCGTCACCGGCTGCGGGCTGTCGGAAACGCGCGACGGCGGCTATTGCGAGTACGCGCGGCTGGAAGCGGAGTGGACCGTCCCCCTGCCCGCCGGGCTGGACCTGCGCGAGGCGATGACACTCGGCACCGCGGGCTTCACCGCCGCGCTCGCCCTGCATCGCATGCTGGAGAACGGGCAGTCGCCCGACCACGGCCCGCTCGCGGTGACCGGCGCCAGCGGCGGCGTCGGCATGCTCGCGATCGACATCTTCACCCGCGCCGGCTTCGAGGTGCACGCCATCAGCGGCAAGGCCGACCAGGCCGGGTTCCTGCGCTCGATCGGCGCGCGCGAGGTGCTGGGGCGCGACGCGCTGTCGACGAAACGCGCGATGGAGTCGGCGCGCTTCGGCGGCGGCTTGGACAACGTCGGCGGCACGATGCTTGCGAGCCTGCTGGCGCAGACCGCCCCGTACGGCAACGTCGCCACCGCCGGGCTTGCCGCGAGCGCGGAGCTGCAGACCACCGTCATGCCCTTCATCATCCGCGGCGTCTCCCTGCTGGGCGTCGCCTCCGCGGGCACCGCGCGCCCGGTGCGCGAGCGGATCTGGGAGCGGTTGGCCTCCGACTGGAAGCCCGCACACCTGGACCGGATCCGTACCCGCGAGGTCACGCTCGACGAGCTGCCCTCGGTTTTTCCCACCATGCTGGCCGGCGGTTCCTTCGGACGCACCGTGGTGCGTTTCTGAGGCTTGTCGAACTGCCGTGGCGCCCCGTTAGAATCGCGTCAATTCCCGAGATCCCGCCATGGCCCGAATCCTGATCGTCGACGACTCGCCCTCCCAGCTGATGGGCATCCGCCGCCTCGTCGAGAAGCTCGGGCACGAGGCCCTGACGGCCGAGGACGGGGCGGCGGGAGTCGAGGCGGCCAAGCGCGAGCTGCCGGACCTGATCCTCATGGACGTGGTGATGCCCAACCTCAACGGCTTCCAGGCCACGCGGGCGATCAGCCGGGACCCGGCGACCAAGCACATTCCGATCGTGCTGGTCACCACCAAGGACCAGGACACCGATCGTGTCTGGGGCATGCGGCAGGGGGCCAAGGCCTACATCACCAAGCCGTTCAACGACAACGAACTGGCCGAGGTCATCGGGCAGCTGATGCCGGGCTGAGCCGTGCGCGACGCGGCGTGACACGCCGCGCGGTCGAGCCCATGCCGCAATCGCGCCGCCCCTCCGTCGGCGACGTGCCGCCCGCGCCGGCGCTGCACGAGGTGACGCGCGCCTGTCGCGAAGGCGCTGCCCCGGGGCCTACGCCCGGGGCCGATGCTCAACGCTTCCACTCCCCGCCGAACGCGTCGCGCAGCCCCTCGTAGGCCTGGATCTGCGCGACCGTCTGCGGCCGGGGCGCCACGACCTCCAGTTCCACGATCTGGTCGCCCGGCGCGGCGCCCGGCAGGCCCCGTCCACGCAGGCGCAGCTTGCGCCCGGCATCCGAGTTCGGCGGGATCCTCAGTTCCACGGGTCCGCCCAGCGTGGGCACGCTGACCGTCGCGCCCAGCGCGGCTTCCCAGGGCGCGACCTGCACGACGTGGATGACGTTGCGTCCATCGACCTCGAACTGCGGGTGCGCGGCGTATTCCACCTCCAGCAGCAGATCGCCGCCCTGGCTCCCCTGGCCGGCGAGACGGATGACCTGCCCCTCCCGCACGCCCTTGGGCACACGCACGTCGAGGGTGCGGCCCGCCACCGAGATGCGCACGCTGCTGCCGGCGTACACCGCCTCCAGCGGAACCGCGAGCTTGGCGCGGGTGTCGCCCCGCGGCGCGGTGCGCGGGCCGGCACCGGGCCGGCCCGGGCCACGGCGGGCCTGGCCGAACAGGCTCTCGAAAAAGTCGCTGAACCCGCCGCCGGCTCCACCGCCGGCGAAGATTTCCTCGAAGTCGACGCCACCGAAACCTTCGAAGCCCTGCGGCCCGGGCTGCACGTCATCGCCGGGCCGGTAGCCGCGCGCGCGCAACTGGTCGTAGGCCTGGCGCTTGGCGGGATCGCGCAGTGCCTCGTAGGCCTCGTTGACTGCCTTGAAACGTTCCTCCGCGCCCTGCTCCTTGCTCACGTCGGGGTGGTACTTGCGCGCCAGCCGGCGGTAGGCGGTCTTGATCTCCGCATCGCCCGCGGTCGGCTCGACGCCGAGGATTTCGTAGTAGTCCTTGAACTGCATCGACGCTCCGGCTGGTCAAATTGAAACGGCCCACGAGCGTCGCTCGCAGGCCGTAGTGTAGTCACGCCCGCTCGGGGCGACGCGGCCATACCGGCCCACGTCGCCCCGATGGCTCGCTTACTGGCGGGTGCCGGCCTCGCCTGCGGTGCCGCCACTACCCACCTGGATGCGGCGCGGCGTGGTCTCCGGACGCTTCGGGATGCTGATCTCGAGCACGCCGTTGCGCCCGCTCGCGGTGATGCCATCCGGGTCGGCGCTGTCGGGCAGCGCGAAGCGGCGGTGGAACATGCCGTAGGGAAGGTCTGAACAACTCCGCCCGATTGCGCGACAATGCCTCACCGTGATCGGGGTGAGTGCGATGCAGCTGTCGTT
>NZ_SKFB01000080.1:0-6837 GCF_004344885.1 Lysobacter sp. N42
CGCGCGGTGTAGCCGACCTGGTCGAGGTCGTTGTGCTTGCCGCCGGCCCGCAGGCAGCGCTGCACGTCGGCCGCGCGTTCCGGCGCCACCCCGCTGTCGGCGGCGGTGAGCATGCGCCACCTCGACATCGTCGACCGCCTGGTGCGTGCCGGTGCCTCGCTGGAGCAGCGCCTGCCGGGCGAGCTCACGGTGCTGATGGTCGCCTGCGCGCTGGGCCTGCCCGAACTCGCGGCACGCCTGCTCAGCGCGGGCGCCGAGGTGGACGCCGTGGACGCCCAGGGCCGCACCGCGCTGCACTGCGCCGCCATGTACGCCTTCACCGCGCGTGATCGCACCCGCGTGCTCGCGCTGCTGGACACCCTCATGCTCGCGGGTGCCGACGTGAACGCCGCTGCCGCGGGTTCGACCCCCCTGCTGCTCCTGCTGGGCGCGCGCGCCGAACCCGGTACCGGCGCCGACGAGGACGTGCTGCTCGCCGCGCTGGAGCAGCTGCTCGCCCAGGACGCCACGCTGGACGTGCGCGATCCGCGCGGCTTCGGCCCGCTGCACCTGGCCGCGCTGCGCGGGCTGGCGGGGGTGGTGCAGCGCCTGCTGCGCGCCGGCGCCGACCCCGAGCAGCGCGACTCGCTGGGCCGCACCCCGCGCGAGGTGGCGCTGATGCGCGGCTTCGTCGACATCGCCGCCGAGTTCGCCGCCCCCGGCAACCCGCGCGACATCTCAATGGCGCGCTTCCTGCGCGACCGCTGAGCCGGGCGGCCCGCCGCCCGGCGGCTGCCGCTTGCAGGGGTCGGGGCCGGGTGGTTCCATTGAAGGCTCACTACGGAAACAGGGGGCCGTGGTGTCCTTCCAGCGCCTTCGCACGGACTTCCAGTTCGCGATCTTCGTCCTGTTCTGCGTGGTCGCGATCCTCGGCGTGGGGCCGTTCGCGGTCTACCGCTTCGTGCAGGGCGCGATGCTGCCCGCGGTCGTGGACACGCTGGTCGTCGCCAGCCTGGCCGCCGCGCTGGTGCATGTCTGGCGCGGTGGCGACGTCGCGCGCGCCAGCCTGCTCGTGGTGGCGACCACCACCGCCGGCTGCATCGTCATCGGCCGCCTGATCGGCCTCTCCGGCGCGCTGTGGTCGTTCCCCGCGATCATCTCCAATTTCCTGCTGGTGCCGCGCGGCCTGGCGCTGGGCGCCTCCGTGCTCGTGATCGTCGGGCTGGCGGTCGAAGGCAGCGCCTTCGGTTCGTTGCACGAGCGGCTGATGTACTTCGCCGCCGCGTCGGTGGCCTGTCTGCTGGCCTACGTCTTCGCCCACCAGACGCACGTGCAGCAGCGCCAGCTCGAGACGCTGGCCTCGCGCGATCCGCTCACCGGCGTGGCCAACCGGCGCTCCATGGAGCACGAGCTGCTGATCGCGGCCGAGGCCTTCCGCCGCCATCGCATCCCCGTGGGCCTGGCGGTGATGGACCTGGACCGCTTCAAGCGCATCAACGACGAGGCCGGCCACGAGGCGGGCGACCAGGTGCTGGTGGCCTTTGCCCGCCTGGTGGAGGCGCGTTGCCGCAGCGGCGATCGTCTCTTCCGCTATGGCGGCGAGGAGTTCGTGCTGCTGCTGCCGGGCGTTGACGAGCGGGCGCTGCAGGGGCTGCTCGACGGCATGCGCGCAGAGGTCGCCGCGCAGCTGCACACCGCCGGCCGCCCGGTCACCGTGTCCATCGGCGCCGCGGTGCTGGCCCCGGGGGAGGACACCCAGGCCTGGCTGGCGCGGGCCGACGCCGCCATGTACGAAGCCAAGCACCAGGGCCGCAACCGCGTGCTCGTCGCCGGGCTGGCCGCGCGCGAGGCGGTGGCCGGCACGGCCTGAGCATCGCGCTTGCCGCCGCCCGCCCGTCGCCGCTAGCCTGCCGCGACATCGTCAAGGAAGATCGCCATGCGCCCGCTCGCCGTCGCCCTGCTCGCCGCGCTGCTCGCCACGCCCCTGCGTGCCGCGCCCCTGCCGTACACGCCCTCCGTCGCCGAGGAGCTGGTCATCCAGGCGCCGGTGCTGGCCACGCGCGTGGACGGGTGGATCGAGGTCGGCACGGACGGCCGCGTCGCCGGCTACGAACCCATCACCGAGCTGGGCGAGCCGTTGCGCAGCCGCCTGCGGACCATGGTCGACGGCTTCCGCTTCGAGCCGGTGCTGCAGGACGGCCGCCCGGTGGTCGCCCGCGCCCGCATGCGGCTTTCGCTGGTGGCGCAGGAGCTGCCCGACAGGTCGTTGCGCGTGGGCATCGAGAACGTGACGTTTCCGGATCCCGATGGCGCCGAGCGGCCGGCGGACGCGCCGCTGCTGAAGGTCGCCAGGCGTGCGCCCATCCATTACCCCGAGGGAATCGCCGGGGCGGGGTTCGACGTGCGCGTCGTGGTGGCGGTGCAGGCCAACCCCGACGGGAGCCTGCGCGACGTCAGCGTCCGCCAGAGTGCGCTGGTGCATGGCAAGGGCCGCGAGGCCGAGGTGCAGAAGCTGCTGGCGCGGTTCGAGACCGCCGCGCTGCGCGGCATCGCGCGCTGGACGCTGTCGATCGACAACCCCACCGGCCGCCCACTGCAGGCGGACGAGCTCGTCGGCGCGGTCGTCGTCCACTTCACCGTCGAGAACCGCCGCGAGCCGCGGCCGGGCGTATGGGCCTGGGAAACCCGCACCGCGCGTCGCGACGCGCCGTGGATGGACCAGCAGGTCGCGGCGCGCCTGCCCGGCGTGGGCGATGTCACCGGGCAGGACGCCTTCGACGGCCTGCGCGAGCCGCGGCTGAAGCTGCAGACCGACCTGCGGCAGCTCGCGCTCTGACGTTCGCGACCGCTTGCGGCCCGGCCGGCCGCCACGAAAAAGCCCCGCATGCGCGGGGCTTTTTTTGTTCGACTCCGCGCCGGCTCAGCGCTTCATCGAGCTGAAGAACTCGTCGTTGGACTTCGTGTTCTTCATCTTGTCGAGCAGGAACTCCATCGCCGCGATCTCGTCCATGCCGTGCAGCAGCTTGCGCAGGATCCAGATCTTCTGCAGCAGCTCCGGCTCGATGAGCAGGTCCTCGCGGCGCGTGCCCGAACGGTTGATGTCGATGGCCGGGTAGACGCGCTTTTCCGCGATGCGGCGGTTGAGGTGGACTTCCGAGTTGCCGGTGCCCTTGAACTCCTCGTAGATCACCTCGTCCATCTTGCTGCCGGTGTCGATCAGCGCGGTGGCGATGATCGTCAGCGAGCCGCCTTCCTCGACGTTGCGCGCCGCGCCGAAGAAGCGCTTGGGGCGGTGCAGGGCATTGGCGTCGACACCGCCGGTGAGCACCTTGCCCGAGCTCGGCACCACGTTGTTGTACGCACGGGCCAGGCGCGTGATGGAGTCGAGCAGGATCACCACGTCCTTCTTGTGCTCGACCAGGCGCTTGGCGCGCTCGATCACCATCTCGGCGACCTGTACGTGGCGCGCGGCCGGCTCGTCGAAGGTCGACGACACCACCTCGCCGCGCACGGTGCGCTGCATCTCGGTGACTTCCTCGGGGCGCTCGTCCACCAGCAGCACGATCAGGTGCACGTCGGGATGGTTGGTGGTGATCGCGGTGGCGACCTGCTGCATCAGCATGGTCTTGCCGGCCTTGGGCGGCGAGACGATCAGCGCGCGCTGGCCCTTGCCCTGCGGGGCCATCAGGTCGAGGATGCGGCCGGTGATGTCCTCGGTGCTGCCGTCGCCGCGCTCGAGGCGGAACTTGCGGCGCGGGAACAGCGGCGTGAGGTTCTCGAACAGGACCTTGTTCTTGCTCGCCTCGATCGGCTCGCCGTTGATCGTGTCGACGATGTTGAGCGCGAAGTAGCGCTCGCCGTCCTTGGGCCAGCGGATGCGGCCGGCGATGTGGTCGCCGGTGCGCAGGTTGAAGCGGCGGATCTGCGACGGCGAGATGTAGGTGTCGTCCGGGCCGGCGAGGTAGCTCGCCTCGGCCGCGCGCAGGAAGCCGAAGCCGTCGGGCAGGATCTCCAGCACGCCGTCGGCGGCGACGCCCTCGCCGTGGCGGGTGAGCACCTTGAGCAGGGCGAAGATCACGTCCTGCTTGCGCGCGCGGGCCACGCCCTCGTGGATGTTGAGCTGGTCGGCGATCTCCAGCAGCTTCGGCGTCGGCATCCGCTTGAGGTCGCTCAGCGAATACTGCGGGAAGCCCTCGGGCACCTGCGGATGCGGGCGCGGCACGAAGCCCTCGCCGTTGCCGCCCTCGTCCTGCATGCCGCCGTCGCGCTGGCGCTCGCGCTGGCGCTCGCGGCGGTTCTTGAAGCGCTCGCGGCGGCTCATGCGCTGGCCGTCGCCCTGCTCGCGCGGGCCACCCGCCTGTTGTCCGCCGCCCGGCTGCGCGCCCTGGGGCGGTGGCGTGGATTCGCCCGAGGTCGAAGGCTCGGGAGCGCCGGCGACCGGTGCGGCCTCGTTGCGGGGCGCGGCCGGCTCGCGCGGCGCGGGGGCCTCGCGGGGTGCGTCGACGGCCGGGGACTCGGCGGCGGCGGGGCGGGGCGCCTCGCTGCGCGGGGTTTCGGCGGCGGCCGGGGCGGCGGGCGCAGCGGCGGGCGCGGTGTCGGCGGCGTCGGCCTTGGCCACGCGCGTCTTGCGCACGCGCTTCTCGGCGACTTCGCCGGCGTCGGAGGTCTGGTCGGACAAGTGGAATTCCTCGCTAATGCGGCGAGCGCCCACGGTGCGCGGGCGAGATCGGAATCGAAGAAGAGGGGTGCGGCGAGCGCGAACGCGCCGGGCCAGCGGCAAACTAGCACCGCCGCGAGCAGGCACGCAAGCGCTCGGGATGCCGGCATTCGACCGCGCGAAGCGGCTGTGCGGCGTGAAGACGTCGCCGTGGGCTACCACACGGCCCCGGATGCGGACGGCGCCACCGCAGCGCCGTCCGGCCGGTTCACGGGATGCGCGCGGCGCTCAGAGCGCCTTGTCGATCAGCTGCGCGAGCTGGGCGCGGCCCACCGCGCCGATCTGCGTAGCCTGGACCTGGCCGCCCTTGAACACCAGCAGCATGGGGATGGAGCGCACGTGGTACTTCAGCGCGGTCTGCCGCTCGTTGTCGACGTTGACCTTCACGATCTTCGCGCGACCGGCGTAGGTCTCGGCCAGCTCGTCCAGGGCCGGCGCGATCATCTTGCAGGGGCCGCACCAGGGCGCCCAGAAGTCCACCAGCACCGGCTCGGCCGACTGCAGCACCTCGCGGTCGAAGTCGGCGTCGCCGACATGCTTGATCTTGTCGCTCACTGAACAGGTCTCCTCGAGAAGCGGACGTGGCCGTGCATGGTCGCACGGGCGCCGTGACAGCATGCGTTACACTGGGATGCTATATCGCGGGGAGCCAAGCCCCGCACGACCGTCCGGCCGCATCCGCAGCGTTCCGCGGATGCACCCCGTCGCCGCCCCCACGCGCGCCCGGACGTACTGACCGGCCGCCGCCCCGGCCGCCGCCTCCCTCGCATGCGCCGCCGTGGCGCGCCGGATCCCGATGAGCGACAAGCCCCTAACCGACGTCACCTTCGACTCGTTCAACCTGCACCCCGCGCTGCTCGCAGGCCTGGAAGCCGCCGGCTTCACCCGCTGCACGCCCATCCAGGCGCTGACCCTGCCCATCGCGCTCACCGGGCGCGACGTCGCCGGCCAGGCGCAGACGGGCACGGGCAAGACCCTGGCCTTCCTGGTCGCGGTGGTGAACCGCCTGCTCACCCGGCCGGCGCTGGCCGACCGCAAGCCGGAGGACCCGCGCGCGCTGATCCTCGCGCCTACCCGCGAGCTGGCCATCCAGATCCACAAGGACGCGGTGAAGTTCGCCTCCGACCTCGGCCTGAAGTTCGCGCTGGTCTACGGCGGCGTGGACTACGACAAGCAGCGCCAGATCCTGCAGGCCGGCGCCGACGTGATCATCGCGACCCCGGGCCGCCTGATCGACTACGTCAAGCAGCACAAGGTGGTCAGCCTGCACGCCTGCGAGATGTGCGTGCTGGACGAGGCCGACCGCATGTTCGACCTCGGTTTCATCAAGGACATCCGCTTCCTGCTGCGCCGCATGCCCGAGCGCACCACGCGGCAGACGCTGCTGTTCTCGGCCACGCTCTCCCACCGCGTGCTCGAGCTCGCCTACGAGCACATGAACGAGCCGGAGAAGCTGGTCGTCGGGGCCGAGACGGTGACCGCCGCGCGCGTGCGCCAGAAGGTCTACTACCCGGCCGACGAGGAGAAGATCCCGCTGCTGCTGGGCCTGCTGTCGCGCAGCGAGGGCGCGCGCACGATGGTGTTCGTCAACACCAAGGCGTTCGTCGAGCGCGTGGCGCGCGCGCTGGAGAAGGCGGGCTACCGCGTCGGCGTGCTCTCGGGCGATGTGCCGCAGAAGAAGCGCGAGTCGTTGCTCAAGAAATTCCAGGCGGGCCAGCTGGAGATCCTCGTCGCCACCGACGTGGCCGCGCGCGGCCTGCACATCGACGGCGTGAGCCACGTCTACAACTACGACCTGCCGTTCGACGCCGAGGACTACGTGCACCGCATCGGCCGCACCGCGCGCCTGGGCGCCGAGGGCGATGCGATCAGCTTCGCCTGCGAACGCTACGCGATGAGCCTGCCCGACATCGAGGCCTACATCGAGCAGAAGCTCCCGACCGAGCCGGTGACCGCCGAGCTGCTGACCGCGCTGCCGCGGCCGGTGCGCGAGAAGGTGGAGGGCGAGGAAGAGGAGAGCGTGAGCGCGATCTTCCGCGAGGCCCGCGAGCAGAAGGCCGAGGACGATGCGCGCCGCGGCATCAAGCCGCGCGGCGGCCGCAGCGGCGCAAGCCGCGACGGCGAGCGCCGCCCGCGCGGGC
>NZ_SKFB01000081.1:0-6730 GCF_004344885.1 Lysobacter sp. N42
CATCCCGCGCGGCCGTGCGCTGGGCGTGACCATGTACCTGCCCGAGGGCGACAAGTACTCGTACAACGAGGTCGCGCACCTGGACGAGGTGCTACGCGCCTGCGGCGGCGACGTGGCCGTGCTCGCGCCCGATGCGCGCCCGGCCGCGGGCTGGCTGGTGCGCATGCAGCGCCAGTTCGCGGCCGACGCCTCGATCGCCAGCCTCACGCCCTGGAGCAACGCCGGCGAGACGGCCGCCTTCCCGCGCCTGGGCGAATGCGCGCCGCTGCCGTCGCAGCCGGACGCCATCGCGCGTGCCGCAGCCGACGCGGCGCGCCCGCCCGTCGAACTGCCCGCCGCCGTGGGCCATGCCGTGCTGCTGCGGGGCGCCATGCTGCGCGCGGTGGGCGGGCTCGATGCCGCGACCTACCGCTCGTGCTATGCCGCGCTCATCGATGTCTCGCTGCGCATGCAGGCCTTCGGCGGGCGCAACCTGCTCTGCGCGCAGGCGTTCGTCGCGCGCCAGGCCGAAGGGCGCCCGGCCGATGGCGACCTCGACCGCCTGGCGGCACGCTGGCCGCACTGGAATGCCGCCCTGGCCACCTTCCTGATGCGCGATCCGCTGCGCGAGGCCCGCGATGCCGTGGCCACCACGCTCGCGCGCCACGAGGCGGCCATCGCCACGCAGGCGGAGCTGTTCGCCGAGGGCGCGAGCGCATGAGGCGCAACCCCTGCGCGGCGCGTGCCCGGCACCCGGCGGGCGCGGTCGTGGCGGGCAGGTGCCCGACGGCCCGCGGAGCCCTGCGTTGAGCGCCGACATCGCCGCCATCGTCGTCACCTACCGCAGCGCCGAGACCATCGCGCTCTGCCTGCAGCGGCTGCTCGCCGCCGCGGGCGTGGCGGCGGTGCGCGTGGTCGACAACGGCTCCGACGACGGCACGCTGGAGATCGTCGCGCGCATCGCCAGCATGGACCCGCGCCTTCGCTTCATCGCCAATCCCGACAACCCCGGCTTCGCGGTGGCCTGCAACCAGGGCGCGTCGGACGTGGACGCGGCCTGGCTGGCCTTCGTCAATCCCGACTGCCTGGTCGAGCCCGATACGCTCCTGCGCCTTCGCGAATCGGCCCGCGGGCTGGGCCCCGCGCTGCTGGGCGCGGACCTGGTGGACGAGGAGGGCGTGCGCGACGGCGCGGCGCGGCGGCGCGATCCCGACTTCGGCGCGATGCTCGCCGGCCTGGTCGGCCGTGCGCGCGCCACCGACCTCGCGCTGGCACCCTCGCAGGAGCGCCTGCAGTGCGTCGATGCCGTGTCGGGTGCGCTGATGCTGATGCCGCGCAGCCTGTTCGTTCGCCTCGGTGGTTTCGACGAGGGCTATCGCCTGCACGCCGAGGACCTCGACCTCTGCCGCCGCGCGCGCGAGTCGGGCGCCACGGTCGCGGTGGACAACCACGTGCGCGTGGTGCACGTGCGCGGCGTGTCCAGCCGCTCGCGGCCGGTGTTCGTCGAATGGCACAAGCATCGCGGCCTGTGGCGCTATTTCCGCAGGTTCGAGGCGGCACGGCGCGGGCCGCTGACGCGCCTGCTGGTGCGCGTGGCGATCGCCCTGCGCTTCGTCCTGGCGGCCGCGCGCGCCTGGTGGCGTGCGCGCGCGTGATCAGCGGCCGAGCCGCAGCTTGAACTGCAGGCCCAGGGTATCGGGCGTCACGTCCGCGATCCGCGGCAGGTAGATCAGGTTCAGGCCCAGCCGGTCGCCTTCGATCTTGGCCACCACGCCGCCGGCCGGTGCGAGGCCGCCGTCGTTGTACCCCGGGTACCCGGTCACCGCGCCGACCATGCCGCCGACGCGCACGTAGCGGCCCAGCTGCAGCGGTGTGTAGTGGTAGAGCGCGTACCAGGAGTCCTCGTCGACCGAATTGCGGTAATAGCCGGCCGATCCTGCATGGCGCGGCTTCCATTGCAGCTCCACGCCGGCACCCCAGTTCTCCTGGTTGAAGTCCTCGCCGGCGGCCAGGAACTCTTCCTCGTCGCCGAAGTGGTGCGAGACGAGGTTGAGGTTGCCCCACCACTCGGGCGCGCTGCGTGCCTGCTGCGAGCGTGCGGTGCCCGCCGCGACAAGCAGCAGCACCAGCAGGCAGGGGCGCCGCAGGCGGACGGACGTGATCATCGGCATAGCCCCGCGTCGGGATGCGGGGGAGTCTGCGTCGCGCCGCGTGCAGCGGCGGTCATGGCCGGGCGGGAGCAAGGGACGTGCGCGGCCCCGGCCGCTGCGCCTGTCCGGCCGCGCTGCCCGGGCGCGCTTGGCCTGCCCGGGCCAGGGGAGCGAGGGCTTCAGCGATGCCGGTTGATGGCGTCGCGAAGCGAGCGCGCCGCGTCCGCCGCGGCCTGCGCATAGTCGTTGCCGGCCGATGCGTAGAGCACCGCGCGCGAGGAGCTGATCATCAGGCCCGTGCCGTCGGGCGTCTTCGCGTTCGCCACCACCGCGGCCGCGTCGCCGCCCTGCGCCCCCACGCCCGGCACCAGCAGCGGCACGTCCTTGACCAGCGCGCGCACCTCCGCCAGCTGCTCCGGCCAGGTCGCCCCGACCACCAGCGCGACGTTGCGGTTGGCATTCCAGTCGATCGCCGCCTTTTCCGCCACGTGTTGGTACAGCGGGCGGCCCGCCACCAGCATGTCCTGCAGCTCGCCGGCGCCGGGGTTGGAGGTGCGGCAGAGGATGATGACGCCGCGGTCGCCGCGGTCCAGGAAGGGCTGCAGCGCGTCGCGCCCCAGGTAGGGATTCACGGTGACCGCGTCGGCGCCGTAGCGGTCGAAGGCTTCCGCCGCGTAGTGCTGCGCGGTGCTGCCGATGTCGCCGCGCTTGCTGTCGAGGATCACGGGCACCTGCGGGTGCGCGGACTTCAGGTGCGCGATCAGGCGCTCGAGCGCGCCTTCCGCGCGCAGCGCCGCGAAGTGCGCGATCTGCGGCTTGAAGGCGCAGGCGAATTCGGCTGTCGCGTCGGCGATGTCGCGGCAGAAGGCGAATACCGCGTCGGGATCGTTCGCGAAGCGTGCGGGAAACTTCGCCGGCTCGGGGTCCAGGCCGACGCAGACGAGGGTGTTCGCCTGCTGCCAGCGGGTGCGAAGGTGCTGCATGAAGCTCATGGGCGGCTCCCGTGATCTCGTGTCGGAGCAGGTGATCCCGGCTGCTCCGTCATGCCCGCGAACACGGGCATCCATGGACGTCGTTCTCTCCCGCGGTGGATGCGCACCGGACAGCCACGTCAGGAGCACCGTCCCCCGCCTTCGCGGGGGTGGCGGTCCGGCAAGGCCCGTGACCGCCATCGGCGACCACGGGCCGGATCGTCACTTGAGCGCCTTGAACCGCAGGCGGTGCGGCTGCGCGCCTTCCGCGCCCAGGCGGCGCTTCTTGTCTTCCTCGTACTCGCGGTAGTTGCCCTGGAAGAACTCCACGTGCGAGTTGCCCTCGAAGGCGAGGATGTGCGTCGCGATGCGGTCGAGGAACCAGCGGTCGTGCGAGATCACGAAGGCGTTGCCCGGGAACTCGAGCAGCGCGTCTTCCAGCGCGCGCAGCGTCTCGACGTCGAGGTCGTTGGACGGCTCGTCGAGCAGCAGCACGTTGCCGCCCTGCAGCAGCGTCTTGGCCATGTGCAGGCGGCCGCGCTCGCCGCCCGAGAGCTGGCTGACGATCTTCTGCTGGTCCTGGCCCTTGAAGTTGAAGCGGCCGATGTAGGCGCGCGACTGGATCTCGATGCCGTTGATGTTGAGGATGTCCAGTCCGCCCGACACTTCCTGGAAGACGGTGTGGTTGCCCTCCAGCGAGTCGCGGCTCTGGTCGACGTAGGCGAGCTTGACCGTCGGCCCGATCTCGATCGTGCCCGAGTCCGGCTGCTCCTTGCCCGTGATCATCTTGAACAGGGTCGACTTGCCGGCGCCGTTGGGGCCGATGATGCCGACGATCGCGCCCGGCGGCACCGAGAACGAGAGGTCGTCGATCAGCAGGCGGTCGCCGAACTTCTTGCTGACGTTCTTGAACTCGATGACCTTCTGCCCGAGGCGCTCGCCCGGCGGGATGAAGATCTCGTTGGTCTCGTTGCGACGCTGGTAGTCGACCGACTGCAGCTCCTCGATGCGCGCCAGGCGCGCCTTGCCCTTGGAGCGGCCGCCCTTGGCGTTCTGCCGCGCCCACTCGAGTTCCTTGGCGATCGCCTTCTGGCGCGCCTTCTCCTGGTTCTCTTCCTGCTTCAGGCGCTCTTCCTTCTGCACCAGCCACTCGGTGTAGTTGCCCTTCCACGGGATGCCGCGGCCGCGGTCGAGTTCGAGGATCCACTCGGCCGCGTTGTCGAGGAAGTAGCGGTCGTGCGTCACCGCGACGACGGTGCCGGTGTAGCGCGCGAGGAACTGCTCCAGCCACTCGACCGATTCGGCGTCGAGGTGGTTCGTCGGTTCGTCGAGCAGCAGCATGTCGGGCTTCTGCAGCAGCAGGCGGCAGAGCGCGACGCGGCGCTTCTCGCCGCCGGAAAGGTTGGCGATCTTCGCGTCCCACGGCGGCAGGCGCAGCGCGTCGGCAGCGACTTCCAGCTGGTTCTCCAGGGTGTGCGCGTCGCCGGCGGCGAGGATGGCCTCCAGGCGCTCCTGCTCCTTGGCCAGGGCGTCGAAGTCGGCGCCTTCCTCGGCATAGGCCGCGTAGACCTCCTCCAGCCGCTTCTGCGCCTGCAGCACCTCGCCCACGCCTTCCTCGACGGCTTCGCGGACGGTCTTCTCCGGGTCCAGCTCCGGCTCCTGCGCCAGGTAGCCGACCTTGATGCCCGGCTGCGGGCGGGCCTCGCCCGAGAAGTCCTTGTCGACGCCGGCCATGATGCGCAGCACGGTCGACTTGCCGGCGCCGTTCAGGCCCAGCAGGCCGATCTTGGCGCCCGGGAAGAACGACAGCGAGATGTCCTTGATGATCTGGCGCTTGGGCGGAACGGTCTTGCTGACGCCGTTCATCGTGTAGATGTACTGCATGGGGCTCGGGGCTCCGGTCGGGCGCGGGCTCGGGGCCGCGCGGGGCAGGCGGCCGCCGCCTGCTCGGGGCAGGGGCCGCGGACGGTGGGGATGACCGCGAATTATAGGCCGCGGCCGCCCCGCCGTCCGGTCGCGGCGCCCGGCCGGGCGGCGCGTCGAGCGGCGGACCGGGGCGGGCCCTACAATCCCCGTCTTCCCGACCCTCCGGAGTGCCGATGTTCCCGCGCGATGCCCGTATCGAAGGATTCGACCCCGAACTGGCCCAGGCGATCGCGAACGAGCGGCGCCGCCAGGAGGATCACGTCGAACTGATCGCCTCGGAGAACTACGCCAGCCCCCGCGTGCTCGAGGCCCAGGGCAGCGTGCTCACCAACAAGTACGCCGAAGGCTATCCGGGCAAGCGCTACTACGGCGGCTGCGAGCACGTCGACGTGGCCGAGCAGCTGGCCATCGAGCGCTGCAAGGCGTTGTTCGACGCCGACTACGCCAACGTGCAGCCCCATTCGGGCTCGCAGGCCAACCAGGCGGTGTATTTCGCCCTGCTCGAGCCGGGCGACACCCTCCTCGGCATGAGCCTGGCGCATGGCGGCCACCTCACCCACGGCGCCAAGGTCAACGCCTCCGGCAAGCTGTTCAACGCGGTGCAGTACGGCGTGGACGCCAACGGCCTGATCGACTACGCCGAGGTGGAGCGCCTCGCGGCCGAGCACCGGCCGAAGATGCTGATCGCCGGCTTCTCGGCCTATTCGCAGATCATCGACTGGGCGCGCATGCGCCAGATCGCCGATTCTGTCGGCGCGATCTTCTTCGTCGACATGGCCCACATCGCCGGCCTCGTTGCTGCCGGCGTGTACCCGAGCCCGCTGCCGCATGCGCACGTGGTCACCTCCACCACGCACAAGACGCTGCGCGGCCCGCGCGGCGGCATCATCCTGGCGAAGGCTCCGTCGGAGGAGCTGGTCAAGAAGCTGCAGAGCATCGTCTTCCCCGGCATCCAGGGTGGCCCGCTGATGCACGTGATCGCCGCCAAGGCCGTGGCCTTCAAGGAGGCGCTGGAGCCGGAGTTCCGCGCCTACCAGGAGCAGGTGGTGAAGAACGCGAAGGCGATGGCCGACACGCTGATGCAGCGCGGCTACCGCATCGTCTCGGGCGGCACGCAGAACCACCTCATGCTGGTGGACATGATCGGGCGCGACGTCAGCGGCAAGGAGGCCGAGGCCGCCCTCGGCCGCGCGCACATCACCGTCAACAAGAACTCGGTGCCCAACGACCCGCGCTCGCCGTTCGTGACCTCGGGCCTGCGCCTGGGCACGCCGGCGGTGACCACCCGCGGCTACCGCGAAGCCGAGTGCATCGCGCTGGCGAACTGGATCGCCGACGTGCTCGACAACCCGAAGGACGAGGCCGTGATCGCCCGCGTGGCCGACGCGGTGCAGTCCCAGTGCGCGAAGTTCCCGGTGTATGGCTGAGACGATGGGCTTCGGGATTCCGGATGGTCGACCTGTGGGTCGACGGAAACCGGGAGTCGTCGACGGCACGGCGCCCGCCTTCGCGAATCCCGAATCCCCGACCTCCAATCCCGGCCCCTGATGCACTGCCCCTTCTGCCAGCACCAGGACACGCGCGTGATCGACTCGCGCGTGTCCGAGGACGGCGCGACGATCCGTCGCCGGCGCGTCTGCGAGGCCTGCGGCGAGCGCTTTTCCACGCTGGAGACCATCGAGCTCAAGCTGCCGGTGATCGTCA
>NZ_SKFB01000082.1:0-6569 GCF_004344885.1 Lysobacter sp. N42
ACATTGCCCCGCTGCCGCGGCAGGCAATCCTCGATACGCGCGAATTGCGCAGGCGTAAGTTCCATGCGCAGTATGTTAGCACGTAGTGTTAACAGGCCCTAGTCCGCGGTCTGCAGCGTGTTGCGGCCGGCGGCCTTGGCGCGGTAGAGCGCGGCGTCGGCCCGGCGCAGCACGTCCTGCACGCTGCTGTCGTCCGCCCGCAGCGTCGCGACGCCCAGGCTGACGGTCACCTGCAGGTCGGGCGCGACGTCGTGCCAGCGCAGCGCTTCCACGTTGCTGCGCAGGCGCTCGCCCACCTGGGTCGCGGCCTCGATGCCCGTATCGGGCAGAACCACGAGGAACTCCTCGCCACCGGTGCGGCCGATCGCATCGTTCTGGCGCAGCGCCTGCTGGCAGGCGTCGGCCACGCGCGCGATCACCTCGTCGCCGGCAAGGTGGCCGAAGCTGTCGTTGATGCGCTTGAAGTAATCGATGTCGAAGGTGATCAGGCACAGCGGGCGGCCGTGCGCGAGTGCGACGGCAACGGCTTCCTCGGCCACCAGTTCGATGCGGCGGCGGTTGGCCACGCCGGTGAGTTCGTCGGTCAGCGCGAGCACGCGGAGCCGGCGCGCACGCACGAACTGGCGAACCGCGAAGCCTGCCATCATGGCGAACAGCACGCCGCCGAGCAGGATCGCCCCGACCTGCCAGCGCCGCGCGCGCTCGAGCGCGGCGACCCGCTGCTCGCGCAAAACCTTCTCGCGACGAAGCTGCGCGTTCTCCAGCTCGCGCTGGCGGGCGTCGAACTGCTGGCGCAGCATCAGCGTGCGCTGGTCGGTGCGCGCCTCGACGAGTTTCTCGCGCAGCGTCACGTAGCGCTTGTAGTCGTCCAGCGCATCGGCCGGTCGCCCCATGCGTTCGAGCACCTTCGCGCGCTCGGGATAGAGCATGGCGAGGTAGCGCTCGTTGCGCTCGCGGCGGAAAGCCTGCTCGGCCCGGGCGAAGGCCTCGAGCGCGACGGCGTCCCTGCCCAGCGCGGCGTGCGCCTGGCCCTCGAGCAGGGCCAGCATGCCGGCATTGGAGGTGTCGTTGATCGAGGCGAAGTCGGCCCGCGCGCGCGCCAGTGCGGCCAGCGCGGCGGTCGGCTCGCCCTTGGTGATGCGCGCGGAGGCGATGCCCAGCTCGGCGGCGCCCGCGTCGCCCGGCCCCAGCCGCTGCCGTGCCACGCGCAGGGCCTCGTCGTAGGCGGCCAGCGCGCGGTCGGGTTCGCCCATGTCCTCGTGCAGGTAGCCGATCTGGAGCCAGTGCACGAGCACGGCGGCCCAGTCCTGCTGGCGCAGGGCGATCTCGCGGGCCTGCTCGAGGTAGCGGCGGGCGCGCTCGAACTCGCCCATGCGGCGGTAGGCGATGCCGATGTTCTGCAGGTTGCTCTCGGCATTGGCGCGCAGGCCGGCCGCCTCGTAGACGCGTTGCGCGGCGATGAAATCGGCCAGCGCCAGTGCATGCTGGCCGATGTAGGAGCGCACGTTGCCGCGGGCGACCAGCCCGTCGCCCACCAGCAGCGGGACTTCGGCGCGGCGGGCGAGGCCGAGGCCCTGGGTGTAGAGGTCGATGGCCGGGCGCGGGCCCTGGGTCATTTCCGCGAAGCCGGCCTGGCAGTACGTGAAGCGCGCCTCGGCCTCGGCATCGCCACGCTGGCGCGCTTCCAGCACGCCACGGCGCGCGACCTCGAGCGACGCCGCCGCGTCCTCCGGCGGCTGGAAGCAGGCCAGCGAGCGGAACTGCAGCTCGCGGCGCGCATCGCCCGGCGGGATCAGCGCGCGCAGGCGGGCCAGCTGGGCCTGGGCTTCCTCCGGCGTGGCCGGCTTGAGCTCCTCGCTGTCGAGCCGGTGGAAGAGCTGGTCGAAAGCCGCCGCGCGATCGCCCGGTGCGCGCGCGGTGCCGCGCTCCTGCGCCGCCACGCCGAGGGCGAAGGGCAGCAGGCCGGCAAGCAGCAACGGCGCGTGGAATCGGAGCATGGACGGGGCCGGCCTGCGGGGCGCCGGCGGCTCCCCGCAGCCGGACACCGCGATGATACGGCCGGGCCTCAGCCGCCCAGGGCCCGGGCGACGAACGGCGGCGTGGCCAGCGCGCCGCGGTGCACGTCGGCGCTGTAGTACTTCGTGTCCAGGCCGGCCTCGCGGGCGGCCTGCTCGCGGAAGTCGAAGCCGCCGCCCTTGCGCGCCAGCGTGCAGCTCCACCAGCCGGTCGGGTAGCAGGGCTGCGGGAACGGCAGCGTCTTGAACGTGGTGAAGCCGGCCTTGCCCATTTCCTCGCGCATGGAGCGGATGAGGTCGAGCAGCGCCAGCGGCGATTCGGACTGCTGCACGAGAATGCCGTCGTCCTTGAGCGCGCGGAAGCAGCTCTCGTAGAAGGCCTTGTTGAACAGGCCCTCGGCCGGGCCGACCGGGTCGGTGGAATCCACGATCACGACGTCGACGCTGCCTTCCGGGCAGTTCTTCATGTAGGCCACGCCGTCGTCGAACAGCAGCTCGGCACGCGGGTCATGGTTGGAATCGCACAGCTCCGGGAACCACTTCTCGGCCATGCGCGTGACCTGCTCGTCGATGTCGCACTGCGTGGCCGACTCGACGCCCTTGTGCTTCAGCACCTCGCGCAGCGTGCCGCAGTCGCCGCCGCCGATGATCACCACGCGCCTGGGGTCCGGATGGGTGAACAGCGCCGGGTGCGACATCATCTCGTGGTAGAGGAAGTTGTCGCGCGTGGTGAGCATCACCGCGCCGTCGATGAGCATCAGGTTGCCCCAGTCGGTCGTCTCGAAGATCTCGATCTTCTGGAACGGGCTCTGCACCTCGTCGAGCTTGGCGCGGACGCGGTAGCCGATGGCCGAGCCGGTGTGGTCGAAGTTCTCGTACTGCCAGGTGGGGGTCTGTTCGCTCATCGGGGGTCCGCATCGGCTGGGGCGCGGCGGGCGCCGCGGGGCGGGCGAGTGTAGCGAACGCCGGCTGAGCCGCCCGTCGCCGTCATCCCCGGCACCTCACCCGCGCGCCGCTAGAATGCGCGCCCGCTCATCCGAACCGGCCCATGCCCATGTCCGACTGGTCGCTCGACCTGGCCCGCAAGACCTACTCGATCCCGTACTGGTCGGAAGGCTACTTCGACGTCGACGCCGCCGGCCGCGTGAGCGTGCATCCGCAGGGCGCGGGCGGTCCGTCGATCGCGCTGGCCGAGGCGGTGGACCGCGCGCTGGAAGGCGGCGCGCAGCTGCCGCTGCTGGTGCGCTTCCCGCAGGTGCTCTCCGACCGCCTGCGCAAGCTGCAGGACGCGTTCGCCTGGGCGGTCGGCGAAACCGGCTACGGCGGCGGCTACACGGCCGTCTATCCGATCAAGGTCAACCAGCACGAGTCGGTGGCCGGCACGCTGGCCTCCAACATGGGCGAGGGCTTCGGCCTGGAGGCCGGCAGCAAGCCCGAGCTCATGGCGGTGATGGCGCTCTCGCGCCCGGGCGGGCTGATCGTCTGCAACGGCTACAAGGACCGCGAGTACATCCGCCTGGCGCTGATCGGCCGCAAGCTGGGGCTGGAGACGTTCATCGTCATCGAGAAGCCCTCCGAGCTGTCGCTGGTGATGGAGGAGGCGAAGGCGCTGGGCGTCGTGCCGGGCCTGGGCGTGCGCATGCGGCTGGCCTCGCTGGGCGCCGGCAAGTGGCAGAACAGCGGCGGCGACAAGGCCAAGTTCGGGCTGTCCCCGCGCCAGGTGCTGGACGTGTGGAAGCGCCTGCGCGACGCCGGCATGGGCGATTGCCTCTCGCTGCTGCACTTCCACATGGGCTCGCAGATCTCCAACGTGCGCGACATCGCCGGCGGCATGCGCGAGGCGGTGCGCTACTTCATCGAGCTCTCGCGCCTGGGCGCGAAGGTGAAGTACATGGACGTCGGCGGCGGCCTGGGCGTGGACTACGAAGGCACGCGTTCGCGCAGCTACTACTCGATCAACTACGGCGTGCGCCAGTACGCGCTCAACATCGTGCAGCCGCTGGCCGACGCCTGCGAGCAGCACGGGCTGACGCCGCCACGCATCGTCACCGAATGCGGCCGCGCGATGACCGCGCACCACGCCGTGCTGGTCACCAACGTGAGCGAGGTCGAGCGCGCGCCGGAAGGCCGCGTGCCCGAGGCGCACATTGATGAGCCGCTGGTCATCCGCCACCTGCGCAGCGTGCATGCCGAGCTGGCCACGCGCCCGGCGGTGGAGCTCTTCCACGAGGCCACGCACTACCACGCCGAGGGCCTGCAGGCCTACGTGCTGGGGCAGATCGACCTCGTGCACCGCGCGCGCATCGACGATCTCTACTACGCGATCCTGCACGGCGTGCGCGAGCGCCTCTCGCCGCTGGAGAAGACCCAGCGCGAGGTGCTCGACGAGCTCAACGAGCGTCTGGTCGACAAGTACTTCGTCAACTTCAGCGTGTTCGAGTCGATGCCCGACGTCTGGGCGATCCAGCAGGTGTTTCCGATCCTGCCGATCGAGCGCCTCGACGAGCGCCCCGCGCGCCGCGGCGTCATCGCCGACCTCACCTGCGATTCCGACGGCCGCATCGACACCTACGTGGAGAACGAGACGCTGGGCACGTCCATGCCGGTGCACGCGCCGCGCCCCGGCGAGGTCTACCGGCTGGGCTTCTTCCTGGTCGGTGCCTACCAGGAGATCCTCGGCGACATCCACAACCTGTTCGGCGACACCGACGCCGTGGCGGTGAACGTGGATGAACAGGGCTTCGCGTTCGTCCAGCAGCGCCGCGGCGACACGATCGACGTGATGCTGGACTACGTCGGGTACGATATCGCCCGGCTCCGGCAGGCCTACCGCGAGAAGGTCGCGGCCGCCGGGCTGGCCGCGGACGAGGCGCTGCGGCTCAACGAGGCCCTCGAAGCGGGCCTTACCGGCTACACCTACCTGGACGACGCGCCGCTGGACTGACGGCGCGCGGGAACACGACATGAAAACCGGATTCATCGGCCTCGGCGCGATGGGCGCGCCGATGGCGCGCCACGTGCATTCGCGCGGCCTGCTCACCGCGGTGGGCACGCGCACGCAGGACAAGGCCGACGCCTTCGCCGCGGAGCTCTCCGTGCGCGCCGCGCGCTCGGCGCAGAACTTCGCCGACTGCGACCTCGTCGCGCTCTGCGTACCGCTGGACGCCGATGTGCTCGAGAACGTCGCCGGCCTGGCCGACGTGCTGCGCCCGGGCACGGTGGTCGTCGACCATTCCACCGTCTCGGTCGACACCGCGCGGCGTGCGGCGGCCATGCTGGCCACCCACGACATCGGCTTCCTCGACGCGCCGGTCTCCGGCGGCGTGGAGGGCGCGCGCAACGGCCGGCTGTCGGTGATGGCCGGCGGCGACGAGGCCGTGCTGGAGAAGGCGCGCCCGGTGCTGGACTGCTATGCCGCGCGCATCGCCCACATGGGCGGCACCGGCGCGGGGCAGGCGACCAAGGCGGTGAACCAGGTGCTCGTGGCCGGCATCAACGAGGCCGTCTGCGAAGGCCTGGCGCTGGCCGAGAAGCTGGGCCTGGACCCGGAGCGCCTGTTGCCCACGCTGATGGCGGGCGCGGCGTCGAACTGGTTCCTCGACAAGCGCGGCGCGACCATGCTGGCCGGCGAGTTCGCGCCGGGCTTCAAGAGCCTGCACATGCTCAAGGACCTGCGCATCGTGCAGGGCATGGCGCAGGCCGCCGGCATCCGCGCCACGGTGATCGACCAGGCGCTGGCCGACTACGCCGAACTGGTCGAGCGCGGACAGGGCGAGGCCGATACCTCGGCGCTGATCCAGCTCAAGCGCGGGGGCTAGGACGCCGTCCGGACGGCGCGCCGCAGCGCGAGACGCTGCGCCAGGCGCTCGCCGGCGAACGCCCCGAGCCAGGCCGTGCCCAGCTCGAGCACGAGCATGAAACCGTAGTTGCGTGCGATCCAGCCGGGCACGCCGGGCATCCCGGCGGGCGCCATTGCCCAGGCGATGGCGATGCCGGCGATGCTGCTGGCCGCGACCAGCGCAGGCGCCAGGCGCTGGAACCCGTGGCCGGCGACCAGCGCGGCCACGGCCATCGACAGCGCCACGACCGCCAGCCCCGGCAGCGACACCGGCCCCAGTGGCGTGCGCATCGCACGGCTGGCGCCGAGCAGGTCGAGCAGCGCGGTGCCGCCCAGCAGCAGGGCCAGGCCCAGGACGCAGCCGGCGAGCAGGCGCGTGGACGGGCGCTCGAGCATGGCCATGGAGGCTAGTTGGTCTTCACGGCCAAGGCCGGCAGGCCGCCGGCGGCCAGCTTGCGCTTGGCCTCGGCAAGCTCGGTGGCGCTGCCGTAGGGCCCCATGCGGACGCGGTAGACGGTCCTGCCGCCGATGCGCGCCGACTCCACGCGCGCACCCAGGCCCAGCATCGCGATCTTCGCCTTGAGCTCCTCGGCCTGACCCGAAGCCTCGAACGCGCCGGCCTGCAGCAGGTAGCGCGCGGCATCGGCGGGGGCGGCCGCTTCGGCGGGCGGGGTGGCAGGCGCGGGCGGTGCGGTGGCCACGGCGGGCGGCGCGGG
>NZ_SKFB01000083.1:0-6465 GCF_004344885.1 Lysobacter sp. N42
ACGGCCAGGCCACGTACACAGCTAACACCTGAGTTAAGCCGCGCCGCGAAGCGGCGTCGGCTTGGACGAATTGTTAGACGTGGGCGACTGCACTACAAGCTTCCCCGACGCTGTGCGACGACCCGAAGCACTTGAGAGAGCCCTACGGCCGAAATTGAAGGCCGGCTACCCTCAAATGGATTCTCATTGGCTGCGGCAAGCACGAACGAGCTGCTAGGACCGACATAAGTGCATGCTCCATCTTGGAGGTACACGCCGCCGGCTGCCAGCGGCCCATACCCATTCGAAACCCATGCTGGGTCAATGGGAAGGCGCTCACGCCGGAATGTTGCGGTGAGCGGTGCCCAGAAGCTTCTTGCACCATCAACCTTGTAGCAGACGAACTGGTTGCCGATGCCAATTCGATTGACTGGGCTACCCGTGTTCGTGACCGCGGGGTCTGCATTGAGAATAGACGCATCGAAGTACGCGATTGCGCCGGGGGTAATTTCTTCGAGTGTCAGTGCCATTTGATCCCCACGTCTAACACCTGAGTTAAGCCGCGCCGCGAAGCGGCGTCGGCTTGGACGAATTGTTAGCGATCAGCAGGCCACGGATGCGGGCCGCTGAACGCGCATGCGGCGAGTTTGGCACGCCGTGCCCCGGCCATGCACCCGACCCCGGGCACGCGCAGTGGACCGCACATGCTGCGGAGGGTGCGGGGGCCGCGAAGCGGGCCAAGCGGGGCAGGGAACGCGCTAGCCGAGACATGCCGCCCGGCAGCCGGGTGCAGCCCGACCATGTGCGGATTCAGACGTTGCCCAGCTGCACGCGGCTGCAGCTACGAATGCCACGGCTGACGTGGCCGAAAGCTGCGAAGGCTCAGGAGCGACTAAACCACACGCGCCAGGATCTATTCCCTGTGAGCGCTAACACCTGAGTTAAGCCGCGCCGCGAAGCGGCGTCGGCTTGGACGAATTGTTAGGCCCCGGCCCGGGACCGGTAACGGAGCCAGCGAGGAGGGCCAAGCCGGCGACACCGACCAGCGGGGCGGCGGTGGCCCAGTAAATCTTGCCCGGCAGTGCCAGCGCCGCAAGAAACGCTGCACAGGTGCCGGCTGTAATGAGCAGGGCCAAGGCTATGCGAGCCCAAGCGGGTAGAGCAAAAAACCTTGCTCCGAGCCAGATGCGAGCACCTCCGCCCAGAAGGCCAGCGATGCCTCCAAGGCCCAAGAGAAACAGCAAAGGCTCACGGGGGCCGACCGCGACGAGGATGAACGCGAAAGGGCCGAGCATGACGGTGGCAAGAACCGCAACGGCCGCGAGCAGGGCGCGTACGCTTTTTCGGTCTACCCAGCTAGCGATGGTGCTGAACAAGGGGCCTAACACCTGAGTTAAGCCGCGCCGCGAAGCGGCGTCGGCTTGGACGAATTGTTAGGGCTCATGCGATGACGCTCACCACCGCTGCAGACAGTATGAGAAGAACTGCAAGGACAAGCAGCGAAACCCAACCAAGCCCCACCTGACGCAGGTCCAGCCCGCTCGGCGAAGTGTCCAGCAGGTCATGGCGCAACGCAAACGTACCGCCGAGCAGCATGCCCAGACCAAGCAGCCCAAACTTGAGCTGCCCGGACTCTGCAGCGCGGACAAGATACCAAGCGCCCACCAGCAGCAGTGGAACGGACCAGAGCCGATACAACTTGTACTTTCGAGTGCTACGCATGTCTGACATGAGCCCTAACACCTGAGTTAAGCCGCGCCGCGAAGCGGCGTCGGCTTGGACGAATTGTTAGGCCCCGCCCTGCGCTTGGAACTTGCGAGCGCGACGCCCAACTGCCAGATGCGATGGTACGACGGATCGGTGCAAGGGTGCTGCGGCCCGGACGTTGCCGAGGGTGGTGGCTGCGAGTGCGAGGTGTGGACGCTGAGGCCACCCGCAAGCGGAGCGGCAGCCGGCTCCGACGCGACGGGACCAACAGGCGCGATGTGCTCGCATGGAGCCTGAGCCCGAAGGCGAATTGGGCTTTGGCCTGAACCCAGCCGAGAGCCACGCCGAATGCTGCCGAAGCCATGCCGCCGAGCACGGTGGCAGAGAGTAGGCAGACACTCGCCGACGCCTACGACCTTTCCTGCGGGGCCTAACACCTGAGTTAAGCCGCGCCGCGAAGCGGCGTCGGCTTGGACGAATTGTTAGGCCTACGGCGGCGAAATGACAAAGTCGAACAAGCGCAGGGCGGTTTCGACCGGCCGGGCTCCAAGCGACTCGTAGAGTTTGATCGCCCGCAGGTTGTTTGCGCGGGCGCCCCGGATGATGAACTCCGGGCATTCCTTCTCCCGGGCCTTGGCGCGTAGCTGTTCGATGACGGCACTGCCATAGCCCTTCGAGCGCTGTGCGCGCTCCAATTCGATCTTCTCAAGCACAAATGGACCCCTGCGTTCGAACCATCCGTGTGCTCTTCCCGCCCGATGGCCGCCCAGCCAGATCTCGATCAGATAGTGCTGCCGCTCTCCAGACTCCTCGTAGCGCCAACTGGCCGACACCTGGAGGGGTTTGGACTTCATTTGTCGTGATCTAACCACGTAGGCCTAACACCTGAGTTAAGCCGCGCCGCGAAGCGGCGTCGGCTTGGACGAATTGTTAGCCATACGTGCTCTGCGCTCCCATGTACCACATGAGAGCACCTATCCCGACGAGAATCGGCGCGATGAGTGCCCCAGCGGCGTGCCCCTTATGGCGCAGGCTCAGCGTATGCCAGTTGGTATACGCGCGGATTGTAAGCATAGGGTAGGAGACCAAGAGCGGGACGACCGCGCCAAGCCTTAGGTGGTTGGGTAACGCATCAAAGTGCTGGAATGCCCACCACGCGAGCGATCCGCCGCTCAACAAAAGGCAGAAGCCTATTGCCATTACCACCTTCTGCGCTTGGGGACCAATTTCCATCAGTATGGCTAACACCTGAGTTAAGCCGCGCCGCGAAGCGGCGTCGGCTTGGACGAATTGTTAGCGCCCGGCCCGGTTGGGACAGGCGCCTCCGTAGACTTACGGCCGCGAGCATGCCACGGCTTGCCCGGAACGACAGCAGCCCGCGAGCCGATGAGTGGTGAGCGCGACGTGGCACGGCCGGCCGGGCCGCGCTGCGCCAGCAGGGCGGCAAAGCCGATGCCGCAGGGCAAACCGATTGCCGCACCCGCCGAGATGCGTCCGGGCAGGGTGCCGCGCTGCAATGGTTTGGCTATGCGGCTTGCACGGCGCGGCACGCTGCGTGGAGCCGGCGAACCCGCCGGGCACGACGCGACGGTGCACGGCCACGTGCTTGCGGTGCCAGCTGCACACGAGCGCAAGAGTACGAGTGCAACGGACAAGCCCGAACACCGAACCTCGCCTGCGGGCGCTAACACCTGAGTTAAGCCGCGCCGCGAAGCGGCGTCGGCTTGGACGAATTGTTAGCGCCCGGCCCGGGTGGGACAGACGCCTCCGAAGAGCTGCGGCGATGAGCATGCCACGGCTTGCCCGGAACGGCAGCAGCCCGCGAGCCGATGAGTGGTGAGCGCTACGTGGCACGGCCAAGCGGGCCGCGCTGCGCCAGCAGGGCGGCAAAGCCGATGCGGCAGGGCAAGCCAATTGCCACACCCGCCGAGGCGTGTCCGGGCAGGGTGCCGCGCTGCGACCGTTTGGCCGCGCGGCTTGCACGGCGCGGCACGCTGCGTGGAGCCGGCGAACCAGCCGGGCACGACGCGACGGTGCATGGCCACGTGCTTGGGGTGCCAGCCGCACACGAGCGGAAAACTACGAGTGCGACGGACAAGCTCCGAACACCGAATCCCAACTGCGGGCGCTAACACCTGAGTTAAGCCGCGCCGCGAAGCGGCGTCGGCTTGGACGAATTGTTAGCTGGCCAGCGGCGGGGCGGACCAGCACGGGATAGGGATACTGCATTTGCTCTACGCCCTGCCGCAATGGGCGAAGCCGGCGAGGGTGGATAGCGACCCCGCGAAACCTTCCTGGGCCGCCCGAAGCCCGCGCCGCTCTAACGCGATGGTTCAAATGCCGGCGCCGGGCAATCCCGCGTTGTGGCCGAAGCGTATCGCGAGACACCGAGCGCTTGAGCCGAAAGCCGGGAGTGCAGGAGGGACAGCTAACACCTGAGTTAAGCCGCGCCGCGAAGCGGCGTCGGCTTGGACGAATTGTTAGCAGCGTTACTCGGGAAGTGAATAGCTGACTTTGGTTTCATTGACTGACACGTAGCCATGCTTCTGGAGTGCCTTGAGCAAAGCGGACAGCTCCTCCTCGGCGAGGGCCTTCTGGAACAGCGAACTGATCGTGCTCGTGAGGGTTTTAACGGTGCGTGGCCGCGACGACCCGCGCTGCTTGAGGTTAGCGACAACTACTTCGAGCTTTTCTGCCGGGCTCTTCGAGTTTGCAGCCTTTACGATGGGCATTTCGCCGATGTCTTTCGAGCGGCACGCGTAGATCTTCCTGCTTTTCAGGTGAGCGATCAGTGGATCAAAGCCCGTATCCTTCGAAATGATGTGGAAGAAGCTATTCGGATCAGCCGCGGCGAGCTGGCCGATGTAGAACGCGACGTGAAAATCGAGTGCGTTCGGACCATTGCCGGCGATTTTGACGTAGCTTGCTTTCGGCCCAAGACGCTGCAGGGTATCCGCAATCTCGTAGTTCACTTTGGTCTGGTTCGCGCCTACGAAAACGAAGATCTGGAAGTGCTCCTTCTCCAGGGCCGCTAACGCCGAAGGTTGCACATTTTCGTAGTCAATCAACACGTAGTTAGTGCGCAAACGAGATACTCCCCTTAGCTGCTAACACCTGAGTTAAGCCGCGCCGCGAAGCGGCGTCGGCTTGGACGAATTGTTAGGCCGCGCCACCGTTAGGCCTGCTGTTTAAGCCCGCTTATCCAGGTGACGCGCCACTGCCTCTCGGACCTTGCCGGTTTCGGCTAGCAGTGCCCCTTCTAGTGATCCTGTTGCAAAGTGCAGGGCCCTCTTCAGAGGAAATCCGAGTCTGTCCGGAGGCACGTTATCACGCAGCCAGCACGCGCCCGCTGCCGACGCTTCAGAAATGCTGAAGCCAGCCTTCTTGAACTCTCGCAATTTAGACTTCCATTCCCGCGAGATCTCGGACATTGCGCGGCCGAGCGCGCTTGATGCTGGAGCGCCGTAATTAGGGTGGGTCGAAATGACCCTAATGATGCGGAGGCGGACTCTCAGATCAAAGAACATCACAAGCTCCCCATTGTCTGTTGCGCGGCCTAACACCTGAGTTAAGCCGCGCCGCGAAGCGGCGTCGGCTTGGACGAATTGTTAGGTGCTGCTCCGCTGCCGCTCGAGCTGATGCCAGATGCGCAAGATGGCGAGAGCGGATGGGTGCACCGTATAGCGAACGACATACGAGCCGAACACGAAATCACGGACTGCACCCGGCTCAGGGCTTTGCGGTACCGGCCGGCCCATCTCAGGGAAGGTAAGCAACTGTTCAATGCGCCCGACGAGCTCGGCCGCGATACGGGCGGCGGCGGCCGGATCCTTTTCTGCAATGAACTGCCGAAGGCGAACCAGGTCTTGGACGGCCTCGGGCGAATAGACCAGCCTCACTGAGCTACGCGCGGAGGCGGCAACTCATCAGACTGGCCCCAGGACCGCAGCCACGCGTGGACCGAATCACCCGCGACGACCTTACCCTGTGCGACCGATTCAATGGCCCCGAGCGTTTCTTTCCAGCGCGCATGTTCCAGCTCCCGTCGGGCCACATACTCGCGGATGGCCTCATTGATGAGCCAGTTCTTGCTCCGGTGTAGCTTGCCGGCCATGGCTTCCAGACTGGACTCGACTTCGGGTTGTAGGCGGATCGAGGTGACACCCATGGCAGGCTCTCCGGCGCGAGGCTGCAATGTATTACACCGTAACCGCGCTTGCAAGGATGCCGCCAGCAGCACCTAACACCTGAGTTAAGCCGCGCCGCGAAGCGGCGTCGGCTTGGACGAATTGTTAGCGCCCAGCTGAGCAACAACGAAGCGCGAACGGTAGTTTCAGGTGGCGAGGATGCCACGGCAGAGCACTGACCGAGAACCCGGCCGCGAGCCTGGTTGGCCTGAGTGCGATGGAGCACGGCCGCCTGGGCGCGCTGCGGAGCAGGGCGCGAAGCCAAAGAGGCGAGGGCAAAGCAACGACCTCAACCGCCGAGCAACGGCCCGAAGCCGGGTGCCGTGCACGCGGGCCACTGTCCCTCCTGAGCGCTAAAGCTACCCGGGCGTGCGCGGCACGCGGTCTGAAGCCAGCCAAGCCACCCGGGCCCGATGCTTCGAATGCACGGCAACTCGCTTGCGATGCGAGTGGGAGAACTCGGAGCGACTCGCTTGCGACGAGACTACCCCGAGATGCGGGCAACGACTTTGGGCGCTAACACCTGAGTTAAGCCGCGCCGCGAAGCGGCGTCGGCTTGGACGAATTGTTAGCGCCCGGCCCGGTTGGGACA
>NZ_SKFB01000084.1:0-6285 GCF_004344885.1 Lysobacter sp. N42
CCGGCGCCGGGGCTGCCGGGCTGGCCGGGGCGCGGGCCGGCGAGGGCGCCGCCGCGGTGGCCGCCACGCCCACGTCGTTGGCGCGCGGATGCAGGCCCTGCAGGTAGCTGGCCAGCGCGCCGATCTCCTCGTCGGTCAGCGGCTTGGCGATCGCGGCCATGATCTGGAAGTTCTTGTAGTCGCGCGCCACGGTGGTGCCGGTGCGGTACTCCTCCAGGCGCCGCTTGCTGTAATCGGCCATCTGGCCGGCCAGCGCCGGGTAGGCGGGGCCCGGGTTGCCCTGGCCCGCCGGGCCGTGGCAGGCGAGGCAGGCCGGGATGCCGCGACTGGCGTCGCCGCCGCGGAACAGCTTCTCGCCGATCTCGAAGAAGCGCATGCCCGCGTAGGGGCCGCTGGTCACCGGCGTGTCGTCGGCGATGCCGGCGCCGGGCTTCTGCGTCTGGAAGTAGGCGCCGAGGTCGCGCATGTCCTGCGCGCTTAGCGCATCGGCGAACGGAAACATCACCGCCGCCATGCCGCTCTGGCGCTCGCGGCTCTTGAACAGCGCCAGCTGCTGGGCGACGTAGCGCTCGGGCATGCCGGCCAGGCGCGGGTAGGCGGGCGTCGGCGGATTGCCGTCGAGGCCGTGGCAGGCGGCGCAGGTGCCGGCCAGCTGCTGGCCGCGCTGGACGTCGCCCCAGGTGGCCTTCTCCGGTGCGCCGGCGAGCGGTGCGACCTGCACGGGGGCCTGGTCCGGCACCGGGGTCACGGTGGTCTGGGCGACGGCGGCGGCGATCGCGGCGAGGCCGACGAGACCGACAAGGCCGTAGGCGCGGGCATGGCGCATGCGAGAGAACTCCGGGGATGCCGAAAGGGGCGCCGCTTGGGCGCCGGAACCGCGGAATTATCGACGGCGGCCGGTGGACGGGTCAACGCGACGTCGCCGGGGCCCGTTGGACCGGGCGCGACCCCCGGCGCAGGCGCCAGCTACATGGGGCGCGCCGGGCTGGCGTGCGATGCTTGCGTGATGGCCAACCCCTTCCAGCGTGCCCGCTACCTGCTGTCGGCGCACAATCCCAAACAGCTCCCGCCCGACGGCGGCCGCGAGGTCGCCTTCGCCGGGCGCTCCAACGCCGGCAAGTCGACCGCCCTCAACGCCATCTGCCAGCAGGGCGCGCTGGCGCGCGTGTCCAAGACGCCCGGCCGCACGCAGCAGCTGGTGTTCTTCGACTTCGCCCCGCGCCAGGGTGAAGAACCCGACGCGCGCTACCTGGTCGACCTGCCCGGCTACGGCTACGCCAAGGTGCCCAAGGACCTGCAGGCGCACTGGCAGGCCTTCATCGACCGGTATTTCTCCACCCGCGAAGCGCTCAAGGGGCTGGTGGTGGTGATGGACATCCGCCATCCGCTCAAGGACTACGACCTGCAGATGCTCGGCTACGCCGCCAACCGCGGCCTGCCGGCGCACGCGCTGCTCACCAAGGCCGACAAGCTCGGCCGCGGGCAGCAGGCGCAGGCGCTGCAGGCCGTGCGCCGCGAGCTGTCGAGCCGCTTCGGCGACAGCGTGAGCGTGCAGGTGTTCTCGGGTGAATCGAAGCTGGGCGTGGACGAGGCACGTGGCGTGGTCGCCGGCTGGCTCGAGCTTCCCTGACCGCGGCTCCGGCCGCGCGCGCGGTGCCGGCCCCGCCCAGGTCGTGCACGCCCTCGGCGGCGCCGTGCGACGCCAGCCGGCCCCGTCGCTCCCCGTCGCGCCTGCGCCGGGTGCGGTTCGCGCCGCAGCGCGACGCGGCGGGCAGTCGGCCATCGAAGCGTGGCGCGGCGCCTTGCGGCCCTGCGCGCGGTCGCCGCATGCGCGCAACGCAGACGGCCTGCCGGCGCGACGCTTCCGGCACGGCCCACCGCTAGACTGGCCGCCCTCCCGCGCCGCGGGACGCCCGAGGTGCACGTGTCCGGCCCTGCCCAAGTCAAGGATGTCGAGATCGCCTCGCGCGCGCAGCTGGTCGAGTACCTCGAATCCGGCATCCGCGCGCGAGGCGACTGGCGCATCGGCACCGAGCACGAGAAGTTCGGTTTCCGCACCGACGACCTGCGCGCGCCGACGTTCGACGGCGAGCGCGGCATCGAGGCCCTGCTGCGCGGGCTGACGCGCTTCGGCTGGGCGCCGGTGGAGGAGAAGGGCCGCGTCATCGCGCTGTCGAAGGGCAATGCGTCGGTCTCGCTCGAACCCGCCGGGCAGCTCGAACTCTCCGGCGCGCCGCTGGAGAACCTGCACCAGACCTGCCGCGAGACCGGCACGCACCTCAGGGAAGTGCGCGCCGTGGCCGAGCCGATGGGGCTGGGCTTTCTCGGCATGGGCTTCCAGCCCAAGTGGCGCCGCGACGAAATGCCGTGGATGCCCAAGGGCCGCTACAGGATCATGCGCGAGTACATGCCGAAGGTCGGATCCCTGGGCCTGGACATGATGACGCGCACCTGCACGGTGCAGGTCAACCTGGACGTCGGCTCCGAGGCCGACATGGTGAAGAAGTTCCGCGTCTCGCTCGCGCTGCAGCCCGTCGCCACCGCGCTGTTCGCCGATTCGCCCTTCACCGAAGGCAGGCCGAACGGCTACCTCTCGTACCGCTCGCACATCTGGACCGACACCGACGCCGACCGCACCGGCCTGCTCGATTTCGTGTTCGAGGACGGCTTCGGCTACGAGCGCTACACCGACTACCTGCTCGACGTGCCGATGTACTTCGTCTACCGCGACGGCGCCTACATCGACGCCAGCGGGCAGTCCTTCCGCGACTACATGGACGGCAGGCTGCCCGCGCGCCCGGGCTTTCGCCCCACGCTGCAGGACTGGGCCGACCACTCGACCACGGCGTTCCCCGAGGTGCGCCTCAAGAAATACCTGGAGATGCGCGGCGCCGATTCGGGCCCCTGGAACCGCATCTGCGCGCTGCCGGCATTCTGGGTCGGCCTGCTCTACGACGCCGCCGCGCTGGATGCGGCCTGGGACCTGGTGCGTGATTTCACGCTCGAGGAGCGCCATGCGCTGCGCGACGGCGTGCCCAGGCAGGCGCTCAAGCTGCCCTTCCGCGGCGGCACGGTGCTCGACCTCGCGCGTGAGGCGCTGAAGATCGCCGCGGGCGGCCTGCGCCGGCGCGCATGCCTCAACGACCACGGCAGCGACGAGACGATGTTCCTGGCGCCGCTGATGGAAATCGTCGAAAGCGGCATGACGCCGGCCGAGTGCAAGCTCGAGCTGTTCCACGGTGCATGGGGCGGCTCGGTGGACCGGGTCTTCCGCGAGTTCGCCTACTGAGGCCGGTCGACACGCCGGTCGTCACCGGCCAGCGCGCGTGCCATCGCGAGCCCGAGCAGCGCGCCGGCGAGCTGTGCGATGACGAAGCCGGGCACGTCCACCGGGCGGATGCCGGCGAAGGTGCGCGTGATCGAGCGCGCGAGCGTCACCGCCGGGTTGGCGAACGAGGTGCTGGCGGTGAACCAGTACGCCGCGAAGATGTAGGCCGCGACGAGCGCCGGCACCGCCGCGGCGCGTTGGCGCAGTCCGAGCACGATCGTGAGCACCAGGCCGGCGGTGGCCACCGCTTCGCTCAGCCACTGCGAGGCGCCGGTGCGCGCATGGTCGCCCCATTGCACGACGTCCAGCCCGAACATGAGGTGGGCCAGCGCGACGCCGGCCACCGCACCCGCCACCTGCGCCAGCACGTAGCCGGCGAGCGTTCGCGCGTCCAGCTCGCCGCGCAGCCGTGCCACCAGCGACACCGCCGGGTTCATGTGCGCGCCGGAGACCGGGCCGAGCAGCACGATCAGCACGTAGAGCGCGGCAGCGGTGGCGCCGGCGTTGGCCAGCAGCGCGACGCCGCGGTTGCCGCCGGACAGCTCCATCCCCATCACGCCCGAGCCGACCACGGTGGCCAGCAGCAGCGCGGTGCCGAGGAACTCGGCGAACAGGCGACGCGGCAGCGGCGTCACAGCGAGGCCAGCAGGGCCTTGACCCGCGCCTCGATGCCGTCGCGCACCGCGCGGTAGCCGTCGTCGTCCATGTCGCGCGGGTCGGGCAGCGCCCAGTCCTCGCGGCGCCTGGCGGGCACCCAGGGGCAGTCGTCGCCGCAGCCCATGGTGATCACCGCATCGAACTCGCCGGTCACCTCGTCGAGTGACTTCGACGCATGCGTGGAGAGGTCGATGCCGCGCTCGGCCATGAAGCGCACCGCCTTGGGATTGATGCGGCCCGAGGGCCGCGAGCCCGCGCTCAGCGCCTCGACGGCGTCGCCGCCGTGCAGGCGCGCGAAGGCTTCGGCCATCTGGCTGCGGTTGGAGTTCTCGACGCAGACGAACAGTACGCGGCGACGCGCCATGTCAGGCTCCGCAGCACGTGGTGGCGGGCGCCGGCTCGGCCGGGCCGGTCGCGCAGGACGCGGCGCATGCGCCGCGGGTGTCGCGTTCGCGCAGCTGCCCGGGCGTGAGGGGTTCGACGTGGGGCTTGCGGACGGCGGCCAGGGTGGTGCTCATGGCGGTCTTCTCCGGTCAGGACGTGCAGCGGGCTGCGGTGGGGGCGCAGCTTTCGCCCTGGCAGCAGTTCTCGGTGAGGTAGGCGATCAGCGCATCCATGCGTGCGTAGTCGGCACGCACCCGGATGGCCCGGCCCTCGCGCGTATCCGCCACCAGCCCGGCAGCGCGCAATACGTTCAGATGCGCGGTGAGGGTGGCCGCGGGGACGTCCAGGTGCTCGCGCAGCGTGCCCACCTGCATGCCTTCGGGGCCGGCGGCGACCAGCGCGCGGAAGGCGGCCAGCCGCGTCTCGTGGCCGAGGGCGGAAAGGCAGGCGAGGGCGGCGTCGGACTTCACGATTCGATAATTCCAGAATTATCGAAAGGCTGCAAGCCCAGGGCAGGGTGCCGCCCGCGTTCCGCATGGCGCCGGCAGGCTGCCCGGCCCGTCGCTCAGTCCCAGACGCGCGCGGGTGCGCGGGCGGCGTCCTCGCGCAGGGGCACCACGCAGAAGCGCTGGCCGGTCGGGGCTTCCATTACCCACCAGCGCTGCATGTACCCACCAGCGCTGCATGAAGGCTACGCGCCTGGCGCCGAGTGCTTCCAGCCGCGCCACCTCGGCGTCGAGGTCGTCGGTCTCGATGTCCAGGTGTACGCGCGAGGCGTGGTCGACCTTCTGCACCTCGACGTGCAGACCGCCGGGCGCGTCGCCGAGTTCGGCATAGCGGCCGGTGCCCCCGGCGTCGGGGTCGGCGATGCGCAGGCCCAGCGCGCCGCTCCAGAAGCGCGCGGCGGCGTCGAGGTCGGGCGTGTCGCAGTCGACGATGAAGCCGGCGAGGCGGCTGCGATGGGCCGCGCCGCGCAGTGCCCGCACGATCGACGCCGTCCAACGCGCCGCCGCGCGCGTGGACGTTCGCTTGCGATGCCTGGCGTTCGACCCTCGTGGTGGCTTGGGCTTGCAGCCGCCCGGATGCATGGAAGAACGGGGCCACGCGGGCCCCGTTCGTCGTACGCGAGTGCGATGAACTACTGCGGCAGCGACAGGTCGTCCAGCAGCGCCTTGAGGAAGCGCGCGGCCTCGCCGCCGGTGCAGGCGCGATGGTCGAACGTGAGCGAGATGGGCATGCGGCGGTGGACTTCGATGCCGCCCATCACCGCGACCACGTCGTGGCAGAGCTTGCCCGCGCCGACGATGGCCACGCAGGGCGGCACCACCACCGGCGTCGCGTAGCGGCCGGCGAACATGCCGAAGTTCGACAGCGAGATCGTGTAGCCGGAGAGCTCGCCGGGCGGGATGCTGCGGTCGCCGACCTGCGCGCGCAGGCGCTGGATCGCCTGGCGCACCCCGTTGCCGTCGAGCATGTCGGCATTGCGCAGCGCGGGTACGAACAGGCCGTCTTCGGTGTCCACCGCGATGCCGATGTCCACGTGCGGATGCAGCGTGCGGGTCAGGTTCTCGCCGTCGAACCAGGCATTGAGCGCCGGCACCGCCTTGCAGGCGGCCACGATCGCGCGTACCAGGCGCGCGGTGATGTCCTGCTTGCCGATCCAGGCGTGCAGGTCGGCATCGTCCACCAGCGTGGTCGGCACGACCCTGGCGTGCGCATCGGCCATCACGCGCGCCATGTTGCGGCGCACCCCCTTGAGCTGCTCGGGCTGGCCGGTGGCGGCAACGCCCGGCGGCTGCGTGCGCATGGGCTTGCCCGCCTGCGACATCGTGCTGCGCTGCGCCGGCACCGGGTTCGGCGCGCGCGCCCAGCAGGAGCAGCAGGGGGGTCGAACCCGCGGCAGCGGCGTTCACGTC
>NZ_SKFB01000085.1:0-6116 GCF_004344885.1 Lysobacter sp. N42
TCATCGCCTCCACCAGGTAGTGGCCGAACCCCTCGGTTTCCGAGCAGCAGACGTGGAAGCGGCAGGCGTTCTGCAGGCCCCCCGCGCCGCCCGCTCCGGTCGCGGTGGCGGCCGCGCCGGCGTCGCTGGACCGCATCGAGGTCACCGGCGCGCGCGCCGGCGGCGAGGAGAGCATCACCAACAACCAGGTGCAGGGCGTGGACGAGGGCGACATCGTCAAGCGCCGCGGCGACGTGCTCGTCGTGCTGCGTCGCGGCCGCCTGTTCACCCTGCGCATCGGCAGCGACGTGTTGCGGACCGTCGCCACGCTCGACGCCTTCGGCCCCGACGTCGACCCCGCGGGCACCTGGATCGACGAGATGCTGGTGAGCGGCGACACCGTCGCGGTGATCGGCTACAGCTATGCGCGCGGCGGCACCGAGGTGGCGCTGTTCGACCTCGACGCCCGCGGCGGGCTGGCCTACCGCGCGACCTACCAGCTCAGGAGCCACGACTACTACTCCGCGCGCAACTACGCCAGCCGGCTCGTCGGACGGCAGCTGGTCTTCTACTCGCCCATGCACCTGGACGCGCATGCGCCCTGGCTGGAGGCGATGCCGTCCTACCGCCACTGGCGCGGCGATGCCACGCCGGCCGGTTTCCGCCGCATGCTGCCGGCCGAGCGCATCTACCGCGGCGTCGACGAACTGCGCCCCGGCGCGTCGCTGGCGCTGCACACGGTGTCGGTCTGCGACCTCGCGCGGCGCGAGATGGCCTGCCGTGCCACCGCGGTGCTGGGGCCGCCGGGCCGCGTCTTCCACGTGGCGCAGGACGCGGTGTACGTGTGGACCACCGATGCGGGCGAGGCCTCGGGCTTGTTCCGCCTGCCGCTCGACGGCGGCGCGCCCTCGCACCTGCGCGCGAGCGGCAGCCCGGTCGATACGATGGGTTTCCTGCAGCGCGACGGCCACCTCAACGTCGTACTGCAGCGCGAAGGCCGCGGCGAGGGCATGTGGGCCTCGAACGCGACCGGCGGCGAGCTCGCGCTGCTGCGCGTGCCGCTGTCGGCCTTCGGCGGCCTCGACGCCCGCGCCACGCGCCGCCACTACCGCGCCCTGCCCGGCGATGGCGGCTGGGGGCTGCGCAACCGCTTCGTCGGCGACTGGCTGGTCTACGGCAACGAGGGCGCCACCGCGCGCATGGGCCGTCGCGTGCATGCGCTCCGCTTTGCCGATGCCTCGCCCGTGCAGGCGTTCGCGCTCGCGCATGCGCTGCAGCGCATCGAGGCGCTGGGCCGCGATGCGCTGCTCGTCGGCCCCGACGGCGCCGACCTGCTGTTCACGCCGTTGCAGCTGGCCGGGCACGCCCGCCTGCAGGCGCCGTGGGTGCAGCGCGGCGCGATGCAGGGCGACGACCGCACGCACGGCTTCTTCTACCGCGCCGATGCCGCGGACGCCGGCGTGCTGGGCCTGCCCATCCTGCGGCAGGACGAACGCGGCGAAGGCGCGGGTGTGCTGTTCCTGCGCCAGCGCGCATTGCGGCTGTCGCCACTGGGCACGCTGGATGCGCGGCGCACGCCGCGCGACGACGACGGCTGCCGCGCCAGCTGCGTGGACTGGTACGGCAATGCACGCCCGATCTTCGTCGGCGACCGCGTGTTCGCCCTGCTGGGCTACGAACTGGTGGAAGGGCGCGTGCAGGGCGAGCGCATCGTCGAGCGGCGGCGCGTGGACTTCACTCCGGCCGCCGCGATCGCCGACTGACGCCTCGCCGGGGGCCCGCGTTCCGGCAGGCCCCCGGCTCACCCTCCCGTTCCAGGCGATGTCTTCGGTCAGCGCGCCGCCGTGCGGCCCGCCCCCGTGGCATGGGACGCCAGTACCGCGTCGCCCTCCCCCGATTCCAGGCCGGTGACCGGATTGACCGGCACGCGCTCGCCCGGGTTGACCACCGCGAGGCTGTGCGAGGCCTCGTCGGCGATCACCACCATCATGTCGCGCTCGGTCAGCTCGAAGAGCTTCTCGGCGAAGGCATGCGGCAGGCGCACGCAGCCATGCGATGCCGGATAGCCGGGGATCTTTCCGGCGTGCAGCGCGATGCCGTCCCAGGTCAGCCGCTGCATGAAGGGCATCGGCGCGTTGTCGTAGAGGTTGGAGTAGTGCTCGCGGCGCTTCTGCAGGATGGGAAACGCGCCCGTGGGCGTCTCGTGGCCGGGCTTGCCGGTGCTCACTGTGGAGCGCCCGATGCGCACGCCGTCGGCGTACACGTGCGCCATCTGCTGCGGCAGGCTCACCACCACCACGATGCGGCTGCCCGGCTGCGCCTCGCCGCTCCATTCGAACTCGCCCGGCGCGAGCTCGGCCTGGGCCGCCTGCTCGACGGCGGCGGGCGCGGGGACGTCGCGCGCCAGCGCCGGCGCGGCGGTGGCGGCGAGCAGCGCGAGCATCAGCAGGCGCAGCCGAAGGCGCGGGGATTTCGTGCGGAAAGTGGGCGTCGTCTTCATGGCCCCGACGCTAGCGGGGCGCGCATCACGGCCCGTTTGACCTTGGCCACCGCCCGCTAAACGAAACAGGCATTTCCGCCCGGAAACCGAGCGCGCGCATCACCGGTGCTTCGCATCGCGCGCTGCCGCCTGAATGCACCCGCGAACGGACGCGTAGCAGCGCCTGCACGCGGCCTCGGGCAGCATGGAATCCACCGCTTCGGACTGCGCGCGCGATGACGACTCCCTGGCCCGGCTTCAGCGATGCCCACACCCTGGTCCTGCCACTGCACGACGCGCCGCCCGGCGCGCCGCTGGACATCGACGGCCGCCGCTTCGCGCCCAAGGACGAGCTGCACGTCACCCTCATCGGCAGCGCCTTGGGCCGCGAGCTGCACGCCGCGCTGGGCAACCGGCGCGAGGCCGCGGTGCGGCCTGCGTTCGAGGCGCTGGACTGGTCGCCCGTGCGCACCGGCGTCGGCGCGGTGATCGAGAAGCGGGGCCGCCGCGACGACGGCGGGGCCGGGCTCGTGGCGTCGATGATCGAGTTCGTCGACCTGCCGGCCCTGGCGTTCTTCTCGCGCTGGCTGGGCGGGCTGCTGGGCCGCCAGCTGCCGGTGCCGCCACCGCACGTGACGCTCTATACGCACGGCTGCGCCAAGGGCATCGGCATCCCGACTGAGGCGAAGCTGCGCGCCTGGCGTCGCGGCGAGATCGACCTCCGCGCGCTCCTGCCCGGCTGAGTCTCACAGGCTGCGACGCCACTGCGGCCCAATCCTCCGCCCCGGGGCGGAGAGCGGACATGGCGGAGCGTGGACTGGTGGTACGGCACGGCGACGACCCGTCGGCAGGCGAGGCCGGGCTTCCCTCCACGCTGGCGCCCCGCTCGCGGCGCCGCGACGGCGCAGGCCTGACGCAGGCACTGGCGCATCGCTATGCCGACCGCATCACCGGCCACTTCACCCTCCCCGGCCGCGAAGGCCGCTACGCCGACCTGCCCGCCGACCTCCCGCCCGCGCTTGCGCACGCGTTGAAGGCGCGCGGCATCGAGCGGCTCTACAGCCACCAGGCCGAGGCCTGGGCGGCGGCGCGGCGTGGCGAGCACCTCGTGGTGGTCACGCCCACCGCTTCGGGCAAGTCGCTGTGCTACACGCTGCCCGTGGTGAGCGCGGCGATGGAGCGCGGCGCCAAGGCGCTGTACCTGTTCCCGACCAAGGCGCTCGCGCAGGACCAGGTGGCCGAACTGCTGGAGCTCTCGCGCGCGGGCGAACTGGGCCTCAAGGCTTTCACCTTCGATGGCGACACGCCCGGTGATGCGCGGCAGGCGATCCGCCTGCATGGCGACATCGTGGTGAGCAATCCCGACATGCTCCACCAGGGCATCCTGCCGCACCACACCAAGTGGGCGCAGTTCTTCGAGAACCTCCGGTACGTGGTGATCGACGAGGTGCATACCTACCGCGGCGTGTTCGGCAGCCACGTCACCAACGTGCTGCGAAGGCTCAAGCGCATCTGCGCCTTCTATGGATCGAATCCGCAGTTCATCCTCTGCAGCGCGACCATCGGCAACCCGAAGCAGCATGCCGAAGGCCTGATCGAGGCGCCGGTCACGGCGATCACCGAATCCGGCGCGCCGACGGGCGACAAGCACGTGCTGCTGTGGAACCCGCCGGTGGTCAATCCGGACCTCGGCCTGCGCGCCAGCGCGCGCTCGCAGAGCAACCGCATCGCGCGGCTCGCAATCAAGGCCGGCTTGAAGACGCTGGTGTTCGCGCAGACGCGGCTGATGGTCGAGGTGCTGACCAAGTACCTCAAGGACGTGTTCGATCACGACCCGCGCAAACCGCCCCGCATCCGCGCCTACCGCGGCGGGTATCTGCCGACCGAGCGCCGCGAGGTCGAGCGCTCCATGCGCGCCGGAAACATCGACGGCATCGTCAGCACCTCCGCGCTGGAGCTCGGCGTGGACATCGGCGCGCTCGACGTCGTCGTCCTCAACGGCTACCCGGGCTCGGTCGCCGGCACCTGGCAGCGCTTCGGGCGCGCCGGGCGGCGGCAGCAGCCCTCCTTGGGCGTGCTGGTCGCCAACTCGCAGCCGCTCGACCAGTACGTGGTGCGCCATCCCGAGTTCTTCATCGACGCGAGCCCCGAGCACGCGCGCATCGCCCCCGACCAGCCGCTGATCCTGTTCGACCACATCCGCTGCGCGGCCTTCGAGCTGCCGTTCGTGGAAGGCGAGCGCTTCGGCCCGATCGAGCCGGAGCTGTACCTGGAAGCGCTCGCCGAAAGCGAGGTCGTGCACCGCGAGGGCGACCGCTGGGAGTGGATCGCCGACAGCTATCCGGCCAACGCGGTGAGCCTGCGCTCGGTGGCCGACGGCAACTTCGTCGTGGTCGACCGCACCGACGGCCGCCAGCAGATCATCGCGGAGGTCGATTACTCAGCCGCCGCGCTCACGTTGTACGAAGGCGCGATCCACATGGTGCAGTCCACGCCCTACCAGGTCGAGCGCCTGGACTGGGAGGGGCGCAAGGCGTTCGTGACGCGCACGTTCGTCGACTACTACACCGACTCGATCGACTACACCCGGCTCAAGGTGCTCGCCGAGTTCGACCGCGCGGGCGCCGGCGACGGTTCCGCGCACCACGGCGAGGTGCACGTGGTGCGGCGCGTGGCCGGCTACAAGAAGATCCGCTACTACACGCACGAGAACATCGGCTACGGGCCGGTGAACCTGCCCGACCAGGAACTGCACACCACCGCGGCGTGGTGGCAGCTGCCGCAGCCGCAGCTGCTGGCCTGGTTCGCCAGCCGCCAGGACGCGCTCGACGGCTTCCTCGGCGCGGGCTACGCGCTGCACGTGGTGGCCACGCTGGCGGTGATGGCCGAGGCGCGCGACCTGCAGAAGGCCGTCGGCAACGGCGACGGCGCCTGGTTCGCCACCGCCGACGCGAACGGCCGCGGCCAGCTGCGCGGTGCGGAAGGGCAGGAGCTCGCGCCGTTCGAGCTGCAGCAGTTCGTGCCGACGATCTACCTCTACGACAACTTCCCCGGCGGCGTGGGGCTCTCCGAGCCCTTGTGGACGCGGCAGGCCGAGCTCGTGCAGCGCGCGATCGAGCTGGTGGAGCGCTGCGACTGCCGCGCGGGCTGCCCTGCCTGCGTGGGCCCGGTGCTGGCGGGCGACGAACGGGCGGCGGTCCGCGGCGACGGTGTCGAGGCCACGGTGTCGCCCAAGGCGCTCGCCCGGCGCGTGCTCAGCCTGCTGGCCGTGCCGTCGGATGGGCGAGGCCGCCACGCCGATGCCCGCGCCCTGGAGCGCGACGCATGAACCCCGCCCCATGCCACTGGCCGGCCCCATGCGGCGCCGCCAGGACGGTACCCGGCCGCGGGTGGCATGCGGGGTCGCCGCGCTGCCGGCACCGCCGCACGGGCGCCGCGGTGCAGCGACAGGGGCGCCCCGCATGACGCTCACCCTCGACAGGCTGCGCGCGCTCAAGCGCCAGGCCGGTGGCGGCGACGTGCCGTCCGCGCCGGCCCGCCCCGCCCTCCGCGAACCTTCCCCTCCGCATGCCGGGGCGCCCGCCGCGCCCTGGGAGGCGGTACTGCGGAACGATGCCGCACGCGGGGCGGCGACGGCCGCCGGAACCCCACCCGCCGC
>NZ_SKFB01000086.1:0-5726 GCF_004344885.1 Lysobacter sp. N42
CGATCACAAGGTGTTGACAGTGATCGAAAGTGCTGTAAGATGGGCGGCTCACTCGGACGGACTGATGGTTCGGCGGGTTGAGGGAAGAAGGGGAAGGCGCTGAGGCCGGACCTTGCGATCTTTGACAGTGTGCGCAGGTGACTTGTGCGGGCGTCTGGTGGTGGATGACTGTCCATCGCAGATGTCTCGTATCAAGCACAGAGATTCAAGCATGCATATGCAAGCTGAGTTTTGGTGCCTGGACGGGCTCTGCACTTGAAGCTTTAGCTGATCCTTCGGGATTGGCTGCAAAACTTAAGTGAAGAGTTTGATCCTGGCTCAGAGTGAACGCTGGCGGCAGGCCTAACACATGCAAGTCGAGCGGCAGCGGGTCCTTCGGGATGCCGGCGAGCGGCGGACGGGTGAGGAATGCATCGGAATCTGCCTCTTTGTGGGGGATAACGTAGGGAAACTTACGCTAATACCGCATACGTCCTACGGGAGAAAGTGGGGGACCTTCGGGCCTCACGCAGAGAGATGAGCCGATGCCGGATTAGCTAGTTGGCGGGGTAAAGGCCCACCAAGGCGACGATCCGTAGCTGGTCTGAGAGGATGATCAGCCACACTGGGACTGAGACACGGCCCAGACTCCTACGGGAGGCAGCAGTGGGGAATATTGGACAATGGGCGCAAGCCTGATCCAGCCATGCCGCGTGAGTGAAGAAGGCCTTCGGGTTGTAAAGCTCTTTTGTCCGGAAAGAAATCCTGTCGGCTAATACCCGGCGGGGATGACGGTACCGGAAGAATAAGCACCGGCTAACTTCGTGCCAGCAGCCGCGGTAATACGAAGGGTGCAAGCGTTACTCGGAATTACTGGGCGTAAAGCGTGCGTAGGTGGTTCGTTAAGTCTGATGTGAAAGCCCTGGGCTCAACCTGGGAACTGCATTGGATACTGGCGATCTGGAGTGCGGTAGAGGGTAGCGGAATTCCCGGTGTAGCAGTGAAATGCGTAGATATCGGGAGGAACATCCGTGGCGAAGGCGGCTACCTGGACCAGCACTGACACTGAGGCACGAAAGCGTGGGGAGCAAACAGGATTAGATACCCTGGTAGTCCACGCCCTAAACGATGCGAACTGGATGTTGGGTGCAACTTGGCACTCAGTATCGAAGCTAACGCGTTAAGTTCGCCGCCTGGGAAGTACGGTCGCAAGACTGAAACTCAAAGGAATTGACGGGGGCCCGCACAAGCGGTGGAGTATGTGGTTTAATTCGATGCAACGCGCAGAACCTTACCTGGCCTTGACATCCACGGAACCCTGCAGAGATGCGGGGGTGCCTTCGGGAACCGTGAGACAGGTGCTGCATGGCTGTCGTCAGCTCGTGTCGTGAGATGTTGGGTTAAGTCCCGCAACGAGCGCAACCCTTGTCCTTAGTTGCCAGCACGTAATGGTGGGAACTCTAAGGAGACCGCCGGCGACAAGCCGGAGGAAGGTGGGGATGACGTCAAGTCATCATGGCCCTTACGGCCAGGGCTACACACGTACTACAATGGTGGGGACAGAGGGCTGCAAACCCGCGAGGGCGAGCCAATCCCAGAAACCCCATCCCAGTCCGGATTGGAGTCTGCAACTCGACTCCATGAAGTCGGAATCGCTAGTAATCGCAGATCAGCATTGCTGCGGTGAATACGTTCCCGGGCCTTGTACACACCGCCCGTCACACCATGGGAGTCTGTTGCACCAGAAGCAGGTAGCTTAACCTTCGGGAGGGCGCTTGCCACGGTGTGGCCGATGACTGGGGTGAAGTCGTAACAAGGTAGCCGTATCGGAAGGTGCGGCTGGATCACCTCCTTTAGAGACCGGCAGCACTGCTGCCAGGCGCCCGCACAAGACACCTGCATTCGAAGTTCCAGAAATCCCACGGGGGATTTGAGGAGCGTCCCGCACCACGGGGCTTTAGCTCAGCTGGGAGAGCACCTGCTTTGCAAGCAGGGGGTCGTCGGTTCGATCCCGACAAGCTCCACCATCTCGCGCGGCCTTTTGTTTGCGGCAAGCAACATCGGGTCTGTAGCTCAGGTGGTTAGAGCGCACCCCTGATAAGGGTGAGGTCGGTGGTTCGAGTCCTCCCAGACCCACCATGATGCGAGTCCCGCTCGGGACACTTCGAATGCCTGCACACACTTAAAGATTGGAACCGCACGGGCGCTGAGGCCGGTGANAAGATTGGAACCGCACGGGCGCTGAGGCCGGTGAGGTGTTCTTTGACAAACTGGATGTAGCGAGCGTTTTAGACGAATGTCTACAGACGTGTCGTGAGGCTAAGGCGGGGATCCTCGAGATCCCTAAAAATTGAGTCGTTGAATTCGCGTGCGGGCTTTGTACCCCCGCACAGAAGTACGACCCCGAGGCGACTTGGGGTTATATGGTCAAGCGAATAAGCGCACACGGTGGATGCCTTGGCGGTCAGAGGCGATGAAGGACGTGGCAGCCTGCGAAAAGCGCGGGGGAGCTGGCAACAAGCATTGATCCCGCGATGTCCGAATGGGGAAACCCACCTAGCAATAGGTATCCTGCAGTGAATACATAGCTGCTGGAAGCGAACCCGGAGAACTGAAATATCTAAGTACCCGGAGGAAAAGAAATCAACCGAGATTCCCTCAGTAGTGACGAGCGAACGGGGACCAGCCCTTAAGCTGGATTGGTTTTAGCAGAACAACCTGGAAAGGTTGGCCATAGACGGTGATAGCCCGGTATGCGAAAAGGCCATTTCAGTGAAATCGAGTAAGGCGGGGCACGTGAAACCCTGTCTGAACATGGGGGGACCATCCTCCAAGGCTAAATACTCCTGACCGACCGATAGTGAACCAGTACCGTGAGGGAAAGGCGAAAAGAACCCCGGAGAGGGGAGTGAAATAGACCCTGAAACCGTGTGCGTACAAGCAGTCGGAGCCCGCAAGGGTGACGGCGTACCTTTTGTATAATGGGTCAGCGACTTACTGTTCGTGGCGAGCTTAACCGTATAGGGGAGGCGAAGGGAAACCGAGTCTGATAAGGGCGCATAGTCGCGGGCAGTAGACCCGAAACCGGGTGATCTAGTCATGCCCAGGGTGAAGGTCGGGTAACACCGACTGGAGGCCCGAACCCACTCCCGTTGCAAAGGTAGGGGATGAGGTGTGATTAGGAGTGAAAAGCTAATCGAACCCGGAGATAGCTGGTTCTCCTCGAAAGCTATTTAGGTAGCGCCTCGTATGTATCCTCTCGGGGGTAGAGCACTGTTATGGCTAGGGGGTCATTGCGACTTACCAAACCATTGCAAACTCCGAATACCGAGACGGACTGTACGGGAGACACACGGCGGGTGCTAACGTCCGTCGTGAAAAGGGAAACAACCCAGACCCACAGCTAAGGTCCCAAATTCATCGCTAAGTGGAAAACGATGTGGGAAGGCACAGACAGCCAGGAGGTTGGCTTAGAAGCAGCCACCCTTTAAAGAAAGCGTAATAGCTCACTGGTCGAGTCGGCCTGCGCGGAAGATTTAACGGGGCTAAGCGATGAACCGAAGCTTGGGGTGCACAACTTGTTGTGCGCGGTAGAGGAGCGTTCCGTAAGCCGTTGAAGGTGGCTTGAGAAGGCTGCTGGAGGTATCGGAAGTGCGAATGCTGACATGAGTAACGATAATGCGGGTGAAAACCCCGCACGCCGAAAGCCCAAGGTTTCCTTGCGCAACGTCAATCGGCGCAGGGTGAGTCGGCCCCTAAGGCGAGGCTGAAAAGCGTAGTCGATGGGAAGCTGGTTAATATTCCAGCACCTCGCGTAAGTGCGATGGAGGGACGGAGAAGGTTAGGCAGGCCGGGCGTTGGTTGTCCCGGTGAGAGGGTTGAGGCGGTGCTCCTAGGCAAATCCGGGAGCGCAACGTTGAGACCAAGGACGAGTCCTTTTGGACGAAGCTGCTGATATCACGCTTCCAGGAAAAGCTCCTAAGCTTCAGCTTACGCAGACCGTACCGTAAACCGACACAGGTGGGCAGGATGAGAATTCTAAGGCGCTTGAGAGAACTCGGGTGAAGGAACTAGGCAAAATAGCACCGTAACTTCGGGAGAAGGTGCGCCCTTTCCGGTTAACAGCTAGGAAGGGCCGCAGTGACCAGGCCGCTGCGACTGTTTATCAAAAACACAGCACTCTGCAAACACGAAAGTGGACGTATAGGGTGTGACGCCTGCCCGGTGCTGGAAGGTTAAGTGATGGGGTTAGCCGCAAGGCGAAGCTCTTGATCGAAGCCCCAGTAAACGGCGGCCGTAACTATAACGGTCCTAAGGTAGCGAAATTCCTTGTCGGGTAAGTTCCGACCTGCACGAATGGCGTAACGACAGCGGCGCTGTCTCCACCCGAGACTCAGTGAAATTGAAATCGCTGTGAAGATGCAGCGTTCCCGCGGCAAGACGGAAAGACCCCGTGAACCTTTACTATAGCTTTACACTGAACGTTGAGTTCGTCTGTGTAGGATAGGTGGGAGGCTGTGAAACCGAGGCGCCAGCTTCGGTGGAGCCATCCTTGAAATACCACCCTGATGTGCTTGACGTTCTAACCTGGCTCCGTCATCCGGAGCGGGGACCGTGTATGGTGGGTAGTTTGACTGGGGCGGTCTCCTCCCAAAGAGTAACGGAGGAGCACGAAGGTACGCTCAGCGCGGTCGGACATCGCGCACTGTGTGCAAAGGCATAAGCGTGCTTGACTGCAAGATCGACGGATCAAGCAGGTACGAAAGTAGGTCTTAGTGATCCGGTGGTTCTGTATGGAAGGGCCATCGCTCAACGGATAAAAGGTACTCCGGGGATAACAGGCTGATACCGCCCAAGAGTTCATATCGACGGCGGTGTTTGGCACCTCGATGTCGGCTCATCACATCCTGGGGCTGTAGTCGGTCCCAAGGGTATGGCTGTTCGCCATTTAAAGTGGTACGCGAGCTGGGTTCAGAACGTCGTGAGACAGTTCGGTCCCTATCTGTCGTGGGCGTTGGAGATTTGAGAGGGGCTGCTCCTAGTACGAGAGGACCGGAGTGGACGAACCTCTGGTGTTCCGGTTGTCACGCCAGTGGCACTGCCGGGTAGCTATGTTCGGAAGCGATAACCGCTGAAAGCATCTAAGCGGGAAGCGCGCCTCAAGATGAGATCTCCCGGGAGCTCGACTCCCCTGAAGGAACCATCAAGACCAGGTGGTTGATAGGCTGGGTGTGTAAGCGCAGCAATGCGTTGAGCTAACCAGTACTAATGATCCGTGCGGCTTGACCATATAACCTCAAGTGGTTTTGGGTGCGAATCCCTCGCAACGGCCCGCACATCCCTGTGCGGACTCTTCAAAGGGTCGCTTCAAAACACCTTAGCTTCGTGACACGTCACGACATTCACTGCTCGCTACATCCACCCCTTTTCCGCCCAGGTAGCAATACCTGTCGGTATCAGTCGAGAGGCCGGCGCTGCAAAGCGACCCTCCACCCTCTCCCTGGTGACCATAGCGGTGTGGAACCACCCGATCCCATTCCGAACTCGGAAGTGAAACGCACCCGCGCCGATGGTAGTGTGGCTCAAGCCATGCGAGAGTAGGTCATCGCCAGGGTCTTTATCCCGCAACCCCCCAGCCGTGAAAACGGGTGGGGGGTTGTCTTTTGTGGTCGGCGAAACAGGCCGCGCCCCAACCCGTACGGCATGCTCGCGCCGCCCGCGGGCAACCCTCGGGGCCACGGGTGCAG
>NZ_SKFB01000087.1:0-5379 GCF_004344885.1 Lysobacter sp. N42
TCTGCAGCCGTGAGCGGCAGAGACTCCGGTGCGACGCGACACCCCGTGACCTGCAGCCCGTTCCTGGGCGCTAACACTTGAGTTAAGCCGCGCCGCGAAGCGGCGTCGGCTTGGACGAATTGTTAGGTGCTGCTCCGCTGATGCTCGAGCTGATGCCAGATGCGCAAGATCGCGAGGGCGGACGGGTGCACCGTGTAGCGAACGATGTATGAGCCAAACACGAAGTCCCGGACCGCGCCAGGTTCGGGGCTCTGCAGGACCGGCCGCCCCATTTCTGGAAAAGTGAGCAGCTGCTCAATGCGACCGACCAATTCGGCTGCGATGCGAGCAGCTGCGGCGGGATCCTTCTCCGCGATGAACTGGCGGAGGCGAATGAGGTCTTGGACGGCCTCGGGGGAGTAGATGAGCCTCACTGAGCCACGCCCGGAGGCGGCAGCTCATCCGGCTTTCCCCACGACCGCAGCCAGGCATGCACGGACTCGCCTGCCACCGCCTTGCCCTGTGCGACCGATTCAATGGCGCCCAGCGTTTCTTTCCACCGCGCCTGTTCCAGTTCCTGGCGGGCGACGTATTCGCGGATGGCCTCATTGATGAGCCAGTTCTTGCTCCGATGGAGCTTGCCAGCCATGGCTTCCAAGCTGGACTCAACTTCGGGTTGGAGGCGGATCGAGATGACGCCCATGGCAGCTACTCCGGCAGAAGGATGCAATGTATTACATCGTCACCACGGCTGCAAGAATGCCGCCAGCAGCACCTAACACCTGAGTTAAGCCGCGCCGCGAAGCGGCGTCGGCTTGGACGAATTGTTAGGCCGCGGCCACAGATGGCGACGGCAGAAAGTTGCTGGCTAGTTGGAGCATCGAGCCACCGAGCACGATGTATACGCCAAGGGTCATCAACCTATTTCGGCGTATTGTCGCGCGTTCTATTGCGGCAAAGTCTGTATCGAGGCTCCCACCATCGATGATGTGGTGATTGATAGGCGAGTTCGCATAGACCATGTACACGCCAATCATGGTCAGCACGATTCCGAGCGAATTAGCGATCACCTTCCAGTCCACCATGTAGCTACCCATGCGGCCTAACACCAGAGCTAAGCCGCGCCGCTGCGGCGGGCTATCCGGAGCCGATCATGCCAGAGCTGCGGCAGCTTGGCCGGAGCCGTGAAGCGGCGTCGGCTTGAGCGACTAGTTAGCTGTGCGCAGCGGGTGCTCTTTCCGCCGAGGCGAACTTGCAGCCCCTTGGCTTTGCATCCGCTGCAGTGAGCGAAGCGAGGATGGCCCAGAGCACCCCGGCGAAAGCCACACCCCGGCCGTGGCCGAAGCCGCAGGATCCGGGCCGCCAGGGATCCGAGCGCCGCCCGGTCATGCCTGGGCGGTATGGAATACCGCAGACGACGAGGCTTGCGCGGCGCGAGCCGAGAAATCTCGGTGCGGGATGTGGCCGAAGACGACGGGAAACCTCGAGCGCCACCGCTGAATACGGCCAGGCCACGTACACAGCTAACACCTGAGTTAAGCCGCGCCGCGAAGCGGCGTCGGCTTGGACGAATTGTTAGGCCACTCTGCACCGGCCGGAGCCGGCACGCAATCCCGCGCAGGATTGCCCCGATACGCGGGCCTCACTGCACCGAGCCCGCGACACCCGCGCGGCGAGCTTTTGCCCGAATGCAGCCAAAGCCCGTTGCGCCGCCCAGCCGTAAGCCCGTTGTAGCCGGAGTGCTAACCGCAAGACGCGGTTGGAAGCCTGAGCGCCGAGCGGGTGCCTAACGCAGGGATCACTTCCCGCAAGCCCGAGCGGCGCCCGATGCAGCCGAAGCGGGCCCTTGAACTGCCGGGACCTGTCCGAAGCCGGGCCCGTTGACTGCGACTTACCGCTGAGACCACTCAACCGCGGCCTAACACCTGAGTTAAGCCGCGCCGCGAAGCGGCGTCGGCTTGGACGAATTGTTAGCTGCTGCCCGAGCCGGCCGCAATTGCCCGCTCTTCCTCTAATGAGAGTAGGCCGCTTCGAAGGTGATCGGCCGCATCGGATCTGAACACTTTTCCGCCACGGACATATACGATGAATACGCCGCCTGGACGAAAGCCGACATTGTGGAACATGGCGGACGGGTCGCACGGGGAATACACGAATGCTCCCTGCCACTGCGCAGTTCGAGTGGGAGCTGGCTCCCCCTTGAAAGTTTGATTGATGGTGAAGGTGACGGAACCCATCTCATCCGTTCCCCAGGTTGGTCGGGTAAGGTGAGTCACGGTTCCGACGTAAATTTCCTCCGCTTGCTGTGCGGCAGCGTGCGCGAGCTTCCGAAGCTCAGCTAGCTCACGAGCATCGATCTCGGCCTGCACTGCAGGAGGGCGCGTTCCGCACGCGCCGGCGAACCCCGACAGTAGAAGCAGCGATACAGTCACAGGCAGAGTGAGTGCTTTCATGGCGCCTCCGTTGTCTTCACTAGGCAGCTAACACCAGAGCTAAGCCGCGCCGCTGCGGCGGGCTATCCGGAGCCGATCATGCCAGAGCTGCGGCAGCTTGGCCGGAGCCGTGAAGCGGCGTCGGCTTGAGCGACTAGTTAGCTGTGCGCAGCGGGTGCTCTTTCCGCCGAGGCGAACTTGCAGCCCCTTGGCTTTGCACCCGCTGCAGTGAGCGAAGCGAGGATGGCCCAGAGCACCCCCGCGAAAGCCACACCCCGGCCGTGGCCGAAGCCGCAGGATCCGGGCCGCCAGGGATCCGAGCGCCGCCCGGTCACGCCTGGGCGGTATGGAATACCGCAGACGACGAGGCTTGCGCGGCGCGAGCCGAGAAATCTCGGTGCGGGATGTGGCCGAAGACGACGGGAAACCTCGAGCGCCACCGCTGAATACGGCCAGGCCACGTACACAGCTAACACTTGAGTTAAGCCGCGCTGCGTAGTGGAGGCAAAAGACTGGCACGCTTTTCAGTGCCAGACTTTTGCCGTAACGAAGCAGCGTCGGCTTGAACGAATTGTTAGCGCCCTAGCCGATGACGACCAAGCCACCCTCCCGGGCGCACCAGTGACGAGCATGCCACGGCCTGCTGTGGACGAAAACCTGGCCGCAAGCCGAGGGCGACCGACGTGCGAGGCGGCACGGCCAGTAGGGCGCGCTGCGGAGCAGGGCGCAGAGCCGACAGGGCTACGGCAGAGCGACGAACTCAACCGCCAGAGACGTGGCCGAGCCGGTTGCTGTGCACGCACTGCAAAGTGCTTTGCCTACGACGACCGCACCTTGCGTGCACAGCAGCTGGCGTGAAGCCGACCAAGCCACCCGGCCTGCCACACGCCCGATAGGCTTGCGGGCATACCGCCACCGGCGGCGCGAGCGTGCAACTTGGATCAGCGCACTGCCAGTTGCGGGGCCAACCGAGGGCGCTAACACCTGAGTTAAGCCGCGCCGCGAAGCGGCGTCGGCTTGGACGAATTGTTAGGGCGCTCCGCGACAGAGCTCGAGTGCGGCGTGGACGGCCGCGCCAACCGCTGCAGGCCCCGGCAAAGAGATTAGCAGCCGCTGAGAGCTGAGCGGGTGGAAGCCCTTTCCCGGCCCTGCGACGCCGCCGTTGCGATTCGGGATGACAGCAATGTTTCCCTCCACGAGTTCAACTGACACCAGCTGAGCTTGGCGTTGTAGCGCGGACTCCGACCGCAGGCCCAACGCCCGGAGGCTTTCCGAGCGTTCTGACCCGATAGCCTCGAAGCCAGACGAAACCTGCTGGGATTGCTGCAAGACACTTAGGACGGCAAGCCCGAGCTCTTCTGGTGGAGCTGCGCGGGAGACGCGCAAGTAAGGCCCCGTGGCAACCCAGTAACCGGCGGGCGCCATGCAATCCGGGTGTACCAGCAGCTCACCCTTTACCTCATACACCGACGCACACTGCATAGAGGGCCCTAACACCTGAGTTAAGCCGCGCCGCGAAGCGGCGTCGGCTTGGACGAATTGTTAGGCCCCGCCCTGCGCTTGGAACTTGCGAGCGCGACGCCCAACTGCCAGATGCGATGGTACGACGGATCGGTGCAAGGGTGCTGCGGCCCGGACGTTGCCGAGGGTGGTGGCTGCGAGTGCGAGGTGTGGACGCTGAGGCCACCCGCAAGCGGAGCGGCAGCCGGCTCCGACGCGACGGGACCAACAGGCGCGATGTGCTCGCATGGAGCCTGAGCCCGAAGGCGAATTGGGCTTTGGCCTGAACCCAGCCGAGAGCCACGCCGAATGCTGCCGAAGCCATGCCGCCGAGCACGGTGGCAGAGAGTAGGCAGACACTCGCCGACGCCTACGACCTTTCCTGCGGGGCCTAACACTTGAGTTAAGCCGCGCCGCGAAGCGGCGTCGGCTTGGACGAATTGTTAGGTGCCGCCCGCGAACGCTTAGAACACGACACGGTAAGCCACACCCTTGTTGTCTTGGCCAGATCCGAACCCGGTAGGACGCCAGCCCGGCTTGATGGATAGGTTGATTTCGATCACGGTCCCCATGTTGCCGACGAGGACTCCCTCCGCAACCGCCCCGGTCGGCCTCGAGTTGGCCTGAAACCGCTCTCCGCCAAACGTGCCCGAGTAGGACCCTTGGCCTGTAAATTGACCTGAGTACTGGCCTTCGAAGGTTTCGCCGGACGCAGGGTCTACGGCGGTCATCTTTCCTGTTCCGCGACTCTTCTCGATTGCGAACTCCAACTTGTGACCATCAGTGGTTCGATACATAGCGCCCTCGAGCATTTTGCCCGCATGAGCACTGGTCGTGATTGCGAACAGAGCGATGACTGCGACGAGACGTTTCATGCGGGTTCCTCCAGGTAATTCAGCACGATACTGCGAGCGCGACAGGCTTTCTTGCGGCACCTAACACCTGAGTTAAGCCGCGCCGCGAAGCGGCGTCGGCTTGGACGAATTGTTAGGCGGCTACCGCGACTGACGCCACAGGACCTGCTGAGGCTCAAGCTCACCAGCAGATAGCACGATTTCCCTCTCCGACTGCGACTCCCCTAGCCCGTTAACAAAGAGGTAGACCTTATCGTCAACATGTCCGGCCACATGGATCCAGGCGCTGTCGCCGCGGAACATCACGCCGTCAGGTTGCAGCCGGGCAACGGCTGGAGGGACCTGCTCGCTCCTCAGGTTCATGGGCGCCCCAGTTCGCTTGAGCTCATCGAGACTGGCATGGATTTCAGCGAGCTCCGACGCAGAAAGATTCCGAATGCGGGCTGTCTTCTCGGCCCGATCGTTGCTGCAGCCGGCAACAAGGGCCACCGATAGAAGAACTGCTGTCACCAAGCGCATCGCATGTTTCCTTGCCGCCTAACACCAGAGCTAAGCCGCGCCGCTGCGGCGGGCTATCCGGAGCCGATCATGCCAGAGCTGCGGCAGCTTGGCCG
>NZ_SKFB01000088.1:0-4776 GCF_004344885.1 Lysobacter sp. N42
ATCCGGCTCGAAAGCGACGCCAGGCCGGCGCCACGATGCCGCAATCCGGGCGGCAGAGCGGGTTGTTCAGACCTTCCCTAACAATTCGTCCAAGCCGACGCCGCTTCGCGGCGCGGCTTAACTCAGGTGTTAGAGCTCAGGATGAAAATTCCACCCCGTCTCGTAGGAATGGCGGCCGCGATCGGAGTCGTTGCGTTGCTCGCCGCGCCGGTGGTGCTCTATGCGCTGAATTTCCACGGGTCGATTTCCACGCAACACATTAGGTGGGCCGAGTTCGGTGCGTATGTGGGTGGGATCTATGCGCCCTTCGCTGCGTTCCTCACTCTCCTAATCATCTCGGGGCAGCTGTCCTCTCAAGTCGGCTTCAACAAGCATCAGATTGATCAGAGCTTTCTCGCAAATGCGCGTGCCGATCTTCATTTCTATCTGGATCAGCTTCATCAGACCCTAAATAGGCATGAGAAGCTGGCCAATGTTCCTCTCGGCCACGTGCTCGTGACCATGTTCAGCTCAAAGAGCCATGAGCAGCTGCGCACAGGCGAGCACCGCACTAACGCTCGGCGCGTCACCATGAGCGATGACCGCATAAGTGCACTTTGGGGCGCTGTCTACACCATCTTCGAAGGGCTACGCGCGGTGGACGAGCCTGAGTATAGGAACGTTTTGTCGTCGTCCAAGCAGAAGTGCATCGCCATGCTTGGTTACGCTGTATGCGATGCGCTAGACAATCACCACTATGTGGCCTGCGACTATCCAGCGGAGTTCCGGTATGAGTTTCATGCAGGTGCGCGGCCTGAGCTCTAACAATTCGTCCAAGCCGACGCCGCTTCGCGGCGCGGCTTAACTCAGGTGTTAGGCCACTGGATGAAAGCATGTCGCAGTCGCTGATTCTGCCCATGGCCGCGCACGTGGCGCTTGCCGCGCTGCTGTATGTGCTGCTCACAGTCGCGCGTGCGCCGGCCATCTGGGGCATCGGCCGCGCCAAAGATGGCTCCAACCCTTTTGCCGCTGTCGAGCCACGCATCAGCGCCAATCTGTCGAACCAGTTCGAATGGCCGGTGCTCTTCTATGCAGCCTGCATCATCCTTGCGCTTCAGGGCGAGCCGGAGCACGCTGCGGTCGCGCTGGCTTGGGTTTTCGTCGGCGGCCGGATCCTCCATAGCGCCGTGCAAATTGGCACCCGCAATATCCGGCTCAGGGGTATTGTGTTCACCCTGAACTTCTTGGCCGTACTAGGTCTCTGGGTTCTCGTGGTCGCTCGGGCTGTGTCCGGCCCAGTGGCCTAACAATTCGTCCAAGCCGACGCCGCTTCGCGGCGCGGCTTAACTCAGGTGTTAGGCCCTGCAGGAGGCACTATGGCGACTCAAGGACTCTCCGACACACCCGCTTGGCGCGCTCGTAAGGCTCGCCGTTGGCTGGCTGTGCGTGCGGGAGCGCTCTCAGCAGCCTTTGGCGGGCTCATCTGGGCAGTCTCCCCCACCGCTTTCGGCCATCCGGAACCGTGGGATGGCAACCCTACGCTGTATTTTCAGTCGCTTTTTTTGGCGGGCCTGGTTGCAGCCTTGGTGGTGCGCGGTCCATTCTGGGCACACTATCTGGGCACCATCGTCGGCCAGAGTGCCTTCGTGCTTCTGGTCCTGCCGCTCGGCGCTTTTTCGGGTATGGCGCCATTTGTCATTGCGTTGTACGGCGCTCTCGTCGCAATGGGGGCAGCACTGGGTTCGGGCGCACGGCGGCTGTTGCACCATTTCGCCGGCAGGGCCTAACAATTCGTCCAAGCCGACGCCGCTTCGCGGCGCGGCTTAACTCAGGTGTTAGGCGGCCTTGAGCGGGTTCTCCCGACTATGAAGATCGAAGAGCTCAAAGAGCTAAGCCAAGCCGCTGCTGACAACGCGGCTGCGTTGGCCAAGGAAGCCGCTCTTCTGGGAGCCCATGGGCACTTTGCCCGCGCATACTTTCTCGCCGTCGCGTCTATCGAGGAAACCGGGAAAGCTATTGCGGCTCACGATGCGCAAGGAAGGAACTTGGCTAACCCTGCGGTCGTTTCTAGGGTCGAGCGCCTAATAGGCGATCACAAGTCCAAGATCCGGGGCGCCTTTATGGGCTTCCTTTGCGTCAACCCGCGAGAACAAGCAGAAAAAGCTGCAGAACTCATGGTCGCGCTTCAGAATGGCCGCGAGCCCGCCATGTACACCGATCTGGCGGCAAATGGGACCATCAGTCGACCCAACGCGGTAGTTGAAGAAAAGCATGCGCTTTCGTGCGTGCGCCTGGCGAATGACTGCCTTTTAGCCGCTAAACAGAACGTCTTAGCGCGGCCGCCGGAGGCGAGATCGGCCAACGAAGACCACGTGTTCAGCTTGAATCCAAAGCATTACAACGCGTTAATGAAGAACGAAGACTTTTGGTGGTATTACATTAGCCGTATGGAACAGGGGTACCCGAACACCCATGACGCGATAGTCGAGTACCGTCGAGACTTCGAGTCCAAAGGCAGGCGGTTCAAGCCGGCGGAACCGGCCGCCTAACAGTTCGTCCAAGCCGACGCCGCTTCGCGGCGCGGCTTAACTCAGGTGTTAGGTGCCATGGGAAACATCATCGAAGCCGTACATCGCCAACTGCTCTCGGAACTCGACCGCGCGGGCCGAGCGGATACCGTTTTTGTGGTCTCTGGAGTGCTGTTCAACATTCTCGTGCTATTCGTCAACTGGGCGCAGGCGGACAGCATCGCCGATGGCCGCGGCAACCTATTGATCTTCTTGCTATTCACCGCCGGGTCCCTGCTTGTGTCCTGCACCGCTCTTTTGGCGCTGATCAATAGCCGCCGAATCTGCACCGCGGTCCACGCGTCGCTCCAGCAGCTCTACACGGACCAGAACGTCCAGCAGTACATTCCAGTGGGCTTGGCGGGGCTGGGTAACAAGCGATTCGTTTTGTCTTTCCTAGTCGTAGGCGGCACGGGCCTCCTTGCGGTCCTGATCCCGGTGCTGTCCATGGCTAGCGGGCATGGCACCTAACAATTCGTCCAAGCCGACGCCGCTTCGCGGCGCGGCTTAACTCAGGTGTTAGCTGTCCCTCCTGCACTCCCGGCTTTCGGCTCAAGCGCTCGGTGTCTCGCGATACGCTTCGGCCACAACGCGGGATTGCCCGGCGCCGGCATTTGAACCATCGCGTTAGAGCGGCGCGGGCTTCGGGCGGCCCAGGAAGGTTTCGCGGGGTCGCTATCCACCCTCGCCGGCTTCGCCCATTGCGGCAGGGCGTAGAGCAAATGCAGTATCCCTATCCCGTGCTGGTCCGCCCCGCCGCTGGCCAGCTAACAATTCGTCCAAGCCGACGCCGCTTCGCGGCGCGGCTTAACTCAGGTGTTAGGCCTTGGATGTAGCTTGCCAGGCATGCGCCATTGGCGTATAGTCGCAGCGTGCTGACCATCATTGAATCGCCACTGTTCACCCGGCTGTGGCCTGACTATTGGTCGGCTGAAGAGCACTTGGAGTTCGCCACCTACTTGGCTGCAAATCCCGAGGCCGGCGATGTCATTCCGCACTCGGGCGGCTGTCGGAAGATCCGGTGGTCGCGGCCCGGTTCAGGCAAGCGCGGTGGTGTTCGAGTCATCTATACGGTGTGGCTGGGGCAGGGAAAGGTCGTCCTGCTCACCATCTACTCTAAGAGTGCACGAGACAGTATTCCTGCGCATGTACTGCGCCAGATCGCGGAGGAACTTGGCCATGGTGAGTAAGTCGGTTGCCAAGCGGGATGCGTCCCGCAACATCGGGGAAGAGCTGCTCCAGGCGATCCGGGATGTGAAGGCTGGAAAGGCCGGAGCCGAGTACTCGGTCTCGGCGAACGAGGTGGTCGAGACCCGGCTCAAGTGCGGTCTGTCCCAGTCGGAGTTTGCCGCGGCGCTCCATATCTCGCCTCGCACGCTCCAGCAATGGGAGCAAGGTCGGCGCCAGCCTTCGGGCGCGGCGGAAACCTTGCTTCGCATTGTGTCGCGCCACCCAAAAGTGCTGCGGGAGGTCATGCAGCCAAGGCCTAACAATTCGTCCAAGCCGACGCCGCTTCGCGGCGCGGCTTAACTCAGGTGTTAGCGCTCACACTGGTTGCAGCTGTTCTAGCGGCTCACTAGGCGGCTCGTGCTGCCGAGCTCGCGGCCGCACTCGGCGGCCAGTCTCTCGCCCGCGGTGAAAGCTCTTCCGCTCCAGATCGGTCAGTGCCCGCGGTGCTGCTTGGCTGGCGCATGCGGTTTCGGCGCCGCGGCGGACGGGGCGTGGGCCGTGGCAGAATCCAGGCTCGCGCGGTTCACAGCCGGCAGGTTCCTCGGCGTGTGATCGCTAACTAGTCGTCCAAGCCGACGCCACTTCGTGGCGCGGCTTAACTCCGGTGTTAGGCCGCATAGGGAGGAACGCATGGACCCGAAAGACATTACGTCTGCAATGCAACCGCTGCTTGATATGCAGGCTCAAGCGACCCAGCGCGTTCTGGAACGCAGGGCTTGGCTGGCTAAGCTCCTGCTCGTCGTCGCCACCGCGGTCTTTTCGGCCTTTGCCACGTACACTGCCCAGCGCTATCTAGCGAGCGGGAAAGTCGAGCCAATGTCATTGGTCGTGCTGGCACTCTTGGCAGCAAGCGTCAGGAATCGCTGGCGTGCGGCCTAACAATTCGTCCAAGCCGACGCCGCTTCGCGGCGCGGCTTAACTCAGGTGTTAGCTGTGTACGTGGCCTGGCCGTGTTCAGCGGTGGCGCTCGAGGTTTCCCGTCGTCTTCGGCCACATCTCG
>NZ_SKFB01000089.1:0-4586 GCF_004344885.1 Lysobacter sp. N42
GGCCCGTCCGCGCGTGCGCAACCGCAGCCGCGCGGCGGCCTGAGCGCGCACGCGGGCGATACGCGGCACTGGCGCGGCGACGCGCCGCCGTGGCTCAGCCGCGCACGGCGAGCATCCACGACACGCCGGCGCCCCAGACGACCAGCAGCACCAGCTGCAGGGCGAAGGTGACGGCCACCAGCGCGGTGGCGTGGAGCGCGCGCAGCGCCCGCAGGCGGCGCACGGCCAGCGCGCCGAGCAGGGCCGCCACCGCCAGCGTGGCCAGGTAGAGCGGATGCAGCACCAGCAGCAGCGCGCCGCGCGCGGTGGCGACCTCGATCGCCGCGGTCAGCGCGAATGCCGCGAGCGCGGCCAGGCCGGCCTCGGCGAGGTCGCGCCGCGCGGGACCCCGGGGGCTCACGCCTCCACTTCCTCGCCGTGGTCGGGCACGCGCACGTGCCAGCCCAGCTCGTGGGCGATGCGCTGGCGCAGCGCGTCGGCCGCGGCCGGCTCGCCATGGGTGACGTAGGTGATCCCCGGCGCGCCCGGCCCGCTGCGCAGCCAGGCCAGGATCTCGTTGGCGTCGGCATGCGCCGAGAAGCTGCGCAGCTGCACGACCTCGGCGCGGATGTCGACGTCGCGCCCGAACATGCGCAGGCTGCGCTGGCCCGACAGCAGCGTGGCCCCGCGCGTGCCGCCGGCCTGGTAGCCCGAGAGCACGATGGCGTTGCGGTGGTTGCCGCCGAAGGCGGCCACGTGGTGCAGCACGCGGCCGCCGGTGAGCATGCCGCTGGCCGAGAGGATGATGCGCGGCCCGCGCTGGCGGTCCAGCGCCTTGGACTGCTCCACGCTGTTGACGAAGCTGGCCACGGCGAACATGCGCCGGCATTCCTCGGCATCGAGGCGGTGCTCGCCCATGTGGCGGCGGTAGAGCTCGGTCGCATCGACCGCCATGGGGCTGTCCAGGTGCACCGGCACGTCGGGGATCGCGCCGCGCGCACGCAGCCGCGCAAGGTGCAGCATCAGCTCCTGCGCGCGGCCGACGGCGAACGTCGGCACCACCATCACGCCGCCGCGTGCGGCCACGCTGCGCACCACCGCGGCCAGTTCCTCCTCGGCATCGACCTGCGGATGCAGGCGGTCGCCGTAGGTGGATTCGCAGACCAGCAGGTCGCAGGCCGGCGGCGGGGCGGGTGCGGGCATCAGGGCATCGCCCGGGCGGCCGATGTCGCCGGAAAAATGCAGGCGCCGCCCGCCCGCGGTGAGCGTGACCTGGGCCGCGCCGAGGATGTGGCCGGCCGGGCGCCAGCGTGCCTGCATGCCGCCCGGCAGCGCGATGTCGCTGTCGAAGTCGACCGGGCGCAGGCGCTTGAGCGCGGCGCGGGCATCGGCCTCGGTATACAGCGGCTCGGGACGCGCGTGCTTGGAATAGCCCTTGAGCGCGGCGAACTGTGCTTCCTCCTCCTGCAGGCGGCCGCTGTCGGGCAGCAGCAGGGCGCAGAGGTCACGCGTCGCGGCGGTGCAGTACACCGGGCCGCGGAAGCCCTCCAGCAGCAGCCGTGGCAGGAAGCCGCTGTGGTCCAGGTGGGCGTGCGTCAGCAGCACCGCGTCGATGCCGGCGGGGTCCACCGGAAACGGCTTGCGGTTGCGCTCGCGCAGCACCTTATAGCCCTGGAACAGGCCGCAGTCGACCAGGATGCGCGCGCCCCCGGCGTCGACCAGATAGCGCGAGCCGGTGACCGTGCCAGTGGCACCGAGAAAGCGCAGGCGGGGGACGGCGGGATCGGGCATCGCGGGGCCTCCAGGATGCCGCTACCGTACGTGAACGGCAGGCCTCGCGCTTGACGTGGCTCAAGCGCCGGGAGGGGCCGGCTGGCGCAGCATGCCGGTTCCCCGCCAGTGCTCCGGGTCATGTTCCGTCCCAGCCCGTTCCCACGCCGTCTCGCCCTTGCCGGCCTCCTGGGCCTGGTGCTGCTGTCACCCGCGGCGGCGCTGGTTCCGCCCGACTGGTCGCCCAGGCCCGGCCAGTACGTCTGGAAACCCGAACTCGCCCCGCGCGGGCCGGTCGTCGTGGTCGCCAGCCTTCCGTTGCAGCAGTTGCACGTCTACCGCAACGGCGTGCGCATCGGCGCGACCACCATCAGCAGCGGCAAGCGCGGCCACGAGACGCCGGTCGGCGTGTTCACCATCCTGCAGAAGCGTGCCGAGCATTACTCCAATCTCTACGACAACGCGCCCATGCCCTGGATGCAGCGGCTGACCTGGGACGGCATCGCGCTGCACGCCGGCCGGCTGCCGGGGCATCCGGCCTCGCATGGCTGCATCCGCCTGCCCGATGCGTTCGCCAAGGCGCTGTTCTCGACCACGCGCCCGGGCGACGTGGTGATCGTCACCGATCGCGCGGGCGTGCCGGGCCCGGCGGCCGGCGGCGACGTGATGGCTGCGATGGGTCGCACCGGCCTGGCCGATGCCATCGACGAGTGGGCGCCCGAGCGTGCGCCCACCGGCCCGGTGAGCATCGTGCTGAGCACGCGCGACGGCCGTCTGGTGGTCATGCGCGACGGCGTGCGCATCGGCAGCGCGCGCGTCCATGCCGACCCCGCGCTGCGCCTGGGCACGCGCGCCTGGGTGCTGCTCGAGGGCCGCGGCGAGGGCACCGACCCGGTGCTGCCCGACCGCGCCGCGCGGCGCTGGCAGGCGATCGAGGTCGAACGCCCCGGCGATGGCGACCTCGCCGTGCGCCAGGCGCTGGAAGCGGGCGCGCTGGCCATCCCGCCCGAGCTTGCGCGCCGCATCGACGCGCTGCTGGTGCCGGGCGCGACCGTGGTGCTCACCGATGCACCGCTGGGCGAGGGGGCCCAGCGCAGGCCGCTGGAGCTGGAAACCGACGCCACGCCGCGCTGATAGCGGCGCGCGCCAGCGGCCATCGTCCCACGCCCTGGCCGGGCGCGGCACCGCCGGTGCCGGAATCGGCCCATGCGCGACGGGCCGCGTTCGCCGCGGCCCGTCGTCGTGTTTCCGTGGTGCCGGCTTTCAGCCGCAGCGCACGTGGGTGATCACGTTCCTGTCGTCGACGTCGATGTTCAGGCGGCCCTCGATGTACTCCATCGTGACCATCTGCCCCGGCTTGAGCACGCGGGCCATGCGGGCCCCGGCCAGCTGGCGCGCGCGCTCGACGTTCGCCGGCGTGGCCGGCTGGCCGACCAGCGAGCGTGCGGCGTCGGCATTGCAGCTGTCCTGCGAAGGCGGTTGCGGATCGGGCATGGGCGGCGCGGCGGTGGTCGTGCAGGCGGCAAGTAGGGTCGACAGGGCGACGGCGGGCAGCAGGATGCGCAGGCTCATGCGGGGCCTCGATTCGGGTGGAAGCCCGATTCTGGTACGCGCCCGTACCGGCCGCGTCAATCCGCGCGCCGCGGGTTCAGCCGCAGGTGGCGCGGGTGATGAGGCCGCCCTCGTCGAGGAAGAGGGTAAGCCGGTCGATCTGCCCGACCTGCGGTTCGGCCTCGCCCGGCATGACCAGGCGCACGGCCTGGCTGCGGCTGGCCATGCGCGCCTGCTCCACGATGGGCGCGCTGGCCGCGCGCCCGACCAGCGCATCGGCTCCGTGCGGCTGGCAGACCGCCGTGCGCGCGCTGGCGCCGGCCGGTGGCATCACGCTGCAGGCGGCGACGGAAGCGACGAGGACCGCGACCGGAACCACCAGACGGGTCCAGTCGCCTTCGCGTTGGGAGCCAGACAGGGCCATGGGGGCCTACCCGGAAGAGGGGAGGCTTCAGCGTCCAGTGCACGTCGTGTGCGCAATGTCAAGGTGGCGCGGGGCGTTCGATGCTCAACGTCAGCAGCAACTGTGCGAGCGTGGCCACGTCCTGGCGGTTGTGTTCGGCCACCCGGCGCAGGTTGACCGCATCGCCGCCGCGCAGGTAGCCCAGCCACGCCGCCGGCGCCTGCGAGCCCGGCAGGTCGTCCTCGCGCAGGATGCGCAGGGCCTCGCGTTCGATGGTCGCAAGGCGGCAGTTCTCCCAGCGCCCGCGCCAGCGGCGGCGCGATGGGTGCAGCAGGTCGAGGTGGTCGAGCCCGTGCAGGGCGTCGGGCAGGCGCGCCAGGCGGTAGCGCGTGCGCAGCAGGGGCGCGTCGTAGCTGCGGCCGTTGTAGCTGGCCAGCACCGTCTGCGGGCGCAGCCACGATGCGAAGGTGCGCAGCATGGCGCGCTCGGCGGCCATGCTGGCGATGAGCAGCTGGCGGATGCGCAGCGCGCCCTCGAACCAGTCGGCCGCGCCGATCATGAAGGCGCGCGTGCCGGTGCCACCGGCCAGGCCGGTGGTTTCGGTGTCGAAGAACAGCAGGTCGGCCGCATCCAGACGGCCCTCGCGGCGCGCGAAGTCCAACGGCAGCGGCGCATCCGGCGGCGCGTGCGCGATGCGCGATTCGATGAGCCAGAGGCCTTCGTCGATCTGCTCGCCGGGCAGCCTGCGGTCGACCGCGCGCGCACGCGGACGCGCTGGGGCGCCGCGTTCGCGCAGGCCGAGCAGGCGCCGCAGGCGGTCGCCGTCGTCGGCAGGCGGCGTCGGCGCTGCCGCGACGGTCGATGCGTCGGCGGCGGCGGCGGG
>NZ_SKFB01000009.1:0-119499 GCF_004344885.1 Lysobacter sp. N42
ATCCGGCTCGAAAGCGACGCCAGGCCGGCGCCACGATGCCGCAATCCGGGCGGCAGAGCGGGTTGTTCAGACCTTCCCTAACGTCCACGAACAGATCGACCCTGCACGAATCGAGCCGGTCAAAGAAACTCTCACGTGAGTGACCGTAAGCACCAATTGTCAACACGTTCTTCATCGGCCGCGCCCCCCGTAGCTGCCCCTCGACCTAGTCAACTCGGGGTTGGTTCCGAATATGTCGTTTTGCCCCCCGGTAAGGCGTTTAATCGCGGCGTCCTGGGTCAGCTCACTACCGGTCTCGCTTATGTGAATTATTTCGATACCCAACTCGGCAAGTTCCGCACCAATGAGTTTGCAGCGATGACACGTTTCAGGCCGCAACTCACTGCACATTAAAAAGCATGAGAGCCCTTTCTGGTGCGCAGTTTTCAGCCTTGCCAAACCCAACTGAAACGCGGGCGTTTCAGCGAGTTTTATATAGTCGACCTTCCCATCATCGTCGAAACTTTCGGATCCACCAGGCTTGCCCCCCAAGGTGTCGCCCATGAACACATACCTGATGCCCGCACCCGCACACAAAAGTTCCAAGTTTTCGCGGCTAAAGTCTGGGTTGAACTTAGAAAACGGGCTACTACGAACGTCGATCAGAAACTGACAGGAATACTTCTCCAACAACGCCAACGTCGCCTGCCAAGTCCGATTGCCATACCCAATACTGTAAAGAGCTGTCATCGTCCCCTCGCGTCAGAGCTCCGTCGTTAGACGACGACTTACATATTCCGCCTGTACTCCCCACCCACCTCATACAACGCATGGCTGATCTGCCCCAGCGAATGCGTCTTCACCGCCTCCATCAGCGCCTCGAAGACGTTACGACGCTCGCGCGCGGTCTTCTGTAGGAATTTCAGACCCTCGGCGGCGCGGGCGTTGCGGTTGGCCTGGTAGCCGGCCACGTTGGTGATCTGCTGGCCCTTCTCTTCCTCGGTCGAGCGGATCAGCTCGATCTCGGTGGCCACATCGCTATGGCCATCCTTGCCGAGGAAGGTGTTGACGCCCACCAGCGGCAGCGAGCCGTCGTGCTTCTTGTGCTCGTAGTAGAGCGACTCTTCCTGGATCTTGCCGCGCTGGTACATGGTGTCCATGGCGCCCAGCACGCCGCCACGCTCGGAGATGGCTTCGAACTCCTTGTAGACGGCCTCTTCGACGATGTCTGTGAGCTTGTCGACGATGAAGCTGCCCTGCCAGGGGTTCTCGTTGAAGTTCAGCCCCAGCTCCTTGTTGATGATCATCTGGATCGCCACGGCGCGGCGCACGCTCTCTTCCGTCGGCGTGGTGATGGCTTCGTCGTACGCGTTGGTGTGCAGGCTGTTGCAGTTGTCGAACAGCGCATACAGCGCCTGCAGCGTGGTGCGGATGTCGTTGAACTGGATCTCCTGCGCGTGCAGGGACCGGCCGCTGGTCTGGATGTGGTACTTCATCATCTGGCTGCGTGCGCTGGCGCCGTAGCGCTCGCGCATGGCGCGGGCCCAGATGCGGCGGGCGACGCGGCCGATGACGGTGTACTCCGGGTCCATGCCGTTGGAGAAGAAGAACGACAGGTTGGGCGCGAAGTCGTCGATGTTCATCCCGCGCGCGAGGTAGTACTCGACGATGGTGAAGCCGTTGCTCAGGGTGAAGGCGAGCTGGCTGATCGGGTTCGCGCCGGCTTCGGCGATGTGGTAGCCGGAAATCGACACCGAGTAGAAGTTGCGGACCTTCTTGTCCACGAAGTACTGCTGGATGTCGCCCATCATGCGCAAGGCGAACTCGGTGCTGAAGATGCAGGTGTTCTGGGCTTGGTCTTCTTTCAGGATGTCGGCCTGCACGGTGCCGCGCACGGTCTGCAGCGTGTGCGCCTTGATGCGTTCGTAGACCTCCGGCTCGACCACCTCGTCGCCCGTCACGCCCAGAAGGCCCAGGCCCAGGCCGTCGTTGCCCTCGGGCAGCGGGCCCTCGTACGTCGGGCGCTGGCGGCCCTCGTACATGCGGTCGATCCTGGTGCGCGCGGCGATCCAGCGGGACTCGTCCTCGCGCAGGTACTTCTCCACCTGCTGGTCGATCGCGGTGTTCATGAACATCGCGAGGATCATCGGCGCGGGGCCGTTGATCGTCATCGACACGGACGTGGTGGGCGCGCACAGGTCGAAGCCGGAGTACAGCTTCTTCATGTCGTCCAGCGTGGGAATGTTGACGCCCGAGTTGCCGATCTTCCCGTAGATGTCCGGACGCGGGGCCGGGTCTTCGCCGTACAGCGTGACGCTGTCGAAGGCGGTGGACAGGCGCGCCGCAGGTTGCCCGAGGGAAAGGTAATGGAAGCGGCGATTGGTGCGCTCGGGCGTGCCCTCGCCCGCGAACATGCGGATCGGGTCCTCGCCGGTGCGGCGGTAGGGGTAGACGCCGCCGGTGTAGGGGTACGCGCCCGGCAGGTTCTCCTTCTGCAGGAAGGTGAGCAGGTCGCCCCAGCCCTTGTAGGTAGGCGCGGCGATCTTCGGGATCTTCTGGTGGGAAATCGACTCGCGGTAGTTCTCGACGCGGATGGTCTTGTCGCGCACCTTGTACTCGTTGACCTCGTCGGTGATCGACTTCAGGCGCGCCGGCCACTCGCGCAGCAGCTTGAGCGCCTCGGAGCTGAGCGACTGCACGGCATCGTTGTAGCGCTGGCGCAGGACCAGCAGCGTGCGGTCGCAGCCGCGCTCGAGGTAGCTGAACTCGCTCTCGTCGTCGACGTCGGCCACCGGCGCCAGGCCATTGCCGCCCAGCAGGGCATCGGCGGCGTAGAGGTCCAGCGCCTGCGGCAGCGCGGGGTCTTCCAGCGCCTGCAGCGCCTGCCAGTACGACTGCGCGCGGTCGGCGATCTCGGCCTGCGTCTCGATCTGGCGGTTGATGGCGCGGCCCTGCTCGGCGATCTCGGCCAGGTAGCGCACGCGGTTGCCGGGGATCAGCACGGTGGCGCGCGGTTCGCGCAGGCTAGTGTCGATGTCGGGGTTGAAGAAACCGGGGTCGGAGTGCAATTTCGCACCCGCTCCGTCGCCGGCCGTGGAATCATCGGGCGAAATAGCACTCTGACCCCTGCCCAGCTTCTCGCGCAGCAGGCGGCAGAGGTTGGCAAACATCCAGTTCATGCCGGGGTCGTTGAACTGGCTGGCGATGGTCGGGTAGACGGGAACGTCCTCGTCCTTCATCTGGAACGCCGCGCGGTTGCGCTTCCACTGCTTACGCACGTCGCGCAGGGCGTCCTCGGCGCCGCGCTTGTCGAACTTGTTGAGCACGACCAGCTCGGCGTAGTCGAGCATGTCGATCTTCTCGAGCTGGCTGGGCGCGCCGAACTCGCTGGTCATGACGTACATGGGGAAGTCGACGAGGTCGACGATCTCCGAGTCGGACTGGCCGATGCCGGCGGTCTCGACGATGACCAGGTCGAAGCCCATGCCCTTGAGGAAGCCCACGCAGTCCTTCAGCACCGCGTTGGTGGCGGCGTGCTGGCGGCGAGTGGCCATGGAGCGCATGTATACGCGCGGGCTGCGCAGCGAGTTCATGCGGATGCGGTCGCCCAGCAGCGCGCCGCCGGTGCGGCGGCGGGTGGGGTCGACCGAGATCACGGCGATGCGCATTTCCGGGAAATGCGCCAGGAAGCGGTTGAGCAGCTCGTCGGTGACGGAGGACTTGCCCGCGCCGCCGGTGCCGGTGATGCCCACTACGGGCGTGGCGGGGCGCGATTCGGACGAGCGGGGATTGGCCCAGGTCTTGCGCATCAGGGCGAGCTCGGCCTCGCTGAAGGCGCCCTCCTCGATCGCGCTGAGCATGCGGCCGATGCCGATCTCGTCGTCGATGGACGGCATCTGCTGTGCCGAATCCCCGGTGCCCGTGCACGCATCGCGCGCCGCGCTGGCACGGCGGATCACGTCCTCGATCATCGCCACCAGCCCCATGTGCATGCCGTCGTTGGGGTGGTAGATGCGCTCCACGCCGTAGGCCTGCAGCTCGCGGATCTCCTCAGGCGTGATCGTGCCGCCGCCGCCGCCGAACACGCGGATGTGGCCGGCGCCGCGCTCCTTCAGCATGTCGACCATGTACTTGAAGTACTCCACGTGGCCGCCCTGGTAGGAGGACAGCGCGATGGCGTCGGCGTCTTCCTGCAGCGCGGCGCGGACCACGTCCTCCACCGAGCGGTTGTGGCCGAGGTGGATGACCTCGGCGCCCTGCGCCTGGATCAGGCGGCGCATGATGTTGATGGCCGCGTCGTGGCCGTCGAACAGGCTCGCGGCGGTGACGAAACGCAGGGGCGTCGCCGCCTCGGCGGCGCTGGCGGTGGATTCGGGCAGGCGGTCGGCAGGCGAGCTCATGTCGGTCGCGCACATCTATTTCTAAGGATGGGCCGATTGTAACGCGGGCTCCGTACCGCGCCCGGGCGCGGCGTAGGGTCGGTTACGCTGTCGCGATGACCAATCCCCACGACCTGGACGCCCTGCGCGCGGCCGCCGATGCCGGCGCGCCCGATGCCCTCTTCCGCTACGCCACCGCGCTGGTGGCCGCGATGCGGATGGAAGAGGCCTTCGAGGTGCATTCGAAGGCGGCGGCGGGCGGGCACGCGGGCTCGATGATCGAAGTCGGGCGCATGCATCTCTACGGGGTGGGCACCGATGGCGACGTGCACGCGGCGGTGCAGGCCTTCGAACGTGCGGAGGCCGCAGGGCAGCCGGTTGCCGGGTATTTCCTCGCGCTGATCGGCCTGGGCGGCACCGCCCTGCCGCGCGACGGGAAGGTGGGCGCGCGGCTGCTGGCCGCGGTGCAGGCCGGGCACCCGCCCGCACTGCGCGCGGCGGCGATCCACTTCGGCCGCAAGCCCAACCTGCAGGACCAGGCGCTGGCCGTGCAGCTGCTCGACCACGCCGCCGGCCGCGGCGACGCGGTGGCGGCGCAACTGCTGGCCGAGAGGCTGCGCCGAGGCGAGGGCGTGATCGCGAACCCCGAGGCCGCGCAGCAGCTCAAGGCGCGGCTGCGCGAGGGTGGCTATCCGGACCTCCCGGAGATCATTGCCGTGCCAGCCGCGCCCCGTCGCCCCGCCCCGCCTTCCACGCTCACGCTGGACGAGGTGCTGGAGCCGCCGCCGCTGGAGATGCTGGCGGAGAAGCCGCGGATCGCGCAGGTGGACGGGCTGCTGTCGGTCGACGAATGCCGCCTGCTGGTGGCAAGCGCGCAGCTGATGCTGCGGCCCTCGCGGGTGCACGACGCCGCGGCCGCCGACGTGGCACGCATGGACCTGCGCACCAGCAGCGATGCCTCGTTCGACCCGCTTCTGGAGGACTTCGCGCTGCGCCTGGTGCAGCTGCGCATGGCCGCGGCGGCGGGCGTGGAGCTGGTGCACGCCGAGCAGCTGATCGTGCTGCGCTACGAGCCCGGCCAGGAATACCGCCCGCATCGCGACGACCTGCCCGCCGAGGCCATCGCCCGCGACCGCCCCGCCGCGGGCAACCGCATGCGCACGATCTGCGCCTACCTCAACACGCCGCCGGAAGGCGGCGCCACCGACTTCCCCGCCGCGGGCGTGCAGGTGGAGCCCAGGGCCGGGCGCGCCGTGGTGTTCGACAGCCTGGATGCCGAGGGCCGGCCGGAGGCAGGCTCGCTGCATGCAGGGCTGCCGGTGGTGCGTGGCGAGAAATGGCTGGCCACGCTTTGGCTGCGCGAGCGGCCCTATCGCGCGTACTGACGGCGCAGCCCGGACAGGGCCGAAGGCCGCGCCCGGACGTGTGGGCTGCAGGCGGACGATCCGGCCTGTGCTGCCTTTGCCTGGGACACGCAGGCCTCTCGCTTCACGGCCGCGCGGACACGCCGAACGCGCGCGCCGCCGCCGACGCTTCGATGGCGCCATACGCCTGCGAACGTCGCGCAAGGCGGTTCCGTGCGGTTCCGGGACTCGCCGCGTGGAGCCCCGGATAACGCGAATGGACTAAAATCCCGCTTCTGTGTCGGGCGGGTTCGCGCCGGGCACGTCGCGCCACCCCTGTCGTATCAACGACTTAACCAACCCAGTCGGCCGGAGGCGCGTCAACGCCTCGTCGGTGCCGGCGCGGAGCCCGCTGATGATCTTCGAAACCCTCGACACCACCGGCCACGAGCAGGTCGTCTTCTGCCACAACAAGGACGCGGGCCTCAAGGCCATCATCGCGATCCACAACACCGTGCTCGGCCCGGCCCTGGGCGGCACGCGCATGTGGCCGTACGCCAGCGAGCAGGAGGCGCTCAACGACGTGCTGCGCCTGTCGCGCGGCATGACGTACAAGAACGCGGTCGCGGGCCTGGACATCGGCGGTGGCAAGGCCGTGATCATCGGCGACCCGGCCAAGGACAAGTCCGAGGCGCTGTTCCGCGCCTTCGGCAAGTTCGTCGACTCCCTGGGCGGCCGCTACATCACGGCCGAGGACGTGGGCATCGACGTCAACGACATGGAATACGTCTACCGCGAAACCGAATACGTCACCGGCGTGCACCAGGTCCATGGCGGCTCGGGCGATCCGTCGCCCTTCACCGCCTACGGCACGCTGCAGGGCCTGATGGCCACGCTCAACCGCAAGTACGGCAACGAGGAAGTAGGCAACTACTCCTACGCCGTGCAGGGCCTGGGCCACGTGGGCATGGAGTTCGTGAAGCTGCTGCGCGAGCGCGGCGCGAAGGTGTTCGTCACCGACATCAACAAGTCGCTGGTGGAGCGCGCGGTGGACGACTTCGGTGCCGAGGCGGTGTCGCCGGACGCGATCTACGACGTCGACGCCGACGTCTATTCGCCCTGCGCGCTGGGCGGCACCGTCAACGAGAACACCCTGCCCCGCCTGAAGGCCAAGGTGATCTGCGGCGCGGCCAACAACCAGCTCGCCAACAACGCGATCGGCGACGAGGTGGAGAAGCGCGGCATCGTCTACGCGCCGGACTACGCGGTGAACGCGGGCGGCGTGATGAACGTGGCGCTGGAGATCACCGGCTACAACCGCGAGCGCGCCATGCGCATGATGCGCACGATCTACCACAACCTCACGCGAATCTACGAGATCGCCGACCGCGACGGCATCCCGACCTACAAGGCCGCCGACCGCATGGCCGAGGAGCGCATCGCGATGCTGGGCAAGCTCAAGCTGCCGCTGGGCCGCTCGAAGCCGCGCTTCGAGGGTCGCATTCGCGGCGGGCATTGATCGGTCTGCGACCGATCAATCCCAGCTTTTTCGCTTAAGCGAAAAAGCTGGGCCCCCGGCTTTGCCATCCACAACCCCGCCCCTGTCGGGGCGCCCCCCTTGACTCAAGGGGGGCTGCGGGCACCGCACCTGCGTCGCGTCCGGCACTGCCGTCCGGCCGTACAGCGACGAAGCCACACGAGGCGAGGCAATTGACGATGCGACCGTTCCCCCTGGGTGAGGAAATCGATGCCCTGCGCGACGCCGTGCGTCGCTTCGCCGAGGCGGAGATCGCCCCGCGCGCCGCGCAGATCGACCACGACAACGCCTTCCCGCAGGACCTGTGGCCCAAGCTGGGCGAGATGGGCCTGTTGGGCCTGACGGTGCCGGGCGAGTACGGCGGCAGCGACATGGGCTACCTGGCGCACCTGGTGGCGATGGAGGAGATCTCGCGCGCGTCCGGTTCGGTGGGCCTGTCCTACGGCGCGCACTCGAACCTCTGCGTAAGCAACCTCTACGCCAACGGCAACGAGGCGCAGCGGCAGAAGTACCTGCCGAAGCTCTGCACGGGCGAATGGAAAGGCGCGCTGGCGATGAGCGAGCCGGGCGCGGGTTCCGACGTCGTGGGCTCGATGAGCTGCCGCGCCGAGCTGCGCGACGGCGTGTGGGTGGCCAACGGCAACAAGATGTGGATCACCAACGGCCCCGAGGCCGACGTGCTCATCGTCTACATGCGCACCGCCGGCAAGGACGCGGGCAGCAGGTGCATGACCGCCTTCCTGGTCGAGAAGGGCATGAAGGGTTTTTCCACCGCGCAGAAGCTCGACAAGCTGGGCATGCGCGGCTCCAACACCTGCGAGCTGGTGTTCGACAACTGCGAGATCCCGCAGGAGAACGTGCTCGGCGAGGTGCACAACGGCGTCAAGGTGCTGATGAGCGGGCTCAATACCGAGCGCCTCGTGCTCACCGGCGGGCCGCTGGGCCTGATGCAGGCCGCGATGGACATCACCCTGCCCTACGTTCGCGAGCGCAGGCAGTTCGACACGCCCATCGGCTGCTTCGAGCTGATGCAGGGCAAGGTCGCCGACATGTACACCGCGCTGCAGGCCAGCCGCGCCTTCGCCTACCAGGTCGCGCGCGACTACGACGCCGGCCACCGCTCGCGCATCGACGCGGCGTCGTGCCTTCTCAACGCCTCCGAGGCCGCGGTGCAGGTGACGCTCGAGGCGATCCAGGCGCTGGGCGGCAACGGCTACATCAACGAGTACCCGACCGGTCGCCTGCTGCGCGACGCCAAGCTCTACGCGATCGGCGCCGGCACGAACGAGATCCGCCGCATGCTGATTGGCCGCGAGCTGTTCGCCGGCAACAGCTGAGCGAAGCCGCGGGGCGGTACGCGCGCCCGCCGCCAACCAAGGTGCGGTAGTCAGGGCAGGACCCGAGGCCGCACCCGGGACGGATGCCGGCGCGACCGTGGACTCGGGCGCGCTTCGCCCGCCCGGGCCTGCGCGGCCGGGCTTCCGGTCACGGACCGGGTTTCGGCGAGGACGCGGCATCCTGCCCGCGTTTGCGGCACCGCAACACGCGGTCGCATAATCGGCCGATTCCGGCCCCGCGCCGGCTCCCCACACCGGAGTCCGCCATGAGCGACGTCGTCATCGTCGGTGCCAAGCGCACCGCCATCGGTTCCTTCCTCGGCCAGTTCACCGGCGTGCCGACGCCGCAGCTCGGCGCCACCGCTATCCGCGGCGCGGTCGAGCACGCGGGCCTCGCAGCCGACGCCGTGCAGGAAGTGATCATGGGCTGCGTGCTGCCCGCCGGCCTCGGCCAGGCGCCGGCGCGTCAGGCAGCCATCGCCGCGGGCGTGCCCACGTCCGCCGCCTGCATCACCATCAACAAGGTCTGCGGCTCGGGCATGAAGGCCATCATGCTGGCCACCGACATGATCCGCGCCGGCAGCGCCGAGGTCGTGGTGGCCGGTGGCATGGAGTCGATGACCAACGCGCCGCACCTGCTCAACAACTCGCGCACCGGCATCCGCTACGGCTCGGCCGAGTTCCTCGACCACATGGCGCACGACGGCCTCACCAACCCCTACGACGGCAAGGCCATGGGCGTGTTCGGCGACGCCACCTGCTCCACCTACGAATACACCCGCGAGACGCTCGACGCCTTCGCCGCCGAGAGCGTGCGCCGCGCGCAGGAGGCCGTGCAGTCCGGCGCGTTCAAGGCCGAGATCGTCCCCGTGACCGTCAAGGGCCGCAAGGGCGAGGTCGTGGTCGACACCGACGAGGAGCCGGGCCGGATCGACGCCTCCAAGATCCCGTCGCTGCGCGCGGCCTTCGGCAAGGACGGCCTGCTGACCGCGGCCACGTCATCCAAGATCTCCGACGGCGCCGCCGCCACCGTGCTGATGTCGGCCGAAGCCGCGCAGCGCGCGGGCGCCAGACCGATCGCGCGCGTGGTGGCGCATGCCGGGCATGCGCACGAGCCGGAGTGGTTCACCACCGCGCCCGTCGAGGCCACGCGTCGCGTGCTGGAAAAGGCGGGCTGGACGGTGGACGACGTCGACCTGTTCGAGATCAACGAGGCCTTCGCCTGCGTGGCCATGGCGCCGATGAAGGACCTCGGCATCCCGCACGAGAAGCTCAACGTCAACGGCGGCGCCGTGGCGCTGGGCCACCCGATCGGGGCCAGCGGCGCGCGCCTGGTCGTCACGCTCCTGCATGCACTGCAGGCCCGCGGCGGAAAGCGCGGCGTGGCCTCGCTGTGCATCGGCGGCGGCGAGGCCACGGCCATCGCCATCGAGATGCTCTGAAGTTAAGAAGTTGTAAGGTGCCGTTGGTCATGTCATCTATTGACATGGCATCGGCGCTTGTCATCATTGTCAACGACGCGCGAAGGCGCGTTTTCAACTAACGACGAGGAATAGAACAATGACGATCAACAAGGCTCTGCTCGCCCTGGCTCTGGGCCTGGCCCTGACCGCCTGCTCGAAGCAGGAGCAGGCCGACACGGCCGCGGCCGACGCCGCTGCTCCGGCCGCCGAGGCCACCACCGACGCCGCCGCTGCTCCGGCCGCCGACGCCGCCGCCACGGCTGACGCCGCTGCCGCCGACGCCGCTGCCGCCACCTCGGCCGACGCCACGGCTCCGGCCGCCGACGCCGCTGCTCCGGCTGCCGACGCTGCTGCTCCGGCCGACGCCGCCGCTCCGGCTGCCGACGCTCCGGCGACCGAGCAGGCTCCGGCTCAGTAATTTACTGACAGCCGTTGCTGTAGTATCTGGAGAAGCCGTCGGTGTAAGCCGGCGGCTTTTTCCATGGTCAGTGAACGATAGGCCGGCACCCGCCGAGCGATGCGCGCACTGGCGTTGCCTGACTGTAGTGTTGTACTCCCTCAGACAACTCCTCCGGAGACTGCCATGAACACCAAGCTTTACGTCCTCCTCGCCGCCGCCGTGCTCGCCCTGTCGGCGTGCAAGAACGAAACCGCCACCGCCCAGGGCGAGGCCGCCGAGGCCGAGAACGCCGCCGCTGCCGCAGGTGATGCCGCTGCCGACGCCGCTGCTGCCGCCGGCAACGCCGCCGCCGAAGGCGTCGACGCCGCCGCCGCGGCCACGGGCGAGGCTGCCGCCGAGGCCGGCCAGGCCGTCGACCAGGCCGCCGACGCCGCTGCCGCCGCCGCGAACGAGGCTGCCGCGACCGCCGCGAACGCCACGGCCGACGCCGCCCAGGACGCTGCGAACGCCGCGAACGAAGTGGCGAACAAGGCCGACCAGGCTGCCGACGAAGCGAAGAACTGATCGCCTCGCGCTGCAGACGTTTCAAGGAAGGGCCCGCGCAAGCGGGCCCTTCTGTTTCTGCGGCGGCCCGGCGACGTCGTCGCTAGCACGCGCGCTGCGCTGCGCACGGGCGTCGCGGCCGCGCCTGCGCTCGCGTACGGCGGAGGCGCGGAGCCGGATGGCCGCCGCGAAGGTCGGGGGGCGCGACACGCATTCCCCTCGCACCGCGGCCCGCGTGACGCGCCGCGACGGCGCGGCTGGCAGCGCCCGTCGCATTGCGTATTCCGCCCACGCATCCGCGTACGACGGCACCCGCCCCGCTGGCCGCTCCCCGCCTGTTGTGGTTTGATCGCGCGTCCCGCCCAGAACCGCCGCGCATGACCATCCTCCAGAGCCAGCTCGATCCGCGATCCGCATCGTTCATCGAGAACAGCGAGCACCATCGCGCCCTGGTGGACGAGCTGCGCCAGCGCCTGGCACGCGCAGCCGCGGGCGGAGGCGACAAGGCGCGTGCGAAGCACACGGCGCGCGGCAAGCTGCTCGCTCGCGATCGCGTCACCGCCCTGCTCGACGACGGCTCGCCCTTCCTCGAGATCGCGCCGCTGGCCGCAGAGGGCATGTACGACGATGCCGCGCCCGCGGCTGGCATGGTGTGCGGCATCGGCCGCGTGATGGGGCAGGAAGTGGTGATCGTCGCCAACGACGCGACGGTCAAGGGCGGCACCTACTTCCCGATGACGGTGAAGAAGCACCTGCGGGCCCAGGAAGTGGCGCTGGAGAACAACCTGCCCTGCGTCTACCTGGTCGACTCCGGCGGCGCGTTCCTCCCGCTGCAGGACGAGGTCTTCCCGGACAAGGAGCACTTCGGCCGCATCTTCTACAACCAGGCGCGCATGTCGGCGCTCAACATCCCGCAGGTGGCGGTGGTGATGGGCAGCTGCACCGCGGGCGGCGCCTACGTGCCGGCGATGTGCGACGAGAGCATCATCGTCAAGGAGCAGGGCACCATCTTCCTCGGCGGCCCGCCGCTGGTGAAGGCCGCGACGGGCGAAGTCGTCGACGCCGAGGCGCTGGGCGGCGCCGACGTGCACACCAGCGTGTCGGGCGTGGCCGACCACTTCGCGGAGAACGATGCGCACGCGCTTTCGATCGCGCGCGGCATCGTCGGCCACCTCAACCGCCGCAAGGTGCTGCCCGTCGCCACGCGCCCGGCGCGGGAGCCGCTGTATGCGGCCGACGAGCTCTACGGCATCGTGCCGAAGGATGCGCGCCGCCCGTTCGACATCCGCGAGGTGATCGCGCGCATCGTCGACGGCAGCGAGCTGCAGGAATTCAAGGCGCGCTACGGCAAGACGCTGGTCACCGGCTTCGCCCACCTGCACGGCTATCCGGTCGGCATCGTCGCCAACAACGGCATCCTGTTCTCCGAGAGCGCGCTCAAGGGCGCGCACTTCATCGAGCTGTGCAACCAGCGCGGGATCCCGCTGGTGTTCCTGCAGAACATCACCGGCTTCATGGTCGGCCGCAAGTACGAGAACGCCGGCATCGCCAAGGACGGCGCGAAGATGGTGACGGCCGTGGCCTGCTCGCACGTGCCCAAGTTCACCGTGGTCATCGGCGGCAGCTTCGGCGCCGGCAACTACGCGATGTGCGGCCGCGCGTACGGCGCGCGGTTCCTGTGGATGTGGCCGAACGCGCGCATCTCGGTCATGGGCGGCGAACAGGCCGCGAGCGTGCTGGCGACGGTGCGTCGCGACGCGATCGAAGGCGCCGGCGGCACCTGGGCGGCCGAGGAGGAGGAAGCCTTCAAGGCACCGATCCGCGAGCAGTACGAGACGCAGGGCAACCCCTACTACGCCACGGCGCGGCTGTGGGACGACGGCATCATCGATCCGGCCGATACCCGCCGCGTGCTGGGGCTGGGCCTGTCGGCCAGCCTGAATGCGCCGATCGACGATCGCACGCGCTTCGGCGTGTTCCGCATGTGATGCGCGTGCCGGCACTGCCGGTCGTGTCACGGTTTCCACGTGTAGACAGCGTGATAAGGTCGGGTTTCCCCCGGCCCGCGACGACGCGGGCGCATCTCGCCGACGTCGCGGCGATGCCGCGGTGTCGCCCCCCTACCAGGAGCCCCGCCATGGCCATCTTCAACCCGGCCTCCAGCGCCAAGCGCGACACCCCCACCCCGCCCGAGACCGCGCTGGGCCGCCAGCCCGGCAGCGACGAGATCAGCTTCCCGCCCCACGGCGCCGCCCCCGCGGCCACGCCGGCTCCCTCGCCCGTTGCGGCCGCGCGTGAAGCCAAGGAGTCGGTGATCGCCTCGGACATCGCCATCGAAGGCCGCATCCAGGGCGCCGGCCACGTGCGCATCGCGGGCCGCTTCACCGGCGACATCGCGGTCGAAGGCGACCTCACCATCGAGGTCGGCGCACGGGTCAACGGCGGCGTGCGCGCGCAGCGCGTGGTCGTGGCGGGCGAGCTGGAGGGCAACATCGAGGCCGCCCAGCGCGTGGAGGTGGTCGCGAGCGGCTCGATGGTGGGCGACGTCAAGGCCGGCACCGTGACCGTGGCGCCCGGTGCGCGCATGCGCGGCATGGTCGAGTTCGGCTGGGACGGCGACGCCGCCAGGAAGTCCGGCAAGGCCAACGGCACGCCGGAGGCCGGCGGCACGGCATGAGCACCGCCCGTCCGGGCACCCCGGGCGCGACACGGACCTGTCCGCACTGCAAGGCGACCATCCTCGAGAGCGCGAGCGTCTGCCCGGCCTGCCGGCACCACCTGCGCTTCGAGGCGTCGGCCGGTACCGAGTCCGGGCGCGCGACCGCGCTGCTCGTGGAGGGCCGGCTGCAGGCGGGCGCGGCCGGCGAGGCGCTCGAGTACACGATGACGGTGGTGATCCGGAACGAGCGCGGCGAGGAGGTGGCACGCCACGTGGTGGGCGTGGGTGCCATCGAGGGCAGCCAGGCGCGCAGCTTCAGCGTGGCGGTGGAAACCCACGCGATGCCGGCCGGCAAGGGCCGGCGACGCTGAGCCTCAGGCGCGCACCAGCAGCATCCCGGCGGCCGCGGCGCCCAGCCCCAGGACCACGCTGCCGGCGACATAGGCCGCGGCGATGGCGACGTTCCCGCTGCGCAGCAGCGTCACCGCCTCGAGCCCGAAAGCCGAGAAGGTGGTGAAGCCGCCGAGCACGCCGGTGGCCAGCAGCAGCCGCAGGTCGGCATGCCAATGCGGATTGCGGGCCCAGAGCCCGGCCACGAGCCCGATGGCGAGGCAGCCGGCAGCGTTCACCACGAACGTCGCCCAGGGAAAGCGGCCGGCCGGCGCGGGCCAAGCCATCGCGATCCCGTAGCGCGCCGCCGAGCCCAGGAAACCGCCGATCCCCACCCACAGCCAGCCTGGCATGGCCGCGCTCACCTCGCGCGGGGCGCGGCCGGAAGGACCTTCGCGCTGCCCACGGGATTGCGCGGGTCGCTGCCGCCTTCGAGCACGTTGCCTTCGCGGTTCCACATGACCGTCTGCAGGTTGCCCCAGACGTAGCTGGAACTGCGGCCGTCCGCGGCCGGAGGCGGCGTGGCGACGGTGTGGCCCATCGCGCGCAGGGCCGCGATCGTCGGCTCGGCCAGCGCGCCGGCCTCGGTCTGCACCACGTCGGGCAGCCACTGGTGGTGGTAGCGCGGCAGGGCCGCGACCTGCTGCGGCGCAAGGCCGTCGGCATAGCCGAGGATGCCCAGCAGCACCATGGTGATAATGCGACTGCCGCCGGGCGTCCCGAGCACCGCGACCCGGCTGTCCGATACCAGGAAGGTCGGCGTCATCGAACTGAGCATGCGCTTGCCGGGCCTGGGCGCATTTGCCTCGTAGCCCATGACGCCGAACGCGTTCGGTGTTCCCGGCCGCAGGGCGAAGTCGTCCATCTCGTTGTTGAGCAGCACGCCGGTGCCGCGCGGAATGAAGCCCGAGCCGTAGGTCAGGTTGACCGTCTGCGTCGCGGCGACGCGGTTTCCCTCGGCGTCGATGATCGAGAAGTGCGTGGTCTCCTCGTCCTCCAGCGGCGTGGGCGCGCCCGAAAGCAGTGCGCTGGGCGTGGCCCGGTCGGGATGGATGGTGGAGCGTTGGCCCGCGGCGTAGGCGGCACTGGCGAGCAGCCTGGAGGGCACGCGCACGAAGTCGGGATCGCCCAGGTAGAAGGTGCGGTCGCGGTAGGCGCGGCGCATCGCCTCCACCGTCAGGTGCACGCGCTGCGGCTCGGGCAACTTCGCCAGGTCCCAGGGCTCGAGCATCTGCAGCATCTGCGCGAGCGCGATGCCGCCGGAGGACGGGGGCGGCGCGGTCACGACGTTCCAGCCGTCGTACTCGAAGCGCAGGGGCTCGCGCTCCCTGACGCGATAGCCGGCCAGGTCCTGCGCCGTCCAGCGCACGCCTTCGGCCTCGACCCCCGCAAGCAGCCTGGCGGCGACTTCGCCGCGATAGAAGCCGTCGAAGCCATTGCGCGCCAGCGCCTCGAGCGTGCGCGCGAGGTCGGGCTGCATGAGCAGCTCCCCCACTTCCGGCGCATCGCCATCGGCGAGGAAGACCTCGCGCGTACCGGGGTAGCGCTCCATCACCTTCGCGCGGCTGCGGTAACCGTCCGCCAGGCGGGCATAAACGGGAAAGCCTTCGCGCGCGATGCGGATGGCGGGCGCGAGCGACTTCGACAGCGGCAGCCGGCCGTACCTGCCCGCGATATGCACGAGCGCGGCGGGCAGGCCCGGGATGCCGGCCGACCAGGGGCCGTTGGTGGCGCGGTCGCGATCGAGCTCGCCCTTCTCGTCCAGGTAGGACTGCGGAGTGACCGAGGACGGCGCGACTTCACGCGCATCGACGAATACGTCGCGGCCGCGGCGCGCGTCGTGCAGCAGGAAGAAGCCGCCGCCGCCCAGCCCGGAACTGACGGGCTCGACCACCGACAGCACCGCCGACACCGCGACCGCGGCGTCGAAGGCGTTGCCGCCCTCGCGGACGACCTGCAGGCCGGCATCGGTGGCGAGCTGGTGCGCACTGGCGATGGCAGTGCCCGGCGGCTTCGCGGCGGGGCGCTCCTTCTGCGCGCCCGCGGCGGGGAATGCCAGGACGAATGCGAAGAAGACGGCGCCCAGCGCCCGGATGGCCTCACGCACCGACCGGCTCCGGCAGCGTCCCGCCGGCCAGGCGGATGGCCTTGGCGAGCAGGGTTTCCTGGCTCTCCGCGTGCGCCGGGTCCGGGTCGATGCACTCGACGGGACAGACGACCACGCACTGCGGCTCGTCGAAGTGCCCGACGCATTCCGTGCAGCGTGCCGGGTCGATGACGTAGATCACCTCGCCCTGCGAGATCGCCTGGTTCGGGCAGGCCGGCTCGCAGACGTCGCAGTTGACGCAGAGTTCGTTGATCTTGAGCGACATGTGGGGACCGGGCTCGGGCCGGGCCTGCATTGTCGCACCCGCGGCCCTGCCGGGCGCTGACGCAGGCGACACGGGCCGGAGGCGGCGGCGGAACGATGGGCAAAAAAAGGACGGCCGGCTTTCGCCGGCTGTCGCCTCACCCAGCGCCCTGCCCCCGCCTTCGCGGAGGCGCGCACCGGGAAGGCGCCCGCGGGGTCCGCGGGCGCCGATGCCTTACTTGGCCTCGACGAACTTGTAGGTCGCGCCGGTCGGCTTGACCGCCGCTTCGACGCGCGCCGAATCGGCGGCGTCGCCGATGAAGAGCACGCGCACGCCCTTCATGGAGTCCGGCGCGGCCTTGGCCAGCGCGGCAACGGCCAGGTCGGCGCTCTTGGCCGAATCCGGCGAGCCGAAGGCCAGCAGCGTGCCTTCCACGCCGCCGCGCATCATGGCCGTCTGCGCCTCGCCGAGCTGGCGCTCGTAGGCGCCGGCGAAATCCGGCGAGTCCGCGGCCGGCAGGGTGTAGGCGTAGACGCTCAGCGCGCCGTCGGCATTGCGCTTGACCACGTCGGTCAGGTACGTGTTCCAGGCGCCCTCGTCCTTGGTCGTCGGCACCGGCACGGCGGGCGCTTCGGCCTTGGCCGGGGCGGCTTCCTCCTTCTTGCAGGCGACGGCGAACGGCAGGGTCAGCGCGGCGGTCAGCAGCAGGCGATGGGTGGTCTTCATGGATATTCCTCGTGGTGGGACGTCAGGTACGCCGCCGGTAGGCCTGCAGCGCGGAGGCTACCGCTGGCGGCACGAAACCGGAGACATCGCCGCCGAGGCGGGCGATCTCGCGGACCAGCGATGAAGAAATGAAGCCGTATTGCTCGGCCGGGGTGAGAAACAGCGTCTCCACTTCCGGGATCAGGCGGCGGTTCATGCTCGCCAGCTGGAACTCGTACTCGAAGTCGGACACGGCGCGCAGGCCGCGCAGCAGCACGCCCGCGCCGACGTCGCGCACGAAATGCGCGAGCAGGCAGTCGAAGCCGTGCACTTCCACGTGCGGATGATGGGCCACCGCATCGCGCGCCAGCTGCACGCGCTGGTCCAGCGGCATGGCGGGGCCCTTGCCCGGGCTTTCGGCCACGCCGATCACCAGGCGATCGAACAGCTTCGCGGCGCGGTCGACGAGGTCGATGTGGCCGTTGGTGATCGGGTCGAAGGTGCCCGGATAGACGGCGGTGCGGTGGCGGGCCGCGCTCATGGATGCATCACTCGGTGCGGCTCCCCGCCGCCGGAACGCCCCGGAGTGTAGCAGCGGCCGTGGCGGCTGCAGGCGCGCGGTGCAGCGCGTAGCGCACCTCCCGGGTGCGGCCCTCCCGGTGCAGGGGCCAATCCGGCGGCACGCCCGGGTCGAGATCGGCCGGCGCCTCCACGTACACCAGGGCATCCGGGGCGAGCCGCGGGGCCAGCAGCGGCCAGACCTGCGGCCACAGCCCCGCGGCGAAGGGCGGGTCGACGAAGGCGATGTCGAAGGCTTCGCGCGACTTGCGCAGCGCATCCAGAGTGTCGCCCTGCACCACCGTGGCGCCGTCCGAGCCCGGCAGCCGCGCGAGCGTGGCGCGCAGGGCGGCGGCGAGGGCCGCGTCGCGCTCCACCAGCACGGCGGCCGCGGCACCGCGGGAAAGCGCCTCCAGGCCCAGCGCACCGCTGCCGGCGAACAGATCGAGCACGCGCGCGCCCGGCAGCCAGGGCATCAGCCAGTTGAAGAGCGTCTCGCGCACGCGGTCGGAGGTCGGGCGAAGGCCCGGCGAGGCCGGCACGTCCAGGCGCGTGCCGCGCCACCGGCCGGCGATCAGGCGTATTTTTCCGGGCGCTGTGTTCATCGGGGAGGCGGGAGGCCCGGTGCTAGCATGGCGCGCCATTTTCCCCGAAACCGCCCGCCCCCGATGCTGAGTTTCCTGCGACGCAAGAAGCCGACCGAACCCGAACGCCGGCTTTCGGACGAGGAGATCGCGGCGGCGTTCGGGCAGGCGCCGGCCGCCGCGCCGGAGCCGGCCGCGGAGTCGGCACCGCCCGCGACCGGTGCGGCGCCCGGGGCCGTCGTCGTGGAGCCGTCCACCTCCGTCGATGCCGCGCCTTCGCCCGTGGATGCCGCGGCCGACGCGACGGTCGACGCCGCATCCGCACGGACGGCCGCGCCCGAAACCGTCGTCGCGCCTGTCGTGCCTGCGCCCTCTGCGGTGATCGAAGAGGCCCTGTCCCCGGCCACGCCGGCTGCGCCCGTGCCGGAAGCTGCGCCGTCCGGCAACGACGACATGCCGGCCGATGCCGCCGCGCCCGCCCCCGCCGGCCGGCGCGGCTGGCTCGAGCGCCTGCGTGGCAACACTTTCACCCGCTCGATCACCGGGCTGTTCTCGCGCAATCCCAAGCTCGACGACGACCTGCTGGACGAGGTCGAGACCGCGCTGCTCACGGCCGACGTCGGTGTCACCGCCACCACCGAGCTGGTCGAGCGCCTGCGCAAGCGCATGAAGGCGCGCGAGTTCGCCGACGCGAACGCGCTGCTCGCCGCGCTGCGTGCCGACCTGCTCGCGATGCTCGAGCCGGTGGCCAGGCCGCTGGTGATCGATCGCGGCGCGAAGCCCTTCGTGCTGCTCACCGTCGGCGTCAACGGCGTGGGCAAGACCACCACCATCGGCAAGCTCGCGCGGCGCTTCAAGGACGAGGGCCGCCCGCTGATGCTCGCCGCGGGCGATACCTTCCGCGCGGCAGCGGTCGCGCAGTTGCAGGCCTGGGGCGACCGCAACGGCGTGCCGGTGATCGCCCAGGGCCAGAATGCCGACGCCGCGTCGGTTGCGTTCGACGCGCTCCAGGCGGCGAAGGCGCGCGGCACCGAAGTGCTGATCGCCGACACCGCGGGCCGTCTGCATACGCAGCAGGGCCTGATGGCCGAGCTCGGCAAGATCAAGCGCGTGCTGCAGAAGATCGACCCGTCCGCGCCGCACGAAGTCCTGCTCGTGATCGACGGCACCACCGGCCAGAACGCGCTGTCGCAGCTGCGCCAGTTCAACGCGGCGGTGGGCGTCACCGGGCTCGTGGTCACCAAGCTCGACGGCACGGCCAAAGGTGGCGTGGTGTTCGCGCTCGCGCGCGAGTTCGGCATCCCGATCCGCTTCGCCGGCATCGGCGAGCGCCCCGAGGACCTGCGCGTGTTCGACGCGGCCGCATTCGTCGACGCGCTGCTGCCGGAGGCACTCGGGCGCGGATGAGCAACGCGGCCGTCCGCGGCGACGACGCGGCTCCCGCCGGGCGTCCGCCGTCGCGTCGCCGTCGCGTCGCGATGGTGCTGGTGCTGCTGGCGATCGCCGGCCTCGGCGTGCTCGTGCACTGGGCGAGCAGGCCGCGGCAGGTGGCCGACATCGTGCTCGCACAGACCGGCCGCGCCCTCGGCCTGACGATCACCGCACGCGGCGTCGCCGAGTACCGCCTCCGTGGCATGCCGCAGATCGTCCTGCGCGACGTCGAGGCGCGCCTGCCCGGCGACCGCATACCCTTGCTGCGCGCCGAGCGCATCCTGCTCTCGCTGCCGTGGACGACGCTCCGCTCGCGTGGGCGCGAGCTGGTCGTGCACCACGTCGAACTGGATGGCCCGCGGCTGGACATCGGCGCATTGCAGCGCTGGCAGGCAACGCGCCCGGAGACCGCCGAAACGCGCGTGCCGCGCCTGACCGACGGCGTGTCGATCCGCCGCGGCCGCGTGGACGGCGCCGGCTGGCACGTGGAGGCGATCGACGTCGACCTGCCCTCGCTCGCACCCGGGCAGCCGGCGCGTGCGCACCTGCGGGGCCGCCTCGTCGCGCGTTCGCTGCACATGCCCTTCGACCTGCGCGCAACGCTCGCCCGCCCCGAGGAGAACGCGGGCCTGGGCCTCGCGGGCACGGCGACGATCCTGCGGCCCGAATGGCGCCTCGCACTCGATCTCGTCCTGCGCGGCCGCCCGCGGCTGGGCGAGGAGCCGGGGCTCGATGCGCTGGCGGTCGGCGCCGATGCGCTCTATTCCGCAGGCGACAGCCGCCTGCCCTTCGGGCTGGGCATCGCCGGGCGCCTGCGCTGGCGGGACGGGCTGGTGCTTCGCCCCGCGGGGCTGGTGCTGCGGCAGGGCCGGGAAATCCCCGACCTGCAGGCCGGCGGGATGCTGACCTGGCGCGACACGCTCGCCTTCTCGCTGACGGGCTCGATGCGCCGCTGGCCGGCCGGCTGGCCGGCACTGCCCGCGCCGCTCGCCCGGCCTGCCGGCCCGCTCCCCCTCGACCTGGACTATGCGGGCCCGCCCGACCTCTCCGGCACCGCGCGACTCGCGCTGAAGTCCGGCGCGACGCGGCTGCAGGCCGATTTCCGGCTGCCGCGGATCCTCCAGTGGCTGGAGTCCGACGCACGGGGCACGCCGCTTCCGCCGCTGGACGGGCGGCTGACGACTCCGCGCCTGGAGGTTCCCGGCATGGTGCTGCACGGCGTCGAGATCGAGGTCGACGATGGCGGCTCCTGATCGCCCTGCCGCGGCGCCAGTGGCCACGCGCCTGCTCGACTGGTTCGACCGCTGCGGTCGCCACGACCTCCCCTGGCAGCACCCGCGCACGCCGTACCGCGTGTGGCTGTCGGAGGTGATGCTGCAGCAGACGCAGGTGCGCACGGTCGTTCCCTACTTCCAGCGCTTCGTGGAAGCGCTTCCCGACCTGCGCGCGCTCGCCGCGGCCGATGCGGACACGGTGCTCGCGCTGTGGTCGGGCCTGGGCTACTACAGCCGCGCCCGGAACCTGCACGCGGCGGCCAGGCTGTGCGTGCAGCGGCACGACGGCGAACTGCCGCGCGATGTCCGGGCGCTGTCCGCGCTGCCCGGGATCGGCGCGAGCACCGCCGCGGCGATCGCCGCGCAGGCCTGGAACGACCGCCACGCCATCCTCGACGGCAACGTCAAGCGCGTGCTCGCGCGCTACCACGGCATCGACGGCTGGCCGGGCCTACCGCGCGTGGAGCGCGAACTCTGGGCCCACGCCCGGCGGCACGTCGCCGATGCCGCACTGCCCGACGATCGCCTCGCCGACTACACGCAGGCGCAGATGGACCTGGGCGCGACCGTCTGCACGCGCAGCCGCCCGGCCTGCGCCATCTGCCCCTTGCAGGCCGACTGCGCGGCGCGCATCCACGGACGGACCGACGAACTGCCCACGCCGCGCCCGTCGCGCGAGCTGCCACGCCGCCAGGCCCATGCGCTGCTGGCGCTCGATGCATCGACCCGGGTGCTGCTGCAGCGCCGCCCGCCCACCGGCGTCTGGGCCTCGCTGTGGTCGTTGCCGCAGTTCGACGACGCGGCCGTTCGCGATGCGTGGCTGGCCGCGCACCTGGATACGGAGACGGCACCGGAGGCGATGGCGCCCGTCGAGCACACGTTCTCGCACTACCACCTGATGCTGCACCCGCAACGCCTGCGCGCGCGCATGGCCGACCGCGCCGCCGACGATCCCGACCTCGCCTGGGTCGACGCGGACTCCGCGCGCAACCTCGGCATCCCGGCGCCCGTCCGCCGACTCATCGAACGCATCCTCGAGGAATGACATGACCCGTCGCGTCCACTGCCACTACACCGGTCGCGAGGCCGATGGCCTCGACTTCGTGCCCTGGCCGGGCGAACTCGGGCGCCGCGTCTTTGCCGGTATCGGCAAGGAAGCCTGGGCCGCCTGGCTCGCGCACCAGACCATGCTCATCAACGAGAACCGGCTGTCGCCCATGAATCCGCAACATCGCGCGTTCCTGGAAGAACAGATGGAAAAGTTCCTGTTCGGCGGCGGCGCGGAGAAACCGGCCGGCTACGTACCCGATTCCACCCCGGACGCCTGAAAACGAAAAGCCCCGCAGGCGAACCTGCGGGGCTTTCGGGATCCGTGGTGGCCGGGGAGGGAATCGAACCCCCGACACGGGGATTTTCAATCCCCTGCTCTACCAACTGAGCTACCCGGCCACGGCCACGACCGGGGTCGTGGGACGCGGAATGTTACGGATCGGTCGACGTGTTGGCAACCCGCACGCGCGGTGAACACGGGCTGGCCGGCATCGCCCCGGGCACGACGCCATGATGTCCCGGGAGCATCATGGGCCGACCCACCCGGAGGCGACCCTCATGCGCGCGATTGCTCCCATGCTCGCCATCACCCTGCTCGCCGCCTGCGCAGGCAATCCCGTGCGGCGCGACGAGCAGGACCTCGCGCTGTACCGGCAGCACGCCGGCGCGCCGGTCGACAGCTTCTCCTACCTCGGCCGTTTCGACAGCTGGACGCCGCTGGGCGACGAGTCCCTCGTCCTGTGGGTCTCGCCCTCGCGCGCATGGCTGCTGGACGTGGACGGGCCCTGCAACGAGCTTCCGTTCGCCCACGCGGTGAAAGTCAGCGCCAGTACGGGCCGCGTGCATGCGCGCTTCGACTACGTGACGCCCCTGGCCACCGGCATCCGCGCACTGCCCTGCCGCATCCGCGAGATCCGGCCGGTCGACGTGCCCGCGCTGCGCGAGGCGCGACGCCGGATGGATCCCGAACCATCCCCGTAAAAAAGCACCCCCGGGAGTCCCGTCCCGGGGGTGCACGCACGCGAGGCAAGCCGACGCGTGCGTGGCCGGTCAGTCTTCGGCCGACTGGTAGGCCGTCAGGTAACGGCCCGCGGCCACGGCGAAGTCGGCGCGCGTGACGGTCTTCGACGGGTCGAAGTAAGCCCGGAGCGTGGGCTGCAGGTCGTACGGGCCCTGCGTCACCGCGAACCGCGCATTGATCAGGCCGAGGTCGAGCGCGAGCTGGACATAGCCCCGCAGAGGCGCCGGAATCGAGCTGGCATCCGCCACGGGAACGCGCTTGCCGTCGTAGAACGCCGTGAGCTCCCCGCTGAAGGCGCGTGCCTCGTTCTGCAGCGCCATCGACTGCACCAGCGAGTACGCCAGCGATACGCGGGTAACCGCATCGTTCGGGCGGAACGCGCCGTTGACGGTGCCCATCACCGGATCCTGCGAGTGGGCCAGGTCGCGCAGGGCGCCGCCGCGCGCGGCGACCGCTTCGGCGAACGCGTAGCCGGTGCTGCCGGCCGCCATGTCGCTGAAGCTGGAGCGCCCGTTGAACGGCAGGTGCTGGCGGATGTTCTGCCCCATCATGAGGTACTGCGCGAGCTCGATGCGCTTGAGCGTGGCATCCGGGCGGAACTGGCGGTCCGAATGCCCGTCGACGAGGCGATGGGCGACGGCGAACTCGATCGCACCGCGCGCCGGGTGGCTGGCCACGTCGTTCATGCCGGTATAGCCGGCGCTGCGCACGAAGCTGATCTGGCCATCGACGGTACCCGGCAGGCCGACGCCGTTGGTCGAACCGGTCGGGTCGAGCGCCACGCCCGAAACGCTGCCGATGCCGCGGACCTGCACGCGCCAGGTGCCGGGCTTGCCCGGCGCGCCCGCCGTGACGGTGTCGCCCAGCAGCGGCAGCGCGATCGAGGAGCCGTAACGGTTGCCGTCGGGATCGACGAGGGCGATGGCCAGGGTGTTCTCGCCGATCGTCGCGCGCGCGGCAACCCAGGCGACATCGGCGCCGACCTCGAAGGTGAAGTCCTGCAGCGGGCCGACCGGCAGGAACTGCAGCGAGAAGGGCACCGGCGCGGCGTCCGCCGCGGTCAGCGCGTTGGCATTGAACGTACGCAGGGCGTTGGGCGTCGCGCCCCAGCCCGACCGCACGCCGGCCGCCTCGGCGACCGCCGCATACGCGTTGAGGTGGCCGAAGCCGGCTTCCCACGGCAGACGGCCGGTCATGTTGGTGGCCGTGCGCTGGATGATGTCCTTCACCTGCGCCGGGGTGAGGTTCGGGTTGGCTTCCAGCATCAGCGCGATGACGCCCGCCACGTGCGGCGTGGCCATCGAGGTGCCGCTCATGTAGCTGTAGAACGGCAGGTGCTCGGGCGCGAGGCCGACGTCCTGGGTGGCGGCCAGCGCCGGCAGCGCGCCGGTGTTGGCGCGGGTGGAGATGATGTCCACGCCGGTGGCGACGATGGTGGGCTCGTTGACGTAGGTCCACGTGCGGCCGTCCGGCATCGTGAAGGTGCCCGTCTCGCCGCGCTTGCCGCGCGAGGAGAACGAGGTCAGCACGCCGTCCTTCTCGCCGGCGCCGACCGAGATCACCCAGGGGGCCTGCGCGTAGGGGTTGTGGGTGTCCTCGCCCGCGCCGTCGTTGCCGGCGGCGAACACGCTCACGATGCCGCGCTTGTAGAGCTCGTAGGTGGCGATGTTCACCGGGTTGAGCGGGTCGAACTTGCCGCTGCTGCCCCAGGAGTTCGACACGACGCGGATCGTGTCGCGGAACGAGAACTGGTTGGTGGCCGCATAGTCGAGGCCGCCCACGGCGTCGAGCACGAACAGCACCGCGCCGGAGCCATAGCCCACGATCGACGCGCCGGGCGCGGCGCCCCGGAACAGGCCGTTGGAGCGTTCGCCGGTACCGCCGACCGAGCCCGCGCAATGCGTTCCGTGGCCGGAGCCCAGGTCGGTATTGGGCACCCCCTCGAGGTAGGTGATCGGAACGAGGCCGGGTACGAGCTCACGCGCGACCTCGGCGAGCACGTTCTGCGGCGCCAGCACGTTCTGCACCACGTGCTCGCCGAGCTTGAGGTCCTCGTGCGTCGCATCGATGCCCGAATCGTTCACGACCACGCCCACGCCCTTGCCGCTGAACGGAATCGCGCGCAGGAAGTCGGCCGGATTGGCCACCACGCGCGCCGCGCCGGACATCTCGCGCTGTTCCTTGTTGAAATAGCGCAGCGGGGCGTTCCAGTAGATCGACACCACGTCGTCGCGCTTGGCGAGCGCCTGGATTTCCGCAGGGGTGGCGAGCACGCCGGCGATCGGAAGGGTGCGCATGGTCCGGCCCTTGTCGATGCCGAGCGCCTTCAGCGCCTGCAGCTGGACCCCCGTGACCGGGCCGGACTGCCGGTAGGTGACCACCACGCCCAGCTCGTCCGCGGGCGAGGCCGCGAGCAGCCGGTTCACCAGTTGCGGGTCGAGATGCGCGTCGGCGAGGGCGACGCCGCTGAGGAGAAGGCCCGCGGCGAGGGCGGACAGGCGGATTGGGGTGCGGGACTTGGGAGCGGACATGGCGGACTCCGGGCGGGGATTGTCGGACATGTCCTTTGTCGACGATCCCGCAGTCCGCTCCCATCCGGTATTCGGCCCAGGCGGACACGGGGTAAACACCCAGCCGGCAGGGGTAGAACCGCCGATGGACCGCAGTGCGCCGGTGTGGCAGTTTCGCTCTGCACCACACGACGACGCCTTCACGACCCGCCGACTAGCGTGGCGCCGTTCACGCCGCCTGAACATCACCGGAGTTCCCGACATGCCCAAGTCGCTCGCACGCTGGTTGGCCGCCACCATGCTGGTCCTGGCCGCGCCGCTCGCGGCCGCGCAAGCCCTGCTTCCCGTTCGCGTGCAGGTGCAGGGCGATACCGCACGCATCGAGGTGGGCGCGCCGGGCATGGAACTGGCCGATGTCACGCTCGAATTCGACGAGCCGCAGGGCCTGTCCCCTGCGGCGCTCGGAGTGAGCGCGCAGCTGGTCTCCCTGAGCGACCCCGGCCTGCTCGCGCGGCTTCCCGGATCGCTGACGCAGCTGCAGGGCGCGTTCCCGCTGCTGCTCACCATCGAGCCGCCCCCGGGCACGCTGTCCTTCGCGCGCGTGGTGCGGGTGGAGGTGCACACGCACGCCCTGCCCTACACCTACGGCAGCTCCTTCCGCCTCTTCAAGGCGTCACTTGGCGGCAGTTTCCGCGACATCACGACGCAGGTCGCCCAGGGCAGCGTGCGTGCACGCGGTACGACGGGCGGTTTCTCGCAGTTCCTCGTGCTGGCGGACCTTCGCAGGAGTGGCGACGTGGTGGCCGAGAAGCTCGACCGCCTGCAGGCCCGCATCGCCCTCCTGCCTGCCGCCGAGGCGGCACCGCTGGAAGTCGAGCGCGCCGCGGCCGAGCTGGCCGTCGCCGAGCGCCGCCATGACGACGCACTGGCCCACCTCGATGCGCTCGCGGCCCGCGTGAGAGCGCGCGCGGGCGTGGCGATCCCGCAGGTCTGGACCGCGGGCGGCGGCTCGCAGAATCATGCAGGCGAGCTGCTGGCGGGCGTGGACACGGCGAAGTTCTCGATCGCCTACCTGCGCAACTTCGGCCACTGAGCGCCGCCAAGGGTGAACCCCGCCGCCGGCAGGGCCGCCGCGGCGCAGGCTAAGATGCGGCGATGCAGGCACGCCTGATCGCCTATGTTCCGGAAGGGGCCGCCGTCCCGTGCGTTCTCGCGCCGGGCACGTCCCTGCGCATCGGCCGCGGTGACGACAACGACCTGCGCATCCCGCACGCCTCCGTTTCGCGCCGCCATGCCGAGCTGCGCCCGCTGCGCGACGGCGGCTGGCGGCTGGTGGACCTCGACAGCAAGAACGGCAGCTTCGTGAACGGGGCCCGCGTCGCGCAGGAGCGCCTGGCCGGCAATGCCTGGCTGCGTTTCGGCGACGTGCACTGCGAGTACAGCCTGCTCGACGACGAGGCCGTGGAGGCGCAGGCGCGCCGCTGGCTCGAGCGGCGCAGCCAGGCGACGGCATTCACCGCACGCATCGACGCCTTGGGGCAGCCCCCGGGGGGCGCTCCGGGGCAGGCGCTGCTGGACCACAGCCTGCGTGCGGTCGTCGAGCTCGCCCAATGCAGCCGCGGGTTCGTCTTGGTCGTGGACGGCGGGCGCTACCGTGTGGCCGCCTCGCTCGTCCTCGATCCTGCCTTCGGCCCGGGCCAGGCCTTCGAGGGCAGCCACGGCGCCGTGATGCGGGCGCTCAATACGCGCGCACCGGTGGTGTTCAACGACATCGGGCAGGAGGCCTGGCTGGCCGACCGCGCCTCGGTCGCGCGTGCGGGCCTGCGTACCCTCGTCGCGCTGCCCCTGCTCGACGGCCCGCGCCTGCTGGGCGCGATCTACGCCGACCGCCGCGAGGCCGGCGCGCCGCTGACGACGCTCGACGTCGAGCTGCTGCAGGCCTTCGCCGAACGCTGCGCGCTGTGGCTCGCCGCCCGCCGCGAGGCGGACGGGCGCCCTGCCCCGCCGCTGCCCGACATCGAGGACTGGCCGGCACTGCTCGCTGCCCGCGGCGCCACCACGCGATGAACTCGCCCACCGCCACCGGCCTCTACGCACAGATGGACCTGGCGCCCGGCACGCTGCTCGCCGGGCGCTTCCGCATCGAGGGGCTGGTGGGCGTGGGCGGCATGGGCGTGGTCTACCGCGCGTCGGACGAGGCCCTCGGCGTTCCCGTGGCGATCAAGCTGCTGCGCCCCGAGCTCGCCCTGCGGCCGGATGCGTTCGAACGCTTCCGGCAGGAACTCCTGCTGGCGCGGCAGGTGTCGAGCCCGCACGTGGTGCGCATCCACGACATTGCGCGGCACGACTTCGGCCAGGGCGACGCGCGCTGGCTGATCAGCATGGACCTGGTCGACGGCGAGCCGCTCGACCGGCGGCTGGATCGCGGCCCGCTGCCACTGGAGGACGCCCTGCGCATCGCCCGGCAGGTCGCGCTCGGGCTGGAGGCCGCGCACGCGCGCGGCGTCGTGCACCGGGACCTGAAGCCGGCGAACATCCTGATCGACGCCGAGGGCAATGCCTGCATCAGCGACTTCGGGGTGGCGCGCTCCATCGCCGGCAGCGCGCGCGGGGCCACCGCCGGCGTCGTGGGGACGCCGGACTACCTCTCGCCCGAACAGGCCCGCGGCGATCCGGTCGGCCCGCGCAGCGACCTCTACGCGCTGGGCCTGATCCTGCACGAGATGCTGACCGGCGAACGCGCCTTCCCCAGCGCGACCGCCGCCGAGGCGCTTGCCCAGCGCCTGGTCCGTACACCCCCGCTGGTCACGCAGGTGCGCCCGGAAGTGCCGGTGTGGGTGGCGCGGCTCGTCGAGCGCCTGCTCCGCCCGCAGCCCTCGCACCGGCTGCCCGATGCGCGTGCGGTCGTGGAAGCCATCGACCGCCGCACGCTGCCGCCGGACTCCGTGGTGCGGCGCCGACGGGCCGGCTGGGCCCTGGCGGCGCTTGCCGGCATCGCGCTCGCCGGTGGCGCAGCCGTGTGGTGGGCCGGTCGGGACCGCCCGCAGGTGGTCGCCCCCGCGCCCTCGCGCCCGCTGGAGCGCCTGCTGGTCATGCCCCTCCGGGGCGAGGCGCTTCCCAACGCCCTGCGCATCGGGCTGGATACCCAGGTACGCGCGGCGCTCATGCAGGCGGGAGGCACCACCCTGGTCGACCCCGACCGCAGCCTGCAGGCGCTGCGGCAGGTGGGCGACGCGGCGCCGGCGCAGGCGCGCGAGGCCGCTGCCGCCAACCGTGCGCTCGAGCTGGGCCTGGACATGGCTGGAAGGCAGTGGTCGGTACGGGCCCGGCTGTCCGGCGACGCACCCCCGCAGGTCTGGACCGGGCCGGCTTCGGGATCCCCGTCGCACGCACTGCAGGCCTGGGCCGCCGCGCCCGAGACGCACCGGTTGCTCGGCCTGCGCCGGATCGTCCTGGTGATGCCGCCGCCCGACGCCGTCGCCCGGCTGGGCGAGGCCGAAGCCGCACGGCGCGCCAACCGTTACGACCTCGCCTACGAGCGCCTGCGCGCGACGCAGACGCCCGCCACGCGCGACGCCGTCGCCTGGCAGCTGCTTGCCGACGTCGCACAGGCCGTGGGGGAGCGCGAGCAGGCGCTGCAGGCGATCGAGCAGGCCCGCCGCGCCGTGCTGCCGGGCACGGGTTACCTCGCGCAGCGCCTGCAGGCCGAGCAGGCGCTGCTGGAGGGTGACGCGACCGCTGCCGCGACGCAGTGGCGGGCACTGCTGGCGGCGCAGCCGGAGGACACCTTCGCCGAACTGCAGCTCGCACGCGCGCAGGGCGCGGGAGGCGATTACGACGCCGCCATCGCCACGCTGGAGCACCTCACGGCGCGCGATGCGCAGGACGCGAGGGCGTGGTTCGAGCTCGGCAAGTTCTCGCTGCTGCGTGGCGACGCGCGCCCCGCCGTGGAGGACTACCTCGTGCGTGCGCTGGTGCTCTCCAAGCGCAGCCGCAATACCTACCTCGAGGCGGAGGTGGCCAACGCCCTGGGCATCGGCTACGGGCGCCTGGGCCTGACCACCGACGCCGAGCAGCAGTACCGCGGCGCGGTCGCGCTGCGTCGCGCCGTGGGCAACCGCCGCGGCGTGGCCGCCAGCCTGCGCAACCTCGCCAACCTGCTGGGCCAGCGCGGCGCCTTCGACGAGGCCGCCGCCGCCCTCGCCGAGGCGCGCGCGCTTTACGCCGAACTCGACGACCGCGCCGGCCTGGCCGGCGTCGACAACGAACGCGGCCTGCTGGCCGAGGAACGCGGGGACTACCGCGCCGCGCTCGATGCGTACCGGATGGCGCTCGAGGGCTACGAGCGCGCGGGCGATCCGCACGGCACAGCGGAGGCGCTCAATGCCATGGGTTTCGCGCACTACCAGCTGGGCGATTACCCCGAGGCCCAGGCCCACTGGCTGCGGGCCGCCGATGGCTACCGCGCCCTGGGCTCGCACACCGGGATCATCCGTACCGGCCAGAACCTGGGCCTGCTCGCTGCCGCGCGCGGGCGCTGGGACGAGGCGCGCCGCCGCCAGGAGGAGGCGCTCGCGCAGGCCACGCGCCAGCAGATGGCCGAGGAGGCTGCCGTCAGCCATCGCAACCTCGCCGAACTCGCGCTGCTGCGTGGCGACGTCGCCATCGCCCTGCGCGAGGCCGACCGCGCGCAGGCGCTGTTCCGCGACCGCGAGGACCTGCGCGGCAGCGTCGACGCGCGCCTCTTGCGAATCGAGGCGCTCGCCGCCGCGGGCGATCCGGCCGCCGCGGCGAAGGCCCTGGACGAGCTCCGCACGGATCTGGGCGCGGCCTCGACCGAGCAACGCGCGATCGCGCGGCGCATCGAGGCCGAACTCGCGCTGGCGCGGCGCGACCTGCGCTCGGCCCTGGCCTCGCTGCGCGCAGCGCGCCCGCTCGCCGCGGCCTCGGGCGTGCGCCAGTTGCAGCTGCGCATCGACCTCATGGAAGCCGTCGCCTCGCGGCGCGGCGTGGCGCGCTTCGACGCGCCGACCGCGGAGCTCGGCCATGCCGGCCTGCGCATCGAATGGCTGCAGGCCGCCCTCGCCGAGGCGGTGGCACGCGGCGATGCGGCCACGGCAACCGCGCTGTATCGCGAAGCCGCCAGCCGCGTGCGCGGCACGCATTCGCCGGCGGCGATCCGCCTCCATGTCCTGGGCGCGCAGGCGCGGACGCTCGCCGGCGACACGCCCGGGGCCGAGGAGGCGCGACGCGCCGAAGCCGAGGCCCTCGCCGCGCGTCGACGCGGCCTCACCGCAGCCGATGCCACCCTCCCGCCCACTCCGCAGGGACCGCGATGAACATGCCCCCCCAGGCCCATGATGGCGCGGGCCGCTACGAGCAGCTCCTCGCCCGCGTCGAAGCCAACGAGCGCGAGTTCCGCCGCCTCGGGCGATCGGTGCTGCGCGTGCAGGAAGACGAGCGGCGCCGGCTCGCACGCGAGCTGCACGACGGCGTCGGCCAGAACCTGACCGCACTCAAGCATCGCCTGGCGCAACTGCGCGACGGCCTCGGCGATGGGCCCGACGCGATGCGCAGAGGCCTCGACGCGGCCATCGCACTCTGCGCCGACACGCTCGAGGACACGCGCGAGCTCTCGCGGCTGCTGCGTCCGACGATCCTCGATGACCTCGGTCTCGAGCCGGCGCTGCGCTGGCTCGGCCGCAGCGTTGGCGAGACGGCCGGCATCGCGGTGGCGGTGGAGATCGAGCCACTGCCCGAGATCGACGGCGAACGCCAGACGCTGCTGTTCCGAGTCGCGCAGGAGGCGCTCAACAACATCGCGCGGCATGCACATGCCCGCAGCGTGCTGCTGCGCCTGGTCGAGCGCGACGGCCAGCTGCAGCTGCAGGTGGTCGACGACGGCGTGGGCTTCGACCCCGCGCTTCGCCCGTCGGGCAGCGGGCTCTCCGGCATGCGCGAGCGCCTGCGACTGTTCGAGGGATCGCTGGAGGTGCATTCGGCGCCCGGCAACGGCACCCGCATCCGCGCGGTGGTCCCCCGCACCGGCGCCTGATGCGGCTTGGCGCGGCTTGACGCCGCCCGCCCCGGCCGCGCAGGGTGGCGCCATGCCCGTCATCCGCATCCTGATCGCCGACGACCACACGCTGGTGCGCGAGAGCCTGGTCGGCCTGCTGCAGGCCGAAGGCGACGTGCAGGTGGTGGCGCAGGCCGCGGACGGCATCGAGACCATCGAGAAGGCGCTCGCAGTGCGGCCCGACGTCGTCGTGGCCGATCTTTCCATGCCGCGCCTGGGCGGCATCGAGGTGGTGCGCCGCCTGCGCGAGGCGCTGCCGGACACGCGCGTGCTCGTGCTGACCATGCACCAGGAGGACGAGTACGTGCTCCAGGCGGTGCGGGCCGGCGCCTCGGGCTACCTGGTGAAGGACAGCGCGGCCTCCGAGCTGCTGGCCGCCGTCCGCAGCCTGCACGCCGGGCGTGGCCACTTCGGTCCCCAGGCCGCGCGCACGCTGGCGCAGCAGCTCCAGCATCCCGAGCGCGCCTTCGACGACCCCTACGGGCGCCTCACCGCGCGCGAGCGCGAGGTCTTCCACCTGATCGCCGAAGGCCACACCACCAAGGAGGTCGCACGCAACCTCGGTATCTCGGTGAAGACGGCGGAGAACCATCGCACCCGGGTGCTCGACAAGGTGGGCGTGCGCAATACCGCGGAGCTGGTGCGCTACGCGCTGCGCAAGGGCCTGCTGGACTAGCAGCCGCATCCGGCACGCGTCGCCACATGGCCGCGGGCGCACGGCCGCGCAGGCCCGCGGGCGCGAACAGACGGTGGCGCATGGGGGTTTTCACCGCGTGCCGCTGGGGTGTCGACCGGATGGGACAGGCCGCCGATGCCGCCGATGCTGGCATCCGGAATCCCCTGCCGAGACCCCGCCATGTCGATCCTGCGCCGCCCCCGCCTCCGCGCCAGCCTGCTGGCCGCGGCGATCCTCGCCACGCCGTTCATCGCCGAGGCGCGCCGCCTCGATCGACAGCTCGAGGCCGTGCTCCCCACCCTCGCCGCCAGCGACTCGCTCGAGGTCATCGTGACCTTCCACGGCAACGCGCCCGTCAGCGACGCGCAGCGCAGCCAGCTCGCCTCGCTCGGCCTCAGGGGCGTGACCATGCGTTCGCTGCCCATCGCGGGCGTGGTGGCCACCCCCGCGCAGATCCGCTCCCTGCTCGCCATGCCGGAGGTGCGCTCGGTCTGGCTCAACGCACCGCTGCAGCTCGAGAACCGCGAGGCCACCGCGCTCACCGGCGTCGACCGCCTGCGCACCGACAGCGCCATGCGCATCAACGGCATGCCCTTCACCGGGCGCGGCCTGAGCGTGGTGGTGAACGACTCCGGCGTCGACGGCACGCACGCCGACGTCGCCTTCCCCGAGCACACCCGCCAGAACGTGCTCGCGCAGACGAACCTGTACTCGCTGGATTCGATGCTGCCGATCACCTACCAGGAAGGCGTGGCGAACACCGACATCGGCGGCGGCCACGGCACGCACGTGGCGGGCATCATCGGCGGCAACGGCGCGCGCTCGCCGGGCGCGTCGATGGAAGGCGTCGCACCGGGCGCCGGCATCATCGGCTACGGCTCCGGCGCGGGGCTCTTCATCCTCGACACCATCGGCGGCTTCGACTACGCCCTCACGCACCAGGCGCAGTACAACATCCGCGTCATCTCCAACTCGTTCGGCAACACCGGCGATACCGGCACGGAGTTCGACCCGGACGATCCCACCAACGTCGCCACCAAGAAGCTGGCCGACCGCGGGGTGGTCGTGGTGTTCTCCGCCGGCAACTCCGGTTCCGGGGAAGGCACCATCACCGGCAACTTCAAGAAGGCGCCGTGGGTGATCACCGTGGCGGCCGGCGACAAGAAGGGGCGCCTGGCGTCCTTCTCCTCGCGCGGCGAGAAGGGCCGCCGCGGCCAGGTGGAGGTCGACGGCGTCACCTACACCTGGGAAGACCGCCCCACCGTCACCGCGCCGGGCGTCGACATCGCCTCCGCGCGCGCCTCGCTCGGCGCGCTCGACAAGGCCTCGATCGACGCCGACGCCGAGGCGCTGGGTGCCGGCCTGGCGCCGTACTACACGATCATGTCCGGCACCTCGATGGCCGCGCCGCACGTCTCCGGCGTGGTCGCGCTCATGCTCGAGGCCAATCCCGGCATGGACTGGCGCGACGTCAAGCGCATCCTGCAGGAGACCGCCTCCAACATCCCGGGCCACGAGTCCTGGGAAACCGGCGCGGGTTACGTCAACGCGTATGCGGCGGTGCAGGCCGCGCTCAAGGCCGGCAGCTTCGGCAGCACCGTCAACGCCACGCGCGTGTTCAACGCGAACGCGCAGGTCTCCACCGCCGGCAGCCGCGACTACGCCATCGACTTCAGCCCCGTCGGCCCGACCGCCTCGGTGCAGTTCGACGTCGCCGAAGGCATCTCGCTGGTCGCCGCCCGCGCCAACGTGGGCGACAACACCGTGGCGATCTCGCTGACCGACCCCAACGGCAAGCGCTACGGCTCGTCGATCGCGCTGCCGGTGCTGGGGCAGAACATCGCGGTATCGGCGCCCGGCGTGCCGGGCACGTGGACGCTCACCGTGCGCGGCGTCGGCTCCGTGTCGGGCACGAACCTCGACCCGGCGCGCGTCACCAACGGCTATGGCGTGCCGGGCACGGTCAACGTCAACGTCAAGCAGCTCAGGACCGACGGATACACCGGCCTGGTCGACGTCGCCAGCCATCCGGCCCGCGGCTTCATCGAGCTGGGCGTCTCGCGCCGCCTCGTCGACAGCCATCCCGATGGCCGCTTCCTGCCCGACGCCCCGCTCACGCGTGCGCAGCTGGCCGACTTCCTCGTGATGGGCGCGGGCATCCGCCAGAACCGGGCGATCGGTAACGGCTCGACGCTCACCGACGTCGCGCCCGCGAACCCGATCTCGGGCGCTGCCGAAGCGGTGACGGCCAACGGCGCGTCGCAGCGCGACCTCAGCCACCGCCAGGCGGGCGTGATGGGGCGCGTCAATGGCGCCTTCCGGCCCGACGACGTGGTCACCCGCGTGTCCCTGGCCTATTCGCTGGTGCAGAGCCTGGGCCTGCAGGCGGAAGCTTCGTCCTTCAGCGGCGGGCTCACCGCGCTGTACGATGGCAAGCGCATCCCGGTCGAGGATGCCGCGGCGATCCCGGCCAGCCTGCGCGGCTACGTGCAGTACGCGCTGGACCTCGGGCTGGTCAACGCGCGTTTCGCGGTCGTGCAGGGGCCGTACGACCTGCAGCCCACGCTCAAGGCCTACTTCGACCCCTCGCAGGTGGTCACCCGCGCGGCCTATGCGGCGGCCGCGAGCCGGCTGTACGCCGCCTACGGCCTGTAACCGGCGTCACCCGCGCCGCAGCGAAGCCCGCCGATCCGGCGGGCTTCGTCGTTCCGGGCCGACGCAGGGGAACCGTGCGCACGGGTATGCTCCGCACATCCAAGGGAGGACCGCGATGCGCCCACGAATCGCCCATGCCAGTCTCGTTCTCGGCCTCGCCGCGCTGCTCGCCGCCTGCGGCGGACCGGTGCGGCGCGTTTCCGAGCCGGCCGCGCAGATCCAGCAGCTCACCGTCCGCGCCGACGGGCGCTGGGACGTCGACGTGCGACTGCAGAACTACAGCAGCATCCCCATGCGCTTCGACGCCCTGCGCTTGGCACTGGGCGTCGGCGGCGAGACCGCGGGCGAACTGCGCGCCACACCCGCGCTCACGGTGGGGCCGGAGTCGGCCGACGTCGTCAGCCTGCAGCTGGCGCCCTCGGCCGCGGCGAAGCTGGTCGTGGCCGATGCCCTCGCCGCGCGGCGCAGCGTGGCCTACACGCTGTCCGGCGATGTGACCGCCACGCCCGATGCAGCCAGCCAGCGCAGCTTCGAGATCGAGCGCAACAGCGCGCTCACCCCTGCCCCGGGCCTGCCGGGCGTCCTTCGCTGAGGTCGTTGCCATGAGCCGTTACGATGCACCGCTGGCCGACATCCGATTCGTCATGTACGGCCTTCTCGACGCCGAGCGCGAGTTCGCGCGGCTGGGCTTCGCGGACGCCACGCGCGACGTGCTGGACGCCGTCTTCGAGGAAGGCGCGCGCTTTGCCCGCGACGTGCTCGCGCCGCTCAACCGCGTGGGCGACGAGACGGGGTGCAGCCTCGACAAGGCCACGGGAACCGTCACCACGCCGCCGGGCTTCCGCGAGGCGTACGCACAGTATGTCGAGGGCGGATGGACCGGGCTGGTCGCCTCCGCCGAGCATGGCGGCCAGGGCATGCCGCATGCGGCGGGCTTCCCGATCAAGGAGATGATCGACGCCGCCAACCTCGCCTGGGGCAACTTCCCGCTGCTCTCGCACGGCGCCACCGAGGCACTCGCGCACTACGGCACCGACTGGCAGAAGGAGGTCTTCCTCAAGCCTCTGGTGGACGGGCGCTGGACAGGCACCATGTGCCTGACCGAGCCGCACTGCGGCAGCGACCTCGGCCTCCTGCGCACGCGCGCCGAGCCGCGCCGCGACGGAACCTACGCGATCTCCGGCACGAAGATCTTCATCACCGCCGGCGAGCACGACATGACGGACAACATCGTCCACCTCGTGCTCGCGCGCCTGCCCGACGCGCCCGCCGGCAGCCGCGGCATCTCGCTGTTCGTGGTGCCGAAGTTCCGCGTGACGCGGGATGGCGCCATCGGCGAGCGCAACGCGCTGCGCTGCGGCAGCCTCGAGCACAAGATGGGCATCCACGGCTCGGCCACCTGCGTCATGAACTTCGATGCCGCGGAGGGCTACCTCGTCGGCGAGCCGCACAAGGGCCTGGCCGCGATGTTCGTGATGATGAACTCCGCCCGCCTGGCCGTGGGCCTGCAGGGCCTGGGGCTGTCCGACCGCGCCTACCAGAACGCCGTCGTATACGCGCAGGAGCGCCTGCAGATGCGTGCGGCGGGGGGTGCGAAGTTCCCGGACAAACCCGCCGACCCGATCATCGTGCACCCGGACGTGCGCCGCATGCTGCTGACCTGCAAGGCGCTGGTCGAGGGCGGGCGCGCACTCGCCTACGACGCATCGCTGCAGCTCGACATCTCCCTGCACGCGCCCGACGCCTCCGAGCGCGAGCAGGCCGAGGCGCTGGTCGGCTTCCTCACGCCCATCGTCAAGGCCTGCCTGACCGAGTGGAGCATCGAGTGCACCTACGACGCGCTGCAGTGCTTCGGCGGGCACGGCTACATCCACGAGCACGGCATGGAGCAGCTCGCCCGCGATGCGCGCATCACCACGCTCTACGAGGGCACCACCGGCATCCAGGCGCTGGACCTGCTCGGCCGCAAGGTCATGCTGCAGAAGGGCGCGGGCATGAAGGCGATGCTGGCGCGCATCCGCGGCTTCTGCGAGACGCATGGCGGCCACGCCCGGGCCGGGCAGTACTGCGAGGCGCTGTCGGCGTTGGCGTCGCAGTGGCAGGCACTCGCCGTGGAAGCCGCGCGCCGCAGCGAGGCCGACCCCGACGAGCTGGGCGCCGCGGCCTACGACTTCCTGATGTTCTCCGGCTACACCTGCCTGGCGTACTGGTGGGCACGAAGCGTGGCCATCGCCGACGAGGCCTCGCCCACGCCCGCCTTCGCCCAAGGCAAGCAGGCGACGGCGCGTTTCTACTTCGAACGCCTGCTGCCGCGTGCACAGGCGCATGCGGCCGCGCTGGCGGCCGGGGCGCCCGGCCTCATGCACCTGGACGCCGCGGCCTTCGACGCCGGGCGCTGAGGCTGGCTGAACCGCTCATCCGGGCGCGCCCGTGACGCGCAATCGTCACGGGCCCGTTATACAGTCGGTCCATGGAGGCCCATCGCACCCGGTTGCGGTTGATCCAGGGCGGTCCCGATGCCGGGATCGAGCCGGACCTGCCCCATCGCCCCGCCACGGGCTTCCCGCTCGACGGCGTGCGCCTGCTCGCCCTCGATGCCCACGGCCACGTCCTCGACTGGCTGCACTGGCACGACGCGACCTGCCTCTACGCGCGTGGCGCGGTCGCCTGGACGCTGGGCGAACCCTGCCTGCGGGTGCGTGGGGGCATCTGCCGGCGCACGGGCGAGCGCAGCATCGTCGAGCTGCATCCCATCGTGGCCACGCGGGGCCGTGCAAACGCGCGGGCGCTCAATCCCACGCCCACGCTCACCAATCCCGCACTGTTCGCTCGCGATGCGCAGCTGTGCCTGTACTGCGGCCTGCAGTTCCCGCGCAGCCAGCTCACCCGCGACCACGTGGTGCCGCTCTCCCGCGGCGGGCGCGACTCGTGGGAGAACGTGGTTTCCGCCTGCTTCCCCTGCAACTCCCGAAAGCGCAACCGCACGCCGCAGCAGGCCGGCATGCCGCTGCTGGCCGTCCCCTACCGGCCGAGCTGGATCGAGCACCTGATCCTCTCGAACCGGCACATCCTGGCCGACCAGATGGACTTCCTGCGCAGCCAGCTGCCCAGGTCGCGGCGCATCCCCGCCTGAGTGGCATCTCCCCGGCGCGACTGCGCGCACGCTCACAGAACCCGGCCTGCGACCGCGGCCGCCGGATACCTTCGCGTTGACGCGGCAGGATGCGTCCGCAACACTCGGGGCGAACTCCCAGGCAGAGACGTATGGCCGTACTGAACCTCGGCTTTACCGGCATGGACTCGGCGACCGAAGCCGAACTGCGCCGTGCGTTCGAGCAGGCCCTGCCGGCGGCCGGCGGCGGCTGGCAGCTGGTGGCCGACACGCATGCCGACTACGTCGTGGTCGACATGGACAGCATGTACGGTCCGATGAGCTGGCTGCGCCTGCACGCCGCGGGCAAGCAGGTGATCGGCCTCACCGCCGCGCCGCGCTCGCAGACGCCCTATCGAATCGGCCGCCCGATCGACGCCGGCGAGCTCGCCACGCTGCTGCGCGAGATGCGCGGACCCGGGGCGGAGGTGGCGCCGGCCAGTCCCGAGCCCCCGGCGGCCGCGCCCGCGTCCGTGCCCTCGGGCATGACGCCCTCGCCCGAGCCCCAGGACCAGCTGCCCGAGGAACTGCCCATCGCAGCGGCCGCGGCCGAGCTTCCGCCCAATCCCGATGCCATCGTCGAGCCTGCACTGCCGGCCGCCGAGCCGCCCAGCTCCGCGGTCGGGCAGGTGCTTCCGCCCGCACCGAGCATCGCGCCCCACGTGCCGGCCACGCCCGCACCGCCGGCGCCGTCCCGCAGTGCCGAGCCCCAGACGCTCGCCGAGTGGCTGGCGTCGGGGCGCCTGCGCGGCCGGACGCGCTTCGAGCGCGGTGGCGCGTCCATCCTCATCGACGCCGACCAGCGCCACTACTTCGGCCCTTCCGCGCTCAAGCCACTGGCTCCGCTGTTCGAGTCCACAGGCGTGGACCAGTCCGACTTCGAGCCCGTCGGCGCGGATGTCTGGTCCGCGCAGACCGCAGCGCTCGGTGCGGCACAGCCGCTCGCGCGCCTGGTCTGGTACGGCGCGCTGCTGGCCGGCGGCGGGCGCATCGTGGCGGGCTACGATGCAGGCACGCGCTTCCGCCTCACCAAGTGGCCGCAGACCGAACGCGAGTTCCCCAAGCACTTCCGCATCGCCACCGCGATGATGAAGGGGCCGGCCACGGTCGCGGAGGTCGCGCAGGCCGCCGGCGTGCCCGAAGGCGACGTGGCCGACTTCGTGAATGCCTCGCTCGCCACCGGCTTCGCCGAACCCCATCGCGACCCCGAGCCCGAGCCCGAGGCGCCGAAGTCCGGCGGCCTGTTCGGACGGCTGCGCGGCCGCTGAACGCCGCGCCTTGCCCCCGCCGGCACGCCGGCGGGACAATGCGGAGTTCGCTTTACCGGCTGCTCCGATGATCGACCCGCAGCGCTACCCGCGCCTTTCCCGCATCGCCGTTCCCGCCGACCTGCGCCAGTTCGGCGAAGACGAGCTGCCGGCCATCGCGGACGAACTCCGCGCCTACCTGATCGAGCAGGTCGCCCGCGTGGGCGGCCACTTCGGCGCCGGGCTCGGCGTGATCGAGCTGACGGTCGCGCTGCACTGGCTGTTCGAGACGCCGCGCGACCGCCTGGTCTGGGACGTCGGCCACCAGACGTACCCGCACAAGATCCTCACCGGTCGCCGGGACACGATCCACACCGTCAAGCAGAAGGACGGCGTCGCGCCCTTCCCCAAGCGCGAGGAGTCCGAGTACGACACCTTCGGCGTCGGCCACAGCTCGACCTCGATCTCCGCCGCGCTCGGCATGGCCATCGCGTTGCAGCGAACGGGCGACGACCGCAAGGTCGTGGCCGTCATCGGCGACGGCGCGATGACCGCGGGCATGGCCTTCGAGGCGCTCAACCATGCCGGCGGCATGGAGCCCGAGCCGAATCTTCTGGTGATCCTCAACGACAACCAGATGTCGATCTCCGAGAACGTCGGCGCGCTGACGAAGATGCTCGGACGCCTCAGCGGTAACCGCGCGCTCAATGCGATCCGCGAAGGCGGCAAGAAGCTGCTGGGCGACAAGAACAGCGCCCCGGCCAGGTTCGTGCGCCGCTGGGAAGAGCACTGGAAGGGCATGTTCGTGCCGTCCACGCTGTTCGAGGAGCTGGGCTTCCACTACACCGGCCCCATCGACGGCCACGACATGGACGCGCTGGTGTCCACGCTCAAGACGCTGAAGGGACTGAAGGGCCCGCAGCTGCTCCACATCATCACCACCAAGGGCAAGGGCTACGAGCTCGCCGAGGGCGACCAGATCGGCTACCACGCCGTCTCGCCCTTCGACCCGGCGAAGGGCATGGTGGCCAAGGCCGGCGCGAAGAAGCCCACCTACACCGACGTCTTCGGCGACTGGCTCTGCGACATGGCCGCCGCCGACCCGCGCCTGATGGGCATCACGCCCGCCATGCGCGAAGGCTCCGGCCTCGTGCGCTTCTCGCGCGAGTATCCCGAGCGCTATTTCGACGTCGCCATCGCCGAGCAGCACGCGGTGACGCTCGCCGCCGGCATGGCCTGCGAGGGCGCCAAGCCGGTCTGCGCGATCTACTCGACCTTCCTGCAGCGTGGCTACGACCAGCTCGTGCACGACGTCGCCATCCAGAACCTCGACGTGCTGTTCGCGATCGACCGCGGCGGCGTGGTCGGCCCGGACGGCGCCACGCATGCGGGCAACCTCGACCTCTCCTACCTGCGCTGCGTGCCGAACATGGTCGTGATGGCGCCGGCCGACGAGAACGAGTGCCGGAAGATGCTTTCCACCGGCCACCGCTATGAAGGCCCGGCCGCGGTGCGCTATCCGCGCGGCACGGGACCGGGCGTGGCGATCGAGCCGACGCTCGACACCCTGCCCATCGGCAGGGCCGAGCTGCGCCGCCGCGGCGCGCGCATCGCGCTGCTGGCCTTCGGCGCGATCGTGCCCGCCGCCGAGGTGGTCGGCGCCGAGCTCGGGCTCAGCGTCGTCAACATGCGCTTCGTCAGGCCGCTGGACCGCGAGCTCGTCCTCGAACTCGCGCGCACACACGAGGGCTTCGTCACGCTCGAGGACAACGTCGTCGCCGGCGGCGCGGGTTCGGGCGTGGCGGAACTGCTCAATGCCGAGGGCCTGACGCTGCCCGTGCTGCACCTCGGCCTGCCCGACGAGTTCCAGCACCACGCCAGCCGCGAGCAGCTGCTCGCGGAAGCCGGGCTCGACGCGGCGGGCATCCGCGAGGCGGTACTGCGTCGCTGGCCGGCGCTGCTGGAACCGGCGCGCGCGGCCGTCTGACCGGCCGCGGAGGGATTGCGGGCCGCGCATTGCGCGACCCCGTTGCCGTCAGAGATCGGCGCCGGTAGGCACGGAATAGCGGTTGCGCTGCGCGTCGCGCATGACGTCTCGCACGCGGCTCGCCTGCTCCTCCGAGGCTTCCGCATCGCGGCAGACGCGCTTGGGCATGTTGCTGCCCATCGGCCGTTCCTTGGTGCAGATCTTCTTCGGCTTGGCCGCTTCCGCCCGCGTGTCGGGCGCGGTCTCGGGTGCCGCCGCCGTGGGCGTGGCGTGGGCTGCCGGCGCCGGGGTGGTTGCAGGGGCTCCCATGGTTGCCAGCGCGATGGCGAGGCCGATGGCGATATGGCTCATTACGTGTCTCCGGAGGAAACCCCGAGCCTCCGGCGCCGGACGCGCTCCTGTCCAATGCCGGGGGCCATGGTCCCTCAGGGAGCGCGCGTGGCTGCGGCCGGCGGTTCGACGGTATAGCCACGCGCCGCGAGCGCGGCCACCAGCCCGTCCGGGGCGAGCACGTCGTTCATGGGAAGCACGGCGAACGTCGTGCGATGGCGGGCGAGGCTCGCCTCGGCTTCCGCGATCCACCTCTCGCGCGCCTGGGCCTCCAGCGCGTCCATCCCGTGGCGCGCGGCGAACTGCCCGCCCAGCATGGCGCGCTGGCAGACGGCACCGAGGTCCGGGTTACGCAGCCGCCCCAGCGCCTCGACATCGCCGACCGCCCAGGCCTGCGCGCGCGCGGCGAGCGCCGGCAGGTCGAACTCCACCCGGTCGAGCGTCTTCTCGAAGCATTCGAGGTCGTCGAAGCGGGTCGTCTTGAATTCCTTCAGGACCGCCTTCGGTTTCTCCACCTTGACGCGCGCGTCCGTCCGGACCGGCTTGATCCCGCTTTCCTTCAGCACCGGCGCGAGATCCGCGCGGACCACGTCGCGCGTGGACAGGCCATGGCGCTCGACGGCCTCCTCGTAGAGCTTCATGCCGGCGAATATCGGCCGCCACTTCTCGACCGAGCCGTCGCGGCCGATGTAGCGCTGCTTGAGTTGCAGCCAGCGCTGGTGCAGTGGCGGCGGCAAGACGTCGCGCAGCTTCCTGCCGTCCGGATTGGCGCGCACGCCCACCAGCGACGGCAGCAGCGAGAGCTTGCCGAAGAACCCGATGTCGGCGTCGACCACCACCGACGGCGCCGCGATCACCGCGTCCGCCTGCCTGAGTACCTTGCGTACCGGGCCGGAGTTCCACGCCATGCCGGCAGGCAGCGGCGTGACCGTGCCGAGCACCCAGAGCGTATTCCCGCCCTTGCGGACGGCCCACATGCCGGGACCGGGCATGCGCACGACGGTGGTGTCGAGCACGCGCTCGCCCGGGGCAGGCGCCTGTGGCGCCGGCGTCGCCTCCTGCGCGTGGGCCGGGTGCAGAGACGAGAGCGCGAGGACGAGCACGGCGATGCGATTGGGGCGCATGGGATTTCCCTTCCGGAGTCGCGGGAGCGACGGGCGGCCGCTGTGACTGCACCGTCGCGGCCGAAGTTCCGGCACGTTGCAGTACGGTGGCCCGCGCGTCGAGCTGCCGGAAGTCACCACGTGTCGCGCGATGCGGTCGCGCGAAACGACGACGCCCGGCGCGGGGCCGGGCGTCGCGATGCATCGAATTGGTCGGGGTAGCCGGATTCGAACCGACGACCACCAGTCCCCCAGACTGGTGCGCTACCAGGCTGCGCTATACCCCGGAAAGCCTGTCCCGCCGAAGCGGGCGCGCAGTATAGCGCTTCGGCGCGGCTGCTTGGTGATTCACGTTGCGATCGCCGCGCGTGGGTGTCGGCGCCCGCCATCGCCGGTCCGCCGGCGGCCGGGCGACGGCCCAGCGCGTCGCGTGGCTGCCGCGACGCGCGCCCGGAACTCAGGAACGAAGCAGCTGCAGGACTTCTTCGAGTTCGCAGCGCATCTGCCGCAGGACCTGCGAGGCCGGGGCGGTTTCCTGCTTGCGGCCGTCGCTTTCCAGCCGCAGGCGTGCGCCGCCGATGGTGTAGCCCTGCTCGTAGAGCAGGCCGCGGATCTGCCGCACCATCAGCACCTCGTGGCGCTGGTAGTAGCGGCGGTTGCCCCGACGCTTGACCGGGTTGAGCATGGGGAACTCGGTTTCCCAGTAGCGCAGCACGTGCGGCTTGACGTCGCAGAGCTCGCTGACCTCGCCGATCGTGAAGTAGCGCTTGGCCGGGATCGGCGGAAGCTCCCTGTTGCTGCCGGGGTCAAGCATCGCCGTTCGCTCCGGTGTAGGCCTCGACGCGCTCCTTGAGCTTCTGCCCCGGGCGGAACGTCACCACCGTGCGCGCGGAGATCGGAATCTCCTCGCCCGTCTTGGGGTTGCGCCCCGGGCGCTGGTTCTTGCGGCGCAGGTCGAAGTTGCCGAAGCCCGAGAGCTTGACCTGCCGCCCGTGCTCCAGCGCATCGCGCAGCACGTCGAAGAACGAATCGACGAACTCCTTGGCCTCGCGCTTGTTGAGGCCGACCTCGTCGAAGAGTCGCTCGGCCATCTCGGCCTTGGTCAGCGTCATCGGTGCGTTTCCTCGGGCTCAGCTGCGGATCGTCGCGCCGTGTTCACGCTGCAGCGCGGCGACCACGTCGCCGACGACGGCGTCCACGTCGCGGTCGGTCAGAGTGCGGTTTTTTTCCTGCAGGATCAAGCCCATGGCGATGCTCTTGAATCCCGTTTCGACGCCCTTGCCGCGGTAGACGTCGAACAGCACGACCTCGCGCAGCGACGGGCCGGCCGCGGCGCGCACGGCGGCTTCCACGCCGGCCCAGGCCACGCCCTCGGCGACCACGAACGCGAGGTCCCGACGCACCGACGGATAGCGCGACAGCCCCTCGGCCCTCGGCAGCGCGCGCTGCTGCACGGCGTCGAGGTCGACCTCGAACGCCACCACGTCGACGTCGATCCCCAGCGCCTGCTGCAGGCGCGGATGCAGCTGGCCGATCCAGCCGACCACGCGGCCGTCGAGCAGCACGTCGGCCGAGCGGCCGGGATGGCCCCAGGGCCGGGCCGAACGCTCGAAGGCCAGCACGGCACCCGAGAGCGCGGCCAGGCTCTCCAGGTCGCCCTTGAGGTCGTGGTAGCCGACCGCTCGCGTGCCCAGGCCCCACTGCTCGGCATCGGCGGTCCCGCAGGCCACGGCAGCGATGCGCTGCGTATGCCGGGGAGCCTCGCCGTCCCCGGCGGCATGGAAGACGTTGCCCAGCTCGAACAGGCGCACGCGCGGCTGCTGGCGCGCCGCGTTGCGGCCGAGCGCGGCCACCAGCCCGGGCAGCAGCGAGGTGCGCATCACCGCGAGCTCCGCGCTGAGCGGGTTGGCGAGCGCCACCGCGCCCTCGGCGAGCGACCAGGCCTCCAGCCACGCGGCGTCGACGAACGCGTAGTTGATCGCCTCCCGGTAGTCCCGCGCGGCCAGCGCGCGGCGCAGGTGGCCGGGCTCGACGCGCGCCTCGGTCGCCGCGCCGACCGAGGCCGGCCCGGCCGGGAGGGTCGTCGGCACCGCGTCGTAGCCGTGCACGCGCGCGACTTCCTCGATGAGGTCTTCCTCGATGGCGATGTCGAAGCGGCGCGTCGGCGGCGTCACGCTCCAGCCCGTTTCGCTGGCGTCGACCTGGAGCCCGAGGCCGCGCAGGATGCGCTCCACATCGGCGTCGGACACACGCTGGCCCAGCACGCGCGCCAGGCGCTCGCGGCGCAGGCGGATGGCCTGCGGGCGCGGCAGGTGCTCGGCCAGCTCGGCCTCGACCACCGGCCCGGCGCGGCCGCCGGCAATGTCGAGGATCAGGCGCGTGGCGTACTCGATCGCCTGCCGCGGCAGCTCGGGGTCGACGCCGCGCTCGAAGCGGTGGGAGGCGTCGGTATGCAGGCCCAGCCTGCGGCCGCGGCCGATGACGGCGTCGGGCGCGAAGTGCGCCGATTCGAGGAAGACGTCGCGCGTGGCGTCCGTCACCCGCGTGTCGAAGCCACCCATGATGCCGGCCAGCGCGACGGCGCGGTCGGCGTCGGTGACCACGAGGAACTGCGGGTCGAGCACCACGTCGCGTCCGTCCAGCAGCTTCAGCGCCTCGCCGTCGCGCGCCTGGCGCACGCCCACGGGCCCGTGCAGCGTGGCGCGGTCGAAGGCGTGCATGGGCTGGCCCAGCTCGATCATCACGTACTGGGTGACGTCGACCAGCAGCGATACGGGACGGATGCCGCTGCGGCGCAGGCGCTCGGCCATCCATGCCGGCGTGGGGCGCGTGGCGTCCACGCCCTCGATCACGCGGCCGCAGTAGCGCGGCGCGGCGGCGCCCGCGTCGAGCGAGATCTCCATCTCGGCCTGGGAGCGCGTGTCGACCGGATGCGTCTCCAGCGGCGCGACCTGCGCGCCGGTGGCGGCGGCCACGTCGTAGGCGATGCCGCGCACGGAGAAGCAGTCGGCGCGGTTGGGCGTGAGCTTGATCTCGATGCTGGCGTCGGGCAGCGCGAGGTATTCGGTCAGGCGTGCGCCGACGGGTGCGTCGGCGGGCAGTTCCAGCAGGCCGGAGGCATCGGCGTCCAGCCCCAGTTCCTTCGCCGAGCACAGCATGCCGGCCGACTCCACGCCGCGCAGCGTGGCCGCCTTGATGGCCATGCCGCCGGGCAGCGTGCTGCCCACCGTCGCCAGCGGTGCGCACAGGCCCACGCGCGCGTTGGGCGCGCCGCAGACGATCTGCAGCGGCTCGCCGCGGCCGATGTCGACGCGGCAGACCTGCAGGCGATCGGCTTCGGGGTGGCGCTCGGCCGCCACGATGCGCCCCACGACCACGCCATCGAGCGACTCGCCCAGCGGCGCCACCTCCTCCACCTCGAGGCCGATCGCGGTGAGCGTGGCCACCAGTTCATCGCGCGAGGCGCGCGTGGGGACGTGGTGGCGGAGCCAGTTTTCGCTGAATTTCATGGGTGGGGTTCGGGATTCGGGATTCGGGATTCGGGATTCGGGATTCGAAGAGCGGGTGTCCGTTTACCCGCTTGCGCGGCTGCCGTGGATCATCGTGGTTCGGGCACTCACTCAGGCGAAGCCCGGATCACCAATCCCGGCTTCACCCGAACTGCCTGAGGAACCGCACGTCGTTCTCGAAGAAGCTGCGCAGGTCGTCCACGCCGTACCGCAGCATGGCGAAGCGCTCCACCCCGAGGCCGAAGGCGAAGCCCGTGTACTTCTCGGGGTCGATGCCCACGTTGCGCAGCACGTTCGGGTGCACCATGCCGCAGCCCAGCACTTCCAGCCAGCGGGTGGAACCGTCGGGTTGCTTCCAGGCGATGTCCACCTCCGCCGACGGCTCGGTGAAGGGGAAATAGCTCGGGCGGAAGCGCATCTCGAGGTCGTCCTCGAAGAAGGCGCGCACGAACTCGACCAGCGTGCCCTTGAGGTCGGCGAAGCTCGCGCGGTCGTCCACCAGCAGGCCTTCGACCTGGTGGAACATCGGCGTATGGGTCTGGTCGCTGTCGCTGCGGTAGACCTTGCCCGCCGCGATCATGCGAAGCGGCGGCCGGTGCTCGAGCATGTAGCGCACCTGCACGCCGGAGGTATGCGTGCGCAGCAGGCGGCCGTCGCCGAAATAGAAGGTGTCGTGCATGGCGCGCGCCGGGTGGTGCGGCGGGAAGTTCAGCGCCTCGAAGTTGTGCCAGTCGTCCTCGATCTCGGGGCCGTCGGCGAGCTCGTAGCCCATCCGGCCGAAGATCTGCGCGATGCGCTCGAGCGTGCGGCTGACCGGATGCAGGCCGCCGCGGGCGACGCCGATTCCCGGCAGCGTCACGTCGATGGATTCCGACGCCAGGCGCGCGTCCAGCGCCGCGGCATCCAGCGCCGCCCGGCGCCCGGCGATCGCCGCCGTCACCGCGTCGCGCGCGGCGTTGATCGCCTCGCCCGCCGCCTTGCGCTGCTCGGGCGGCAGGGCGCCCAGCTGCTTGAGCTGGCCGGTGATGCTGCCGGACTTGCCGAGCAGCGCGACACGCAGCGCCTCGAGGGCCTCGGGCGTGTCGGCGCCGGCGATGTCGGCCAGGGCCTGCTGCTGCAGCGATTGGATATCGGTCACTTGCGTTCTCCGGGTCCCCGTTCCCGCGATGGGCGGGGCGAACTTCGACTCGGCGCGAGCCGAGCATCCGTGGACTGCACTGCCGCGGTGGGCAGGCGACGCACTCCCGCCTTCGCGGGAGCGGCCGCCCGATGCCGGAGCAATGCCTGCCATCGATCCGGCCGTACCGCAGAAACGAACATGGGGAAGGACTTGCGCCCTTCCCCATGCGTGAGGCTTCGACCGAAGCCCGCATGGAGCGGGCTTCGTCGGGTGCTTCTTACGCCGCGAGCGCGCTCTTCGCCTTCTCGGTCAGCGCGGTAAAGCCCGCCGCGTCGTGCACGGCGATGTCGGCCAGCACCTTGCGATCGAGCGTGATACCGGCCTTCATCAGGCCGTTGATGAAGCGCGAATAGCTCATGCCGTTCTGACGGGCCGCCGCGTTGATACGGGCGATCCACAGGGTGCGGAACTGGCGCTTCTTCTGCTTGCGGCCGATGTAGGCGTATTGCAGCGCCTTGGTGACCGCCTGCTTGGCGACGCGGAAGACCTTGCGACGCGCGTTGTAGTAACCCTTCGCCTGGGCGAGGACCTTCTTGTGACGGCGGCGCGCCATCACGCCACGCTTGACTCGTGCCATGGTTCAGCCCTCCTCAGAGATACGGCAGCATGCGGTCCAGACGGCCCGCGTCCTCGGCACGAACATGGTTCGTCTGCCGCAGGTTGCGCTTCCGCTTGGTCGCCTTCTTGGTGAGGATGTGGCTCTTGTTGGCGTGGCCGCACTTGTACTTGCCGGAAGCGGTCTTCCGGAAGCGCTTGGCCGCCGCCCGATTGGTCTTGATCTTGGGCATTGCGATGTCCTAATCGGATTTCTGACTGGCTGGGCGGTGGCGGCTGCCACGCTTTCCGTCCTGCCCATGCCGGCGGGGTGGTCGACGAACCGGCCGGGCCGGTCGTGACGGGTCCTGGTGCGCCTTGCGACGCGCCCGGGCGAACCGGGCCGCGTATTGTGCACGAGGCGTTAACTCCGTGCAAATCAGCAGCTTGGCTTGCACCGCCTCGCCCGAGCCGCTGCCGGCGGCCGCGCGCGTGCCGGAGCGGCAGGGTGCGGAGCGTCGAGCCGACCCGCCACCGCCGTCCCCACGACGACCGACCCGCGCAAACGCGAACGGCCCGCCGAAGCGGGCCGTCCATGCGCTCGAAGCGGCCGTTACGGCTGCTTCTTCTTCGGCGCGATCATCATCACCATCTGGCGGCCTTCCAGGCGCGGGCGCGACTCGATGACGATGTCCTCGCCCAGGTCGCGCTCGATCCGCGCGGCCATCTCGCGGCCGAGCTCCTGATGGCTCATCTCGCGGCCACGGAAGCGGATGTTGACCTTGACCTTGTCGCCCTCTTCCAGGAAGCGGCGCATGTTGCGCAGCTTGATCTGGTAGTCGCCCTCGTCGGTCACCGGCCGGAACTTGAGTTCCTTGATCTCGACCTGCTTGGACTTCTTCTTCGCCTCGGCCGCCTTCTTCTGCTGCTCGAAGCGGAACTTGCCGAAGTCCATGATCTTGCAGACCGGCGGATCCGCGTTGGGCTGGATCTCGACGAGATCGAGGCCTTCGTCCTCGGCCATGCGCAGGGCTTCGTCGCGCGAGAGGACGCCGATCATCTGGCCGTCGCTCCCGATCACGCGGACGCGCGGGACGCGGATCTCGTTGTTCTTCCGATTCGGCTTTTCGAGCGTACTGATGTTGCGGTCTCCAGGTGTGGAACCGGCCGTCCGGACGGCCGGTCGTGTCCGCAGCCGACCCTTACAGGGCCTCGGCGCGCAGCCGCTCGGCGAATTGCTGGATGCTCATCGAGCCCAGATCCTCGCCACCACGGGTCCGCACGGCGACCATGCCGTTCTCCTTCTCGCGGTCTCCGACCACCAGCAGGTACGGCACGCGCTGCAGCGTGTGCTCGCGGATCTTATAGCCGATCTTTTCGTTCCGCAAATCCGAATGGGCCCGGAAGCCTTGATCTGCAAGGGTTTTCCGGACCCCGGCCACGTAGTCCGCCTGGGCGTCGGTAATGTTCATGACCACCGCCTGGACCGGCGCCAGCCAGCTCGGCAACACGCCGGCGTGGTGCTCGATCAGGATGCCGATGAACCGCTCCATGGAGCCCACGATGGCGCGATGCAGCATGACGGGGTGGCGGCGCTGGCTGTGCTCGTCGACATACTCGGCCCCGAGCCGGCCCGGCATCATGAAATCGACCTGCATGGTGCCGAGCTGCCAGGTGCGGCCGATGGCGTCGCGCAGGTGGTATTCGATCTTGGGGCCGTAGAAGGCGCCCTCGCCCGGCAGCTCCTCCCATTCCACGCCCGCCGCCCGCAGCGCCGAGCGCAGGGCGTCCTCGGCCTTGTCCCAGGTGGCATCGTCGCCCAGGCGGTTGTCCGGGCGCAGCGCGATCTTGATCTGGATGTCGGTGAAGCCGAAGTCGGAATAGACCTTCAGCGCCTGCTGGTGGAAGGCGCGGACCTCGGCCTCGATCTGGTCCTCGGTGCAGAAGACATGGCCGTCGTCCTGGGTGAAGCCGCGCACGCGCAGGATGCCGTGCAGCGCGCCGGAGGGCTCGTTGCGGTGGCAGGCGCCGAACTCGCCGTAGCGGATCGGCAGGTCGCGGTAGCTGTGCAGGCCCTGGTTGAAGACCTGCACGTGGCCCGGGCAGTTCATGGGCTTCAGCGCGTAGGTCCGCTTCTCGGACTCGGTGAAGAACATGTTGTCCTTGTAGTTGTCCCAGTGGCCCGACTTCTGCCACAGCGAGACGTCGAGGATCTGCGGGCAGCGCACTTCCTGGTAGCCCGAGTCGCGGTAGACGCGGCGCATGTACTGCTCGACGACCTGCCAGATCGACCAGCCCTTCGGATGCCAGAAGATCAGGCCGGGGCCCTCTTCCTGCAGGTGGAAGAGATCCTGCTGCTTGCCGATCTTGCGGTGGTCGCGCTTCTCGGCTTCCTCGATGCGCTGGATGTAGGCCTTGAGCTGCTTGGCATCGGCCCAGGCGGTGCCGTAGATGCGCTGGAGCTGCTCGTTCTTGGAGTCGCCGCGCCAGTAGGCGCCACTGATGCGCGTGAGCTTGAAGGCCTTGAGGAAACGCGTGTTCGGCACGTGCGGGCCGCGGCACATGTCCACGTATTCCTCGTGGTGGTAGAGGCCCATCGCCTTCTCGTCGGGCATGTCCTCGACCAGCCGCAGCTTGTAGTCCTCGCCGCGTGCCTTGAAGGTGGCGATGACCTCCTCGCGCGGCGTCACCTTCTTGATGACGTCGTAGTCCTTGTCGATCAGCTCGGCCATGCGCTTCTCGATGGCTTCGAGGTCCTCGGGCGTGAACGGGCGCTCGTGCCAGATGTCGTAGTAGAAGCCGTCCTCGATGACCGGGCCGATCACCATCTTGGCGTTCGGATAGAGCTGCTTCACCGCATGGCCGACGAGGTGCGCGCAGGAATGGCGGATGATCTCGACGCCCTCGGGGTCCCTGGGCGTGATGATGCGCAGCCGGGCGTCGTGGTCGATCACGTCGCAGGCGTCGACGAGCTTTCCGTCGACTTCACCGGCGACGGTGGACTTGGCGAGGCCGGGGCCGATCGAGGCGGCGACCTCGGCGACGGACACGGGGCGGTCGAACTCGCGGCGTGAGCCGTCGGGAAGCGTGATGGCGATCATGGAGGTCCGGAAGAGCGGTGCCGGCGGCGCGGCACGGGAATGCGGTGCCGGCTGGGCCGGCACGGGGAGGTCAGCGCTGGGCGGTGGTAGTGCTCATGTCGCACGCTCGGCCGGCGCGGGGCGCGGGCCACCTCGTTGTCGGGCGCGGCAGCCGTGCCGCGCGGAAGGCAATGGTTGGCGGTTTCGCGGCGGGCGTCAACGCGGGCGACGCGGGCGGCCGTCGCGCAGGTCGACCTCGAAGGCCAGGTCCAGCACATGGCCGGCGACTTCGACCCGCGCGCCGATGCCGTCGCGCGAGGGCAGGCGCGCGGCCAGCTCCTCCAGCGCGCCGGCCGGGAGCGCCAGGGCGAGCCGGTCGCCGTCGTGCCGCAGGGCGATGGGCTCGCCGATGGCCACCTCGACCCGCCACGCCCCGGGCAGCTCGAGCACGAGCGCCGCACCGGCGCGCAGCCGCCCGAATTCGGCCTGGTCGACGCGGATACGCATGCCCTCGGAGGTGAACTGCACCTTCATGACGCGAGTGCCCGGAAGTCTTCGGGGGTATTGCAGGGGCGCAGGTCGCTGGCGTCAGCGGGATCGAGCGCCACGACGCCGCAGGCCTCGAGCCAGGCGCGCACCGACGGGCCGGCCGGGCTCGCGGCGACCAGCGCCGCCGTGCGTGCACGGGCAGCGCCGTCGAGCACGAAGGCGCAGGGCAGCGGGCGGGCGGCGAAGCAGGCCGCGCCGGCCCGCGACAGCGCGTGCACGAGCTCGGCGATGCGGCCGGGGCCCAGGAGCGGGAGGTCGACCGGGACGACCACCACGGGCCCGTCGCCGCAGGCGGGCAGGACACTGGCGATGCCCGCCACCGGCCCCCTGCGCGGCCAGACGTCGGCGATGCCGCCGTAGGCCGGGCGGTCGCCGCTCACGTGGACGCGCGATGCGCCCGCCTCGCGCAGGCGATCGAGCATGTGCTCGATCAGCGGCCTGCCCTGCCAGGCGAGCAGGGCCTTGTCGCGGCCCATGCGCGTGGAGCCGCCGCCCGCGAGCAGGATGGCCTGGAACTCAGGCGCCATGACCGCAGAGCGAGCAGCCCTCGCTCCATTCGCTGTCGCCGTCCTCGAAATGCTCGCGCTTCCAGATGGGAGCGGTGTGCTTGACCGCCTCGATCACCTGCCGGCAGGCGCGGAAGGCCTCGTCGCGATGCGGCGTGCCGGCGGCGATCACCACGGCCACGCCGCCGACCGCGAGACGGCCCTTGGCATGTGCGATCCACAGCTTCAGCCCGGGGCCGACCGTGGCCTCGGCCTCCGCGGCGATGTCGGCGAAGCGGTTCATCGCCAGCGCATCGAACAGGTCGTAGCTCACGCCGGTGACGCGGCGGCCGTGGTTGAGGTCGCGGATGCGGCCGACGAAGGCGGCGTAGCCGCCGAAGCCGGGGTCGGAGACGAAATCGAAGGCGGCGCCGATGTCGAGCGGGGCCTCGGCGGCGTCGACCACGGCGAAGTGATGGCGCGCCACGTCAGCCCCCGCTCACCGGCGGCAGCAGCGCGAGGCGGCCGTCGCCGGGCACCGGCTCGGCGTCGCGCAGGATGCTGTGCTCGCTGGCGAAGGCCGAGCGGGCCAGCAGCGCGCGGGCGGCAACGGGCCAGGCGGACTCGGCATGGGCCGCGATGGCGGCGCGCAGCGTCGCGATGTCGGCGGCGTCGGCGTCGAGCACGAGGCGGCCGGAGGGCTCGGCCTCGCGCAGGGCACCGAAGAGCTGGATGTCAAAGCGCATCAGGCCTCCAGGGGAACGGGTTCGAGGTGGCCGCGGCCGGCGACCTCGACGAGGGCGCCGGCATCCAGCGCGTCCACGTCGGCCGGCACGACCACCCAGGCATTGGCGTCGACGAGCGGCCGGATCCGGAACGATTCCTGCCCACCGAGGACGTGCACGCGGACGCCGCCCTCGGCATCGAGCGCGACGCGCGCCTTCAGGTGCATGCGCAGCGGCACGCGCTTGGCGTACGGCTGCGCGAGCGGCAGCCTGGGCAGGCGCTCGCGCGGCAGGCCGAGCATGGCGCGCAGCATCGGTTCGACGAAGAAGCGAAGGCCTACCGCCGTCGACGCGGGATTGCCCGGCAGCCCGACGAAGCGTGTGCCGTCGGCCAGGCGGGCGGCGAGGATCGGCTTGCCGGGGCGGATGCGGACCTTGTGGAACAACAGCGTCGCGGCCTGGGCCTCGAGCACCGCCGGAATGAAGTCGTAGCGCCCCATCGACACCGCGCCGGTGGTGAGCACGAGGTCGGCCCGCGCGGTCTGCGCGCGCGCCAGGGTGGCGCGGAAGGCCGTCGCGTCGTCGGCGACGGTCTCGCGCAGCACGACATCGGCGCCTGCCGCCACGAGGCGGGCGGCCAGGAACGGGGCATTGGAATTGCGGATGTGCCCGGGCGCGAGGCTGGCGGACGGATCGTCCACCAGTTCGCGCCCGGTGGTGACGAGGGCGACGCGCGGCCGCCTGCGCACGGCGACGCGCGCGATCCCCGTGGCCATGAGCAGCGTCGCCTCGGCCTCGCGCAGCAGGCGCCCCTGCGCGAGCAGCACCTCGCCGGCGCGCACATCCTCGCCCGCACGGCGCAGGTGCTGCCCGGGCCTGACGGCGGCGGCGAGGCGGATGCGGGCTGGCCGCCCGGCGGCGTCGCGGGCGAGGATCTCCACCTGTTCGACCGGCACGATCGCATCCGCGCCCGCGGGCATCGGCGCGCCGGTCATGATCTCGATCGCCCCGCCGTCCAGCCGCAGGTAGCTGTCGCCGGCCGCGCGCTCGCCCACGACGTCGAGTTCGGTACCCGGTCCGAGCCCGTCAACGCCCGCCGCGAGCGCGAAGCCGTCCATCGCCGAGTTGTCGAACGGCGGCAGGGACTCACCGCTCGCCACATCCGCCACCAATACGCGGCCTATGGCGTCGTGCGTGGACACCTGCCCGGCGGGCAGCGGATCCACGCCCGCGAGCAGCAGACGCAGTGCCTCGTCGTAGTCGATCACGCGTGCCCCGCTCCATCCATCATCGCGACCGCATGCGCCAGCAGCGGCGAGACGATCTCCATGCCCTGCCGCGCCGCGCGCGGACTGCCCGGCAGCGCGACCACCAGCATGCCGCCGATGCGTACCGCGCGCGCACGGCTGAGCCACGCCAAGGGTGTGAAGTGCCGGCTCTCGCTGCGGAACATCTCCGCCAGCCCCTCGACCTCGACGCCGCCGGCCTGCAGCAGGGCTTCGGGCGTGCAGTCGCGCGGGCCCAGCCCGGTGCCACCGCTGGTGATGCACAGGCGCACGCCTTCCCCGGCGAGCCCGAGCAGGCGACTGCGAAGCGGCTCGATGCCGTCGGGTAGCACCTCCAGGGCGACGTCGGCGCCCAGCGCCTGCAGCGCGCGCCGGATTTCCGGCCCGGAGGCATCGTCCGCCTCGCCGGCCGCGCAGCGGTCGCTGAGCGTGATCGCGTGGCAGCGGACACCGTCCAGGCGCGCCGTCGAGCGCGGGCGGTAGTGCGCGCGCTCCTCGTCGCTCATGCCCGCGGGGTGCAGCCACAGACCCTTCTTGCCGCCCTCCTTGAACAGCAGCCGCACCGCCTCGATCGACAGCGCGGGCTCGACGGGCTTGGTGAGGTCGTACAAGGTCAGCAGGGCCGCACTGGCGCCCGCGAGGGCCTCCATTTCCACGCCGGTGCGGGCCTCGGTGGCCACCTCGCAGTACACGCGGATGGCATGGCGCGACTCGACCGGTACACAGCGCACCCGCACCAGTTCCAGCAGCAGGGGATGGCAGAGCGGCATGAGGTTGGCTGCCTGTTTCGCGCCCTGCAGCCCGGCGATTTCCGCCATCACCAGCGCATCGCCCTTGGGAAGGCGGCGCTCGACGATGGCGGCATAGGCATCGGCACCCGCGTGCAGTTCGCCGACCGCGACCGCGCGACGCCGCGTGGGACGCTTGCCGCGCACGTCCGCCATGTGGAAGGCCTCCGACATTCAACCCTCCGCCGGCATGCGCACCGACGCGCCGTCGCGATGGGAAAGCGCCGTGGCGGGAAAGCGCGTCGGCGCCGGGCGACCGGTCGCCGGGCACCGGCGACGGGCATGGGATCGGGTCGACTCTCGGAACGGCACGCGGTGAACTCCTGGCGCCGCTGCAGGGACCGGCAGGCGGCGGGGCCGACAGCTTAGCGCCTGTCCCGTCGCGGGCTGTCGTCATCGAAGCGTCAAGCGCGCCTCACCTGCGTGTCACGCGTCGTTCGCAGACTGTCGCCGACACGGAGAGCGCCCATGCCACGCAGCACCCACAACCGCCGACTGCGCCGCCTTCGCGGCCTCCTCGCACTGCTGGCGGTGGCCACCGCCCTGTTCGTCGCGGCAGCGACGCGGCTGGAATCGGGCGCGCGCGGCATCGCCGCGGTCGGTGCGCTCGGCTGCGTGATCGCATGGCTGGTCGTGCTGGAGGCCGAAGGCCGCATCGCCGAACGCCTCGAGCGTCGCGGGCTGCGGCGTCGCGGCGCGCGCGGCCGCGTGGCGCAGCGGTCGGCCGCGCGACGGGCCCCGTCGCGGCGCGCGGCCTGAGGCTCAGTCGCAGCCCGAACAGCCTCCGCAGCGCGAGGCCGACGGATCGGGGGCGATCTTCCGGCCCAGGCGCACCAGCGCGGGCCGTCCCGAATCGACCAGGCCCAGTGCCAGCTTCCCGCGCAGGCGGCGGGCCATGCGCGGGAAACGCGTGAGGACGACATAGCCGGCACTCGCGGCGACGGCCAGCCCCACGAGCACGTGCTGGACGAGCAGGCCGGCGTCCATGCTCAGGCGCCGAGCATCCGCGCGAGCTGGTAGGTCAGCATCGACATGAGGTACGCCAGCGCGAACAGGTAGCCGGCCGCGATACCCACCTGCCTCCACGAATTGGTCTCCCGGCGGATCGTCGCCAGGGTGGACAGGCACTGGGGCGCGTAGATGAACCAGACCAGCAGCGACAGCGCGGTGGCCAGCGACCAGGTGTCGCCGATGACCGGCGTGAGCGCCTGCGCGGCCGCGTCGTCATCGGCCGCCTGCAGCGCGTAGATCGTGGCCAGGGACGAGACGGCCACCTCGCGCGCGGCCAGGCCGGGGATCAGCGCGACGGAGATCTGCCAGTTGAAGCCCAGCGGGGCGAAGACCACGGCCATGGCCTCGCCGATGCGGGCGGCGAGGCTGTAGTCGATCGGATTGCCCGTGGCGCCCTCCGGCGGTGCCGGGAAGTTGAGCAGGAACCACAGCAGGATCGTGAGCGCGAGGATGATGCCGCCCACCCGGCGCAGGAAGACCCATGCCCGTTCCCAGAGCCCGATCAGCAGGTCGCGCACGTGCGGCACGCGGTAGCTCGGGAGCTCCAGCATCAGCGGGTGCTCGCCCTTGTCGCGGCGCCACTTCTTCATGACCCACGACACCGCGAGCGCGCTGAGGATGCCCGCGGCATACAGCGCGAACAGCACGAGGCCCTGCAGGTTGAGCACGCCGGCCACCTGCCGCTGCGGGATGAACGCACCGATCAGCAGCGCGTAGACCGGCAGCCGTGCCGAACAGGTCATCAGCGGCGCGACCAGGATCGTCGCGAGCCGATCGCGCGGATCCTGGATCGAGCGCGTGGCCATGATGCCCGGGATCGCGCAGGCGAAGCTCGACAGCAGCGGAATGAAGGACCGCCCCGACAGGCCCGCGGCGGCCATGGTGCGGTCCAGCAGGAAGGCGGCACGGGGCAGGTAGCCCGATTCCTCGAGGGCGAGGATGAAGGCGAACAGGATCAGGATCTGCGGCAGGAACACCACTACGCCACCCAGGCCGGCGATCACGCCGTCGACCAGCAGGCTCGCGAGCGGGCCCTCCGGCAATGCCGCGGCCGTGGACTCGCCGAGCCAGGCGGTGCCGGCCTCGATCAGGTCCATCATCGGCGTCGCCCAGGCATAGACGGCCTGGAAGATCAGGAACATCACCACGCCCAGCGCGAGCAGGCCGAACACCGGGTGCAGCAGCCAGCGGTCGAGGGCGTCGTCGACCGCCGCCGTGCGCCGCGGCATGCGAACGGCGGCCTCGAGGATGGCGCGCGTGCGCGCATGCAGCGCGTCCACGTCCTGCGCCATCGGTGCGACATGCGGCTGCACGGCGCCATTGGCGTCGAGCACGCGCACCAGCTCGGCCGCGCCGCCGCGCCGCACGGCCACTGTCGGCACCACCGGCACGCCGAGCTCGCGCTGCAGCGCGTCGATGTCGATCTCGATGCCGCGACGGCGCGCGGCGTCCATCATGTTCAGCGCGACCACCATCGGCCGGCCGAGCTCGCGCACCTCGAGGGCGAAGCGCAGGTGCAGGCGCAGGTTGGTGGCGTCGACGACGCAGACGATCACGTCCGGGGCCGGCTCGCCCGGGTAGAAGCCGCGACAGAGGTCGCGGGTCACCGCCTCGTCGAGGCTGGCGGCATGGAAGCTGTAGGCGCCGGGAAGGTCGAGCACCACGTACTCGCGGCCCGACGGCGCCGCGAAGCGGCCTTCCTTGCGTTCGACCGTGACCCCGGCGTAGTTCGCCACCTTCTGGCGGCTGCCGGTGAGGCGGTTGAACAGCGCGGTCTTGCCGCAGTTCGGGTTGCCGACGAGGGCCAGGCGCAGGGTCGTCTCCATCGCCGCCTCAGGCCACGGCCGTGTCGCGCACGGCCTCCGCCACGACGGGCGGCATGCCCACGGCCGCCTGCACGCGGACGCGCGCGGCCTCCTGCCGCCGCAGCGCGAAGCGGGTGAAGCCGATCTGCACCAGCAGCGGCTCCGCGCCGACCGGACCCGCGGCCAGCACTTCGACCGGCTCGCCGCCGACAAAGCCCAGCTCGCGCAGGCGGCGCGCGATCGGGTCCTGGGGCGCGGCATCCTCCACGCGGGTAACGGTGGCGGGCGTACGGTAGGGCAGCTCGGACAGTCGCACGGCGGAGCGTCGTCCAAATGGGAATCGTTCTCGATTCTAGCACCGGGCGCGACGCCGCAGCCGCTATGATCGCGGGCTTTCCCCGGGCGTCCGTTCATGAGCCATCCCCTCCTCCACCTGCGCGACGGGGCGGTCGCCCGCCTGCGGCTCAACCGCCCCGAACTGCACAACGCCTTCGACGCGACGGTGATCGCCGCGCTGACCGGCGCCCTCGACGCCGTGGCCCGCGACCCGGACGTGCGCGTGGTGGTGCTCGAGGCCGAGGGTGCATCGTTCTCCGCAGGCGCCGATCTGAACTGGATGCGCGGCATGGCCGCCGCCAGCGAGGAGGAGAACCGCCGCGATTCGCTGGCGCTGGCCCGCCTGATGCGCACGCTCGACGAACTGCCCAAGCCGACGATCGCCCGCGTGCATGGCGCGGCCTTCGGCGGCGGCGTCGGGCTGGTGGCCTGCTGCGACATCGCGCTGGCCACGCCCAATGCCCGGTTCGGCCTGACCGAAAGCCGCCTCGGCCTGCTGCCGGCGGTGATCTCGCCTTACGTCATCGCCGCCATCGGTCCGCGCGAGGCGCGACGCTGGTTCGCCACCGCCGAGATGTTCGACGCCGCCACGGCGCAGCGCATCGGCCTCGTGCACGAGATCGCCGCCGACGAGGCCGCGCTGGATGCGGCCGTGGCCCGCCAGGTCGACCTGCTGCTCAAGGCCGGTCCGATCGCCGCCGCCTCGGCCAAGGCCCTGGTGCGCCGCGTCGCCGCCGAAACCGACCGCGACCGCCTGGATGCCGACAACGCGGCCCTGATCGCCGGCCTGCGGGTGTCGGACGAGGGCCAGGAAGGTCTGGCGGCATTCCTCGACAAGCGCCACGCGCGCTGGATCGGCTGAACGAAGGAATCGAGGCACCGCATGTTCGACACCGTCCTCATCGCCAACCGCGGCGAAATCGCCTGCCGGGTCATCCGCACCTGCCGTGCCCTGGGCATCCGCACCGTGGCCGTGTACTCCGAGGCCGATGCCGACGCACAGCACGTGCGCCAGGCGGACGAGGCGCACTGCATCGGCGGCCCGCGCCCGCAGGACTCCTATCTGCGCGGCGAGGCCATCATCGAGGTCGCGCTCAGGACCGGCGCACAGGCCATCCACCCGGGCTACGGCTTCCTCAGCGAGAACGCCGACTTCGCCGACGCGGTGGAAGCGGCGGGGCTCGTCTTCATCGGCCCGTCCGCCGCGTCCATGCGGAAGATGGGCAGCAAGGCCGGCGCCAAGGAGCTGATGCAGGCCGCCGGCGTGCCGGTGGTGCCGGGCTATACCGGCGAGGACCAGTCCCCTGACGTGCTGCAGCGCGAAGCCGACCGCATCGGCTATCCGCTGATGATCAAGGCCGCGCACGGCGGCGGCGGCAAGGGGATGCGCATCGTGCGGTCGCACGATGAATTCCTGCCGAACCTCGAGAGCTGCCAGCGCGAGGCGCGCAATGCCTTCGGCCGCGACCGCGTGCTGCTCGAGCGCTACATCGAGAAGCCGCGACACATCGAGATCCAGGTCTTCGCCGATCGCCACGGCAACACGATCCACCTGTTCGAGCGCGAATGCTCGGCGCAGCGCCGCTACCAGAAGGTGCTGGAGGAATCGCCCTCCCCCTTCCTCACGCCCGCATTGCGCGCCGCCATGGGCGATGCCGCGGTACTGGCCGCGCGCGCGATCGACTACGCCAACGCCGGCACGGTCGAGTTCATCGTCGGCCAGGACGGCGCCTTCTATTTCATGGAGATCAACACGCGCCTGCAGGTCGAGCATCCGGTCACCGAGATGGTGACGGGGCTGGACCTCGTCGAATGGCAGCTGCGCGTCGCCGCGGGCGAAGCACTGCCGCGGCGCATGGACGAACTGTCGCAGGCCGGCCATGCGATCGAGGTGCGCCTGTACGCCGAGGATCCCGACGCCGGCTTCCTGCCAGGCTCGGGCCGCCTGCAGCGCCTGCGCCTGCCCGATGCGGCGCCGAGCGTGCGCATCGACTCGGGCGTGGTCGAAGGCGACGTGGTGACCATCTTCTACGACCCGATGATCGCCAAGCTCATCGTGCACTGCGCCGACCGCGCGCAGGCGCTGGCCCGCCTGCGCGACGCGCTGGCAGGCTGCGAGGTCGTCGGCCCGAAGTCGAACGTGGAGTTCCTCGAGCGGCTGGTGCGGCATCCCGCGGTGGTCGACGGCAGCATCGACACGGGCTATCTCGACCGCCACCTCGACGAATTCCTCGCGGCGCCCGAGCGCGACGACGCCCTGCTGGCCGTCGCCATCGCCGCGCAGCACCTGCTCCGCGAGGAGGCCGCGCGCGGCTGCAATGCCGCATCGGCCGATCCGACCTCCCCCTGGGCCGCCACCGACGGCTGGCGCCTCGTTGCGCCGGCACATTCGCGACATGTCTACGACGTCGCCGGCGAACGCGTCGAGGCCGACGTGGTGGGCGCGGCAGGAACCTATGCCATCGAGATCGCGGCCCGCCGCTTCGCCGTGGACGGCGCGCGCCTGGAGGGCGACGCGCTGTCGCTGCGGGTGGACGGCGCCGCGCGCCGCGTGCGCGTGCTGGGCGACGCGCGCACGACGACGGTCCACGACGGCCGGCAGCGGCTCGCCGTCACCCGCCTGCCCCTGCACGCGCTCGAAGGCTCGGGCGCGGAAGGCGGCGCCGACCGCGTGGCCGCGCCGATGCCCGGCCGCGTGGTCGTCACCCGCGTGCAGGTCGGTGAATCCGTCTCCGCGGGGCAGGAAGTGATGGTGATCGAGGCCATGAAGATGGAACTGAGCCTCAAGGCCCCACGCGACGGCGTGGTGGGCGAGGTGCGCGCCGCCGCCGGCGACTTCGTCGACGCCGACGCCGTGCTGCTGACGCTGGAGGCCGCTGCATGAGCGATTTCGTCCGCATCGTCGAGGTCGGCCCGCGCGACGGCCTGCAGAACGAGAAGGCCATCGTGCCGACTGCCGCCAAGATCGAGCTGATCGACCGGCTCTCGGCGACCGGCCTGCGCGTGGTCGAGGTCACCAGTTTCGTGAGCCCGAAGTGGGTGCCGCAGCTGGCCGACGCCGCCGAGGTCTACGCGGGCATACGCCGCCACGCCGGCGTCGACTATCCGGTGCTGGTGCCGAACCTGCAGGGCTACGAGCGCGCACGCGAGGTCGGGGTCACCCACGTGGCGGCGTTCACCGCCGCCTCCGAGGAGTTCAACCGGCGCAACACCAATGCCGGCATCGAGGAATCGCTGCAGCGGTTCCTGCCGGTGATGGAGCGCGCCAAGGCCGATGGCGTGCGCGTGCGCGGCTACGTCTCGACGGTGCTCGGCTGCCCGTACCAGGGCGAGGTGCGCGTTTCCGACGTCGCCCGCGTGGCCGGCAGGCTGCATGCGATGGGCTGCGAGGAGGTCTCGCTGGGCGACACCATCGGCACCGGCACGCCGGCCAAGGCGCGGCGCATGCTGCGCGCGGTGGCCAACGAAGTGCCGATGGAGGCGCTGGCCGTGCACTTCCACGACACCTACGGCCAGGCACTGGCCAACATCCTCGCGTGCCTGGAGGAAGGGGTGCGGGTGGTCGACAGCGCGGTATCCGGCACCGGCGGCTGCCCGTATGCCAAGGGCGCGAGCGGCAACGTCGCGACCGAGGACGTGGTCTACATGCTGCACGGCATGGGGGTGCAGACCGGCATCGACCTGCCGGCGCTGGTCGCCACCGGCCACTGGCTGGCGGCGCTGCTCGGTCGCGAAACGGCGAGCAAGGTCGGCCGCGCGATGGGAGCCGGCGCATGAGTGCGCCCTATTCGATCCGGCCCATCGAGCCGCGCGACGATGCCGCCATCGCATCGATCATCCGCAGCGTGATGCCCGAGTTCGGCGCCAGTGGCGACGGCTTTGCGATCAACGACCCCGAGGTCGACTGGATGTCGCGCGCGTACGCGGCGCCGCGCCGGGCGTACTTCGTCGTCGAGGCCGGTGGCCGCGTCGTGGGCGGTGGCGGCGTGGCCCCGCTGGACGGCGGCGATGCGTACACCTGCGAGCTGCGGAAGATGTACTTCCTGCCCCAAGCCCGCGGGCTCGGCGCGGGCACGGCGCTCATGGCCCGCTGCCTGGACGCCGCCCGCGGCGCCGGCTTCCGGCGTTGCTACCTCGAGACGCTCACCGGCATGGACGCGGCGATGCGCCTTTACGAACGCAGCGGCTTCCATCGCATCGACGCGCCGATGGGCGACACCGGCCACGGCGGCTGCAACACCTTCTACCTGCGCGAACTCTGAGGCGGCGCGCCCGCTAGAATCGCGCCCTTCGCATTCCGGGAGCGTCCCATGCAGATTTCCAGCGTCCGTGCCGTCATCACTGGCGGCGTGTCCGGCCTCGGCTTCAGCGTCGCCCAGCGCTTCGTGCGCGAGGGCGGCCGCGTCGCGCTGTTCGACGTCAACGACGACAAGGGCGCCGCGGCGGTGGCCGAGCTGGGCGAGGCGAACGCGCGCTATTTCCGCACGGACGTCACCGACGAAGCCGGCGTGGCCGCCAACGTCGCGGCGGCACGCGACTTCCTCGGCGGGCTCAATGCAGTCGTCAACTGCGCGGGCATCCTCGGCTCCGGCCGCATGCTCGGCAAGGACGGCCCGATGCCGCTCTCGCAGTTCGCCTCGACCGTGATGGTCAACCTCGTCGGCAGTTTCAACGTGGCCAAGGCCGGTGCGGCCCTCATGCAGGGCAACGAGGCCGGTACGGACGGCGAGCGCGGCGTGATCATCAACACCGCCTCGGTGGCGGCCTACGAAGGGCAGATCGGCCAGGCGGCGTATTCGGCGTCCAAGGGTGGCGTGGTCGGCATGACCCTGCCGATGGCACGCGAGCTCGCGCGTTTCGGCATCCGCGTGGTCACCATCGCACCGGGCGTGTTCTGGACGCCGATGGTCGACGGCATGCCGGAGGCGGTGCAGCAGTCGCTCGCCGCGTCCATCCCCTTCCCCTCGCGGCTGGGCAGGCCCGAGGAATTCGCCGACCTCGCCGCCTACATCCTCGGTAACACCTACCTCAACGGCGAGACGATCCGCCTCGACGGCGCCACGCGGCTGGCGCCGAAGTAACGAGGTCGGGATTCGGGTTCGGGGATCCGGGATTCGCAAGCGCGGCCCGCGTCCCCCTACGGATCCCGCTCCAACCAATCCCGAATCCCGAATCCCGAATCCCGGCTCCCCATGAAGGCCTACGACATCAAGAAGGGCAACGTCGTCGAACACAACGGCGGCGTCTACCAGATCCGCGACATCGAGCGCAGCAGCCCGCAGGGCCGCGGCGGCAACGTGCGCTTCCGCTTCACCATGTACAGCGTCCCGGGCGGCAACAAGCTCGACGCCAGCTTCGACGGCGACGACGAGCTGCGCGAGGTCGACCTCGCCCGCCGCCAGGCCACGTTCTCGTACATGGACGGCGATGCCTTCGTGTTCCTCGACGACGAGGACTACACGCCCTACACGCTCGACGCCGACGTCGTCGGCGACATGGCCGGCTACATCGTGCCGGACCTGTCAGGCTGCTACGTGCAGATCATCGACGACGCCCCGGTGGGCCTGCAGCTGCCGCAGACGGTGACGCTCGAGGTGGTCGAGACGCCGCCGGAGCTCAAGGGCGGCACGGCGACCAAGCGCCCGAAGCCGGCGAAGCTGTCGACCGGCATCGAGATCATGGTCCCCGAGTACATCGCCAACGGCGAGCGCGTGCTGGTCAACACCACGACGGGCGAGTTCGCCGGCCGCGCGGACTGACCCGGCGCACCGCCCCGGCCTCGCGCGGCGCGGTGCGCCGCGCGGGCGCCGTCAGGCCGGCGTCCGCTCCAGCCACTTGCGCGCCATGCGCCGCACCGAGTCGTCGGCGCCGGGGTCGTCCACCAGCTCGGCGACCACGCGCCAGGCGAGGTCCAGCGATTCCTCGCCGACCACGAAGTCCTCGTGCTCGCCCGCGCGCACCACGAAGCGCGCGTCGTAGTGCCAGTGCGCGGGCACGTCGCCGCGCGCCGGGATCCAGTGGCGGTCGAGGTCGAACAGCCCGGGCTCGATCGACAACCCCGCCAGCCCCGACTCCTCCTCCGCCTCGCGCAGCGCCACGCGCGCGAGGTCGTCGTCGCCGTCGGCATGCCCTCCGAGCTGCAGCCAGCGCCCCAGCTTGCGGTGGTGCGTGAGCAGCACGCGCGCGCCGCTTCGGTCGACCAGCCAGGCCGAACCGGTGAAGTGGCCGGCCAGGCGCTCGCGCGCATAGGCCTGCGCGCCCTCGCCCAGCAGGGCGCGGAAGTGGTCCACCGACGCCTGTTCATCCGGCCAGCGCGCAGCGTAGGCGTCGAGCATCGCCGACAGTGCGGCGGGGAATTGATGCGATGCGGCGGATGCGGACATGCGCGTGACCGTCGGGCGGCGCGCGATTATCCGCCACGCTCGCGCCTTGTGCCTGTGCAGCGGCACGGGGTATGTTCCGCCGGCCCACGCAAAGCGTGGACCGGACGCGCTGCGTCCTCACCGAACAAGCCCCTGGGGAGATGGCAATGCTTTTCTGGCGCGTCAAGCCGCTCGACAAGATCCTGGAAACCGCGGAGAAGAAGTCGCTCAAGCGACAGCTCGGCGCCTTCCAACTCACGATGCTCGGCATCGGCGCGATCATCGGCACGGGCATCTTCGTGCTCACCGCGGAAGCCGGCCAGAAGGCGGGCCCGGCGATGATGGTCGCCTTCGTCATCGCCGCGATCGTCTGCGGACTGGCGGCGCTCGCGTATGCCGAGCTGGCGTCGATGGTTCCCGTCTCGGGCTCGGCCTATACGTACACCTACGGCGTGCTGGGCGAGGGCCTGGCCTGGACCGTCGGCTGGGCACTGGTGCTGGAGTACGCCATCGCGGCCGGTGCGGTGTCGGTGGGCTGGTCGGGCTACGTCAACGGGCTTCTCGAAAGCGCCGGCATGGGGCTACCTGACGCACTCAAGACCGGCCCGATGGATGGCGGCAGCTTCAACCTGCTGGCCTTCCTCGTCGCGCTGCTCGTGACCGGGCTGCTGGTGATCGGCACCTCGAAGTCGGCCAAGGTCAACGCGGTGCTCGTGCTCATCAAGGTCGCGGCGCTGACGGCATTCATCGCGATCGCCGTGCCAGCCGCGCAGGACGCGAACTTCCAGCCCTTCTTCCCCACCGGCTGGGGCAGCCCGCTGGGCGGCGTCGGCGTGCTCGGCGCCGCGGCGTCCATCTTCTTCGCCTACGTGGGCTTCGATGCGGTGTCGACCGCGGCGGAAGAGACCAAGAACCCGAACCGCAACATCCCGATCGGCCTGATCGGCTCGCTGGGCGTGTGCACGGTGTTCTACCTGCTGGTCGGCTACGGCGCCGTGGGCGCATCCGGTTCCGACCCGATCATGGTCAACGGCGTCGCCCTGCATCCGGGCAGCCCTGAACTGGCCGCGGCCTGCAAGGGCAGCGAGGAGCTGGTCTGCAGCAAGGAACCGCTCGCCCACGTGCTGCGCCAGCTCGGCTTCGCCGGCTGGGGCAATGCCATCGGCATCGCCGCGGGCCTCGCGCTGCCGTCGGTCATCCTGATGATGATCTATGGCCAGACGCGCATCTTCTTCACGATGGCCCGCGACGGCCTGCTGCCGGAGCGCCTGTCGAAGGTGCACCCGCGCTTCCACACCCCGCACGTGATCACCGTGATCACCGGCGTTTTCGTGGCGGCCTTCGCCGCGCTGTTCCCGGTGGGCGTGCTGGCCGACATCTCCAATTCCGGCACGCTGTTCGCGTTCGTGATGGTGGCCGCAGCGGTGATGGTGCTGCGCGTGCAGCAGCCGGACCGCCCGCGTCCCTTCCGCACGCCGATGGTCTGGCTGGTCTGCCCGCTCGCCATCGCCGGCTGCCTGCTGCTCTTCCTCAACCTCTCCATGTACACGCTGAGCATGTTCTTCGGCTGGGCGATCATCGGCCTGATCGTGTACGCGCTGTACGGCTATCGCCGCAGCCACCTCGCGCCGGGCTACCGTGGCCCGGACGGCGGCCCGACCATCCCGCCGGAACCGAAGTTCCACGAGGGTCCGCAGGCCTGACGGGCCCTGCCACCGACAGTGGGCACGACGGCGCGGGCAACCGCGCCGTCGTCGTTTCGGCAGCCGAACGGCACGCCGCGCATGCGGGTCCACCACGCGCCCTGCCCTAAACTGTGCACATGACCGCCCCCGCCCCCTACGACTCCGGACGCCTGGCCGAATGCGCCGGCGAGATCATCGCCAACGTGCGCGAGCTCGCCGCGCTCGGCTGGACGCCCGCGACCAGCAGCAACTTCTCGCGTCGCATGGACGCCCGGCATGTCGCGATCACGGTCTCCGGGCGCGACAAGGGGCGCCTGGTCGAGGCCGACATCATGGTCGTCGACCTCAAGGGCCGGCCGGTCGCCACCACGCAGAAGTCCTCGGCCGAGACGCTGCTGCACACGCAGCTGTACGCGCGTTTCCCCGAGGTGGGCTGCGTGCTGCATACGCATTCGCTCACCCAGACGGTCGCCTCGCGCCTGTACGCCGCCGAGGGCCGCGTTCGCCTGGAGGGTTACGAGCTGCTCAAGGCCTTCGCCGGCAACACCACGCACGAGACGGCACTCGACCTGCCCGTGCTGCCCAATTCGCAGGACATGCCCGAACTCGCCGCCCAGGTCGAGTCGCTGCTCGACGCCGGCCCGCTGTGGGGCTACCTGATCGAAGGGCATGGCCTCTACGCCTGGGGGCGCGACATGCCGGAGGCGCGCCGCCACCTGGAAGCCTTCGAGTTCCTGCTCGCCTGCGAGCTGGAGATGCGGCGCCTGGCGCCGCCCGCCGCGCCGGTCGACCCGGCGTTCTGACCCCATCGCACCGGAACCACGCACCATGAGCCGCCTGCGCATCTTCGACGAGTCCACACCGGACCAGCCGCTTTTCGTGTCCACGGATGTGGAGGCCATCACCCGCGAGCTGGCGCCGCTGGGCGTCGGCTTCGAGCGCTGGGAGGCCGCCCAGCCCGTGCAGGCCGGCGACCCGCCGGAGCGCATCATGGAGGCCTACCGCGCCGACATCGATCGCCTGGTCGCCGCGCGCGGCTTTCGCAGCGTGGACGTCGTGAGCATCTCGCCCGACCATCCCCAGCGCGAGGAGATGCGCAGGAAGTTCCTCGACGAGCACTTCCACAAGGAAGACGAGGTGCGCTTCTTCGTCGCAGGCTCCGGCCTGTTTACCCTGCACGTGGGCGGCAAGGTCTACGAGCTCAAGTGCGAGGCCGGCGACCTCGTCTCGGTGCCCGATTCCACGCACCACTGGTTCGACATGGGCCCGGAGCCGAGCTTCGTCGCCATCCGTTTCTTCACCGAACCCGACGGCTGGGTGGGCCACTTCACCGGCACGGACATCGCGCAGCGTTTCCCGCGCTACGAACCCGGCCAGGCCGGATAATCCACGCCACGCACCACCCGAGGCCCGGCCCCGCGCCGGGCCTCGCCATTTCGATCGAGCCCGACCATGCCCATCCGCGCCATCCTCACCGACATCGAAGGCACCACGAGCAGCATCTCCTTCGTCAAGGACGTGCTGTTCCCCTACGCGCGCCGCGCGCTGCCCGGGTTCGTTCGCGAGCACGGCCACGAGCCGGAGGTGCGCCGCTGGCTGGATGTCGTGGCCACGGAGAACGGTGCGGTCTGCAGCGACGACACCATCGTCGAGATCCTGCAGGGCTGGATCGACGAGGACCGCAAGCACACCGCGCTCAAGGCGCTGCAGGGGATGATCTGGCGCGCCGGCTACCGCAACGCGGACTTCACCGCGCACATCTATCCCGACGCGGCCGCGCAGCTGCGGGAGTGGCATGACGCCGGGATTCCGCTGTACGTGTATTCCTCCGGCAGCGTGCCGGCGCAGAAGCTGTTCTTCGGCCACAGCGATGCCGGGGACCTGACGCCCCTGGTCTCGAACTGGTTCGACACCGAGATCGGCGGCAAGCGCGAAGCCGCCAGTTATGCGCGCATCGCCGAGGCCCTCGCCGTCGCGCCGGGCGACGTGCTGTTTCTTTCTGACGTGGTCGAGGAGCTCGACGCCGCGCGCGAGGCCGGCATGCAGACGGTCCTGCTCGACCGCCGCGAGGACTATCCGCAGCCGCGCACCGGCGAGGCCACGCACGGGCATCGCCGCGTGGAGAGCTTCGCGGACGTGGGCATCTGAGAGGCGTCGCAGCCTGCCGGCGCCGGCCTGCGCGCAGCCGACGCCGCGGGCATCGCGCCCGCGCAGCCCCGCCCGGAATCGGCGCCGCCGTCAGCGCGCCACTTCGGCCAGCTCGTAAGCGGTTTCCGCGCGCTGCTCGCCACGCCAGGGATCGAACGCGCGCACCTCGACGCGATGCCGCCCGGGTGCCAGGTCCGTGGCCAGCGCACCGCGCCATAGATGGGTCGACGGCTCGGCTTCCGGCGAACGGTCGAAGCCACGCAACGCGCGCGCCTCGTCGTCGCGGACGTTCTCCGCCAGCAGCCGCGGGTCGGCACGTTCGACGCGCGTCATCGGCTTCCATTCTCCCGCGTCGATGCGGTACTCGACGCGGGTCGCGGCCGTGCCCATGAACACGTTGGCATAGACCGCCCACGCAGGGTACGCCCCGCGGCGCAGGACGCGTGGCGCATGCAGGGCCATTGCGCCGGTCGACGCGGGCGTTTCTTCCAGGCGTGCGGGCTGCCATGCCAGCCGATAGCTGCCGTCGGCGGCCACGTGCAGTCGTGCGTGACCATTGGGCGTTCCGTCGGCCATCGTCGCGTCGGGGATGCCCGCCGCATTGGCCACGCCGGACCAGAACGCGCCGCTGGCCGCGCCCACGTTGTACTCGTGCAGCGGCGTGGCACCCGGCCAGCCCGAGCGCGCATCGTGGAAGACGTGGCGCTGCACGTGACCATGGCCGCTCAGCACGAGCACGCGCGGAAAGCGCGCGAGCAGGCCGAAAAGCCGCGCGCGGTCGGCAGCGCGGAAGGTTTCGCGCCCGGGCTCGTCGAACATCGGGATATGCAGCGCCAGGACGAGCAGGCGCCGCGGATCGGCCGTCCGCAGGTAGCGCTCGAGAAAAGTGAACTGGTCGTCGCGGAGGCCGCCGATGTACGCCGGGCGCTGGCCGGGCCGGTAGACGACGTCGTCGAGCACGACGACGTTCGCCTCGCGCTCCTCCCAGGCGAGCGTGTCGGGGCCGAAGTGGTGACGGAACGTGCGCAGCGAGTCGTCGTCGGCCGCCGCGTCGAAATCGAGGTCGTGGTTGCCGGGCGCGTGCAGCCACGGGATGCGGATGCGGGTCGTGACGGCCTTCAGGTCCGGATACAGCGAGAGGTCGTCGTCCGCGACGTCGCCGAGCACCAGCCCCAGCCGGGCCGCCCCGCCGTCGCCGGCGCGCAGCGGCTCGACGATGTCGCGTGCGTAGTAGTCGAGCTGCGTGCGGTTCTTCGTCTGCGGGTCGGCGAACACGAGCACGTCGAGCCCGGGCGCGCGGCGCGGCTGCGGCCGAAGCAGGAACGTCGGGCAACCGGCGTCGGCGTTGCCGATGCCGCCGAAACGGAGCACGGGCGCCTGCGGCTCCGGCACGTGCCGCCAGAACACCGGCAGGCCGTCGGCCCCGGTGACGAACGCGTGGCCGGCGGGCTTGATGACGAACCACGTGCGGCCGGGCACCGGGGCGAGCCGGAAACGGCCCTCGCGATCGGTGGCCACGATGTCCACGCCATCGGAGACGCGCACGCCGGCCATGCCGGGTTCAGACCGGCCCGCCCGGCCGTCGCCGTCGAGATCGAGCACCACGCGCCCCTCGCCGCAGGGCGCGCGTGCCTGCGCGAGGGCGGGCATGAGCAGGAGGGCGGCCAACAGCGGGAGGAGGCGTGGCATGGTGCGGCTCCGATGGACCGCGCACAGCCTAGTGCGGATGGGCCTTCGGTGCAGCCGCCATGCGCGCAAACGCGGGCACGGGTTCACGTCGTCCGCAGTGGAGCGCATGTCGCACCTCGAGGCGAAGCCACGGCCCTTGGCGAGGAACCTGCCCGGACGCGCATCCGTTGCGCCGCACTCGAGACGTCGATGCGCGCCCGGGCGGGCATCGGCCAGGGCGCGTGACCCGGGATGGACTCAACCTGCGGCGTGGCGCCGGCGCAGCACGTCCAGCGCATCGTCCAGCGACATTCCCCGCGCATGCAGCAGCACGAGCAGGTGGAACAGCAGGTCGGCGGCCTCGCCCGCGAGCGCGGCCTCGTCCTGCACCACCGCGGCGAGCGCGGTTTCCACGCCCTCCTCGCCCACCTTCTGCGCGATGCGCCGCAAGCCGCCTTCGAACAGGCGCGTGGTGTAGCTGCCCACGGGTCGCTCGGCCGCACGCCGGGCGACGAGGCGGTCGAGCACGGCGAGGAAGTCGCCCGGCGCCGCGGGGAAGCAGCTTTCGCGCTCGAGATGGCACGTCGGGCCGCGCGGATGCGCGAGCACCAGCAGCGTGTCACCATCGCAGTCGAGCTGCATGTCGACCACGTCGAGCACGTTTCCGGACGATTCGCCCTTCGTCCAGAGCCGCCCGCGCGTGCGGCTGAAGAGCGTGGCCCGGCGCGTGTCCAGCGTGCGCGCCAGCGCATCGCGGTCCATCCAGCCGACCATGAGCACCCGCAGGGTGGCGGCGTCCTGCACCACCGCGGCCACGAGGCCGCCCTGCTTCTCCCAGTCGATTGCGGCTACGTCGAACGACGGTGCCAGCGGCATGGCCTCAGTCAAGGCGCACCTCGATGCCCGCGCCACGCAGCGAGCGCTTGAGTTCGGGGATGCGCACCGCACCGGAGTGGAAGACGCTGGCGGCGAGCGCGCCGTCGACATCGGCCCGGGCGAACACGTCGGCGAAGTGCGACGCATCGCCGGCGCCGCCCGAGGCGATCAGCGGCACGCTGCAGACCTCGCGCGCCGCACGCAGCTGTTCGATGTCGTAGCCGCCACGCACGCCGTCGCTGCCCATGCAGTTGAGCACCACCTCGCCCGCACCCAGGCGCTGCGCCTCGAGGATCCAGTCCAGCGTGCGCCGGGCGAGCGCGCGGGTGCGCGCGGGATCACCGGTGTACTGCCGCACGCGCCATTCGCCGTCGGCGTCGCGCAGGCTGTCGACGCCCACCACCACGCACTGCACGCCGAAGGCCTCGGCCAGCTCCGCGATCAGCGCGGGCCGCTCCAGCGCCGGCGTGTTCACCGACACCTTGTCGGCACCGGCATGCAGCACGCCGCGTGCGTCCTCCACCGACCGGATGCCGCCGGCCACGCAGAACGGGATGTCGATCAGCCTCGCCACCCGTTCCACCCAGCCGCGGTCCACGCTGCGTCCCTCGGGGCTTGCGGTGATGTCGTAGAACACGAGTTCGTCCGCGCCCGCGTCGCGATAGCGCAGCGCGAGCTCCACGATGTCGCCCATGTCGACGTGGTCGCGAAAGCGCACGCCCTTGACCACGCGGCCGTCCCGCACGTCCAGGCAGGGAATGATGCGGCGGCTCAGCATGCGACGCCCTCGCCGCCCAGCAGCGCGAATGCATCGGCCAATGCGAAGCGGCCTTCCAGCAGCGCCTTGCCCAGCACAATACCCGCGCAGCCTGCCGCACGCGCGGCGACCACGTCGCCCGGCTCGCGCGCGCCGCCCGAGGCCTGCAGCGCCACTTCGGGCGCGAGCGCGTGCAGACGGCGGTAGAGCCCGATGTTCGGGCCGCCGAGCATTCCGTCGCGGCCGATGTCGGTGCACAGCAGGTGGCGCAGGCCCGCGTCGCGATAGAGGTCCAGCACGTGCTCCAGGCGCGCGCCGCTGCCCTGCGTCCAGCCGGCGGTGGGAAGCGTCCACCGGCCGCGGGCATCGGCACGCGTGTCCAGCGCGATGGTGATGCGCTCCACGCCGTATCGCGCGAGCCAGGCGCTCACCAGGTCGGGCCGCCGGACCGCGAGCGAACCGATGACCACGCGATCGACACCCGCCCGCAGCAGGCGTTCGACGTCGGCCTCGCCGCGGATGCCGCCGCCGCTCTGGATGCGCAGCCCCGTCTCGGCACGCAGCCGCTCGAGCAGCGGCGCGAGCGTCCATCCTCCGTCGCGCGCGGCATCGAGGTCGACCAGGTGCAGCCAGCGCGCACCGTCGCGCTCGTAGTCCGAGGCCAACCGGACCGGATCCGCCGCGTAGCGCGTCTCCCGGTCGTAATGGCCCTGCACCAGCCGCACCACGCGCCCGCCACGCACGTCGATGGCGGGGTAGAGCTCGAAGCCGCTCATGCGCGCATCTCCAGGAAATTGGCGAGCAGCCGTGCACCCACGGCCGCGGAACGCTCGGGATGGAACTGTGCACCCATGCGGTTGCCTTGTCGGACGACGGCCGAGAACGCCTGGCCATGCGTGCAGGCCGCGAGCGTGTACTCGCCCACCGGCGCGGCATAGCCGTGCACGAAGTAGGCGCTGGCGCCGTCCTCGATGCCCTCGAGCAGCGGATCGCCATGCAGGATCGATAGCCCGTTCCAGCCCATGTGCGGCACGCGAAGGCCCGGCGCCGCCGGCATGCGCCGCACGCGGCCGGGCAGCAGGCCCAGGCAGTCGACGTCGCCTTCGTCGGAGCCCTCGAACAGCAGCTGCATGCCCAGGCAGACGCCCAGGACCGGCTGGCGCAGCGAACGCACCAGTTCGACCAGGCCCAGCTCGCGAAGGCGGGCCATGCCCGCCGCGGCCGCGCCCACGCCCGGCAGGACCACCCGGTCGGCGGCGGCGATCTCGGCCACATCGGCACTAATGCGCGCGTCCACTCCGAGCCGTTCGAAGGCGTAGCGCACCGAGCCGATGTTGGCGCCGCCCGCGTCGATCAGCACGACGTTCACAGCACGCCCTTCGTCGAAGGCAGCTCGCGCCCCTCGCGTGCGATGGCCTGTCGCAGCGCACGGGCCACCGCCTTGAAGCAGGCCTCGACCTTGTGGTGGTCGTTCTCGCCAACCACCTTGAGGTGCAGGTTCAGCGCGGCGGTCTCGCAGAGTGAGCGGAAGAAGTGGGCGACGAGTTCGGTCGGCAGGTCGCCTACCCGCTCGCGGCCGAAGGCGCCTTCGAAGACGAAATACGGGCGCCCGGAGAAGTCCAGCGCGGCGCTGGCCAGCGTTTCGTCCATCGGCAGGGTGAAGCCGTAGCGCCCGATGCCGCGCTTGTCGCCGAGGGCCTGGCGCAGGGCCTGGCCGAGCGCGAGCGCGCTGTCCTCGACGGTATGGTGCTCGTCGATGTGCAGGTCGCCCTCGCAGCGCAGCGACAGGGCGAAGCCGCCGTGCTTGCCGAGCTGCTCGAGCATGTGGTCGAAGAAGCCGAGCCCCGTACGCACCTGCGGCTCGGCGGCCCGGTCCAGGTCGATGTCCACTTCGATCCGTGTCTCGCGGGTCGCACGGGTGATGCGTGCCGTACGCGGCGCGTCCGCGAGCGCATGCGCGATCGCCGGCCAGTCCCAGTCGCCACCGAACTGCGGCGTGCGCAGCTGGAACGCGCGGATTCGCAGGTTCTCGGCGAAGCGGACGTCCGTCTCGCGGTCGCCCACCACGGCCGAGCGCGACCAGTCGATGGTGCGATCCTGCAGATAGGGCAGCGCGAGCCCGATCTGCGGCTTGCGCGTGGGGCTGTTGTCCTGCGGGAAGCTCCTGTCGATCAGCACGTCGCGGAAGACGATGCCCTGGCTCTCGAATACCTGCATCATCAGCTGGTGCGGGCCGAGGAAGCTCTCGTACGGATAGCTGTCGGTGCCCAGCCCGTCCTGGTTGGTGACCATCACGAACTCGTAGCCGGCGTCGCGCAACTTCAGCATCGCCGGGATCACGCCCCGCACGAAGCGCAGCTTGGAATAGGCGTCGATCTGGAAGTCGGCCGGCTCCTCGATGAGCGTGCCGTCGCGATCGACGAACAGGATGGGCCTGCTCATGCCGTCACCGCCGCTTCGGCGATGGCTTCGACCACGCGGTCGTTCTGCTCCGGCAACCCGATCGTGATGCGCAACGCGTCGCCGAGGCCCGGTGCGGCGCGCATGTCGCGCACCACGATGCCGGCGGCGAGCAGGCGCTCGAAGGCCGACTGTGCGTCGTCAAAGCGCACCAGCAGGAAGTTGGCGGACGACGGATACACGCGGCGCACGCCCGGCAGGCCGGCAAGCCGCGCAGCCAGCCGCGCGCGCTCGGCGACCACCACGGCGACGTTCGCCCGCGTGGCGGTGATCTCGGCCGCTCCCAACGCCTGCAGCGCCGCGTGCACGCAGGGCGCCGCCAGCGGGTACGGGGCCTGGCAGCGGCGTAGCGCGGCGATGAGCCCGGGATCGGCGATCACGCTGCCGATGCGCGCGCCCGCCAGCGCATGCGCCTTCGACAGGGTGCGCAGCACTGCAATGTTGGCGTGCGCCGCAAGCAGCGCCACGGCGGAAGGCGAATCGGCGTATTCCTGATAGGCCTCGTCGACGACGACCAGTGCCCGCCCGCGCAGGCGCTCGGCCAGGGCGGCGACGCGCTCCAGCGGCAGGGCCGTGCCGCCCGGGTTGCCGGGCGAGCAGAGGAAGACCAGCCGGGCGTCGCTTTCCAGCGCCGCACCGGCCACGGCGTGGAAGTCGCATTCCAGGCCGCCGGGCGTGTCGCGCAGCGGAGCCTCCACGACCTGCACGCCATGCAGCCGTGCGCTCACCGCGTACATGCCGAACGTGGGCGGCGTGACGACGACCGCGCCCTGCCCCGGCATGCACAGCGCACGCACCAGCAGGTCGATGGCCTCGTCGCTGCCGCGGCCGGCCAGCAACTGCGCGGGCGCGCAGCCGTACAGTTCGGCCAGGCGCGCGCGCAGCGCGTCGGGCTGCGGATCCGGATAGCGACGCAGCACCCCCGCGCTTTCGCCCGCGTTCGGCCAAGGCGATTCGTTCGCGTTGAGCCAGACGTCGCCCGCCACCGATTCGGTGCGCGCGGACCGGTAGCCGGCGAAGTCGCGCAGGTCCTCGCGCAGGAGGTCCGTAATGCTCATGCCGCCTCCAGCCGCAGCGCGACCGCACGAAGGTGCGCGTCGAGCCCTTCGGCGCGCGCCAGCTCGACCGCGCAGGGACCGATCGCCGCGATGCCTTCGCGCGCCACCTCCTGCACCGTCATCGCGATCTGGAAGCTCGCCACGCTCACGCCGCCGGTGAAACGCGCGGCGCCGCCGGTGGGCAGGACGTGGTTGGTGCCGCTGCAGTAGTCGCCCAGCGCCTCGGGCGCGAAATCGCCGAGGAAGACCGACCCTGCGGCTTCCACGCACGGCAGCCAGGCGCGCGGATTGCGCAGGGCGAGGATCAGGTGTTCCGGCGCGTACGCGTTGCTGATGTCGAAGGCGTCCTCGAGGCGCTCGACCTCGATGAGGCGGGAGGCAGCCAGCGCCCGCCGGGCGACGTCGGCGCGCGGCAGCGACGCGAGCTGGGCGTCGATCTCCCTCTGCACCGCATCCACGAACACCGCGGAATCCGACACCAGCAGCACCTGCGAGTCGGGCCCGTGTTCGGCCTGCGAGAGCAGGTCGGATGCGACGAAGGCGGGGTTGGCGCCCGCATCGGCGATGACCAGCACCTCCGACGGCCCTGCAGGCATGTCGATGGCCGCGCCACCCTCGCCCATCGCCACCTGGCGCTTGGCCTCCGTCACCCAGCCGTTGCCCGGGCCGAAGAGCTTGTCGCACTTGGGGATGCTGGCGGTACCGAACGCCATGGCGGCGATCGCCTGCACCCCGCCGATCCGGAACACGCGCCGGATCCCGCAGCGCGCCGCCGCCGCCAGCACGGCGGGGGCGACCGAGCCATCCCGGCGCGGCGGCGTGCATACGGCGATCTCGGCGCAGCCTGCCAGGCGTGCGGGCACGCCGAGCATGAGCGCGGTCGACGGCAGCGGCGCGCTGCCTGCCGGGACATACAGCCCAACGCGGCGGATCGGGCGCAGGACGCGCTCGCAGACCACGCCGGGTGCGGTTTCCAGCGAATAGCCCTGTGCCATGCCGGCACGATGGAAGGCCTCGATGCGCCGGGCGGCGGCATCGATCGCGTCCCGCAGCGCCGCCGGCAGGCCGCGAACCGCGGCGTCGATCTCCTCGTCGGCAACCTGCAGGCTGTCGACGTCGACGCCATCGAAACGCGAGGTCAGCTCGCGCACGGCGGCATCGCCCCCGCGTCGCACCTGCGCGATCAGCCCGGCCACCGATGCGGTCACCGCCGACGACACCGCCTGCGCGGGGCGCTGCAGCAGGGCCTCGCGCGTCGCGGCGTCGGTCTCCGACCAGCGTACGCGCCTCATGCCAGCATGCTCTCGACGGGCAGCACCATCAGGCCCTGTGCGCCTGCGCGCTTGAGGTCCTCCAGCCGCTGCCAGGTCAGGCGGCCATGGCAGAGCGCCTGCAGCGCGAGGCGGTCGGCGCCGTCGACCTGCAGCAGCGTGGGCTCCTCGGCGTCGGGCAGCAGCGGCAGGAGCGCGGGGATCGCGCTGCGCTGCGCCTGGAACATGAGCAGGCGGCTGTTTCGGGTACGCACCGCGCCGTCGAGGCGCCGCAGCAGCATCTCCGCGAGCGCCGCGCGCTCGCCCTCGAACTCGGCCACGGGGCCGGCGAGGACCGCCTCGCTTTCCAGCAGGGTCGCCACCGGCTTGAGCTGGTTCGCCGCGAGCGTGGCGCCGCTGGAAACCAGGTCGCAGACCAGGTCGGCCTGCCCCAGGCGCGGCGCGATCTCGACCGACCCGGTCAGCGTCACCACTTCGGCCGCGATGCCCTGCTCCTGCAGCCATTGCTGCAGCAGCGCCGGATAACTCGTGGCGATGCGCCGGCCCGCGAGCTGCCCGGCGCCGCGCCATTCCCAGCCGTCGGGCACGGCCAGCGCGAGGCGGCAGCCGCCGAAGCCCAGCGGCCGCAGCTCGCGGAAGGCCGAGGCCTCGCCGCGGCGCACGCGCTCGGTGTCCTGCTCGCACAGCACGTTGCGGCCGACGACGCCGAGGTCGCAGACACCGTCCGCGATGAGGCCGGGGATGTCGTCGTCACGCACCAGCAGCAGGTCGATCGGCAGCGCCTCGCCGTAGCAGAACAGGCGGTCGCGGCTCTCGCGCCAGCTCAGGCCGCAGGAGGCCAGCAACGCGCGGGCGGGGTCGGCCAGGCGGCCGGACTTCTGGATCGCGATGCGCAGGCGGTCGCGGGGTTCGATGCTCATGCTCATGGGTTCACTTGGCGCGGGCAGTGCGCTTGACGGCCGCGCCATAACCGCCGGCGCCGCGTTCGAGGGTTCGGGCGACGCGCCCGATGGTGGTCACGCTGACGAGCGTGCGGTCGTGGATCTCGCGGTAGGGCACGCCATCCAGCAGGTAGGGCACCACGCGCCAGCGGTCGGCCATGGCCTCCAGCTCGGCCGGCGTGCACAGGTCGTCGAGGAACGCACGCACCTCCGCCGGCGACTTCAGCGCGTGCAGCGCCGAGGCGAGCGCGTCGAGGGCGTCCTGCTTTTCCTGCTCGGTGAGGGGCGGCCGGCGCTTCATGACGATCCAATGTATTAATACGTTAATACAATAATGGCAGCGGACGGGCGGCGTCAATGCCCGCTTCCCGCGGCCCGGCAGGGGTCGCGATGTGCGAAGCAGCAAGGAATGCGGACGGACGCGCCGCGTGGTAGCGCGAAGGCGCAGGTGCCAGGCGGGAGCGACGCGCAGGCGGACGGTGCCTATGCCGGCTGAACAGCCCGACGGCCCGCCTGCCCTCGCATGGAACGGCATGGCGGCGCGCGGCCGGCCCGGTCGCCGGAAACGAAAAAAGCCGGACGCGGGTCCGGCTTTCTCGAATCGATGGTCGGGGAGACAGGATTTGAACCTGCGACTTCTACGTCCCGAACGTAGCGCTCTACCAGGCTGAGCTACACCCCGACGGCAGAGCCCGAAATTCTAGCGGCCTCACCTGCCCTCCACAAGGGGGCCGGGCGCCCGGGCGAGTCGCCGGCGGCGCGCCGGTAAACTGTCGCGTCCAGCGCATTCGCGGAGTTCCGCTTGATCAAGCCACGCACGCCGGCCGGAGTCCTCGAGCTCCTGCCGCCCGACCAGATCGCCTTCCAGCGCATGCTGGACACCATCCGCCGCAACTTCGAGCGCTTCGGCTTCCTGCCGGTGGAAACGCCGGTGATGGAGCTGTCGGAGGTGCTGCTGACCAAGTCGGGCGGCGAGACCGAGCGGCAGGTCTACTTCGTGCAGTCCACCGGCGCGCTCGAAAAGGCGGGCGACGGCATGCCGGAGATGGCGCTGCGCTTCGACCTCACCGTGCCGCTCGCCCGCTACGTCGCCGAGCACGAGCACGACCTCGCCTTCCCGTTCCGACGCTACCAGATGCAGCGCGTCTACCGCGGCGAGCGCCAGCAGCGCGGGCGCTTCCGCGAGTTCTACCAGTGCGACATCGACGTCATCGGCAAGGACTCGCTCTCGGTGCGCTTCGACGCGGAGCTCCCTGCGGTGATCCACGCCGTCTTCTCCGAGCTCGACATCGGTGAGTTCACCATCCAGCTCAACAACCGCAAGCTCATGCGCGGCTTCTTCGAGCAGCAGGGCGTGGCCGATCCGTCCCTGCAGGCGCTGGTGCTGCGCGAAGTGGACAAGCTCGACAAGCGCGGCGCCGATTACGTGCGCGAGACGCTGACCGGCGAGGGCTTCGGCCTGCCGGCGGACGCGGTCGCGCGCATCCTCGACTTCGTCGGCATCCGCTCCACCTCGCATGCCGACGCCATCGCCATCCTCGACCGCCTCGGGGCAGGCGGCGAAGGCAATGAGCCGCTCGCCCAGGGCATCGCCGAGCTGCGCGAGGTGCTGGAGCTGGTGCGGGCGATGGGCGTGCCGGAGTCGGCCTATGCGCTGAACCTGTCGATCGCCCGGGGCCTGGACTACTACACCGGCACCGTCTACGAGACGACGCTGAACGACTACCCGCAGATCGGTTCGATCTGTTCGGGCGGCCGCTACGAGAATCTGGCGAGCCACTACACCAGGTCCAAACTCCCCGGCGTCGGCATCTCGATCGGCCTGACACGCCTGTTCTGGCAGCTGCGCGAGGCCGGCCTGCTGGGCCCGGCCTCGAGCACCGTGCAGGTGCTGGTGACGCAGATGGACGCGGCCCACCTGCCGCATTGCCTGGCCATCGCCGGTGAGCTGCGCCATGCGGGCTTCAATACCGAGGTGGTGATGGAAGCGTCCAAGCTCGCCAAGCAGTTCCGCTACGCCGACCGCGCGGGGATCCGCTTCGTGGTGGTGCTGGGCGACGACGAGCTGGCCGCGGGCAAGGTCACGGTGAAGGACCTGCGCCGGGAGGACCAGTTCCAGGTCGACCGTGCCGAGCTGGCCGCGACCTTGCGCGTCGAACTCGCGCAGCCGCCGGTGGTGGGCGCATGAAGCCGGTGCGTCTCGATGGCCGCTCGCTGACGCGTGCGCAGGTGCTGGCGGTGGCATTCGGCGCGCCGGTCGAACTCGACGAGGCGCAGCTGCCGGCGGTGGCGCGGGCGGCCGATTTCCTCGCCGAGCAGGTCGCGCGCGAGGAGCCGATCTACGGCGTGTCCACCGGCTTCGGTAGCAATGCCGACCGCCTGCTGGGCTCCTACCGCCTGCGCCAGGGCGGCGCGGTGAATCCGCACGAATCGCTGCATGCCGAGCTGCAGAACAACCTGATCGTCACGCACGCGGTCTGCGTGGGCGAGCCCTTCGCGCCGGAAGTGGTACGCGCGATGCTGTGCATCCGCATCAATACGCTGATGCGCGGGCATTCGGGCATCCGCGTGGAGACGCTGCGGGCGCTGGCGGCCATGCTCAATGCCGGCGTCGTGCCCGTGGTGCCGCAGCTGGGCTCCGTGGGCGCGAGCGGCGACCTGGCACCGCTGTCGCACCTGGCCATCGTGCTGCTCGGCGGCGGCGAGGCGTTCGTCGATGGTGAGCGCATGCCCGGTCGCGACGCCCTTGCCCGCGTCGGCCTGGAGCCGGTCACGCTCTCGTACAAGGAAGGCCTCGCCCTCAACAACGGCACCGCGCAGATGCTGGCCACCGGCGTGCTGGCGCTGGCGAAGCTGGAGGAGCTGGTCGACACCGCCGACCTCGCCGCCGCGATGACCATCGACGCCTTCGCCGGCCGCCTCGGCGCGTTCGCGTCCGAGGTGCATGCGCTGCGCCCGCATCCGGGCCAGGTCGACGTGGCCGCCCACCTGCGCGCGCTGCTGGCTGGCTCCACGCTCGCCGACATCCCCTACCACCTCGTGCCGCGCTTCCGGCCCTGGCTGCCGGAGAGCTGGGAAACCGGGGAAGCACGCGAGCTGCGCTTCGACATCGGCTGGGACTGGGTGCCCACCTCGCAGCGCCACGGCCGCGAGAAGTTCTACGCCCGGTTCCGCCCCTTCCGCGGTGGCAAGAAGCACCAGCCGCAGGACAGCTATTCGCTGCGCTGCGTGCCGCAGGTGCACGGCGCGGTGCGCGATGCGCTGGCGCAGGCCGCGCGCGTGCTCGAGATCGAGCTCAACTCGCTCACCGACAATCCCATCGTGTTCCCTGACGCCGAGGCCGAGCACGTGGAGCAGCAGGTCGTCTCCGCCGGCCACTTCCATGGCATGCCGCTGGCGCTGGCGATGAGCTACGTGAAGGCGGCGATCCCGGTGCTTGCGAGCATCTCCGAGCGCCGCCTCAACAAGCTGGTCGACCCGGCGACGAACGACGGTCTGCCCGCGTTCCTGATCGGCAACGAGGACGCCACCGAGTCGGGCTTCATGATCGTGCAGTACACCGCCGCGGCGATCGTCAACGACCTCGCCAGCCGCGCGATGCCGGCGTCGGTGTACTCCATCCCGACCAGTGCGAACGCCGAGGACCATGTCTCGATGGGTGCCAACGAGGCGCGCCACGTGCTCGCCATGGCCGACGATCTGGGCAAGGTGCTGGGCCTGGAGCTCTACACCGCCGCGCAGGCGCTGGACCTGCGGCGCGACATGATCAACGCGGCGCGCGCCCTTGCACGCACCGCATCGGCCGGGCAGCTCGCGTCCAAGGTCGCCGGCGCGCCGCGCGCGGGAACGCCCGACCACGCGGTGTTCGTCGAGGAGGTCGAAGGCCTGCGCGCCGAACTGGCGGCCGCCGACGAGTTCCGCCCCGGCGCCGCCGTGGACGCCGCGCATGCCGCGATCCGCGAATCCATCGCGTTCATGCCCTTCGACCGCGCCATGGACGGTGATGTACAGGCCGCGGTGCAGCTGGTGACGAGCGGGCGCGTGCTGGCAGCGGCACGGCGCGCGCTGGCAGCGCACTGACACACCCGCTTGCGGGACCCACTGCGTCGGTCGGCCGACGCGGTGGGTAGCCGTCGCGTGGCACGACGGGTTCCCGGCGGAAAGCCACTGTCGCAGCCATCCGGTAGCGTCCGCAGGTCCAGCGAACGATCACCGACGCCTTAACACTTCAGCTCGGCGACCCGCTGGTGGCGACCGGGTTCACATCCGCCGCTGGCCGGCTGCCTCTTTGGCATCAACCAGTTGCGCCCTGGCCGGCCGCATTGGTTCGTGACGCAGTTCACGATTCAGCCCACGTTGCCTTCACGCACTTCTCGGAACACTCCGTCCGCATTGGCGTTGTCCACGATGTGCCGAGGAAACCGAACGTGCGCCCCATCCCTACCGCGCTCGCCGTCCTCCTCCCCCTCGCGTGGATGCCCTGCATCGCGCAGGAGACCACCGTACCGGGCGGTACGGTTTCGCGCACCGCGGCCGACGGCGCGTCGGCGCCGGTGCGGCGCACGCCGCCGGCGCTCCCGCCCGTCACGCACCGGAGCGTTCGCGACAGCCTGCTGGCACGTGCCGAAGCGCATCGCGAGCGCGAGGAATGGGTGGATGCGCTGGCCATCTACGAGCACCTGCTCGCCGCCGACCGGCGCGACGACGTGGCCTGGCGCATGCGCGCGCTCACGCTGGCCGACCTGGGCGCGGCGCATCGCGCTGCCGAGCTGCTTGCCGAGTGGCCCGACGCGTTCGCCGATTACCAGCGCGACCGCATCCGGGGCGATGCCGTCGCACGGCAGATCGGATGGGGCGGCACCTACGCCGAACGCGAGCAAGACCGCGACGTCGAGATGCAGCGGGCACTGGAGGCGTTGCGTACGCTGCAGACGCGCACCGACCTGACGAACTGGGAGCGCACCCGCCTGCGTATGGATTCGCTGACCGCGCTCAACGCCCTGCGGCGCTACGAGGAAACCGTGGCCGAGTACGAGGCCCTGCAGCGCGACGGCGTGGATCTGCCTGCCTACGTCCACGGCCCGGCGGGCGATGCGCTGCTGGCGCTGCGACGCCCCGAGGAAGCCGCGGCCGCGCTGAAGAAGGCCATTGCGCTCGACCCGTCGGATGTCGACACGCGCATCCTGCTGGCCTATGCCTACCTCGAGCAGGAACGCTTCGACCTCGCGCTGCCGCTGGTCGACGAGCTGGTGAAGTCGCAGCCGGCCTGGCCCTACCGGGTCGGCGCACGAACCGGTTACGAGAACTGGGACCGCTACAAGGCCGCGGTCGCGCAGGCCTCGATGATCTCCTTCGCCCACGATCACGCCCGCGCGCAGGCGCTGCTCGACGAGCTGGTGCGGATCGGCCCGCGGCATTCGGGTACGCAGGCCGCCCTCGGTGCGGTGACCCATCGCCGCGCCCGGCCCACCGCGGCCCTCGAGCGCTACGACATGGCGCTGACCCTCGACCCGCGCAATCGTGACGCCGCCATCGGCCGCGTCTCCTCGCTCCTCGACCTGCAGCGCATGGAAGAGGCCCGCCTCGCCCACCGCGACGTGCAGGCGCGTTTCCGCGACGACCTGCACGTGGCGCGGCTCGATCGCGAGGTCGCCCTGCGCACGGGCCCGGAAGGCCGCATCAGCTGGGTACAGGGTCGCAACGACGGCGACGCCCCCGTCGGCTCGCCCTTCGGCGCGCGCGACCGGCGCGTCGAGCTGGAGGCCTGGACGCCGATCATCGGCAACCGCTGGCGCCTGGGCCTGCTCGGTGACGAGGTGCGTGCGGAGTTCGACCCCGACACCGTCCGCTACCGCCGCTTCGGGGCGGGCGTGGATTACCGCTACGACCGCCTCGGCCTGCGCGCGGCCGTCTACGACGTCAGCGAGCCCGACGAGGGCAGCGCCTGGACCTTCGGCGCCTCCTGGCGCATCAACGATGCCTGGCGCGTGGGTGCGTCCGTGGCGAAGAACGATGTGGACACCTCCATGCAGGCGCGCCGCGCCGGCATCGAGGCCGACTCGGTGGCGGTGGCTGCGTCGTGGACGCCCAGCGACCTCGCCGCCGTGGACGGCGAGCTCAAGCGTTTCCGCTACGACGACGGCAACGAGCGCGACCAGGCCTCGGTCTTCGGGCGCTGGCGCCTGCACACGGCCCCGCACCTGCTGGTCGACGGGCTGGCCTCGGGCTGGTGGAGCCGCGCCTCCGAGACCGGCCGCCCCTACTTCAACCCCGAGCGCGACGCGATGGCCACCGTCGGGGTGCGGCTGGACCACATCCTCTGGCGGCGGTACGAGCGGCACCTGCGCCAGCGCTTCGAGGTGAACGTCGGGCCGTACTGGCAGGAGGGCTTCGGCACGCGCTGGGTGCCACAGGCCGCGTACCGCCACGAGTGGCGTCCCGCGCAGGGACATACCTTCGAGTACGGCGTGTCGTGGTCGCGGCCGGTCTACGACGGCAACCGCGAACGCCGCATCGCCTTCGAGGCGAGCTACCGGTGGGGGTTCTGATGCGCCTGGTCCTGCTCCTGTCCGTCCTGCTTCTTGGTCTGCTGCTTCCCGGCCGCGCCGACGCGCTGCTGGTGCTGAGCTACCACGACATCCGCGACGACGTGGCCCCCAAGGGCGACCCCGATCCCTTCGCCGTGTCGACCCGCAACTTCGCCATGCACCTGGACTGGCTGCGCGCGCACGGCTACGTGCCGGTGAGCGCGCAGGCGGTGCGCGAGGCGCGCGCCGGGCGCCGCAGCCTGCCCGACAAGGCGGTGCTCATCACCTTCGACGACGGCCTGCGCAGCACCTACACGCATGCCTACCCCCTGCTGCGCAGCTACGGCTATCCCGCGCTCGTCGCCGTGGTGACCAGCTGGATGGACCTGCCGGCGGACGCGCGCGTGCCCTACGGCTCGCGCGACTTCACGCGCGAGGACTTCCTCACCTGGGAGCAGCTGCGCGAGATGCAGGCCAGCGGCCTCGTGGAGGTCGGCTCGCACAGCCACGCGCTGCATTCGGGTGTTCCCGGCAACCCGCAGGGCAACCAGATGCCCGCGGCGATCACGCGCCGCTGGGAGCGCGGCTACGAGCCCGAAGCCGCCTACCGCGAGCGCATCCGCAAGGACCTTGCCGAAAGCGCGCGGCTGATCGAGAAGCATCTCGGCCGCCGACCGCAGGTCATGGTCTGGCCCTATGCCGCCTACAACCGCGTGTCGAATGCCATCGCCGCCGACCTGGGCATGGGCATGTCCTTCGACCTGGAAGGTCGCAGCGCGGGGCTCGACCGTGCCGGCCCCGGCGCGGACGGATCGGGCGGCGACAGCCTCGCGCGCCTGCTGATGTACGACAACCCCGACATCACGGACTTCGTCTACGAGCTGCGCCGCGACGTGCGCCGCAACGGCATCCGCGCGATCCAGGTCGACCTCGACTACGTCTACGACCCGGACCCCGCGCAGACCGAGCGCAACCTCGGCGTGCTGGTGGAGCGCATCCACCGCATCAGGCCCACCCATGTCTACCTGCAGGCCTTCGCCGACCCCGATGGCGACGGCGCCGCCGAGGCGCTCTACTTCCCGAACCGGCACATGCCGATGCGCGCGGACCTGTTCAACCGCGCGGCCTGGCAGCTGCGCACGCGCGCCAACGTGGCGGTCTACGCGTGGATGCCGGTGCTGGGATTCGAGCTGCCCGACGCGGCGCGCCAGCAGCGCCTGCGCATCGCGGCGAGCAACCCCGCCGAGATCCCGCGGCTCGACCCCACCCGCCCCGAAACCGCCGAACTCGTCGGCGACCTCTACGAAGACCTTGCGATCTCGTCGCACTTCACCGGCCTGCTCTTCCACGATGACGCCTACGTGCGCGAGGACGAGACGCTCGCCGACGGCAGCACCGGTGCGGCCCGCACGCAGCGCCTGATCGACTTCACCGGCCGGCTGGAGGCACGCGCCGAGCACTGGCGGCCGAAGCTGGTCACCGTGCGCAACCTCTTCGCGCAGCCGGTGCTGCAGCCCGCGAGCGAGGCATGGTTCGCACAGCAGCTGCCGGCCTTCAACCGCGCCTACGACTACACGGCGCTGATGGCCATGCCCTACATGGAGAACGCTGCCGATCCCACGGGCTGGCTGGAGACCCTGGTCCGGCGGGTAGCCGCCAGCCCGCAGGGTCTGGACCGCACGATTTTCGAGTTGCAGGCCACCGACTGGCGCGTTTCCCGGCCGGTGCCCGTAGACGCGATGGAAGCACAGGCCAGGCGGGTGCTGGCGCTCGGGGGCCGCCACCTCGCCTATTACCCGGACGATTTCCTGAAGGACCGCCCTCCCCTCGAAAGCGCGCGCGCCGTGATGTCCGCGCGCGCCTTCCCATACCTCGAGCGGTGAGACGATGCCCAGAATCGACCTCCTCGGCCTGTTCTTCGACTTCGCGTTCTACTACCCGATCGTGATGTCGCTGTTCTGGATGGCGGGCGGAATCTACTACTACGTCCGTCGCGAACGCCGCGGGCCGCGCCCCGACCAGCCACCGGCCATGGAGAGCTACCCGATGGCGTCGATCCTCGTTCCCTGCCACAATGAGGGCGCGAACGTCGACGACACCATCGTGGCACTCGCCGCGCAGCGCTATCCCAACTTCGAGATCGTCGCCATCAACGACGGCAGCACGGACGACACGGCGGCCCGCCTCGATGCGCTGGCCGGGCGCTATCCCATGCTCCGCGTGATCCACCTGGACCGCAACATGGGCAAGGCCAACGCGCTGCGCATGGGCACCATCGCCGCGCGTGGCGAATATCTGGTCTGCATCGATGGCGACGCGCTGCTCCATCCCGACGCCACCCAGTGGCTGGTCTGGCACCTCACCAGCGGCCCGCGCGTGGGCGCGGTGACCGGCAACCCGCGCATCCGCAACCGCTCCACCCTGCTCGGCCGCCTGCAGGTGGGCGAGTTCTCCTCGATCATCGGCATGATCAAGCGCGCCCAGCGCAGCTACGGGCGGCTGTTCACCGTCTCGGGCGTGGTCGCGGCCTTCCGCAAGACCGCCCTGCATCGCGTCGGCTACTGGTCCGACGACATGGTCACCGAGGACATCGACGTCAGCTGGCGGCTGCAGCTCGACCACTGGGACATCCGCTACGAGCCCAACGCGCTGGCCTACATCCTGATGCCCGAAACCTTCAAGGGCCTATGGAACCAGCGCCTGCGCTGGGCCAAGGGCGGCGTGGAGGTGCTGCTGCGCCACGCGGGCTCGATGCGCAGCTGGGCGTCGCGACGCATGTGGGGCGTGATGCTTGAGTACGTCTTAAGCGTGGCCTGGTCGTACGTGATGCTCGCCATCATCGTGCTGTGGCTGCTGGGCTACCTCATCGACATGCCGGCCGAGCTGGAGACCAGCGGCCTGATCCCCCGCTGGCACGGCGTGGTGCTCGGCATCACCTGCATGCTGCAGTTCGCCGTGAGCATGCTCATCGACCGGCGCTACGAGCGCGGCATCGGGCGCAACTACTTCTGGATCATCTGGTATCCGATCGCGTACTGGCTGCTCAGCCTGTTCACGACGATCGTCGCCGTTCCCAAGGTGGTGTTCAGCCGCCGCAAGCAGCACCGCATCGCAACGTGGACCAGCCCCGACCGAGGTTACCGATGAACGCCACCGCCTCCCCCGCGCAGGACCCCTACATCACCCATCCGCGCGAGCCGGCCCCGGGCCGCGTCCGCACCGTGCAGGGCGTGATCACGCTGCTGGCCTGGGTGGTCTACGCCTGGCTGTGGCTCCCGGTGATCACGGTGATCGCCTGGATGCTGGGCGTGCGCACCAGCTACGTGGAGCTGTTCGTGCGCAACTACGAGTTCGACCAGGACACCTTCGGGATCCTGTTCACCTTGGCGGTGGTCGCCACCGTCGTGCTGATCGGCTGGGCCGAGTACAACCGGCACAAGTTCTCCGGGCGCGATCGCCGCGCGCCCGCCGTGAACGTGGGCGCCGAGGACATCGCACGCTCGCTGGGCACGCCCGTTCACGTGTCGCAGGAACTGGTCCGCGCGAAGTCGATCACGCTGGCCATGGGCGACGATGCACGGCCCACCGGCGTGCATCGCCATACGCCGATGTCCGGGCTGCTCTAGGACGCGATCGCGTCGAGCCGCGCGCGCACCGCGTCCAGCGCGGGCGCGCCCGGTGCTCCCGGAGACACCCGGGCGCGCAGGCTGCCCACCGCATCGCCGGCCGCCCAGCGCGCGGGGTCCGCGGCCTGCACGTAGGCCTCGCGGAAGGGAATGCCCTGGCGGGCCAGGTCGATGGCGAGGTCGGTGGCGTACATCGACGGCTCGAGCGCGGCGTCCAGTGCTTCGACGCGCCATTCGAGGCTGCGCAGCAGCTCGGGCAGCAGGGCGAGCGCGGCCAGGCCATGCTCGATCCCCCGCACCACCGGGCCCTTGGTGAACTGCAGGTCGCGGTGGTAGCCGCTGGGCAACGACAGCACCTGCTCGATCTCCGCCCGCGCGGCGGCTACCGGTGCGTACGAGGCGCGCAACAGTTCGATGGCGTCGGGGTTGCGCTTGTTCGGCATGATCGAGCTGCCGGTGACGTAGCGCGCCGGCATCCGCACGAAACCGAACTCGCTGGTGGTGAACAGGCTGAGGTCCCAGGCGAGACGGCGCACGTCCAGTAGGGCCGCGCCCACGGCCTCGAGCGCCGCCATCTCGAACTTGCCGCGCGACAGCTGCGCATAGCCGGGGCTGGCCTGCATGCGGCCGAAACCCAGTGCGCGGCCGGTCGCCTCGCGCGGCAGCGGCAGGTTGATGCCGTAGCCGGCCGCCGTGCCCAGTGGATCGGCGTCGATCCACTCGCGCGTCTGGCGCGCCCGCCAGGCGTTGTCGACGAAGGCCTCCGCCCATGCCGCCCACCACGCGCCGGTGGACGACACCACCGCGCGCTGCAGGTGGGTATAGCCCGGCATGGGCTGCAGCATCTCGTCCGCCGCGCGGTCGAGGGCCACGCGCGCGCAGTCGACGCAGAGCGCGCGCAGCGCGTCGAGCCGGTCCAGCAGCCACAGGCGCGTGGCCACGAGCACCTGGTCGTTGCGGCTGCGCCCGGTATGGATGCGGCGCCCGGTGTCGCCGAGTTCCTCGATCAGCACGGCCTCGATCGCCGAGTGCCCGTCCTCGTAGCGCTCGTCCAGGACGAACCGCCCGGCCTCGACGTCGCCGTCCAGCCTCGACAGCACCCCGTCGATGCGCGCGAACTCCTCCGCGGACAGGATCCCGATGGCCGCGAGTCCGCGCGCGTGCTCGCGGCTGGCGCGGATGTCGTAGCGCAGGAATTCGCGGTCGAGCACCACGTCGTCGCCGGCGAGGAATCGCTGGATTCGCGCGTCGATCTCGACGCCGTCCTTCTGCCAGAGCAGCGTACTCATGCACCATCTCCTGCCGCATGCGGAATGCCCGCGGTCTCGTCGATACCGAAGGCGAGGTTGAGGTTCTGCAGCGCCTGCGTGGCCGCGCCCTTGAGGAGGTTGTCCAGCGTGGCGACGACGACCAGGCGACGGCCGTCGGCCGACAGCGCGAAGCCGCCGACGTCGGCGTGGTGCCGGCCGGCGATGCGGCTCACCCACGGAGCGTCCTCGACCACGCGCACCAGCGGCTCCCCGTCGTACCGTGCCCCGTAGCGCGCCCGCACTTCGTCCAGCGTGGCCGGCGCCGACAGGTGCAGGTTCGAGGTGACCGTCAGGCCGCGGAAATGCGGCGCGACGTGCGGCATGAACTCGACCGGATGGCCGAGCTGCCGCGCGACCTCGCGCTCGTGAACGTGGCCGGTTAGCGCATAGGGCATGAGGTTGTCGCGCAGCAGCACGGGGTCGTTCTTCGGCGACGGCGACGTTCCCGCACCCGAGTAGCCCGAGACGCCGAAGCACTGCACGGCGCCCTCGAGCCGGTCGAGCATCGGCGCGATCGACAGCTGCATCGCGGTGGCATAGCAGCCCGGGTTGCTGATGCGACGCGCGCGCGGGCCGCGTCCGCTGAGCTCGGGCAGGCCGTAATGCCATGCGGGGTCGAAGCGGTAGTCGGCCGAAAGGTCGACCAGCACGGTCGACGGCGCCTCCCGTTCGATCGCAGCCACGTACTCGGCCGCGCGTCCATTCGGCAGTGCCAGGACCACGGCCCCGCCATCCAGCAGCGGCAGCCCGTCGGGCGTCGAGGCCACGTAGTGCAGGTCGGCCGGCATGCCGGGAACGTGGTCCGCCACCGGCTGCCCGGCGCGCTCGCGCGACGCCACCCATGCCAGGTGGAAGCGCGGATGCGCCGCGAGCAGGCGCATCAGCTCCTCGCCCACGTAGCCCCGCGCGCCGACGATGCCGACGGGAATGCGTCCGGCGCTCATGCGGCCTCCAGGCGTGCGTCGAGCCCGTCGCGAACGGACGGCCATTCCGAGCGCAGGATGGAATAGGCGACGGTGTCGCGCAGGGAACCGTCGCGATGGCGCATGTGTGCGCGCAGCACGCCGTCGCGGCGTGCGCCGAGCCGCTCGATGGCCGCCTGCGAGCGCAGGTTGCGATGGCTGGTCTCGAAGGCCACCGCCTCGCACTGCATCACGTCGAAGGCCTGTCCGAGCAGGAGCCGCTTGGCCTCGGTGTTGAGCGCCGTGCGCTGTGCACGCGCGGCGTACCAGGTGTAGCCGATGCTCAGGCGCGGGACCGCGCTGTCGAGTTGGTAGTAGCGCGTGGAACCTACGACGCTGCCGCCGCGGTCCACGACCGCGAACGGCAGCGCCTCGCCGGCCGCCTGCATCTGCAGCGCGCGCGCGACGTAGGCCTCCGCCCCGTCGGCGTCGGGCACGCCCGTATAGGCCAGACGCCACAGCTCGCCGTCCGCCGCCGCCTGCGCGAGCGCGCGGGCGTGGTCGGTGCGCAGCGGCAGCAACGTGACATGCCGCCCCGCGAGGGTCGGTGGCATGCGCCAGGGATCAGCCGCCATGGCCGGCCTCCAGCGTGGGTGGATGCGCGTCGCAGTGCGCAACGGCCTTCTCGATCGCCTGCATGGAATCGAGCCCGTACCAGAACACCTGCCAGTGCGTGCGGCGGATCGAGCCGTCGGCCTGCGCGAAGTAGAAGGGATTGACCGGGTTGCCGTGGCGCGAGCGCCAGAACAGCGTCGGCGTCTGGTCGCGCATCACCTGCCAGACCGCGCGTCCGAGGCCCTCGCCCTGCGCCTCGTCGAGCACGGCGAACTTGTCGAGGTAGGGCACGCCGTCCTCGAGCGTCACGATCATCGCGGCGCGGTAGTTCTCGCTGACGTAGGCGCGGTGCAGTCGCGTGCGTTCGAAGTAGTCGGGCAGCAGGCGGCGGCCGAAGGCCGATTCGATCAGGTCGCGCAGGCGCGCCGTGTCCAGTTCGTTCCAGGACGAGGCCGTGAGCACGCGCTCGCCGCGCCGCACCAGGGTGCCCGAGCCCTTGTGCGTGAACAGCTCCTTGGCGAGTTCGGCCGGCCGGGTGATCGACACCGACGATGAATGCGGCAGCGCGTCCAGCAGTTCGCGGATCTGCTCGATCTTCAGCCGCATCCCGCCCGTGAGCCAGGGCTGGCGCATGAGCTGCTCGTACTCGGTGGACAGGTTGATCGAATCGATGACCTGCCCCTGGCCGTCCAGCAGCCCGCCGGTGCCGGTGAGGAAAACGATCTTGTAGGGCTGCAGCGCGCGCACCAGTTCATTGGCCGCGAAATCGGCATTGATGTTGACGATCTGGCCGGTCGCCGTTTCGCCAAGACTGGCGATGACCGGGATCGAACCCACGCGCAGGCTGGCGTGGATGGGCGCAAGCTCCACGCGCTGCACGCGACCCACCAGGCCCAGCCTCTCGCGGTCGATGTACTCGGCCTCGAAAACCCCCGAGACGATGGACGTGGAACGCGCGCCGGCTTCCTGCAGCGCCTCGGCCAGGCGCAGGTTCTCGGCATGGAAGACGCGGCGCACGATGGCCAGCGTTTCCGGCGAGGTGACGCGCAGGCCGTCGACCGTCTGCTTCTCGATGCCGGCCGCGGCGAGCTGCGCGTCGAGCTGCGGCCCCGCGCCATGGATGACGATGGGCGTGAGGCCGACGTCCTGCAGGAAGGCCAGTGACGAGGCCAGCGCATCGAGATCGTCGCGCAGCACCGCGCCGCCCACCTTCACCACCGCGAAACGCTCGGCATCGAGCTGCGCGAAACGCCGCAGGTACTGGTCGATCTCCTTCGCGCTGCCCATGCTCGAGAGCAGGCGCACGATGGTCTGGCGGGTCTGGATGTCGTGCACCGGGGTCATGCCGCGGCTCCCAGGATGCGCGCGACGGATCCGGCGTAGCGCTCGAGCTGGGCGATTTCCACCCATTCGTCCGCCGTGTGCGCCTGCGCGATGTCGCCGGGGCCGTAGACGAACGTGGTCAGCCCCGCCTCGGAGAACAGCGAGGCCTCCGTCCAGAAGTCCACGGCGTTGCCGATGGGCAGATCCAGCGCGTCGGCCAGGTCACGTGCGGCCAGGCGCGCGCGCTCGGCGCCGTCCAGCCCACCGGCGGGCAGCGCCGGCCCGCGGAAGGTTTCGGTGTAGGAGTCGATGGCGCCGTCGTCCGCCAGCGCCTGCAGGCGCGCATGCAACCCGTCGGTCGACATGGAGGGCAGCGGGCGGAAGTTGAAGCGCAGCTCGGCGCTGGGCGCGATCACGTTGCCCTTGATGCCGCCGGCCATCGTGCCGATGTTGAAGCGCAGGCCGGTCAGGCCGCCGAACCGCTGGTGCGCCTCGCCCTGCACGAGGTCGAGCGCCGCCGCGCCCCAGCGCATGGCGCGGTGCACGGCGCTGGCCTCCAATGCGTCGGCGACCGAAGCGTGGCCGGCCTGCCCGCGAAAGCGCACCAGCGCCGAGCTGATGCCACGATGCGCGAGCACCGCCTCGCAATGCGTCGGCTCGGCCACGATGGCCTCCCGGAAGCCGTGGTCACCGGCAAGGAAGGCACGGATGCAGCGCGCATCGTTGGCTTCCTCGTCCGTGCTGAACAGGAACGCCGCGTCGCCCGAGGTCACCGCCGCCGCCGCGACGAGCCCGGCGGCCGCACCCTTGATGTCGCAGGCGCCGAGCCCGATGGCCCGGTCGCCTTCGATGCGCAGGCGCAGCGGGTCCGCCGTCCACGCCTCCGACGACGGCACCGTGTCCAGGTGCACGTTGAAGACCCGCGCGGGTTCGCCGCGCACGGCTAGCATCGACACCGCGCCGGCGCCGTGGTCGGTCACCTCGATGCGGAAGCCCGGCAGGTGTTCGCGCAGGTAGTCGAAGATGCCGCCGGTGCCGATGGCACGTGGCGGATTGCGCGTGTCGAAGCCGACCAGGGCCTCGAGATGCGCCAGCACCGCCTCACGCATCGCCGCCGGCTCCGTTCACCTGGGCCCAGAGCGTGCTGCTCATGCCGAACAGCTTGATGAAGCCCTCGGCTTCCTCCACGCCCCAGTCCGCCGATTGCGCGTAGGTCGCGCCCTTCGAATGCAGCAGGTGCCTGGACGTCACCGCGACCGCGTCGACCCGCCCGCCGCGCGTTTCCAGCACCACTTCGCCGTCGACCATGCGCTGCGACGAGGCCAGGAACGCTTCCAGGTCGGTCTTGAGCGGGTCGTGGAAGAAGCCCTCGTACACGAGCTCCACCCACTTGCGCGCCACCTCGGGCTTGAACCGGTTCTGCTGCTTGGTGAGCACCGCCTCCTCCAGCGCACGATGCGCGACGAGCAGGCCGGTCAGGCCCGGTGCCTCGTACACGATGCGCCCCTTGAGACCGATGGTGGTGTCGCCGGTGTACATGCCGCGGCCCACCCCGTAGGGCGCGAGCTTCGCGTTGAGCGCGGCGAGGATGCGATGGCCTTCCATCGCTTCGCCATCGAGGGCTACCGCCTCGCCCTGTACGAAGCGGATCGCGATGCGCAGCGGTGCCGCCGGCCATTCCTCGCGCGGCGCGCACCAGCCGCGCGCGCCTTCGCCGGGCGCTTCCCAGCGGTCGATCTCGCCGCCCGACAGCGTCACGCCCAGCAGGTTCTCGTTGATGGTGTAGCTCTGCTGCTTGGCGCGCACGCCGAAGCCGCGCTCTTCCAGATAGGCCTGCTCGTAGGCGCGCGTCTGCGTGTGCTCCTTCTGGATCTCGCGGATGGGCGCCACGATGCGGTAGTCGCCGCTGGCCTTCACCGCAAGGTCGAAACGCACCTGGTCGTTGCCCATGCCGGTGCAGCCATGCGCGATGGCGTTCGTGCCCAGCTCGCGGCAACGCTGCAGCGCGGCGTCCACGATCAGGTAGCGGTCGGATACCAGCAAGGGATACTGGCCCTGGTAGGCCTCGCCGGCGTGCACGAAGGGCCTGACGAAGCCGGCCCAGATCGCCGGGCCGCCGTCCACCGTGACGTGGCTGGCCACGCCCAGCTCGGCGGCGCGCTGCTCGATGTAGGCGCGCTCCTCCGCGTCGACGCCGCCGGTATCGGCGAACACGGTGTGCACGGTCCAGCCGCGTTCCTTCAGGTAGGGCACGCAGAAGCTGGTGTCGAGGCCGCCGGAGAAGGCGAGGACGATGTCGCGGGATTCGTTGGGTGACATGGCGGGTTCCGGAGTCGAATCGAAATCAGGCGCGCTGGCCGATGAGCGCGGCCATTACCGCTTTCTGCACGTGCAGGCGGTTCTCGGCCTCGTCGATGGCAATGCAGGCGGGCGAGTCCATCACGGCGTCCGTGGCCTTGACGTTGCGGCGCAGCGGCAGGCAGTGGCTGAACACGCCGTTGTTGGTCAACGCCATCTTCCGCTCGTCGACGATGAAGTGCCTGTACTGGTCGCGGATCGGCTTCTCGGGCGCCCAGTTGCCGAAGTAGGGCAGCGCGCCCCAGCTCTTGGCATAGACGACGTCGGCGCCGGCGTAGGCGCTGTCGATGTCGTGGCTCACGGTGAGCGAACCGCCGCTCTCGGCGACGTTCTGCTCGGCCCAGCCCATGTAGCGCTCGTCGAGCACGTACTCGGGCGTCGGGCACAGCAGCGTCACGTCCATGCCCAGCCGCGTGGCGATGGTCAGCGCGGAGTTCGCGACGGCGGTGTTGAGCGGCTTGGGGTGGTAGGTCCAGGTGAGCACGTACTTCCTGCCGCGCAGGTCGGTGGTGCCGAAGTGCTCCTGCAGGGCCAGCGCGTGGGCAAGCTCCTGGCAGGGGTGCGTGATCGTCTCCATGTTGATCACCGGCACGGTCGAGTACTTGGCGAAGGCCTTGAGCACGCGATCCTCGCGATCCACCGACCAGTCCACGAACTTCGGGAATGCGCGCACGCCGATCAGGTCCACGTAGCGGGCCAGCACGCGCGCGACCTCGGCGATGTGCTCCTCCGCCTCGCCGTCCATCACCGCGCCGAGGTCGAACTCGATGGGCCAGGCGTCCTTGCCCGGCTGCAGCACGATGGCATGGCCGCCCAGCTGGAACGCGCCCAGTTCGAAGCTCGTGCGCGTGCGCATGGACGGGTTGAAGAAGACCAGGGCGATCGACTTGCCGCGCAGCTGGTCGCCAAAGCGCTCGCGCTTGAAGCGCGCCGCGTCGGCCAGCAGCGCGTCGAGCTCGGCGCGGGACCAGTCCTGGGTGTTGAGAAAATGCTTCATGTCGGACTCCGGGAAGAAATGCCGGGCCCGTAAACGCACGAACCCAGCGCGGGGCTGGGTTCGGAAGGATCCTGTCAGCGAACGACGCTCAGGACAGGGAAAGCTCGACGAAGCCCAGCCGGTTGTCGGTGGAGCGTCGGCGCGCGCGCGAGGTCATGCCCGCCGCCATCCAGGCGGAGGTGAGCACGTCGGCGTCGGCGTAGAAGGCGTTCATCGAGTCGCGCATGCTCGCATGCGGGGGCGGGCCCCGCAAGCGCCGCTCAGGGGGCCGGCATCACGGAAATGCGGATGCGCAGCAGGTGGCCGGGGTCCTCGGCCAGGCGCGAGCGGTACTTGGAGCCGCGGTAGGTGTAGTCGACGTCGTAGGCGATCGGGCGGCGGAACTCGCGCTCCACCGGCACGCTGCGGCAGTTGCGGCGCGCCGCGGGCGCATCGTCGCGGTTGAAGGCGCCGCGAACGGCCCCGACCACCCGGCGGATCCGCGACCGCTCCTCGGCGGTCATGCCCGTGCAGCGCGTCTCCACGCTGGTGGCGGTGAGCGTCTGGTAGACGGGCGTCACCCGCAGCACCTTGGCGTACTCGTAGCGCACGTTCTCGCGCTGGACGACCGTCGTCTGCGCGGCGGCCGTGCCGGCGAGCAGCAGGACGAGGACGGGCAGCTGCAGGGCAAAGCGCAAGTCGGGAACTCCGGCCGGTGCGGACCGCGGCAGTGTATTCGCCCCGGGGTGGCGCGCGCTGAACCTCCCCTGTCACCCGCCCCGCGGCGGCGGGAACGCCGGGCGGCCTACAATGCGCGGCTGACCCGAGGGCCCGCCATGTCCCTGCAGCTCTACAACAGCCTCACCCGCCGCGTCGAAGCCTTCGAGCCGCTGGATCCAGCGCGCCCGACCATGTACGTCTGCGGGCCGACGGTCTACAACTACGTGCACATCGGCAATGCGCGCGGGCCGGTGGTGTTCGGCGTGCTCGCGGACCTGCTGCGGCGCCGCTACGGCACGGTGGCCTACGCGCGCAACATCACCGACGTCGACGACAAGATCAACGCCGCCGCCCGCGAGCAGCAGGTGCCGATCTCGGCGATCACCGACCGCTTCGCCCAGGCCTACCGCGACGACATGGGTGCGCTGGGCGTGCGCCTGCCCGACATCGAGCCCACCGCCACCGGCCACATCCCGCACATGATCGCGATGATCCAGCGGCTGATCGCCTCGGGCCACGCCTACGCCGCCGAGGGCCACGTGCTGTTCTCGGTCGCCAGCTTCGACGGCTACGGCAAGCTCTCGCGCCGGGACCGCGACGAGATGCTCGCCGGCGCGCGCGTCGAGGTGGCCCCGTACAAGCGCGACCCCGGCGATTTCGTGCTGTGGAAGCCCTCAGGCGACGACCTGCCCGGCTGGGACTCGCCCTGGGGCCGCGGCCGCCCGGGCTGGCACATCGAATGCTCGGCGATGGCGGAAGCGCACCTGGGCGAAACCATCGACATCCATGCCGGCGGCGTGGACCTGCAGTTCCCGCACCACGAGAACGAGATTGCGCAGAGCGAATGCGCCCACGGCGGCAAGCCCTTCGCGCGCTTCTGGCTGCACAACGGCATGCTCAACTTCGGCGGCGCGAAGATGAGCAAGTCGCTGGGCAACATCGAGAAGGTGCACGACCTGGTGCGCGCGCATCCGCCGGAGGCGCTGCGCTATGCCCTGCTGTCGGCGCATTACCGCCAGCCGCTGGAATGGTCGGATGCGCTGATCGAGCAGAGCGTGCGCACCCTGGACCGGCTCTACGGCACGCTGCGCGACCTCGCCGACGTGCCGGCCGAGGCGCGCATCCCCGAGGCGGTCGAGGCCATGCTCGACGACGACCTGGGCACGCCGCAGGTCCTGGCCGAGCTCGCGCGCATCGCCGCCGAGGCGCGCAAGGCCACGGGCGACGCCGACCGCTCGCGGCTGAAGTCCGACCTGCTGGGCGCGGGGCTGGCCCTCGGCCTGCTGCAGCAGTCACCGGCGGACTGGTTCGCGCGCGGCGCCTCGGGCGACGATGACGCGCGCATCCAGTCGTTGGTCGACGAGCGCAGCGCCGCCAAGAAAGCACGCGACTTCGCCCGCGCCGATGCCATCCGCGACCAGCTCGCGGCCGAAGGCATTCTCCTGGAAGACACCCCGGCCGGCGTACGTTGGCGCCGCGCCTGACCCCGCACCGAACCGCATCGACGTGACCGACCGCCATTTTCCGCTCGAACCCACGGCCGCCGAGGCGCAGGCCGCGATCCGCGACGAGTTCGCGTTCTTCTCGGACTGGGCCGAGCGCTACCAGTACCTCATCGACCTGGGCCGTCGCCTGCCGCCCCTGGACGATGCGCTGCGCACCGAGGAAAACCGGCTGCTGGGCTGCCAGTCCAAGGTATGGATCGTCTGCGAGGGCGATGCGGGACGGCTGGACTTCACCGCCGCCAGTGACTCGGCGATCGTCTCCGGCCTGATCTATCTCGCGCTTCGCGTCTATTCCGGGCGCGCGGCCGCCGAGATCCTCGCCACCGAGCCCACGTTCGTGGCCGACATCGGCCTGTCGCGGCACCTGTCGCCCACGCGCAGCAACGGCCTGAGCGCGCTGCTGGCCTTCATCCGCGAAAGGGCGCAGCAGGCGGCGTGAGCGCGGCCGACGCCCCGGAGACGCCGCCGGCCCATCCGCTGCGCGTGCCGGGCTTCGCCGCGCTGATGGGCTACCGCATCCTGACGATCCTCTCCTACCAGATCGTGGCCGTGGCGGTGGGCTGGCAGGTCTACCAGCTCACGCGCGATCCGCTGAAGCTGGGGCTGATCGGGCTGGCGGAGGTCATTCCCTACTTCTGCGTCGCGCCCTTCGCCGGCTACCTGGTCGACCACCTGCCCCGCCGCAAGCTCGGCATCGCCGCCTGCCTGGGGCTGGCGGCCACCGCGCTGGTGCTGGCGCTCGTCACCTCCCTGGACGGCGCCGCGCGCAACGTCTGGCCCGTCTACGCGGCGATCGCACTCACCGGCGGCGTACGCGCCTTCCTGGGGCCGGTCTACAACGCGCTGTTCGGCCGGGTCCTGGTGCGCGCGCAGTACACGCGCGGTGCGGGCATCGCCAGCATCGTGTTCCAGTCGGGCCTGGTCGTGGGGCCGGCCATCGGCGGCGTCCTGGTGGGGCTCGGCGACGTGCGCATGGCCTACGGCATCGCGGCGCTCTGCGCGCTGGGCGCCGCGGCTTTCGTAGGCTCGGTCCGCGTCACCGAGCCTGCTCCCACCCTGCAACGCGGGCCCGTGTTCGCGAGCATCGCCGAAGGCGCACGGTTCGTCTTCGGCCATCAGATCCTGCTGGCCGCGCTGGCGCTGGACATGTTCGCGGTGCTGTTCGGCGGCGCGATCTCGCTGGCGCCGGCCTTCATCGCCGACGTGCTGCATGAAGGCCCGGAGGCGCTGGGCATCCTGCGCGCCGCGCCGGCGCTGGGTTCGGTAGCCGTCGGCCTGTGGCTCGCGCGGCATCCCCTCGAGCGCCATGCCGGGCCCGTGCTGCTGGCGGCGGTCGCCGGCTTCGGCCTGTGCATGATCGGCTTCGCGCTCTCGCAGGTGCTATGGCTGTCGGCGCTGATGCTGCTGCTGTCGGGCATGTTCGACGGTGTCTCGGTGGTTCTGCGCTCCACCATCCTGCAGCTCGCCACGCCCGACGAGATGCGCGGGCGGGTGTCGTCCATCAATGGCATCTTCATCGGCTCGTCCAACGAGCTGGGTGCGTTCTGGTCCGGCTCGATGGCGCGGCTGCTCGGCCTCGTGCCGTCGGTCGTGTTCGGTGGGCTGATGACCCTGGGCGTGGTGGGCGCCACCGTGATCAAGGCGCCGAAGTTGCGGCGGCTGGACCTGCGGGAGCTCCGGTGAGGCGAAAGGCCGGTCGCCCGATGACGCATCCCCTCAGCGCGCGGCGTCAGCCGCGACGCATTTCCTTCGTTCCGGTCACTGGCCGGCGCTGCCGGGTGTTCATCGTCGACCAAGCAGCTGCATCGTCGACAGCCGCACCGCCGACGCGTCGCCGGTATTGTCAGCCTCGTCCTGCGCGATCCCGCCGCGCGCGCAGCGAGCGGGCGATGCCGTATAGGCTGACCATGACCCAGGCCAGCTCGAGCAGGAACACCGAGAGGTTGAAGCTGCCCCACAGCGAAACCAGCACGCCGGCCGCACCGAAGAGATTGAGCAGCTGGTAGCGCAGGCTGTCGCCGGCCAGGCGCCCGGCCTGCAGCAGCAGGAAGGCGAGCAGGATGGCCAGCGTGCCGGCGAGCCCGACCAGGTCGTACCACTCGAGGTTCATCCCGACACCCGCTGGCGCACCGCTTCGAACAGCGTGATGCCCGCGGCGACCGACACGTTGAGGCTCTCGACGCCGGTGGCGGCCGCACCCGGCATGGGGATCGCCACCAGGCCATCGCAGGTCTCGCGCGTGAGCCGGCGAAGGCCTTCGCCCTCGCCGCCGAGCACCAGGCCCACGTTGCCGCGCAGGTCGACGTCGTAGAGCGAGGCCCGTGCCTCGCCGGCGAGCCCGTACAGCCACACGCCCATCTGCTGCAGCTCGCGCATGGCGCGCGAGAGGTTGGTCACCGGAACCACCGGCACGGCGCCGGCCGCGCCGGCGGAGGTCTTGCGAACGGTCGCGTTCACCTGCACCGAGCGGTCCTTCGGGATGACCACCGCCGTTACGCCCGAGGCGGCGGCGCTGCGCAGGCAGGCGCCGAGGTTGTGCGGATCCTGCACGCCGTCGAGCACCAGCACGAGCGCACGCCCTTCGGCCGCCTCGACCAGCCCCTGCAGTTCGTTCTCCGACCACGTGCGTGCCGCGACGTAACGCGCGACCGCGCCCTGGTGGCGCAGGCCGCCGGCCACGCCGTCCAGGGCCTGCTGGGCCACCCGGCGCACGGGAATGTCCAGCCGCCGCGCCTGCGACTCGATCTCCTGGATGCGCGGATTCTTCGACCCCGCCTCCAGCAGCACCTCGCGTACGTGCTCCGCGTCGTTCTGCAACGCGGCCGAGACGGCATTGATGCCGGCGATCCACTGGTTCTGCTTGCTCATCCGGGCATTGTGACGCGCCGGCCCCGCGGGCGCACCCGGCGCAGGCGCAGTTCTTCCGCCACAGACGCCCGCAGCCCGGGCAAGCGCAGCCCACCCGAGCCGACCGACACGCGCCAAGCGCGTGACCCGCGTGCGCCGCACTGGCCGGGGTCGACGCCGGCGACATGCCATGCGGCATGCCCGCCACGCGACCCGGCGCGCGACATGCGAGGCCGCACGAACCACCGTATAGCCCGCGACCCGGCTCTCGCGCCTATGCGAGGACCAGGGCTACGGACCCCGTCAGTACGGCTGCTTCACCCGCTTGGCCGGCTTCCCGCGCGGCGGCAGCGGTTTCACCCCGTCCTCCTCGACCAGACGGAAATCGATGCGCCGATCCTCCACGCTGGCCTTGAGGACCACGATGCCCACGCGGTCGCCGAGCCGGTACTCGCGGCCGCGGCGCTCGCCCGTGAGGGTCTTGCGGATCGGGTCGAAGTGGTAGAAGTCGTTGGGCAACTGCGTCACGTGGACCAGGCCGTTGACCATGGACCCGTCCAGTTCGACGAAGAGCCCGAAGCTGGTCACGCCGCTGATGACGCCCTCGAACTGGCCGCCCACGTGCTGCTCCATCCAGGCCGCACGGTAGCGCTCGTCGACCTCGCGCTGGGCCTCGTCGGCCCGACGCGAGCGTTCCGAGCATTCCAGCGCCAGCTGCGCCATCGCACTGGGCGAGTAGCGGAACTTCTCCGGCTTCGCGCCGCTCAGTGCGTGCTTGATCGCGCGGTGCACGAGAAGGTCCGCATAGCGGCGGATCGGCGAGGTGAAGTGCGCATAGGCATCCAGCGCCAGGCCGAAATGCCCCACGTTCGAAGGCGCATAGACCGCCAGCGACTGGCTGCGAAGCAGCACCGATTCCAGCAGCGCCGCATCGGGGCGGTCGCGGATTCTGCGCAGCAGGCCGGTGAAGTCCTTCGGCCGCACCTTGGCCCAGGCCGGCAGCGAAAGCCCGAATTCCTTCAGGAACTCCAGCAGGTCCTCGTACTTCTGTTCGGGCGGGCGCTCGTGGATGCGGTACGGCGCCGGGATGTCACGCTCGATGAGGAACTTCGCCGCCTCCACGTTGGCGGCGATCATGCACTCCTCGATCAGCTTGTGCGCGTCGTTGCGCTGGAGCATGCCGGCCTGAACCACCTCGCCCTGCGGGCCGAGCACGAAGCGCACCTCGCCGGATTCGAATTCGATCGCGCCGCGCTTCTCGCGGGCGCGCAGCAGTACGTGGAACAGGTCGTACAGGTTCTCCACGTGCGGCATGAGCGAGCCGATGCGCTCGCGGGCGTCCGCGCGCGCCTCGTCGGTCACGTCGTCACCGATCGCGTTCCACACCTGCGTGTAGGTCAGGCGCGCATGCGAGTGCATGACGGCCTCGTAGAAGCGCGAGGACGTGACCACGCCCTTGCGGTCGACCTGCATGTCGCAGACGAAGCACAGGCGGTCGACCTTCGGCTTGAGCGAGCAGATGCCGTTCGACAGGGTCTCGGGCAGCATCGGCACCACGAAGCCCGGGAAATACACCGAGGTGGCGCGCCGCGAGGCTTCCTCGTCCAGCGGCGTGCCCACCCGCACGTAGTGCGAGACGTCCGCGATCGCCACCACCAGCCGGAACCCGTCGCGATTGGGCTCGGCATAGACCGCGTCGTCGAAGTCCTTGGCGTCCTCGCCGTCGATGGTGACCAGCGGCAGGGCGCGCAGGTCGACGCGACCGAGGGCGGTTTCCTCGTCCACATGCAGCGGGATCACTGCGGCCTGCTCGAGCACGGGCTGCGGGAACTCGTGCGGGATGTCGTGGCCGTGGATGGCCGCCTGCACCGCAAGCGATGCGGTCAGGCGGTCGCCCAGCACGGTCAGGATGCGGCCGATCGGCGAATGCTTGCCGTCGGGCATCTCGGTGATCTCGGCCACCACCAGCTGGCCGTCCTGCGCCTCGCCGCGCGCATCGGGCGGGATGAGGATGTCCTGCTGGATGCGGCGGTCGTCGGGAATCACGAAGCCGATGCCGGCGCGCACGTCGAAGCGGCCGATCAGGCGCGTGAGGCGTCGCTCGAGGATCTCGACGATGCCGCCCTCGCGGCGACCGCGGCGGTCGATGCCGGTGACGTTGGCCAGCACGCGGTCGCCGTGCATGACCTTGCGCATCTCGAACGGCGGCAGGAACAGGTCGTCGCCGTGCCCGGGGTCGGGCTTGAGGAAGCCGAACCCGTCCGGGTTGGCGATGACCACGCCGGGGATGAGGTCGACCGCCTGCGCGGGCACGAACCCGCCCTTGCGGTTCTGCAGCAGCTGGCCGTCGCGGATCATCGCCCGCAGGCGGAAGCCCAGGGCCTCGAAACGCTCGCCGTCGTCGATGCCCAGCTGCTCGGCGATCACCTCCATCGGCAGCGGGCCATCGGCGCTGGCGAGCAGGGCCAGGATCATCTCGCGCGAGGCGATGGGGTTTTCGTAGCGCGCGGCTTCACGGCCGGCGTAGGGGTCCGATGCCGGCCGGCCGCGCCCCACGCGTTGCGGCGCTGGCGCCTCGGGCATCCACGGCGGGCGCTTGGTCGAGGGGCCGGCGCGGCGCGCGGTCGCGTCCTTGCGCGCCTTGGGTGCAGAGCCACGGCCCGGGGTCGCGCCGGGGCCGGGGCCGCGCTTGCCGCCGCCGGCGCCTGCGGCGGAACCGCTTCGTCTGGTTGTCTTCTTCTTCATGAACGGGATCGTCTCACACGTTCATGAAGGCGACGTGCGCCGGCGGCCCGCACGAATGATGCGCCCGGCTGCCCAGGCGACGGCCCCGAGGACGATCAGGCCGATGCCCACGAGGGCCGCGACGAAGCCGCGCGTGCCCGACTCGAACACCGCCGCCTCGAAGTTCATTCCGAGCACGCCGGCGATGGTCGCGGCCAGCCCCATCGCCACGGTCACCACCGTGAGGGTGTGCATGGCCTGGTTGGTGCTCTCGGCCGCACGCGAGGTGTAGAGGTCGAAGCTCCCGTTGACCAGTTCGCGACCGGCCTCGATGGACTGCATCACACGCGAGTAGCGGCTGCTGATCACGCGGCAGGCGCGCGCCGCGTCGTGCGACTGGCCCGGTTCGAAGTCCGGACGCGCCAGCGCATCGAACAGGTCGCGCTGTGCGGCCAGGTGACGGCGCAGCTGTGAAGCCAGGTGCCGCAGCCGCTGCAGCTCGGCCAGGTGCGAGGGGCGCGGCTGCTTCAGGATCAACAGTTCCAGATGGTCGAGCGCGCTTTCGAAGGCATCGCGGGCGTCCAGATAGTCGGTCAGCATGCGGTCGAGCAGCGCCATCGCGAATACCGTCGACTCCAGCTGCCCGACGCGCAGGTGGTCGGCCTCGTTGTCGAGCACCTCGTCGATGAAATCGACCGGGCTGCGCCGCACGGTGACGACGATATTGCGCGCCAGCGCGATCGACAGCGGAATCGCCACCGGCGCCCGGGTGGGACGCCAGTTGATCGCGCACACGTAGAGGTGGCGCCAGCGTCCTTCCAGCAGCAGGCCGACCGCACCACCATGCTCGGGCTGCAAAGCCGGGATGTCGACGCCGAGCACGCCGAGCGCTTCGGGCGGCGTGTCGGGGGCCACCACGTCCACCCATACCAGTTGCTCGTCGGAAGGCTCGGCCCAGCGCTCGAGTTCCGAGCCGGGCAGCTCGCGCGCGTCGCGGTCGCGCTCGAACAGCAGCACGCGCAGTCGAGGCTGGGAGGCGAGGCCCGCGGAGCCGTCCTGCGGTTCGCGTTGGTCGTGATCCTGGGTCGTCATGCGGGCGTCCCGGCTTCTCGAATCCTTAGCATTCGCGCTGATATGACTAGCGGCCGTGACGGCTGCGCGGCAGCCGCGATTACGAGAGCCGCCCATGCACAATCCCGACATGCCCACGCCCACGTCCGAAAAGGACATCGACGAAGCCGTCAAGGAAACCTTCCCCGCCAGCGATCCGCCGAGCTTCATGTCCGGCTCCACCGCGGCCCCCACCGCGGCCACGGTCGACCACGCCGCGCGTGCCGCCGAATCGACGGTCACCATCTACCGCGTGGTCGGCGACGACCAGCGCGACAAGCCCTTCGGCGCGGGCGCCGCGCAGGGCGCGGGCCGCTGGACCAGCCAGGACGCACCGGCGGTCTATGCCTCCACCACGGCGGCCACCGCACTGCTCGAGTTCCTGGCGCACTGCGAGTCCGCGCCGCCGGCCGAGATCCACATCGCCTCGGCGCACATTCCGAAAGACCGCATCACCGAACTCACCTCCTACCCGGCGCAGTGGCGCGAGCGTCCGTACCGCCCGGACGTGCAGGCGATCGGCGACGACTGGGTGCGCTCGCACCGGTCGCTGGGCCTGCAGGTTCCCAGCGCGCTCTGCGACGGGGCCTGCAACGTGCTCATCAATCCCGCGCACGTGGACGCCCCCCTCCTGCAGCACGTCGAACTGCATACGATGCGGCTGGACGAACGGCTTCGGCGCATCGGCCGCTGAAGCGCATCCGGACACGAAAAACCCGCGGAATCCCGCGGGTTTTTCAATGCGACCGCCCCGTGCTCAGTGCTTGCGGTCGCCGCGGTCGCCCTGCCCGGGACCTGCGTCGTTCTTGGCGTGGCGCTTGCGGTCCTGCGAAAGCGAACGACCGACGTCGTCAACTTCCTTGAAGCGACCCTTTTCGTCGCGGCGGACATAGCGCTTGTCACCGGGGGTGGGCTCGATGAGTTCTCGCTTGGTCATGACGCTCGATCCTCGGGGATGTGCCCCGAATCTCGCGCACCGGCGGTGAAAGCGCCGACAATGCGCTCATTACTGCAGCCGGCGGGACACGCTTGCCGCCCAAGCGGCCGGACCTGCGAAGCCGTGAATGAACGGGCCATCACCCTTCTTACGTGACGGGCGTGTGAAGAACTCCATCCGCGTGCGCCTGCCGTCATACTCTGCGGCAGGTGGCCTGGTGCGCACCGGGGGTCCTCCGGGGGAGAGGGTGTTGGGTAGATTGCTTTCCGCACTGTGCACGGGCGCGGTGCTGCTGTCATCGCTCGTCAGCGCCGTGCACGCAAGCCCTGCAGGCGAGCTGCTCGCGCGTGCCGATGCGGTGCGCAGCGCGGACCGGCAGGAGTTCGACGTCCTGCTGTCACGGGCGGGTCGCCTGCGTGGGCAGGCCACGGCAAACGAACGCGACCTGCTCGACTACCTGCTGGCCTACCAGGCCGTGCTGGACGGCCGGTACGCCGACGCCCTCCGCAGCTCGCAGCGGCTCTACAAGGACGGACGCGATCCCGACATCCGCTACCGTGCCGCCCTGCTGGTGGCGAACACGACCGCGATCACGCGTGACCACGTGACCGGGCTGCGCTATCTGTCGTTCGCTTTCGCACTGGCGGGACAAACCAGGACGCCCGAGTTGCGCCTGCACGGCGACGTGGTCGCGGCCGCGCTCTATACGCAGTTCGGGCAGCCCGAGCTCGCATTGCGTTATGCCAGCCGCGTGCTCGCGCAGAATCCGCCGCTACGGGTAGCCTGTTTCGCGCATGAGAACCGCGCGCGTGCCCTTGTCGAGCTGCGACAGGGCGTGACCGAGGATTTCGCCCGCGCCGCAGCAGCCTGCGAACGTGCGGGCGAAACGTTGCTGCGCAGCCTGGTGTACAGCAGCGAGGCGCGCTTCCTTGCCGCCTCCGGTCGCCAGCGCGCGGCCGTCCGGCGCATCCTCGACACCCTGCCCGCGGCGAACGAAGCGGCCTACACCCGCCTTACGGGCGAGCTCCATGCCACGCTGGCGGAGAGCCAGCTGGCGCTGGGCAACACGTCCGCCGCGATGAAAGCGGCGAAGGAAGTCCTGAGAGTGGGGCGGCAGGAGCCGCACTGGGCGCCCTTCGTCACGGCGCACCGGGTGCTGTACCAGATCGCCGAGCGCAGCGGCGACCACCATGCCGCGCTCGAGCATTACCGTGCCTACCACGAGGCCGAGCGGGCGCGGCTGGACGAGGTCAAGGCGCGCGAGTACGCGTTCCAGATGTCGCGCCTCGACGCCCTGCGGCGCGAGCAACAGGCCGAGGCGCTGCAGCAACGCAACCGCGCACTGGTGCTCCAGCAGCGGATCTCCGTCGAGCGCGGCCGGAGCCTGCGCATGGCCGTGGTGCTGCTGGGCCTGCTCGTGGTGATCGTGGCGTACTGGGCCTGGCAGTACCGACGCACCCACCACACGCTGCGCCGCCTGAGCCAGACCGACACGCTCAGCGGGGTCGCGACGCGAGGCCATTTCGCTGCCGAGGCCACGGCGATCATCCTCGACTGCGCGCGACGCAAGTGCCCGGTGTCGGTCCTGCTGCTGGACGTGGACCACTTCAAGCAGATCAACGACCAGTGCGGCCATGCCGTCGGCGACTGGGTGCTTCGGAACATCGCGCAGGCCTGTCAGTCCGCCTGCCCACCGGGCTCCCTTGTCGGCCGCATGGGCGGCGAGGAGTTCGCGGTGATCATGCGGGGGGTGTCGGGTGGGCAGGCCGTCGAGGTTGCCGAGCGGCTGCGCGTGAGCGTGCGTGCGATCGATGCCTTCGCGGGCGGGTGCCACCTGCAGGTGACCGCGAGCGTGGGCGTGGCCTGCAACCAGCGATCGGGCTACGACTACGAAGCGCTGCTGGGCGCCGCCGACAGGGCGATGTACTCGGCCAAGCGCGGCGGACGCGACCGCGTCGGGCAAGCTTGCGCTCTAGACCGCTGCGCCTGAAGTGCGGCGCGCGTACGGCTGCTAGGACTTGTTCCGAGGCGCGCGGACGCCGCTGCGGCCACGATATCGGCCGGCGGCCTGTGCGGCCGCCGCGCCCTCCCCGCCCGGCGAGCCCATGTCCTGCCCTACCGTCCGACCCCGGCTACACCAGCCCGCGACGCGCCGCCAGCTGGCGAAGCTCGTGGTCCGTGGACACGCCGAGCTTGCCGTAGATGCTGCTGCGATGCGCGTACACCGTCTTGGGGCTTACGCCCATCGTCTTCGCCACGCGCGCCACCGAGTGCCCGCGAGCGATCAGCAGCCAGACCTGCGATTCGCGCGCGGTGAGTTCGGGCGCAGGGCTGTCGGTACTGCTTCGCATCGAGATGGCGCGCAGGTCGCGGCTGAGGTACTGCCGGCCGGCCAGCACCGCATGCACGGCGTCGACGATCTCGTCCGGGCCGGAGCGCTTGGTGACGTAGCCCCGCGCCCCCGCGGCGATCGCGTCCTGCACGTACAGGGCGCTGTCGTGCATGGACAGCACGATGACCGGCAGTGAGGGGCGCACGGTGAGCACGTGGCGCAGCAGCACCAGGCCGTCGGCATCCGCCAGCGACAGGTCCAGCACGAGCACGTCCGGTGACTCGCTGCGCATCTGCGCGGCGAGCTCGGCCGCCGAACCCAGCTCGACCGCCTGCCAGCCGGGCTGCATGTCCAGCAGTTGCCGGAAACCCGCGCGCACGATGGGGTGGTCGTCGACCAGTACGATCTTCAGGGGCTGCATGCCGTGGTAGCTCCAGCAGGACGCGGTGGTATTGGAGCGCTTCTCGCACGCGCCCGTCGAGTCCCGGCTGCGACGGTGGCGACGGTCATAGCGTATCCGTTCGCGTGGATCGCCCTCTTCATGGCCTCCACGACCGACGGGTTCTTCCCCGCCGGCCTGCGCGTGGCCGCGCTGTGGCTCACCCCTTCACGCTACTGGCCGGCGCTGGCGGCCGCCGAATGGTCCGCCACCCTGGCCATTGCCGCCACGACCGATGTGCACACGTCGCTGGCCACCAAGCTGGTCGGCATCTTCATGCCATGGCTCGTCTACGCCGCCGCGGTACGCGAGGTGAAGCGCCTGGCCGCGCAGCGCGAGCTGGAAGGCACGTCCTACTGGGTACCCTTCACCGTGGTTGCCGGCCTGCTGGGTGGCATAGGCAACGGGCTGCTCCTCACAGGCCTGCAATGGCTCGACCGTGAAGCGCTGGCCGATCCACTCGACGTGCTGCTTCGGTTCGCACTGGGCGACTATGCCGGCGTCATCGCCTTGGCACCCCTGCTGGTACTTGCCGCCGAACACCGGAAAGCGCCGGGACGCGTGCGCGACTACCTCCTGCACGGCCTCGTGCTCGCTCCCCTCGCCGGCCTGGCCGTCACCCTGATGCCGGCCATCGCATTCCCGGAGCGCTTCGACTGGGTTCCCGTCGCGGTACCGCTGCTCGCCATCGGGGCGCTGGGCGGCCGGCGGCCGGCCGTGGTCGCGCTGGCGCTGGTGACGCTGGCGTTCGTGTCGGTGGACATCGCGCCATGGAAACCCGAAGACGTGCAGCGGACGCTCGCGATCACGGGCACGGCCGCGCTGCTGCTCGGGGCGCGTCGCGACGCCATGCACCGCCAGCGCGAGCGGCTGCTCGCGAACATCGACGAGCTGCGGCTCAAGACCCAGGCGCTGCGCGACGTGGCTACCCGCATCGCCACCCAGCGCGAAACCGAGAGCCGCCAGCTGGGGCTCGAGCTGCACGACGAGGTGGGCCAGGACATGACCGCGCTCGCCACGCGCCTTCGCATCGCCGAACGCAATGCCATGGACGATGCCACGCGCCAGGAGTTCCAGCTCCTGCAGCGCATGGTCACCACCGCCCACGGGCACCTGCGCAGCGTCATCCGCCACCTGCACCCCATCGCCCTGGAGCAGTTCGGCCTGAGCCGGGCGCTCTCCGACGGCCCGCTGGCGGAGATCGCCCGCGACGCGGACGTGGACTACGGCTGCCAGCTCGACGGCCCCATCGACGAGCTGCCGCTGCACGTGGCCACCGCGATCTACCGCATCTGCCAGGAGGCCGTGACCAATGGCGTGCGCCACGGGTGCGGCGGGCGCATCCGGATCAACCTTCGCGCATGGGACGACGGCGACAGCCGCAAGCTCGATCTTTCGATCTGCGACGACGCGGGCCAGATCGTGGTGGCCAATGGCGGCAACGGCGGGCTGGGCCTGCAGGGCATCCGCGACCGCGCGCACGCACTCGGCGCGTACTACCGGTTCGACCCGGGCTTCGGCCAGCCGCGGCACCGGCTCATGCTCGCGCTGCCCCTGCCCGGCCCGGGCGACTCGGCGGTGCGTGGCACAGCTAACGGGCATACGGACCGTACCGCTTCGGTGGACGGAGCGGCCCTGTTCCTGGCGATCCTTGGCTCGACGATGATGGACTGAGCGGAGCCGCCGGGGCGCTGCACGCAGCAGCGCCACGCAACGACGGTGCGAGGAACCGGGTATGCCGGCTTCATAGGCCGCAAATACAGGTCAGCCGCCGCGGTGCATGCCAGCGATGTCGCCGGAGATGCCGGGGAACGCCGGCAGCAATGAAAAAAGCCCGCCGTTGGGCGGGCTTTCTCATCGCTCGACCGCGAGGGTCGAGACAGGCCATCGGCCAAATAGTGGTGCCCAGGAGAGGACTCGAACCTCCACGGTTTTACCCGCTAGTACCTGAAACTAGTGCGTCTACCAATTCCGCCACCTGGGCCCGGCCGGCGAGGTCATCACCGGCGAGGGCGCGTATGTTCGCCGCCGGTGGGCGCGATGTCAACGGTCCGCTCGCGGCAGGTTCAGGGCAGGCCGCGGTCGCGGCGGCTGAGACCTGCCGTTGCGATGCTGAACGCGTCCAGCGCGCACGTAGAATCCCATGCGAAATCGCTCCCCCGCGGGCCGCGCCCGCGCCATCGCGAGCGCCGCTCGCGTCGCATCCAAGGCGTCCATGACCGACTCCCCCCGCTCCACCTTCCACGGCTTCGAGCAGATCCCGCTGCGCGAGTACGCCGAGCGCGCCTACCTCGACTACTCGATGTACGTGGTGCTCGACCGCGCCCTGCCCTTCATCGGCGACGGCCTGAAACCCGTGCAGCGCCGCATCGTTTACGCGATGAGCGAGCTGGGCCTGAATGCAGGCGCCAAGCCCAAGAAGAGCGCGCGCACCGTCGGCGACGTGATCGGCAAGTTCCACCCGCACGGCGACAGCGCCTGCTACGAGGCGCTGGTGCTGATGGCCCAGCCGTTCTCGTACCGCTATCCGCTGATCGAGGGCCAGGGCAACTTCGGCTCGCAGGACGATCCCAAGTCGTTCGCGGCGATGCGCTACACCGAGAGCAAGCTGACGCCCATCGCCGACGTACTGCTCGGCGAGCTGGCGCACGGCACCGTGGACTGGGACCCGAACTTCGACGGCACGCTGGAGGAGCCGAGCTGGCTGCCCGCGCGCCTGCCGCACCTGCTGCTCAATGGCACCACCGGCATCGCCGTGGGCATGGCCACCGACGTGCCGCCGCACAACCTGCGCGAGGTGGTGAGCGCCTGCGTGCGCCTGCTCGACGACCCGGATGCCACCACGCGCGACCTCTGCGAGCACGTGCAGGGCCCGGACTATCCGACCACGGCCGAGATCATCACGCCGCGCGCCGACATCCTGCAGATGTACGAGACCGGCTGCGGCTCGGTGCGCGCACGCGCGACGTGGGTGAAGGACGGGCAGAACGTCATCGTCACCGCGTTGCCCTACCAGGTGTCGCCCAGCAAGGTGATCGAGCAGATCGCGCAGCAGATGCGTGCCAAGAAGCTGCCGTGGCTGGAGGACATCCGCGACGAGTCCGACCACGCCAACCCCACCCGCATCGTGCTGGTGACGCGCAGCAACCGCGTGGACGTCGAGCCGCTGATGGGCCACCTGTTCGCGACCACTGACCTGGAGCGCACCTACCGCGTCAACTTCAACGTCATCGGCCTGGACGGCAAGCCGCAGGTCAAGGGCCTGAAGGCGCTGCTGGCGGAGTGGCTGCAGTTCCGCAGCGACACGGTGACGCGCCGCCTGAGCCACCGCCTCGAGCGCGTGGAGCGCCGGCTGCACCTGCTCGAAGGCCTGCTGGTCGCCTTCCTCAACCTGGACGAGGTGATCCGCATCATCCGCAGCGAGGACGAGCCCAAGCCGGTGCTGATGGCGCGCTTCGGCCTGACCTCGGAGCAGACCGATTACATCCTCGAGACCAAGCTGCGCCAGCTGGCGCGCCTGGAGGAGATGAAGATCCGCGGCGAGCAGAGCGAGCTGGCCGCCGAGCGCGAACGCATCCAGGCGATCCTCGGCAGCCGCGCCAAGCTGCGCAAGCTGATCAAGGACGAGCTGCTGGCGGACGCGAAGAAGTTCGGCGACGACCGGCGCTCGCCGCTGGTGGCGCGTGGCGAGGCGAAGGCGATTTCCGAAACCGAGCTCGTGCCCAGCGAGCCGATGACGGTGGTGGTGAGCGCCAAGGGCTGGGTGCGCGCGGCCAAGGGCCACGAGATCGACGCGGCCGGGCTGAGCTACCGCGAGGGCGACGAACTGCTGGCCGCGGTGCGCACGCGCAGCACCGCGCAGGTGGCGTTCCTGGATTCGACGGGCCGCAGCTACTCGAGCGTGGTGCATTCGCTGCCCAGCGCGCGCGGCAACGGCGAGCCGTTGACCGGGCGCTTCTCGCCACCCGCCGGCGCGTCGTTCCAGGCGCTGGCCAGTGGCGAGGCCGAGCAGCATTTCCTGCTGGCGACCAGCCACGGCTACGGCTTCGTGACGAAGTTCGAGAACCTGGTCAGCCGCAACAAGGCGGGCAAGGCCATGCTGTCGCTGACGCCGAACGCGTCGGTGCTGCAGCCGGCGCCCGCGCAGACCGGCAAGGGCCACCGCGTGGTCGCCGCGACCAGCGCCGGGCACCTGCTCGCCTTCCCCATCGGCCAGTTGCCGGAGATGGACCGCGGCAAGGGCAACAAGATCATCGACATTCCCAAGGCCAAGCTGGGGACCGAGCGCGTGGTGGATGCGGTGGTCGTCGGGCCGGAGCAGTCACTGGTCGTGCTGTCGGGCGCGCGCACGATGACGCTGTCGTACAAGGACCTGGAGACGTACATGGGCCAGCGCGGCGCGCGTGGCGGGCTGCTGCCGCGCGGCTGGCAGAAGGTGGACGGGTTGCTGGTGGAGTGAGGGCGCGGCGGGTCGCGTGACGGCGTTGAAGGTAGCCGTGGCTTGCTGGGCCGTTGTGAGGTGGTGGACGCCCTTCGGTCGACGGTGCGACGTGACGCGCTTGGGTTGCCCTCTGCTGTGATGGGGTAAGGCGCTGGGTCCCCGCTTTCGTGGGGACGACGGCTTGGGGGAGGGTTGCGACGAGTCGTTGACCTTTTAAGGCGCTGGGTCCCCGCTTTCGCGGGGACGATGAATCTGGGTAGCGCGGGAAGCGGGTTGATCGCGATCACGTGACGATGGCTGGCGTGGCAGCGGGCGGGTTGGCTTCTACCTTTCAAGACACTGGGTCCCCGCCTTCGCGGGGACGACGGCCGGGGGTTGCGACGAGTCGTTGACCTTTTGAGGCGCTGGGTCCCCGCTTTCGCGGGGACGACGGCTTGGGGGTTACGGGAGCGGGTTGGCCTTTGGAGGCGCTGGGTCCCCGCTTTCGCGGGGACGACGAGCCAGGCGTTCCGGCGGCGGGGTTGGGCATCGGGGACCGAGCCTGGCTCCCGACGCAGGGATAACGGCGTAGCATCCGCATCCGCATCCGCATCCGCATCCGCGTCCGGATCCACATGCGCGTTCGCGGATGCGAGTCACCCGTCGTTTCCGCGGCGCAAACCACCGGCTCCAGGGAGTCCGTCGATCGTATGCATCCCGATTTCTGGCACACGCGCTGGCAGGAAGGCCGCATCGGCTTCCATCAGGACCGGCCCACGCCGCTGATGCTCAAGCACTGGCCCGCGCTCGGAGTGGCGGCGGGTGAGCGCGTATTCGTGCCGCTGTGCGGCAAGTCGCTGGACATGGCCTGGCTGGCCTCGCAGGGGCTCGGTGTGCTGGGTGTGGAGATCTCGCAGATGGCGGTGGAGGCCTTCTTCGCCGAGAACGGGCTCACGCCGGAGGTCGTCGAGACCCGCCATGGCCTGGAGTACCGGGCCGGGCCGGTGACCATCGTCTGCGGCGATGCATTCGGGCTGGACGCGGACGCGCTGGCCGGTTGCAGCGCCGTGCTGGACCGTGCCGCGCTGATCGCGCTGCCGCCGGAGCTGCGCGAGCGCTATGCGCGCGAGCTGTACGCGCGGCTTCCCGCCGGCTGCCGCGGGCTGCTGATCACACTGGAGTACCCGCAGCAGAAAAAGGCCGGGCCGCCGTTCGCGGTGCCCGAGGACGAGGTGCGCGCGCTGTATTCGCCGGCCTGGTCGGTCGACGTGCTCGAGCGTCGCGACATCCTCGCCGAGCAGCCGGGCTTCGTGGCCGAGGGCGTGACGCGGCTGGAGACCGTGGTCTACCGCCTGGACCGGCGCTGAGCGCCGCCGCGCCGGCTCACGCGCGCGCGACCGCCCATCTCAGCCGCGTCGAATGCCCGGTCCGCGCCACCGCGGTCGCCGTGCAGGTGGCTGGCGCCGGCCACCTGCATGCGCCATCAGGCCGCGACGGCCCGCGCTACGGCTGCCGGCGTCGAGGCCACCGCCTCCAGGGCCTGCAGGACGTCGCCAACCAGGTCGGCTTCGTCCTCCAGCCCCGCGGACAGGCGCACCAGGCCTTCGCTGATGCCGTGCGCGGCGCGCTCCTCGGGCGTGTAGGTCGAGTGCGTCATACTGGCGGGGTGCTGCGCCAGGCTCTCCGCATCGCCCAGGCTCACCGCGCGTGACACCACGCGCAGGGCGTTCATGAAGCGCTTGCCGGCCTCGGCCCCGCCGCGCAGTTCGAACGCGAGCATGCCGCCGAACTGGCGCATCTGGCGCCTGGCGAGCGCGTGGAACGGGTCGGTCTGCAGCCCCGGGAAATGCACGCGCGCCACCGCCGGGTGCGCGGCGAGCACGCGCGCGAGCGCCATGGCGTTGCGGCAGTGGCGGTCCAGCCGCAGCGAAAGCGTCTTGAGGCCCCGCAGCAGCAGCGCGGCGTCCTGCGGCGAGAGCACCGCGCCGGTCATGTCCTTGAGCCCCTGCAGGCGGATGCGCTGCGCCAGCTCGGCGCTCGCCGCGACGGCGATGCCCGCGGTCACGTCGCCGTGCCCGCTGATGTACTTGGTGGCCGAGTGCACCACCACGTCGGCGCCCAGCGCCAGGGGCTGCTGCAGGTAGGGCGTGCAGTAGGTGTTGTCGACGGCGACGGTGGCGCCGTGCGTCTTCGCCAGTGCCGACACCGCGGCGATGTCGACCAGGCGCATGTTCGGGTTGGCGGGCGACTCGAACAGCACGACGCGCGTGCCGGCATGCAGGGCCTGCTCGACCGCGGCGATGTCGGTCATGTCCACGTGGCGGACCTTCACCCCGAACTGGCCGATGCCGTGGTGCAGGAAGGCGAAGGTGCAGCCGTAGAGCGTGGTGTCGGCGAGGACCTCGTCGCCGGGGCGCAGCAGCGTCCACAACGTGGAGGTGATGGCGCCCATGCCCGAACCGAAGGCCACCGCGGCGGCACCGCGCTCCAGCGCGGCCATGCGCGACTCCAGCAGCGCGAGGGTGGGATTGGAGATGCGGGTGTAGACGTGGCCCGGCGCTTCGCCCGCGAAGCACTGCCCGCCGTACTCGGCGCTGGGGAAGACGAAGGTGGAGGTCAGGTACACCGGCGGCACCAGCGCGCCGTGGTGCTCGGCCGGGTCGTAGCCGTGGTGGATGGCGAGGGTCGAGAAGCCGGGCGTGGACATGGCGGGGCGCCGCAGGGTCGGGCTGTCGATGCTAGGGAGCGCGGCCTCGAAAGTGCTTGCGATTGTTCCCGGCAGCCGGGGTTTGCGTGGATGATCCATCCACCCATGCCATGAAACCGGGAAAACATTTCCAATGAGCACGCCACTGGACCGCGTCGACCGCCAGATCCTGATGGAACTCCAGCGCGACGCCCGGCTCACCGTGGCCGAGCTGGCCGAGCGCGTTTCGCTCTCGCCCTCGCCCTGCTGGCGCCGCGTGCGGCAGCTGGAGCAGGCCGGCTACATCGAGGGCTACGAGGCGCGCCTGTCGGCCGCGCGGCTGGGCTTTGGCATCACCGCCTTCGTGAGCGTGGTGATGGGCGAGCACTCGCAGGAGGTGGCGCGGGCCTTCGAGGCGCGGCTGCACGACATCCCCGAGATCATCGCCTGCCACAACGTCTCGGGCCGCTACGACTTCCTGCTGGAAGTGGTGGCGGTGGACCTGGCCGCCTACGGCGAGTTCGCGCGCGGCACGCTGCAGGCCCTGCCCGGGGTCAAGGAGCTGCATTCGAGCTTCTCGCTCAAGGCGGTGAAGTCGCACCGGCAGTTGCCGATTCCGGGGGGCTGAGACGGACAGCCGGCCGCCGGCCTTGGTTGCCGGCCGGATGCATGACCCACGCCGGCAGGCTGCGGCGACCGCGGGCTGCCGCATGGCGACCCGCGCATGCCGCGCGTCGCGCCGGCACCCGGCGGCGCCCCGCCGGCGCTAGGATCGGGCATGCACGCCTCGACCGGGGATCCCGCATGAGAAAGCGCCTCGCCCGCCTGGCGGTCATGCTGCTCGGCCTGACCGCGCTCGTCGCGCTGGGTATCTGGCTGGCCCTGCGCGCGAGCCTGCCGGCCCTGGATGGTGACGCCGCCCTGCCCGGCCTTGCGGCACCAGCGACGATCGAGCGCGACGCACTGGGCATCGCGACGCTGGGCGCGTCCACGCCCGACGACGCGGCCCGCGCGCTCGGCTACGTGCACGGCCAGGAACGCTTCTTCGAGATGGACCTGATGCGGCGCATGGCGGCCGGCGAGCTTTCCGCGCTGTTCGGCGAGCGCGCACTCGAGGTGGACCGCGGGCACCGGGTCGACCGCCTGCGTGCACGCAGCCGGGCGCACTGGGCGAGGCTGCCGGACGAGGACCGCCGGCGCGTGTCGGCCTATGTCGACGGCGTGAACGCCGGGCTGCGGTCACTGCGCGTGCGCCCCTGGCCCTACCTGCTGCTGCGCGCGCGGCCGGCCCCGTGGCGTGCGGAAGACTCGCTGCTGGTCGTCTACGCCATGTACTACGACCTGCAGGATGCGTCGGCGAAGCAGGAGCGCCTGCGCGCCGAGGCGGCGCGCGCGCTGCCGCCGGCGCTGGTCGCACTGCTCATGCACGACGGCAGCAGCTGGGACGCGCCGCTGCAGGGTTCCGTGCGCGGCGATGCGCGCCTGCCGGGCCCGGCCGACGTGGACCTGCGTGCCCTCGCCCGCGCGGGCGGCACGGTGCGCGAGCAGGCGCGTCCGCCGGAGCTGGGCAGCAACAACTTCGCCGTCTCCGGCGCGCTGACCCGCGACGGCCGCGCGCTGGTCGCCGACGACATGCACCTGGCGCTGCGCGTGCCCAACATCTGGTTCCGCGCGCGCCTGCGCTATCCCGACCCCGCCGCGCCGGGCGGACGCGTCGACGTCAGCGGCTTCAGCCTGCCGGGCGTGCCCGGCATCGTGGTGGGCAGCAACGGGCACGTGGCCTGGGGGTTCACCAACAGCTACGGCGACTGGGTGGACTGGATCCGCATCCCCGACTGCACGCCGGCGCGCTGCGCGGGCCGGCGCCGCATCGACGAGCGCATCGAGGTGGCGGACGGCGATGCCGTCACCCTGCGCGTGGACGAGACGGACTGGGGCCCGATCGGGCACTACGCGAAGGATGGCTCCGCGCTGGCACGACGCTGGGTCGCACACCTGCCCGGCTCGGCCAATCTCGGGCTGCTGGGCATGGCCCGCGCGGCGTCGGTGGAGGACGCGCTGGCCGTGGCCGACCGCAGCGGCCTGCCGGCGCAGAACCTGGTGGTGGGCGACCGGCGGGGACGCATCGCATGGCGGCTGATCGGCCCCGTGCCGCAGCGCGCGCCCGGCTGCGTGGCGCATGCGATCTCCGACGCCCGCACCTGCCCGCCCTGGCCCATCCGCGCACAGGGCGCGCCGGCGCTGGTCGATCCGCCCGCGGGTCGGCTGTGGACAGCCAACGCGCGCGCCGTAGACGGTGCGTTCCTGCGCAGGATCGGCGACGGCGGCTACGTCACCGCCGTGCGCGCGCGCATGATCCGCGACGCTTTGCTGGCCCGCCCGCGTTTTGCCGAGCGCGACCTGCTGGCCGTGCAGCTCGACGACCGCAGCCTGTTCCTGCAGCGCTGGCATGCGCTGCTGCAGCGGGAGGCCGCGCGCCCGGAGGCCGGGGCCTCGCTCAGGGCCCTGGCCGCGGCGGCCTCGCGGCTGGAGCCGCGCGCATCACCCGATGCGGTCGCCTACCGGCTGGTCCGCGCCTGGCGCGAGCGCGTGCACGACCGCATCGCCGACGGCCTGCTCGCCCCGGCGCGCGCCGCCCTGGGCAAGGACGCGGAGCTGCCGGCGCTGCGGCAACCCGAGGGCGTGGCCTGGCCCATCGCCTCCGCGCGCCCGGCGCACCTGCTGCCCACGCGCCATGCGTCCTGGGACGCGCTGTTCGAGGACGCCGCACGCGCGGTGCAGGACGACCTCGGGGCCCCGCTGCGGGCGCGCAGCTGGGGCGAGCGCAATACCGCGGCCATCTGCCATCCGCTCGCGGGCGCATTGCCCTTCGCACGTCGCGCCCTGTGCATGCCCGCCGAGCCGCTGGCGGGCGACACGCTCACGCCGCGCGCGCAGGCGCCGGACATGGGGGCTTCGCAGCGCATGGTCGTCGCCCCGGGGGCCGAGGCCCGCGGGATCGCGCACATGCCGGGCGGCCAGAGCGGGCATCCGCTTTCCCCGTTCTGGGGCGCGGGCCACGACGACTGGGTGCACGGGCGGGCGACGCCGTTCCTTCCGGGCCCCGCGCGGCATCGGCTCGCGCTGGTGCCTGCCGCGCCCTGAGACGGATGCACAGTCGTCTGCGGGGGTCATCCCCGCGAATGGTGGCGTCCATGGACGTCGCTGCTGGCGCCAGCCCGCGCTCCACTTGAAACCGGCGTGGCGCGACGCCGCGCCCCTCGATGCCGACCCTCGCAGGGCGAGGCCGCGGGCTGCGGCACGGACGGCGTCGCGCGCTTCGTCGGCCTGCTGCGCCGAGCTGGGCGCCAGCGGCGGCCGGCCTCCCGACCCTCGGTCAACCTGCCTGCTGCACGCGGCCGTGCTCGCGGCCCAGGTGGCGCTCGAACCAGTCGGCGGCGTGGTCGGCCACCTGCCCGAGGGCGCCGGGCTCCTCGAACAGGTGCGTCGCACGCGGGATCACCTCCAGCATGACGTTCGCCCCGATCCGCCGGCGCGCCTCGCGGTTGAGCTCCAGCACGTGGCTGTCGGCCCCGCCGACCAGCAGCAGCGTGGGCGTGCGCAGCGAGCCAGCGCCGCGCCGGCCAGGTCGGGCCGCCCGCCGCGCGAGACCACCGCCGAGACCGCCGCGCCCGCCCGCGCTGCTAGCATCGCCGCGCGCCGCGACGGGGAGGCGGCGCGGCCACGTGGCGTCCATCGCCCCGCACATACGCAAGGAAGAGGGAAACGCATGAAGTCGAACTGGATCGCCGCCGGCCTCGCGCTGGCGCTCGTCGGCATGGCCGGCACCGGCGCCGCGGCGCCAAAGACCAAGCCCGTGCGCACCGCCACCGCCATGTACGCCGGCCAGGCGCCGCAGCAGGCGGCCACCGCGCTGCTGGATGCCGCGCGCACGCAGACCGAGGGCGGCAGCTGGGAAACCATCGGCGTCGGCCGCGTGCTCTATCTCGGCGGCCGCAAGGCCGAAGGGGAGGCGCTGTTCCAGGAGCTGCTCGCCCGCACCCAGAAGACCAGCGATGTCTACCGCATCGCGCAGGTCTACATGGAAGCGAAGGAATGGCCCAAGGCGCGGCCGCTGCTCGAGCGCATGCTGACCATGAAGGAGCACGACGCCGGCGACGTCATGCGGGTGGCGCGCGAATACGTCGAGCACCGCGAATTCGCGCGTGCCAGGCCGCTGTTCGAGCGCTTCCTCGCCATGGACGACTACGACGAGAAGGAAGCCGCCGAGATCGGCGCGTACTACCTGCTCAACGGCGACCGCGCCACCGCCGAGGCCTGGTTCGACCGCTCGGTGAAGAAGGACCCGACCAACGTCTGGGCGACCATGCGCATGGCCGGCGCCTACCTGGGCGTGGCGCCGCAGGACTGAGCGGCGCGTGCGCGGGAAGGGCCGGCCGCCGTGCCGGCCTTTTCCGCGCGCGGCGTGCGGAGGCGCCTTGGCGCCGTTGAGATCGGCCGTAACAGCCTCATCTCCTCCGTTCCCCGCACGCACGAGGCGCCCATGAGCTCCTACCGCAAGGATCCGGACGCGATCGCCCGGCTCACGCCCGAGCAGTACCGCATCACCCAGCAGAGCGGCACCGAGGCGCCCGGCAGCGGCGAGTACCTCGGCAACAAGCAGCCGGGCATCTACGTCGACGTGGTCTCCGGCGAGCCGCTGTTCGCGTCCACCGACAAGTACGAATCCGGCTGCGGCTGGCCCAGCTTCACCCGGCCCATCGAGCCCGCGCACGTCCGCGAGCTGGAGGACCGCTCGCACGGCATGCACCGCGTCGAGGTGCGCTCGGCCCATGGCGACAGCCACCTCGGCCACGTCTTCCCCGACGGCCCGCGCGACCGTGGCGGCC
>NZ_SKFB01000090.1:0-4191 GCF_004344885.1 Lysobacter sp. N42
CGCGCGCCGCAGCTCGGGCACAGCCCGCGCTTCTTGCAGGAATACGCCACCAGCCTCTCGGCACGACAGTGCTCGCACACCACCCGCAGGAAGCCGTGCTCGAGCACGCCGCAACGCAAGTCGAGGTCGCGCATTTCGAGAGCCTGCACGCGCACGACGCGGTGGCGCGGGTGAGCGGGCGCGGTCTCTGACCGTCTAGACCTCGTGGTCTGGAGTACGATGCCTCCAGGAGGGGCATAGGGGGCATCATGCGGCTGCTTACTCGCGCTTGGCTTTGGCTGGCGGTCCTTCTGTGCGCCTCGTTTCCCGTGGCCGCCGGGGAGTCGACGCTCGAAGTCGCCCGTCTCGACGCACGGGACGTGCCCGCCGCCGCTGTGCTGTCCGGCGCGTATGACGCGGCGTTCGTCGAGAACCCCAGCGGCCCGGTGATATTCCAGACGGACGATCACGCGGTCTGGTGGCGGGTGAGGGCCAAACAGCCGGTGCCTGCCGGGGGGCGCCCGCATCTGGTGCTGTTGAGCCCGTTCCTGACCGAGGTCGAGGTCTGGGCGCCTGGCGGTCAGCCGGGGAGTCCTCATGCCCTGTACGGCGATGACGCCGACGACCGGTATGCCACCCGCGCGCTGGTGAGCCCCTTGCCGCGAGGGCTCCGGGTAGGCGAGGCCGTCTATGTGCGGGTACGCATGCCGGGGGCCGTGCCCGTGGTGGTGACGGTCGAACCGTTGGACACGGTGCATCGGCGGGACCTGGAGTACACGGCCTGGCGCATCGCGATCCTCAGCATTCTCGGGGTTCTGGTCGTACTGACGCTGGCCTACTGGGCTGGCATCGGTGATCGGAGTTTCCTGTATCTGGCCGCGACGCTGGGCTTCTCCGGCATCTTCATCGCGGCGATGGGCGGCGAACTGAGATCCGTGCCCGGCCTCGGCACGCTCTTCGGAAGTAACGCCCAGCCAGTCCGAGCGGCAGGCGCCCTGGGGGTCTTCTTCAGTGGCCTGTTCGTGCGCAGTTATCTCGACCTGCGGCGGTGCGCACCGCGTCACGACAGGATCCTGGGCGTCCTGACCTGGCTCGCCGCCGCGCTCGCGGCGGTCGTCGTGCTGTCGCCAGCCCGCATCATTCCGACGCTCGGAAATTTCCTCATCGTGCTCATCGCGCTCGCCGTGTTGAGCAGTGCGGTGACCGGCGCACTCGGCGGCAATCGGGCCGCGCGGTTTCTGCTCGTATCGTGGTTGCCGATCATCGTCGCCTCGGTACTGCGAGCGGCCCAGATCCTCGGCGCCGCACAGGAGCTGAGCTATCTCGATCACATGCTCGCTGCCAGCTTCGCCCTGGCGGGCGTGCTGCTGACCATCGGCCTTTCCGACACGCTGCTCGAACTGCGCCGCGACCGCGACGAAGCCAGCCGGCGCGCGACCTTCGACGCGCTCACCGGCGCCTACACGCGGCACGCGATCGACGCCCGCCTCGCGCAGGCGTCGGCCGCCGCCGAAGCCGACGGCCGGCCGCTGTGCGTGGCCTTCGTCGACATCGACCACTTCAAGCGCATCAACGACACCCACGGCCACAACGTCGGCGACCAGTGCCTGCGCTACGTCAGCCTGCGCATCCGCAACGTGCTGCGCGGCAGCGACGTACTCGCGCGCTACGGCGGCGACGAGCTGCTGGTGCTGATGCCGGACACCACGCTGTCGGAAGCGGGCCGCATCGCCGAACGCATGCGCGAGGCGGTGGCGTGCCGCCCGCTGGCGCTGGACGACCTGCGGCTGCCGAGCACGCTCAGCATCGGCGTGGCCGAGTACGTCCCCGGCGAGGGCGTCGAGCGCCTGCTCGAACGCGCCGACGGCGCGCTGTATCGCAGCAAGAGCGCGGGGCGCAACCGCGTCAGCGCACAGGAATCCCTGGAAGCCACCGGAGAAGCGACATGACGTCCTGCCCGAATATCGAATCGCCCGCCGCCACGTCCCGCGATCCCATCCCCGGCGACGTGCTGCTGATGCTGGGCGAGGGCCCGCTGTCGGCGCTGATCGCCTGGTGTGGCGACAGCATCTACAGCCACGCCGCGCTGGTGGCCGACGATGGCGATCTGATCGAGGCCGCGGCGCACGGGGTCCGGCGCTATCCGCTCACGCAGCGCCTGAACGACCACGACAATTACCCGTTCGTGGACCTGTTCCGTCCTCACGACGCGGACGGCCGGCCGCTGCCGGATGGCGATCGCGCCGCGGTCCTCGCGCACGCCGTTTCGCTGCTGGGCGTGCCGTATCCGCTCGACCGCCTCGCCACGCTCGGCGTGCTGGTCGCCGTGCGCGGCAAGCTGCCCTCGCACTGGCTCGCGCGGCTGGTGGTGCGCGAGGCGCTCGATCATCTGGTGCGCAACGATCCCTCGCACATGGTCTGCAGCGAAGTGGTCTACCGCAGCTTCGCCGAGTGCGATGCGCAACCGCGCGGGCGGCTGGCGCCGACCGTGGTGCTCGAACCGCGCGGCACCGCGCCGTTTCCGAAAATCGACTGGAAGGCGCTGTGGGACGAGGTGTGGCCGCTGCTGCATCCCAAGCGCAGGCAGGCGCTGGCGGCGGTGGCCGCGCAGACCGGCGGCGAGGCGGCGGAGCGTGTTGCGACCGCGGCCGACCTCGCACCGGCCGACGACGAACTGGCAGACAGCCTCGCGGCCGCACGCGCCCGCCTGGGCCTGTCCGCATCCGCCGCGACGCCGATCCTGGCAGCCACGCCGCCGCTGCCGGTGCCGAATCCGAATCCCAAGCTGGTCACGCCGCTGGATCTGGCAAGTTCGCCGTCTCTCTTGCGCATCGGCCGCCTGAGCGGAGCGGCATCGCCGGTGCCGGCGGACGCGGTCGGCTGAGCGCAAGGCGCGCTCAGCGCGCGCCGCGCTCCAGCACCAGCAGCGGATCGATCCGCACCTCGAACCAGTTCATGCCCCAGTGCAGGTGCGGACCGGTCGCGCGGCCGGTGGCGCCGACCGCGCCGAGCGTCTGCCCTTGCTCGACGCGCTGGCCCACCCGCACGTCGATCCGCGACAGGTGCAGGAAGTTGGAGCTGACGCCGAAACCGTGGTCGAGCACCACGGTGCCGCCGGTGAGATACAGCCCGGGATCGGCGAAGGTGACGATGCCGGCTGCCGGCGCGCGCACCGGCGTGCCTTCGGCGGCGGCGATGTCCATCCCGGAATGCGGCGCGCCGGGCACGCCGTTGTAGACGCGGCGATGGCCGAACCGGCCGCTGATGCGGCCCTCGACCGGCCACACGAACGGTTGCAGGAAGTCGAGCCGGTCGTCGTCGCGCTCGCGCGCCGCCGCCACCCGCGCCTGCTCCTCGCGGATACGCGCGGCGATCTCCGGCGGCGGTTCGACCGTCTGCGGCGGCACGCCGTCCACGCGCTCTTCCGGCCATTCGCGCGGGCGCACGGCAACGTCGATGCGCTGCGGCGCGCCGTCGGCGGGTTCGATGACGACGCTCAGCGGTTCGACGGCATCGCGCGCCACGCCGAACACGAACGTGCCGTCCGGGCCCACCCGCAGCGGCCGTCCCGCAAGCAGCACGCGGCTGCCGGGCGCGGCGCGCCCGACCACCAGCGCGCCCTGCGGCGCCTCGTCGGGCAAGGTCGCCACCGGCCGAGCCGAGGTAGGAACCTGCGTGGGAGGGGCAGGCGCGACGCTCGCACAGGCCGCGAGTCCTACCGCCAGCATCGCGGCGAACGGCGCGCGCACGGGACTCTTTCGGGCCCGCAAGGCACGCATCGCGTCGCCACGCTCGCCCGCGCAAACCGCGTCGACGTGGCGGGAAGCGTGCCCGTCGGGCTGCAGGCGTTCGGCGCGCGATGCGGACGGCATGCGTCGGCCTCAGGGAGGCGGCACGGGATCGTGCCCGCCCGGATGCAGCGGATGGCAACGCAGGACGCGGCGCGTCGCCAGCCAACCGCCCTTGAGCGCGCCGAAACGGGCGATCGCCTGCATGGCGTATTCCGAGCACGTCGGGTGGAAGCGGCAGCGCGGACCGAGCAGCGGACTGAGCGCGCGCTTGTAGGCGCGAAGCAGAAGAATGAGCAGTCGGGGTATAGGAAGTTCAACCGCCCTTTTTGGCGAGTCTGGCGGGTAGGAAGCGGCCGCGCAAGCGCCGCTTTGGGCACAGATCGGGCACAGATCGGGGGTTCATGCGTGGGTTTTCGACATC
>NZ_SKFB01000091.1:0-3679 GCF_004344885.1 Lysobacter sp. N42
CGCCGCAGCCGCCGCTGGCGCAGGCGCTGGGCATCTGCGGCGCGGGGCGCGCGGCCGGCGCGGGCGGCGCGGGTGCCAGCAGTTCGACGTCGATGACGCGGCTCATACGCCGCTCTGCCCGCTGTCGGAGGTGGCGCGCTCCACCGCCGGCCCGCCGAAGGCCGAGGCCGCGGCGCCGCGCGTCACCGGGATCTCGGCGCGGCGGCGCGGATTGCGCGGCCGCACGATCTGGTAGCCGGTGCGGAACAGGTACCAGACCGGCGCGCTGAACACGTGCACCAGGCGGGTGAAGGGCGTGATCAGGAACAGCACCAGGCCCAGCACGATGTGCAGCTTGTAGACGAAGGCGGCGTCGACGATGAGGTCGGCCGCGCCCGGGTCGAAGCGCAGCAGGCCCTGCGCCCAGCCCATGAACAGCACCATCTCCTTGCCGTCCAGGTGCTGCATCGTCCAGTAGGTCGTGGCCACGCCGAGGGTGACCTGCGCCCACAGCAGCGCCAGCACGGCGATGTCGCCGAACGAGGAGGTGCGGCGGATGCGCGGGTCGGCCAGGCGACGGTGCAGCAGCAGCGTGCAGCCCAGCCAAGCGGCCAGCCCCGCGATGCCGCCCACCACCAGCGCCATGGTCTGCTTGAACCCGTGCGAGATGCCCACCGCGTCGAACACGCCGATGGGCGTGAGCAGGCCGACGAAGTGCCCCACCAGCAGCACCAGGATGCCCATGTGCATGAGGTTGGAGCCGATGCGCATCTGCCGGCGGCGCAGGAACTGGCTGGACTGCGAGCGCCAGCCGTACTGGTCCTTGTCGAAGCGCAGGATGCTGCCGACCACCAGCACCGTCACCGCGAGATACGGAAACCAGCCGAAGGCCAGCTGGTTGAGAAACTCGTTCATCGCTCTCTCCTCAGCCCTTGATCGCCGCCATCACCGACTGCTGCGCCGCGCGGATGCGCGCCACCACGCCGGTGGCCTGCTTGGCGTCCAGCGTGGGCTTGCCGAAGGACACCGGCGCGTCCTCCCATTCCTCGTCCAGCGTCTTCGCCCCGGCCTGGCGCGCGCGCAGTTCGGCCAGCGCCTCGGCATCGGGCGTGGCGCCGGCCAGCACCGCCAGCGCGCCGAACACCGCGGCGTAGGGCGAGTCCTGCCGCTGCAGGCGCTCTTCCAGCGCGACGAAGACGTGCACCGGCTGGGCGAGCAGGTCGCGCGCCTCGGCCGGCGGCAGGCAGGAGGCGAACTCCAGGAACAGCGGCAGGTAGTCCGGCAGCTCGTTGCCGGTCATCACGAAGCCGTGGTCGATGTAGAGCTGGCCGAGGTCGATCATCGCCTGCCCGCGCTCGCGGCCATCGCCGTGCACGTGCTCGAACAGGTGCAGCGCCAGGTGCCGCGAGCGGTCGAAAAGCTCGCTGTAGGCGGCCTGCGCGTCGAGCAGGTCGGAGGTGGAGAGCGCGTCGAACAGCGGGTCCAGCGCGGCGATGCGCGCGGCCGGCAGGGCGCGCTCGGCGGCGACGGCCTCGCGCAGCGCGCGCGCCTCGGCCTGCAGCTCCGCCGACGGGTAGCCCAGCAGCAGGGCCAGCGTGCGCAGCGTGCGCCTCACGTGGTGGTCTCCGTGTAGGGCTGCTGCGGCTTGGTCTTGGGCCCGCCGAACAGGTTGAGCTTGGACACGCCGTTGGTGGGCTCGCGGAAGCCGAAGCCGGTGGCGCCGCGCAGCACGTAGGCGTTCTCCTCGGTCTCGCGGTGCGTGGTGGGGATGACGTAGCGGTCCTCGTACGCGCCCAGCGCCATGTAGCGGTACATCTCCTCGATGATCCGCCCGCTCAGGCCCACGCGCTGGGCGATGGACTCGTCGATGCGCCCGTGCACGGTCTTGGCGCGCATGTAGGCGCGCATGGCGAGCATGCGCTCCAGCGCCGCGGCCACCGGCGCCTCGTCGCCGGCGGTGAGCAGGTTGGCGAGGTACTTGAGCGGGATGCGCAGGCTGCGCACGTCGGGCATGCCGTCGTTGACCGACATCTTCCCCGCCTCGGCCGCCGACTGGATGGGCGAAAGCGGCGGCACGTACCAGACCATCGGCAGCGTGCGGTACTCCGGGTGCAGCGGGAAGGCCACGCGCCATTCCTTGGCCATCTTGTAGACCGGCGAGCGCATGGCCGCCTCGATCCACGCCTCGGGCACGCCGTCGCGCCGCGCGGCGTCCTGCACCGCCGGGTCGTAGGGGTCGAGGAAGAGGTCGAGCTGCGCCTCGTAGAGATCGCGCGGGTTCTCCACCGAGGCCGCGGCCTCGATGCGGTCGGCGTCGTAGAGCACCACGCCCAGGTAGCGGATGCGACCCACGCAGGTCTCCGAGCACACCGTCGGCTGCCCGGTCTCGATGCGCGGGTAGCAGAAGATGCACTTCTCGGACTTACCCGTGGACCAGTTGTAGTAGATCTTCTTGTACGGGCAGCCGGACACGCACATGCGCCAGCCGCGGCACTTCTCCTGATCGATCAGGACGATGCCGTCCTCCTCGCGCTTGTAGATGGCGCCGGACGGGCAGGTCGCCAGGCACGAGGGGTTGAGGCAGTGCTCGCACAGCCTCGGCAGGTACATCATGAAAGTCTGCTCGAACTGGCCGTAGATCTCCTTCTCCACGTCCTGGAAGTTGTAGTCCTGCGAGCGCTTGGCGAACTCGCCGCCGAGGTCGTCCTCCCAGTTGCCGCTCCACTCGATCTTGTTCATCACCTCGCCGGTGACCAGCGAGCGCGGCCGCGCCACCGGTTGCGCCTGCAGCTCGGGCGCCTTCTGCAGCCAGTCGTAGTCGTAGGTGAACGGCTCGTAGAAGTCGTCGATCTCGGGCAGGTCGGGGTTGAAGAAGATCTTGGCCAGGATCCGCCACTTCGAGCCCAGCCGGGGCTCGATGCGCCCGTTCTTCTTCCTCACCCAGCCGCCGTTCCAGCGCTGCTGGTTCTCCCAGTCCTTGGGGTAGCCGATGCCGGGCTTGGTCTCGACGTTGTTGAACCAGGCGTACTCCATGCCCTCGCGGTTGGTCCACACGTTCTTGCAGGTGATCGAGCAGGTGTGGCAGCCGATGCACTTGTCGAGGTTGAGCACCATCGGGATCTGGGCGCGGACCTTCACTTGGCCACCTCCGCGCGCTTGACGGCCTCGGTGGTGTCCACCGCCTTGTCGAACCAGTCGATCGCGTTCATCTTGCGGATGAGCACGAACTCGTCGCGGTTGGCGCCCACCGTGCCGTAGTAGTTGAAGCCGTAGGCCAGCTGCACGTAGCCGCCGATCATGTGCGTGGGCTTCATGTTGATGCGCGTGACCGAGTTGTGGATGCCGCCGCGCTGGCCGGTGATCTCCGAGCCCACGGTGTTCACCAGCTTCTCCTGCGCGTGGTACATGATCGCGGTGCCCGGCATGACGCGCTGGGACACGATCGCGCGCGCGGTGAGCGCGCCGTTGAGGTTGAAGGCCTCGATCCAGTCGTTGTCGCAGATGCCCGCGCGCTGCGCGTCCTCCTCGCTGATCCAGACCGTCGGCCCACCGCGGTTGAGCGTGAGCATGATCAGGTTCTCGGAATAGGTGGAGTGGATGCCCCACTTCTGGTGCGGCGTGAGGGAAGGTCTGAACAACCCGCTCTGCCGCCCGGATTGCGGCATCGTGGCGCCGGCCTGGCGTCGCTTTCGAGCCGGAT
>NZ_SKFB01000092.1:0-3540 GCF_004344885.1 Lysobacter sp. N42
CGTCGAGGTGCGCTCGGCCCATGGCGACAGCCACCTCGGCCACGTCTTCCCCGACGGCCCGCGCGACCGTGGCGGCCTGCGCTACTGCATCAACTCCGCCGCGCTGCGTTTCGTGCATCGCGACGACATGGAGCGCGAAGGCTACGGCGCCTACCTGGACCAGGTGGAGGCGCCGCGATGAGCACCGAGCGCGCGGTCCTGGCGGGCGGCTGCTTCTGGGGCATGCAGGAGCTGATCCGCCACATCGACGGCGTGCTGTCCACGCGCGTGGGCTACAGCGGCGGCGACGTGCCCAACGCGACCTACCGGAACCATGGCACGCATGCCGAGGCCATCGAAGTGATCTTCGACCCGGCGAGGCTGAGCTACCGGCGCCTGCTGGAGTTCTTCTTCCAGATCCATGACCCCTCCACCCCCGACCGCCAGGGCAACGACCGCGGCCCCTCCTACCGCTCGGCGATCTACTACGCGAGCGCGGAGCAGAAGCGCATCGCCGAGGACACCATCGCCGACGTCGACGCCTCCGGCCTCTGGCCCGGCAAGGTGGTGACGCAGGTCGAGCCGGTGGGCGATTTCTGGGAAGCCGAGCCCGAGCACCAGGACTACCTGCAGCGCTATCCCACCGGCTACACCTGCCACTACCCGCGGCCGGGCTGGGTGCTGCCGCCCCGCTGACCGTGCGGCCCGTGCCACGCGGTCGCAACGCCATCCGGGCGTGGCCGAACGCCGGGGGAAGCCTGCGGCGCGCCGGCGCGAATCCGCGCCCAGCGGCTGCGCCCGTAGCCGGCCGGAGGCCGCGTCCGGCGCCGGTCAGGCCGCTCCGCCCGCAGGGAACTCGAGCACGCGTGCGGCGACGGGTGCGAGCTGGCGCACCGCGGCCCGCTCGAACCCGGTCGGCTCGCGCACGTCGCGGTGGTAGACACCGAAGGTGCCCAGCACGCGCTGGTCCACCAGCGATCGGATCGGATGGCTCCACGCGCCGACATACCCCAGCGCCAGCGGCAGGCGACCGAGTTCGCGCCAGCGCCCGTAGGCCACGAAGCTCGGGGTCACCACTTCCTCGCCGGTCGCTGCGGCCGCGGCGCAGGTGCCCACGTCCGGGTTGGGCGCGAGCCCGTCGATGGCGGCCAGGTAGTCGGGCGGCAACCGCGGCGAGGCGGCGCTGCGAAGGCGCCCGCGCTCGTCGAGGAACAGGATGCTCGCGGCCCCGCCCCCGTCGACGATGCGGTCGATCGCGCAGGCCAGCGCGTGCAGCACCGCCTCCGCGGGCTCGCCGCGGCGGATGCGTCGCAGGCAGTCCTCGCGCACCTGTGCGATCGCGTCGGGATCCGGAGTCGTACCCATGGCCCGACTATATGCCCCACGACCGGTGAGGCGGCCGTGGCGGCGCCGGGCACCCGCCGCCGCAGCAGCGCGGCATCACGGGCGCGCACGCGCCGCCGTGTACCGTCGTCCCATGGCCATCCTGATCGGCACCGCGGGCTGGACCGATCCCAGCCTCATCAAGTCCGGGCGCTTCTATCCCAAGGGCGTGAACACCGCCGAGTCGCGCCTGCGCTACTACGCCAGCCGGTTCCCGCTGGTGGAAGTGGACTCGAGCTACTACGCGCTGCCCAGCGAGGCCAATGCGCGCCTGTGGGTGCAGCGCACGCCGGAGGACTTCGCCTGGAACGTCAAGGCCTTCCGGCTGTTCACCGGGCACCAGACGCCGGCCGCCGCGCTGCCGCGCGACGTGCAGGAGGCCTTGTCGGCGCACTTCCGCGAGAAGAAGACGATCTACTACAAGGACGTGCCCGACGAGCTGCGCGAGGAGCTGTGGTCGCGCTACGAACGCGGCGTGCGGCCGCTGCACGAGGCCGGGCGCCTGCGGGCGCTGCATTTCCAGTTCGCGCCCTGGGTGGTGCCCTCGCCGGACTGGAAGCGCCACCTCGAGGAATGCGTGGGCCGGCTGCCCGGCTACCAGCTCGCCTTCGAGTTCCGCAACCGCAGCTGGTTCGACGGCGAGCACGACGAGCGCACGCTCGCCATGGAGCGCGACCTCGGCGTCGCGCACGTGGTGGTGGACGAGCCGCAGGCGGGCGCGCGTTCGATCCCGGCGGTCTGGCGCACCGCGTCCGAGCGCATGGCCATCGTGCGCATGCACGGGCGCAACCACGAGACCTGGAACGCGCGCGGCCTGAAGGCGGCCAGCGAGCGCTTCGACTACGACTACAGCGAGGACGAGCTGCGCGAGGTGGCCCGGCCCATCCGCCGGCTCGCGCGCGAGGTCGACGAGCTGCACGTGGTGTTCAACAACAACAACGGCGACCAGGGCCAGCGCAACGGGCGCTCGCTGATGAAGATCCTCGGCGACCTGGCCGTGCAGCCCGCGGAAGCCGGGGCCGCAGCCGGCGACTAGCCCTCGAGCATGTCCGCACCGGAGGCCGCGCGGGCTGCTCGCGTCCGCGGCTCTGCCCTTGCGCGACGGGGAAAGAGCGCGGCTCCAGGCCGGGGCCGGCTGCTGCGAAGATGCGCGTGCATCGCGGAGCAGAAAAACGGAGTGTCGACCGTCGGGCGCGGCCGATGATCAGTCGATGCCCCGCCGTCCTCGCGCAGTCGACATCCACCCGACGCCGATCGCCTCGTCGCGGTCGACATCGACCCGATGCCGATTGCCGCGGCACGCTCGACACCCTCGCGATGCCGTCATGTCCGTGATCGCGGACATCCGGGAACGTTGGCCTCTTCGATGCTGGTTCCTGCTCGGCACCGGGCGCTCATCCAACCCGCTTCCCGAGGAACCCACGGCGCGCCGATGGAGCCTGCACCGTCGCCCAGCGAAAGCCTGACCGGGTACCCGGCTTCCGCACGCACCAGGCATCCCGGCATCGCCTCGAACGCAGGCGCGCCCTACCGCCCGGCCGGCCGCGCCTGCAGCCCCAGCGCCTCGGAGATCACGCGCATGCCCTCGTCGTCGCGGCTGTGGGTGATCCAGCCGGCGTGCAGGCCGGGGCCGGCCTCGCGCGTCCACAGCGTGTAGTCGTGCTCGCGCAGGCGGTCGTATGCGGTCTCCAGCAGCGCCTCGGTCTCGGCCCCGTCGAGGAACTCGTCGTCGGTGGGATCCTCCACGCCCCAGTCGATGCGCAGCCCCAGCCGCGAGGCCAGCTCGTCCAGGCTCTCCACCAGCCCGCGTGCATCGTCCTCGGCCACGTGGAAGCCCGATTTCCAGTCGATCGCCTCGCGCAGCGCTTCCAGCGCGGCGTCGACCTCGTCGCTGCCGGCCGCGATCTCCTGCCAGGTGGCGAACTGCGCGGCGGCGCCATCCTCGTCGCCGGGGTTGATGAGCAGCAGCAGCTGCCAGACCACGGCCGACAGGGCGGCCTCGTCGTCGAGCTCGCCCTGCGCGTGGAAGGCCTGCGCGAAGTTGTCGTCGGGGTCGAAGTCGCTGTGCATGGCGGCAGGTACGGGGAAAGGCGCGCAGCGTAGCGGGTCGGCGGGCTGCGCCGCGCGACGTGCACGCGGCCGGCGGACGGACGGGCGCCCGCGGCGTGGCGGGCGGGC
>NZ_SKFB01000093.1:0-3526 GCF_004344885.1 Lysobacter sp. N42
GCCCACGGCGATGAAGATCACGTCGCCATGCGCGATGGCGGCGGCGGCGTCCGTGGTGAAGTGCAGGCGGCCGGCGGTGACGAGGCGCTGCAGCGCGCCGCGGCCGCCGCGGCGAGCGCCACGGCCGAGGTACGCGCCGCGGTGGATGCCGTCGAGCCGGTCGGAACTCCCACCGTGGCGGTCGACGCAGCGGAGACCGCGCTGGAACAGCTCGATGCGGCCGATGCGGGCAAGGCGGAGAACGCGAGTCGCCGCCGGCGTGGACGCCGTGGCGGACGCCGCCGCCGTCGCAACGGCGCCGAGGGCGTGGACGCACTCGATGCCCAGGACCTGGGCGCCGACGACGCCGACGAGAGCGGCCAGGGCGACGACGAGCCCATGGCCCCGACGCAGGACGGCTCGCGGCCACAGCCGGAGTTCGAGTTCGACGACATCCCGCCGGTGAAGCCGGCACCGGCGCCGGCCGCGATGGTGGCCGCGGCGTCGGGGGCGGCGGTCGTTGCCGCTGCAGCAGGTGGTGAGCCGCCGCGCGGCTCCGCCGAAGCCAGCCTGTCGCCGGCCGAGGCCCCGCCAGTACGCGATGGCAGTCAGACTGCGGCAGCAGCCCCGGCGTCGCCGACGGCGCAGGCGGCGCAGGCGGAAGACGCTGTCGGCACCCCTGCCCCGGCCGCCCAGCCGGACATGCCGCCCGCTGCGCAGGATGCGCAGGCCGTGGCCCGTGCGGTGCCGGAGGCGGCCAAGCCGGCCCGCCAGGCCGAAGCCGCCGTCGTCGCGCCCTCCGCTGCCGCCGATGCGGTCGACACCGGTGCGGCGCCGGAAGCGCAGGCAGCGCGCGTCGAAACGCCGGCAGCCTCGCCGGCCGAGGACGCGGCGGCAGTGGCCTCGGGCGAGGCAATGCCCCCGTCCTCGGGCGCGTCCGACGTCGTCGAGGAAGCCGGTGCGCCGCCCGCGCCGGAAACCACCGACGGCATTCCGGCCGAAGTGCTCGTCGCGGACAGCCCCGTGTCGGCCCTGGAGACCGTCGTGGCAGCCAACGCGCCCGAAAGCGACGTCGGTGCGATGGATCCGTCGCCCGGCATCCGCCACGCGGAGCCGTCCGTCGAGCAGCCCACGTACGCGCAGGGCGAACTGCTCGACCTGGCGCCGGCCGCCCCGGCACCGGAGTCCACCGTCGCACCGCTGGTCGACGACGCCGATCGCGACGCCGCTTCCCGCGGCTGAGCAATCGCGCCCCGGAACGAGCCGCCGCATCCGTGCGGCGGCTTTTTTTCGTCCGCCTGCGCGGCTGCCGGCAAGGGCTGGCGGACGGGCGCCCACCCCCCGCGGCGAACCCGGCCGCAGGCATGAAAAAGCCACCGCGCGGACGCGGTGGCTCCGGTCGACCGAGGGTGGCGTGGCGCTCTCAGTCCATGCGCACGTCGGCATCGCCCGAGAACGTCTCGATCGACACCTCCGCCTCGCCATCGCCATAACGCTGGCGTAGCGACGAGCCCGGTCCGTGCCGTGGCCGCTCCACGGTGGCGCCGGGCGCGCGCAGGCTGCCGCTGAAGCTTTCGGCGCGAAGCTCGGCCGACGTGCCGCGCGGCAGCCGCAGCGCGATGTCGCCACTCACCGACTCGAGCTGCACGCGGGCACGGGGTGAAAGCGCGCCCTGCACGCGCATGTCGCCCGACACGCTCGCGCCCTCCACCCGCTCAAGCGCGGTCTGCACGGCACGCAGCTCGATGTCGCCGCTGACGCTCTCGACCTCGATCTCCGGCCCGAGCCGCCCGCTGATGCGGATGTTCCCGCTGACGCTGTCGACCTGCACGCTCGCACGGTTCACGGTGAGATCCACGTCGCCGCTCACCGTGTCGACCTCGACCTCCCGCGGTGCGCCCGCGACCGTCGTGCGCCCGCTCACGTTGTCGATCTTCAGCGAGCCCGGCGCCACGCCCCAGGCCGTCACGTCGGCGGCGACCGCCTGGAGATCCAGGTCGGCCTGCAGCGGCACCATGAGCCGCAGCGTGGTCGGGCCGATGCGGCGATCGGCGCCGAGCAGGCCGCGGCGCGCCGGGTACCTGACCCGCACGTGCAGGCGCTTTCCGCCGCCTTCGATCTCCAGCTTCTCGACGCCATCGCCGAGCACGCCTTCGATCTTCACTTCGCTGCGGTCCCAGGCACGCACCTCGATGCTGCCCTTGAGGTTCTCGACCTTGACCATGCCGCGGGCGTCGAGCGGACGGGTTTCGTCGATGGGACGGCCCGCGTGCGCGGTGGCCGGGACGAGCGCGGCGACGAGCGCGGCGGCGAGGATCGGACGGGTATTCATCGGGGCTCCTGGTCAGCCGACGAGCACGCGCTGGGACAGCGCGAGACGCCGGGCATACGTGCGGCGCAACTGCTCGAGCAGCAGCCGCGAGTCGGGGTCGCGCGCCAGCGCGCGGCGGATCTGCGCGGCGCTGCGATCGAGTTCGTCGATCGCCGGCGCGAGCGTCCGCGTATCGGCGGCAGCGGCGGGCAAGGCATCAAGCGCCCGGCGGTAGTCGGCCGAGAGCCGGCGCGCCTCGACGAGCGCGGTCGCGCCTGCATCGCCCGCCGGGGGCCGCGCCTGCCACACGCCGGCGACGCCGGCCACCAGCAGCAGGCTCGCCGCGAGTGCCAGCCAGGGCGTGCGCTGCGTGCCGACCGCCTGCGGCCGGCGCTGCAGGCGCGGTTCGATGCCGGCCCACAGGTCGCGGTCGGGTACGGCGTCCTGACGCAGCGCGCGCAGCTGCCAACGCAGGGCATCGGGCGTCGCGCCCTCGCCGGCGGGCCGCGGGTCGTGCGGGTTCGTCGTCATGCGGAATCTCCCAGTCGTTCGCGCAGCAGCATGCGCGCGCGATGCAGTTGCGCCTTGGAGCTGCCGATCGCCATGCCGAGTTCGGCGGCGATCTCCTCGTGCGTCCAGCCTTCCACGTCGTAGAGCACGAGCACGGCGCGCGCACGCGGAGGCAGGCTGGCGACGGCACGCTGCAGGTCCATGCCCAGGGCCGTGGACCGTCCGGCCGAATCGTCCTGGCCGATCCGGTCGAGCGCTTCGTCGTCGCCCTCGTCATGCGCGCGGACGCGGCGGCTGCGCATGTCCATGAGTGCGGTGTTCACGGCAAGCCGGTGTAGCCAGGTGCCGAAGGCGGAGTCGCTGCGGAAGCCCGGCAGCGCCTGCCAGGCACGCACGAAGGCCTCCTGCGTCAGGTCCTCGGCGCGCGTGCCGACGCCGCCGACCAGGCGCGAAACGACGCCGTGCACGCGCCCGACGTGGCGGCGGTACAGCGCCTCGAACGCCGCGATGCTGCCGCCGCGCGCCTCGTCCACGAGCACGCGGTCGTCGTCCGACGGAGCGTCGCGGAGGCCGGGGGCGTCGAGCACGGCGGTGAGCATATCGCTGTGATGCCGGGCATTGCCCGCAGGTTTAAGGCCGGCAAAAAGAAAGGTTCATCGCTGAATACCGGGGAAGGCTGCGCGGATTTTCAGGAAGAAGTATTCCTGGTCGCGATAGCCGTAGGCG
>NZ_SKFB01000094.1:0-3513 GCF_004344885.1 Lysobacter sp. N42
AAGGGTTCCGCCGCATCTTCAGCCGCTTCGACAAGCTCGACGTCATGTTCGCGGCCTTCATCCACTTCGCACTGATCGTCGAATCGTTGCGATAGTGTTAACAGGCCCTAGCGCACGTCGAGTTCGCGCAGCTCGGCCGGGGCGAGCAGCTCGAAGCGCTGCTGCCCGCGGCGGGTGTCGACCAGCAGTTCCACGCGGCCGCCCGGCGTATGCACGAACACGCCGTCGGCCGCGAGCGAGGCGGCCTTGAGCGCGCGGTAGAAGACGCGGTCGACCGCGCCGTCCACGTAGGGCGCGCCGAGCAGCCGGATCGTGCGCACGTGCGCGGCGACGGCCTCGTTCCAGGCGCGCGCCGCCATGTGCGGATCCAGCCGCGCCAGTGCCTGCGCATGCTCGACGATGGATTCGGCGGTGTCTTCGGGGGCGCTCATGGCGGGCGGCTTGCTCGGGGACGCGCAGTCTACGCATGACGCCCGCGCGGGGCCGCGATGCACGCGCCGCCGTGCCGACCTACATGCGCCCCATGCGCAGGCCCTCGATCTGGTGCAGCTGCACGATCGGCTCCAGCGTCTGGACCACCCGGCAGGCCAGGTGCGGACGCAGCGCCGCGGGCAGCGCGTCGAAGGCCGCGGGGGTGAACTGCAGGTCGTGGCGCTCGGCATTGCGCGCCGTGGGCCCGTCCACGCCCAGCACCAGCACCGGGCGGGCATGCGCGGAGCGATTTGCGGTGCCGCGGTGGATGGTGAGCGCCGAGCGCGCGGAGATGTCGCCGCGGCGCGGCGCCTTGCGCACGGCGCGCGCGGCATAGCGCGCCCAGCGGGCTTCGGGCGGGAACATGCCGTCCTCGAAGTCGTCGCCCGGATCCCACTGCGTGCCCGGCGCGATCTCGAAGGGGCCCATGTCCTCGCTGACGTCGACGGCGGTGACGTTGAACGCCAGCGAATCCAGGCGACGGCCGATGCGGGTTTCCGCGGGCATCGGGAAATCGCGATGCCAGGGCGGGTCCATGGCGCCCGGCCCGGGCACGTCGAAGCCGAGCTCGACGATCCTCCAGGCCGGCCCCAGCACCGCCTCGCAGACCGCGACCACCCACGGATGCGTGGCCAGCTCGGTGAAGCCGCGCAGGCGCTCGGGATGGATCTCGACGTAGTAGCGGTTGGGGCCGCGCGGCACCGCGCCGCCCTCGCGCTGCAGGGCTTCGGCGAACAGCAGCTCGATGTCCTCGCGCAGGCGGTTGGCCCAGCCCGGATCGAATGCGCCCTTCAGGCCGATGATGCCGTCGCCGTAGAGGCCGCCGAGGATCGCGGCCGGGTCGAAGGGGTCGTCGGCGGGCCTCATGGGTTCATGCGCCGCCGTCGGCGGCGTCCTCGAACAGCGCCTCGATCTCGCGCATCGAGCGCGGCCGCACGCTGCGCGCCCACTCGACGCCGTCGCGCATCAGCACGAAGGTCGGCCAGAGCTTGACGCCGAACGAGCGCCCGAGCCGGCGCCCGCGCCCGTCCTCGATGCGCAGGTGGCGCGTTTCGCGCGTGGCGAGCGCCTGCTCGGCCAGCGGCGCGGCGGCGAGGCAGTACCCGCACCAGGGCGCTCCGAACTCGAGCAGCACGTCGCCGGGCATGGCGTCGACCTCCGCGCGCGTGGGCTCGCGTGCGACGAAGGCGTGGGAATAGCCCATCGCTCAGTGATGGCCCCGGCCGAAGTTGGGGTCACGCGAGCGCGTGCGGTCGATGCCGGCCGCGCGGTCCTCGGCCTGCGCTTCCGGTCGATGCGCGGGCGAAAGCTTCTGGCCGTGATGGTCGAGATCGCGGGCCTCGTCCTTCCTGCCGGAGGTCTGGGTGGCGCGCTCTTTGGCGGGGTCGGGTCGCATGGGGCCTCCTGGGTCAGTGCGCGTCGTGGTCGCTGCCGTTGCGGTGGTCGTCGCGGCCTTCCTCGCGGGTGCGCGACTCCTCGGGCTGGTAGTTGCGCCGCTGGGTGGGGCCGTCCTTGCCGGCGCGCAGCGCATGCGTGCGGCCACCGGCCTGGTCGGGGCCCGGCGGCGGATTGGAGGACTTGCCGGCCTGGTTGCGGTGGCGCTCGTGGATGTTGGTGCCCATGACGCTCTCCGGGGTCGGGGCTCCCATGCTGCGCAGGCCGGCGTTAGCCGGCGGGCAGCGCGCGGTGACGGGAGCGTAAGCCCGCTTGATCGCATACCCATGCCCGGTGCCTTAGGCTGGGAAGCCCGGAGGTCGCCATGCAATGTCCGCATCGATTCGTGCCCGTGCTCCTGCTCGTGGTCGGCACGGCGTGCACGCCTTCGCGGCCCGCGCCCGAAGCCGCCGCCCGCGCTGCGCCCGCTGCATCGGCCATGCGCGTGGAGGGCACCGATGCCGCGGTGGATGTCGGCGCGTCGCTCATCGCGATCGAATCCAGGCGCGACGCCGCCACCCGGGGCGACGCGCCGGTGCCCGCAGGCCGCTGGCTGCTGCAGGAATCGCACCCGCCTCGCGCCGTCTGGGGCGCGCCCGGCAGCGAGGGCGTGCTGCTGCTGTCCTGCGACCCGGCCGCCGGCCAGCTGCTGCTGGAACGGCAGGCGCCCGGGGCGCCCGAGGACATCCGCGTACTCACCCTGCAGGCCGACGGCGTGCGCATGGACTATCCCGCCCACCGCGTGGAAACCCCGCTGGCGCCCATGCTGGCCACGCGCATCGCCCTGGATGCTCCCATCCTGGACCGGCTGCTGATGGCCGGCCGCATGACCGTGGCCGCCGGCGGGGACGTGGTGGCCACCACCGCGCCCGGCGCCCCGCTGCGCGCGGTCGTGGAAGCCTGCCGACAGGCCGCGCCCGCCGACTGACTGGTCAGCGCGCGTCGAGGATGGCCTGCAACGAGCGCGGCTTGGCGAAGAGATAGCCCTGTCCCAGCTCGCAGCCCAGCTCCAGCAGCGCGCGGCGCTGGCTCTCGGTCTCGATGCCCTCGGCCACCACCTCCAGCCGCTGCGCACGCGAGAGTGCGAGGATCGCGCGCACCACGGCCGTGCTTCCGCCTTCATCCTCGAGGCAGAGGTCGCCGATGAACGAGCGGTCGATCTTCACCGTGTTGAGCTTGAAGCGGTGCAGATAGCTCAGCGAGGAATAGCCGGTGCCGAAATCGTCGAGCGCGATCAGCACGCCGTGCTCGCGCAGGCGGTTGAAGACCTGTCCGATCTGTTCGGGGTTGTCCAGCAGCGCGCCCTCGGTCACCTCGATGCGCACCTGCGCCGGCTGCACGCCGCTGGAATGCAGCAGCCGCAGGAAGCGTTCGTCGATGTCCAGCGAACGGAAATGGCGCGGCGAGAAGTTCAGGTTGACGTACTGCCCGCGCTCGAGCAGCCGCGGCACCATCGCCAGCGTGCGCTCGAACACCTGCCAGTCGATGGCCTCCATGCTGCCGCTGGCGTCGGCCACGTGCAGGAACGCCGCCGGCGCCAGCACGCCACGCTCGGGATGGTTCCAGCGCATCAGCGCCTCGTAGCCGACCACGCCGCCATCCGACAGC
>NZ_SKFB01000095.1:0-3109 GCF_004344885.1 Lysobacter sp. N42
AAGGGTTCCGCCGCATCTTCAGCCGCTTCGACAAGCTCGACGTCATGTTCGCGGCCTTCATCCACTTCGCACTGATCATCGAATCGTTGCGATAGTGTTAACAGGCCCTAGTCGTTCAAGCCGACGCCGCTTCGTTCCGGCTTTGCAGTGGCAGGTAGAGCTTGCCACTGCAAAGCCTCCACTACGCGCCGCGGCTTAACTCCGGTGTTAGGCCCCAATGGAAAGGTCGCTGGAGATTGCAGAACTTTTGATCGCGGTCAGTCGGCTCCCAGAAGATCGACGGCGAAAGCGTTCTGCTTGGTACGAGAGCCAGAAGGAACACTGGGTTGGTTGGCTCGTCCACTACAACAGTTCGGGTGCCTACGGTCGCACGACCACGTCTGGCCGAGATGCGCGGTTCGTGTACAACCATGTCGTCTGCCCGGGGCTGCTCTCATACCTGGCCGATGCGGCGGGCGTCTCCCGTAGACTAGTCCGGCAAGCGAAGCGCATCGCCGCTGGTGAGGGCACTGAAATGGCGCGAGCGGGTGCGATTCGTCGCATCATCCCGTGGGAAACCGTGCAAGGCGCGCTCCTGGAGAATGGATATGCTCGCTTTGTGGCCTAACAATTCGTCCAAGCCGACGCCGCTTCGCGGCGCGGCTTAACTCAGGTGTTAGGCCCCGCACGTGACTAAACCGCAATCGTCAAGAAGGTCAATGCCGCTAACGCGCGATCAGCAGGTTGTCTACTTACGCAGATTCGGCGAGGTTTGGCCTTTGAAGTCTATTGCGATCGCATTAGGCGCGATCGCCGCCGCTTGCGTATACCTATTCAGTCAATCCACGCAGGAACAGCTGCGGGTGGTGGCGCTGTTCGTCGCTGGCGTCAGCGGGCTTGTGGCTGTTGCAATCGCAATGGAGCTTCCGGGGTGGAAGCGCGCAGCCCGGGCAACGCGCACAGGGCGCCGCGTAAAGGGTTTCATCAAGCTCACCGTGGACCGCAGCGATGCCGAAAGTCCCACAATTGTCGGCCGAATGAAGGACGGAAATGCGATCTGGGATCTGCAGTTCAGCAAGCCGATCGGCTGGGAGCCAGATAGTGGCGATTGGCCTTGCGAAATGGTGTTCTTGTCCGGCGAGCCAACGCCCGCACTCGTCGAGCTAGAGGATGGGTTGCTTGTCCCAACACGCAGGTCGCGCCGTCATCTGGGCGGGGCCTAACAAGTCGTTCAAGCCGACGCCGCTTCGCGGCGCGGCTTAACTCAGGTGTTAGCGCCCGCAGTTGAGGTTCGGTATTCGGGGCTTGTCCGTCGCACTCGACCTTTTCCGCTCGTGTGCGGCTGGTACCGCAAAGCAAGTGGCCATGCACCGTGGCGTCGTGCCCGGCCGGTTCGCCGGCTCCACGCAGGCTGCCGCGCCGTGCAGACCGCACAGCCAAGCCGCTGCAGCGCGGCACCCTGCCCGGACACGTCTCGGCGGGTGTGGCAATCAGCTTGCCCTGCAGCATCGGCCCTGCCGCCCTGCTCGCGCAGCGCGGCTCGTTCGGCCGTGCCGCCTCGCTCCCGTCGCGGCCGGGCTCGCGGGCAGCTGCCGTTCCGGACAGGGCGTGGCATGCTCGCGGCCGTAAGTCTTCGGAGGCGCCTGTCCCAACCAGGCCGGGCGCTAACAATTCGTCCAAGCCGACGCCGCTTCGCGGCGCGGCTTAACTCAAGTGTTAGCGCCCACGCATTGAAGCCAGGACGCATGAATGACCTTCTCAAAAAGCTTTTGGAGACGCTGCAGGCCGGAAACTTCCCGGTCTCCGGGCAGCCAGCTCAGACATCTGGGATCATTACACCATCCGAGTTTTTGCAAAGATTTGGAATTACTAGTTTCTATCACTTCACAGACACCCGAAATCTGCCGTCCATCAAGGCCCATGGCGGCCTGCTTCCCTGGTCGCAAATCAAGGGCAACGTTGTTGCGCCGGGCGGAAATGATTGGAGCCACGACGCGGATGCGATCAAAGGACAAGACATCTATGTCCATCTTTGCTTCTTGCCTGAACACCCGATGGAGTTCGTAGCGCGGAAAGACGGGAGAATTCAAGAGTCTCGATTCCTCCGTATTGATCCAAGCGTTATCCACACGCCAGGCGTTCTGTTCTGCCCAGATGTTGCCAATAAATCTGGTGTAGAGATGATGGATCTAACGGCGGCTGTCTCGGAGATGGATTTTGAGATCATAGCCCCTGCGCACAAATGGCTTGATCCATCTTTGCTTGAGCGAAAGAAGCGCGCTTGTAAGTACGAGTTGCTTGTACCCGGGCGGATTCCCCTATCACTAATCTCTGGTATTTAACGTGGCAGAACGCCCCATCTTCATGCCTTCACAAAAAGCCGGCCGACTGGTGGAAGAGACCAGTGTTTCGTTCTTGTGGCACAAGGGCATGGCGCCTTCCCAAAAGAAGAAGAACGTCTCTGAGCTTCACGCGGCGGCCGCAAAGCGCGGCATCGAGCCTTTGCTTGAAGTCTCGTCAAAGTCCGAAGAGAAGCTCGGACAAAGACTCAGCGCCTTCAACCTCAAGGTAGAGCTGGATGAGGGCGGCGTGATCTCACTGGAATGCGCCTTCCAAGGCAGCAAAGTTTTCGAGCACGGCGGCCCTTATACAGACCTGTTTGGTGTGGAGAGCAGAGACGCAAAGCGTGATGAAAGGCTGTCTAGCTCCGGAAAGCTGGTTGGCTTCCGTTTTGAGGGGCAGGACTTCCCGCTCATTCCAAAGACTGCCTTCTATGATTGGCTCTACATAAGAGCGCTTTATCCGCATAGAGAGTTCTTGCAACGCTTACATCGATATGCTGGATTTACGGACATTGAGTTCAATCCGGAAAAGTCCATCAACTGCCAAGCCCGCTCCTGCGCCACATACGTCGCACTAGATCGGCTAGAACTTCTGGACGAGTGCGCGCGATCGTCAGAGCGCTTTATGCAAGTCCTGCTCCCAGACTCTCTAGAACAACCGCACTCAAACAAAGAGCGCCAGAAGTCGATGTTCTGACGGGTGGGCGCTAAGGAAGGTCTGAACAACTCCGCCCGATTGCGCGACAATGCCTCACCGTGATCGGGGTGAGTGCGATGCAGCTGTCGTT
>NZ_SKFB01000096.1:0-3092 GCF_004344885.1 Lysobacter sp. N42
ACCGAGCCCCAACTGCGGGCGCTAACACCTGAGTTAAGCCGCGCCGCGAAGCGGCGTCGGCTTGGACGAATTGTTAGATGGCCGCCGGGAAGATGAAGCCAGCAGCCAGAAACGCGATGAAAAGCAGTGCTTGCAGAAACGCTGATATGCCCTGGGCGTGCAGGCTCTTGACGCGCGAGATGTATCCGATCTGCGGGTGACCAACATTTTTCCTGATTTGGCGCAGCGCAACCCAACGAACCCAGCGTGGCAGGATGGAAAAGAACTGCTCCAGAACGCGGTGCATACGCACCTCGGTTTCAAGCTCAACGCCGTGTGATGCCGCAACCGATTGGATTTCCTGCTCCGTCGGCTCGTACGCTTTCAGTTTCGAGATAAAAGCGGCTTGGAGGGCATTCGACGCTTCATTAGCTGTCTTGAACCGGAGGCTGAAGATCTTAGAGGTAAGGCCGAACAGGCCGGAAAGACAGAGAAGGACACCCGCCGTAAGGAAGCCGGTCTTGCCAAGGAAGGGTATGAGCTTATCCGCGTTGCTCAGGAAGAACGATGCGACCGCTCCCGACCCTGCTAGGAGCCAGGTGGTAAAACTGTCCATAGGCTCGTGAGCCTTGAAGGCTCCCTCGAACATAGTGGACACGAGTTCGTTCTCGACGTTTGCACGCGAGAGCTCGTTCCACCGGACTAGAGCCTCAATGCTCTCGTGATCTGTCGTGGCCATCTAACACCTGAGTTAAGCCGCGCCGCGAAGCGGCGTCGGCTTGGACGAATTGTTAGCCACCTTCCGAGGATTTTGGCGGCGGTGCTTCTAGGAACGTATCAGCCTTTTCAGCGCTGGCTCGGCACACGGCTTCCCGCAATTCCGTAGCTACTTTAGACTTGCCGCCAACGACAAGCTTGATGCCTTGAGCGTAGTTGACATTCATTGCTAAGGCCAGCGCGTGCATTAGCTCGGGGGTATCTCCGTCTTTCCAGCTCGCCTTGCCCTGAATCATCAATTCGGCAAGCGCACGTGCGGAAGGTTCGCGGAGCGCGGTCGCCGTGCCCGGCCGCTCGCACAGCAAGGTAAGGACAGCTTGCGTTCGCCCAATCTCCCCAAACCGGGACTCTGCGATTAGCCGTGACAAGCGGTCTACGCGGTTGGCACGCTCGTCGGCACGAGCGGACCCGGCATGCAGCGCGAGGAGGCAGCCGAACAGGAGGGTCAAGCACTTCATGACGGGAAGTTGCTCCATAAGGTGGCTAACACCTGAGTTAAGCCGCGCCGCGAAGCGGCGTCGGCTTGGACGAATTGTTAGGCGGCGGCTCGCAATTGTTGGAGCGGCGCAGCCTAGAAGGCTGTGAGGGTACGTTTGCATCGCTCGCGGGCTACAGCCTCGGCTGGACGGCCTGCATTTGGCGCGCTCTGCAACGTCGGGTACGAACCAATTTCCTTGAAATAGGCAACCCCGCGGGCAACACAATAATCCACATGATCGGCCGCCAGCTGCTCAGCTGCAACCGCTTCTTGTGCAGATGCCTCACGACCCTGCTCCGCGCGGTCCTCAACCTTGTCAGCGTTTCCGCTCAGGTGTCCGAAGGCCCATATAGCAGCTAGGCCTCCGAACACAAGCAAGGCCTGCTGCCAGCCCTTCAGCTCGTCCAGTTTCCAGCTCATGAATCTTCTCCGCCAGTTGGACCATCGTAACTGTCAGTCGCGGCTCGTGTGTGTTGCTAGTACCGCGGGCGACATTACCCGCTCCGCCGCCTAACACCTGAGTTAAGCCGCGCCGCGAAGCGGCGTCGGCTTGGACGAATTGTTAGAGCGCGTTCCCGCAGCTCTCGCTTGCCGGAAAGAATACGTCGGTTGGAAAGCGTGGCGCCGGGGCGCCTTGCGCAACCAAAGCCCTGCACCCGCGAAAGACGACCTTCCTAAGGGTAACGGGGCGCTCGCCCGCAGGCGCGAGCACTAACCCGGTGGTGGTTTCGCGCCATGTTCCGGCTTTGGCTCCGGGCGGGCAAACATCACAGAACGCCGAGCTTTCGTAACGGCCAGACGCGAACAAGCGCACTTCCTGCCCAGCTCCTCGGCCCTTGGTCCAGGTTTCAACGGGCTCACCAACGGCCTGTCGCGCCGGCCTTAGCCACCACCACGCCGCTCCCCCTGCCGCGAGAAGAAAAACCACAAACGCGATTCTCTTCATGAGCGCTCTAACACCTGAGCTAAGCCGCGCCGCTGCGCGGGCTTTCCGAGGCCGATGATGCCAGAGCGTGGGCTCGGTTCAACGAAGCGACGAAGCGGCGTCGGCTTGAGCGACTTGTTAGCTGCAACGGCAGCGGGCGCGAACCGCGGCACGCGGCGGATTGCTCTTGAGCCCGCAGCGCTCGGCGAAGCGAGAAACGATCAGAGCAACCCGACGAAAGCCCAAGCTGGCCGGAGGCAGGCAGCCACACATGACAGATCCGAGCGCCGGCACTGACAGATGGGCGGTATGGAATACCGCTAGCGGCGAAAGCCGCCACGGCGCGGGCCGAGAAGAATCGGAGGGCGAACAGTGGCAGAAGCCCAACGCGGGATAACGTGCGCCACCGCGCTGCAACAGAACCACTGACAGCAGCTAACACCAGAGCTAAGCCGCGCCGCTGCGGCGGGCTATCCGGAGCCGATCATGCCAGAGCGGCCGGCCAGGACAACGGAGCCGTGAAGCGGCGTCGGCTTGAGCGACTAGTTAGCTGTGCGCAGCGGGTGCTCTTTCCGCCGAGGCGAACCTTCAACCCCTTGGCTTTGCACCCGCTGCAGTGAGCGAAGCGAGGATCGGCCAGAGCAACCCCGCGAAAGCCGCACCCCGGCCGTGGCCGAAGCCGTCGGATCCGGGCCGCCAGGCGTCCGAGCGCCGCCCGGTCATGCCTGGGCGGTATGGAATACCGCAGACGACGAGGCTTGTGCGGCGCGAGCCGAGAACCCTGGCGCAGGATGTGGCCGAAGACGACGCGAAGCCGCGGGCGCCACCGCGGAATACGGCCGGGCCACGTGCACAGCTAACACCAGAGCTAAGCCGCGCCGCTGCGGCGGGCTATCCGGAGCCGATCATGCCAGAGCTGCGGCAGCTTGGCCG
>NZ_SKFB01000097.1:0-2859 GCF_004344885.1 Lysobacter sp. N42
AACGACAGCTGCATCGCACTCACCCCGATCACGGTGAGGCATTGTCGCGCAATCGGGCGGAGTTGTTCAGACCTTCCCTAACTCTCTTGTCCGCCGCGGAACATCGGCTGATGTTCGCTGTAGACCATTTCAGGTTCCACGCGACCAAAGCAATCATCTCCGCCGCTCAGGGAAGCGAGCCGGACGCGCGCGCAGAGGCTAACCTTGCCTTGGAGGCTGCGGGCCAAAGTCATTCTGGCTTCCGCTACCATCCCGCGGCGGGTCTCGTATCGGAGAGGCACGCTAAAGCCCTGCAGTTGTTGCGGCGCTGGTGTGATGGGTGAATTAACACCCCAAGTGCAACACCCGGCGCAGTTCTTCGTACCGTTCAATTGGGGTCTGGTAGCCATAGCGCTTCCGGGCCGTGTGTTGAGTTTATGGGCAAGCGCGTTGCAGTCCGCTTGTCGGAGCTTCGCCACTGAAGTGCGCTTGGGCACGTACTGTCGAAGCAGGCCGTTGAAGTTCTCGTTGCTGCCGCGCTGCCACGGTCGGTGCGGGTAAGCGAAGTAGCTCTGCGTGCCGGTCGCTTCATCCAGTGCGCGGTAGCCGTGGAACTCGGTACCGTTGTCCCAGGTGATCGTCTTGAACGGCAGGCCACTGCGGATGATCAACTGCAGCGCAGCGCGGTTCACTGCTGTCGTCGTGCGGTGCGCGAGCTTCGCCACCAAAGCCAGGCCGGTGCTGCGCTCCACCAGCGTCAGAAGGCAGGCCCGCTCTCCCGCCGCACCCATCACTGTATCGCCTTCCCAGTGGCCAGGCTCGTCGCGTCGTTCCACGGCCTCGGGCCGCGTGTCGATCATCGGCTTGCCCTGCAGACGACCGCGTTTTTCCAGTCCCGGTGTGCGCTTGCGTCGTCGCTTACGGCCGTGTCGCAGCCATCGCTTCAGCGTGCCGCCTGCCCGGACATCCGCTTGCACGTAGCGGTAGATTGTCATCGCGCTGATCCGCGCCGCACCTGTCCTGGCCAGCTCGCCGGCAATCTGCTCGGGGCTCCATTGCTCGCCGCTCAGGAGCGCATCGATACGGGCGTAGAGCTCCGGGCCGTGCTGCTTCACTTGCCGCGAGCGTCGGCGGCGGCCGTTGGCGCGTTCCTGGGCCTTGCTCGGTCGGTACGCGCCGTCCGTCGCGTGGCAGCGGTTACGGGCCAGTTCGCGGCTGATCGTGCTGGCGGCACGGCCCAGATCCCGCCCGATCGCCCGCAGGCTCCAGCCTTGGCGGTGCAATACGCCCACGGTGTATCGTTCCTGCTCGGTGAGCTGGCTGTACAGAAGCGATCTCCTCCTGGCCGAGGTGTCGCCTTCAGTCTGCCCGCTCACCGTCTCGCTTTCAGGGGGCTCGGGTGTTGCACTTACTTTGTGAACTCGCGCTGCCTAACAATTCGTCCAAGCCGACGCCGCTTCGCGGCGCGGCTTTACTCAGGTGTTAGGCGTTGTAACAAGGAGACGTTGCCCGTGAAGAGAATGCTTATCGCTGTTGCCGCAATGCTGGTCGTCGCAGTCCTTCTGGGCGAACTTGTCCCCATGTCTGGCTGGATCCAACCTGCCGTGTCTGGGCTCGTGGGGGCCGCGCTTGGCGGCTTCGTCGCTCGTAGGCCGTTCGTGTTGGTCGCCCTTCTGGTACACGTGGCGGTGTGGGGGTTGATCCTCTATACCCTGCACGCCATTGGCGACGGTCGGACCGGCTACGCCAGCTTGGCGGCTACCAATATGAGTGCCATGGCACTTTCGTTTCCGCTCGTCGCGCTGGGTGCCTTCGTCGGGGAGCACGCGGCCACTCGCCTCCGCGCCCGCCGTGTCGCAGCCAACGCCTAACAATTCGTCCAAGCCGACGCCGCTTCGCGGCGCGGCTTAACTCAGGTGTTAGGGCTCATGTCCGACACACGTAGCACTCGACCGAAAAGGTGGTACCGCCTCTGGTCGCTGCCCCTTCTGATTGGCGGCCTGCTCTACCTAACGCGCGCCTTAAGCATGGAGCATCTCCCGTTCGGACTGCTCGGGACAGGCATGCTGCTAGGGAGTATTTTCGCCTTCCGGCACAACCTGCTGGATGGGTCCCCCAGCAGCGTGGATCCGCGCCATGTCGGGCTGGGTTGGGTTGCGCTTCTGGCCATGTCCGTCCTGCTGGTTCTGGCGGCGGCAGTCGTCAGCGTCGCCGCGTGAGCCCTAACAATTCGTCCAAGCCGACGCCGCTTCGCGGCGCGGCTTAACTCAGGTGTTAGACAACAGGTGGAGGATCTTCGCGCATGAAATGGAATGCTTTGCTGCTTGCACCGCTGCTCGCGTCGTGCAGTAACGGAGAGATGGCCAAAAGCCTGGACGGGTCGTATGGGTCGCTGGCATTCAAGGGCCAGGTCGAGCGTCGCATTGAAGGCGTCAACTATGTTTATTCGGTACAGCGGCTCGACCTTACATTTGATCCGCAAGCTAAGTCGAACGCGACCGACCGGATCATCAATCCGTCGCTTCGATTCGTGGCAATCGAGGAGAAAGGCGATGGAACACCACAGAAGACCCTGTTCGAGTCCGAGGTGCCAATCCGCGCCAGGCTGAACAGCTCAAACCGCGCCGTAACCGTTGAAAACCTAACGTTTGTGGTTCCGCGGCATGCCGTAGAAAGCGCGGACCACGTGGGATTGGCGGTCGTTGGTGAGCGCCTAATGTGGCCAATCGAGACAGATCTGAAGGGTTAGGGGCTGTTGTCTAACAATTCGTCCAAGCCGACGCCGCTTCGCGGCGCGGCTTAAGGAAGGTCTGAACAACTCCGCCCGATTGCGCGACAATGCCTCACCGTGATCGGGGTGAGTGCGATGCAGCTGTCGTT
>NZ_SKFB01000098.1:0-2714 GCF_004344885.1 Lysobacter sp. N42
CCGGTGCGGCCGCACCGGCGCGTGGCGTCGCAGGCGCCGCGGCAGCTGCGGCGCGCGGTGGCGTCCCCACCGCGGGCACGGCCGTCGGCAGCGGCTTGCCCTCCTCGTCCATCCCCGGCAGCGGCCATTCCAGCGAGGCCCCGCCCTGCGGCGAGCGCATCGCCCCTTCCTCGGGCTCGGGCATCCGGCCCAGCAGCCAGGCGTCGAAGACCTTGCGGGCGATGGGCGCGGCCGTGCTGCCGCCGTAGCCGCCGTGCTCCACGGACACCGCGATCGCGATGCGCGGGTCGTCGGCCGGCGCATAGCCCACGAACAGCGCCTGGTGGCGCAGGTGGTAGGGCAGCGAACGCGGATCCATCGAGCGGCTGCCCTTGCGGCTGACCTTCTGCGCCGTGCCCGTCTTGCCCGCCATGATGTAGGGCGCGCCGCGCGCCATCATGGTCGCCGTGCCGCCGCCGTGGATGGTGGCGATCATGCCCTCCTGCACCGCGCGCAGGTGCTGCGCGTTGTCGGTGATGCGCGGGCCGCGCGCATGCGGCATCGGCATCCAGCGCGCGTTGTAGCCGTCGCGCCGCGCGGCGACCAGGCGCAGCGGATGCAGCTCGCCGCCGTTGGCGATCGCCGCGGTGCCGCGCGCGAGCTGCAGCACGGTGGCGATCCAGTAGCCCTGCCCGATGCCGGCGATCACCGTCTCGCCGGCGTACCACGGCTCCTTGCTGCGCTCGGCCTTCCACTGCGGCGAGGGCACGACGCCGGCGTTCTCGCCCAGCAGGTCGATGCCGGTCTTCGCGCCGAAACCGTAGCGCCGCATGTACTCGGCGAAGCGGTCGATGCCCATCTCGTAGGCGAGCTTGTAGTAGTAGTAGTTGACCGACTCGGAGATCGACTTGCGCAGATCGGTCCAACCCGCGCCGCCATGCGCGTCGCGGTAGCCGCGGCGCTGGCCCGGGATGTGGAATTCGCCGGTGGAGAACACCGCCGACTCCGGCGTGCGCAGGCCGCTGTCCACGCCCGCCAGCGCCACCAGCGGCTTGATGGTCGAGCCCGGCGGCCCGCCGCCGAGCACCGGGCGGTTGAACAGCGGGCGCGAGGGATTCTTCGTCAGCGCCTTGTAGTGCTTGGACGAGATGCCGTTGACGAACAGGTTCGCGTCGAAGCTCGGCAGGCTCACCATCGCCAGCACCTCGCCGGTGCGCGGGTCGATCGCGATGCCCGCGCCGTCCCTGTCGCCGAAGGCCGTCACCATGGCCTGCTGCAGGTCGATGTCGATGGAAAGCCGCAGGTCCGTGCCGGGCCGGGCAGGCACGCGGCCCACGATGCCGAGCGCACGGCCGTCGACGTTCGTCTCCACCTTCTCGTAGCCGACGTCGCCGCGCAGCAGTTCCTCGTACGCGCGTTCCAGCCCGGTCTTGCCGACGTGGGTGAGCGCTTCGAAGCCCTCGCCCATCTTCTTCCTGTCGGCCTCGTCGATGCGGCCGACGTAGCCGACCACGTGCGCGGTCAGCTCGCCGTAGGGGTAGCGGCGGTTGAGGTAGGAGACCAGCTCGATGCCCGGAAACCGCCAGCGGTCGACCGCGAAGCGCGCGGCCTCCTCCTCGGTCACGCGCAGCTTCAGGGTGACCGGCTTGAAGCCGCGCGAAGCCCGGCGCGCGTCGTGGAAGCGTTCGACGTCCTCGGGCTCGAGCTGCACGATGCGCGAGAGCTCGGGCAGCCACTTCTCCGGATCGCCCGCCTCGCTCGGCGTCACGTCGAGCCGGTAGGCGGGGACGTTGTCGGCCAGCACGCGCCCCTTGCGATCGAGGATGAGCCCGCGCCCCGGCACCACCGGCTTGAGCTTGATGCGGTTCTCTTCCGAGCGCGTGGCGAACTCGTCGTGCTGGATCACCTGCAGGCGGAAGTACCACAGCGCCAGCACCGCGAGCATCGCCAGCACGCCGACGAAGGCGATGCCGGCGCGCGCGCGGAACTGCGCGGCCTCCGCATGGGGATTCTTCAGCACTCGCGAGCGGCGCGGTTCCATGTCCAGCTCCGCGTCAGCGCCGCCACCGCCCGATGCGCAGCGCATCGAGCAGCACGTAGACCACCGGCCACAGCAGCATGCCGACCACCGGGGCGATCCAGAAGCTCGCCGGCAGGGTCGGCTCGCCCAGCGCCAGGCGCAGGCCGGCGCTGACGATGCGGTCGTTGAGCAGCAGCGCCCCCAGCGTGAGCGCCTGCTGGTAGATCGGGAAAAAGCGCAGGCGCGCGCGGAAGCGCTGCACGATGAAGGCCAGGATCACCAGCCGCAGGGCCTGCTCGCCCAGCAGGCTGCCGTAGGCGAGGTCGGCCACCAGCCCGAGCAGGAAGGCGAAACCCAGGCCGACGCGGTCGGGGTCCTCGATCAGCCAGTACGCCAGCACCAGCGCGAGCCAGTACGGGCGCACCGGCTGCAGCAGCTCCGGCAAGGGCAGCAGGCCGAGCAGCAGCGCGCCCAGCAGGCTGGCGTAGAGCACCCAGCGCGGATACGCACGCATCAGCGGGTGCCTCCGGCCGGTGGAGCGGGCGCGGGCGCCGGGGCCCTGCGCGCCTGCGGGGTCGTGTCGGCGGCGCCCGGGCCCGTCGGCCCGCCGCCGGCCGCGGGGGCGGCCGCGCTACCCCGCGTGGCCGGCGCGCTGCCACCGCGCACAGCCGGGCCTGCCGGCCCGGTCGGCGCATCCGCCCGCGTCGCCCCGGCG